>JAPLDI010000044.1 GCA_026391795.1 Bacteroidota bacterium
GAAACAATGAAAATCCGGAGGAAGAAATATTTGGAGAAAAAATACCTGGGAAAAGTAGCGTAAATAAAATCACTAACTTTGATTGAACTACACAGATGAAATTAGGCCTTACTTATGCAAATTGTTTTGAAGACGTACACTGAATTTGATGAAGGAGTCTATTTTATCACACTCAGCAATTCTAGTTATAGCAAAACAGAAAAATTAATTATCGTCAAATAGCAAAAGTCATGAAACCTCTATCACTAAATTTCATTTTCATAATTTTTTCAATCCTCATTACAATTGATGGTTTTACACAAGAATGTTTATGGTCTTCGCATGCAGGTGGGACAGCATATGATGGAGGAGGACATATTTTTTGCGATAAAAATGGCAATACTTATATTTCAGGCGTTACCAGAAGTAATTCTTGCATTTTTAACACCGATACAATTTATCCTTGTTGGTTTATTGTTAAATATGATAATTCAGGGAATGAAAAATGGATATTTGACTTACCTGCAGGAATTGGCCCAAACGAGGGTGAAGATGGAGGAATCGCGATGAAAATCGATACAATCAATGCCCAATTACTCGTAGCTGGTTCATTTTATAATTATCTTGTTTTGCCTGATACAATACTTCATGGTTCAAAGAACACAGTTTTTATTTTAAAGATGGATCTTGATGGCAATATTATCTGGTACAGAACCGCGGGTGGAACTGGAGATGATCAGGCATTCGGCATTACCTATGATCCCGATGGCAATATATACATCAGTGGCTCAAACGAAAGCGATGTTGCATTTGGTCAGACAACCATCCCTAGAGGAGGATTTTTGGCTGAATATGATCCCAACGGAAATTTAATCTGGGCAAAACAAAAATTCCGGTTCAAGAATTTTCAAGGTTCAGGATATCCATATACAGAAGCTTCTCCTATAAATTTACTTTTTTCCAACAATTCATTATTAGTTTTGGGAGCGGTCAATAGTAGTACAGTTGTTTTCGATACCGCTACATTTACTAACTTCGGAATCAATGCCGCCTATCTTGCGTCTTATACCACTCAAGGCAACCTGAATTGGGTCAAACTTGCCAGTGGACCTGATGGAGCCTGTGGCTCTATGACGACAGATCATTTAAATAATATTTTTATTACCGGTCAGTATACAAAGACAGGGGTCTTCGGGTATGACACTTTATTACAGATAGGAAACTATGGGGATTGTTTTATAGCTAAATATGACTTAAATGGTAATCTATCCTGGGTGACAAATACAAAAAGTTCATGGATGGCATGGGGTTGGGCGATTACTTCATCTTCAGATGGGAGTATCTATGTGGCAGGATATTTTCATGGCACCCTTCATTTTGGAGACATTGTATTAACTTCATCGCCAACGGCTAATGACATGTTTCTCGCTAAATATGCAACAGATGGAAATAATATCGGGGTAAGGCAATATAGTGATGGGGCTATTTACGGTGTTGCAGTCGACGGATCAGACAATGTTTGTTTTACAGGTGATTTTAATGGCACTCTGACAATTGGAAATAATACATTTACCTCACGCGGACAAAGTGATTTGTTTGTCGCCAAATGTTCTCCGATACTAAGTGGGGTTGAACCGTTGAAGAAGAACTCTAACGAACTACTTATCTATGCAAACCCAACTACCGGTATTTGTAACATCACCATTCCGGAGGATTTCAAAAATGAAAAATCGCTTACACTTAAACTATTTGATTCGCAGGGGAAAGTCATACAAAAGGTTCCGGTCATTATAACTGAAGGGAAGATAACCTTTGATATTCGTGCCCAGGCCACAGGGATGTATAACGTCATCTTATCAAATGGGAAGAAAAGTTATACAGGGAAAATCATTTTTAAATAATAAAAAAGGAAAAATGAAGAATGAAGAATAAACTTTTAGCTCTTAACTTTTATTTGTTAACGTTATTGTTCCTAATGCCCAATACCTAATACCCAATGCCTAATGCCTAATGCCTATTGCCTTTTTACGAATACGTAATTACCGATATCCGCTTTTTACCATCCATCTTTACCGTGAGCGGTTTCTCAAATTTAGCAATACTGAAATATTTTGTCTTCCGCAGGTTTTTCTGTGATTTCAGAACCTCAAACCGGATGTAGCTCTGCGACAGTTCAGGCTGAACACAGAAGTACCCTACATTCATGGAGGTGACATTGTGAAAGAAATGCGAACCGGAGGAGGCATCCAGCGGGAATCCTTCAAGGCTGGTTTCCACGATCACTTTGGCATGGGAGATCTGCGGCCAGTTTACAGGTACGCCGATCCAGCGGTCGCGGGTACCCCAGCGGCCGGGACCGATCAGGATGTAGTTTTTGTTTTCGCGGATCATCTCAGCATTGATCTTGTCCATCTCTTCGGCCATCTCCATGGTTTTCGATTTATCGAAAGTATCGGGATCCACAAACACCACCTCATCGATATCATCCATCATCCCGTTGCCCATCTCCTTTTCTGAATAAAGGAGGATCTTCTCCTGATCGATCTTATCCATATCGACATTGTAATCGGTTGCATTGCCGATGAGCGGCTTTATCTGGAGAACATAAAAAGATGCCTTATTGTCTTCATCCTTGGTCAGGTCAACCGCAAATTCGATCTCCACCGGCGAACCCAGCGCTTCTTTCACAACATCCAGTACAACTTCAATGGTTTTGGCAAGCGGGATGTAGTTGTATTTCAGGATGTCGGCAAAATTCACGACCCTCGGTCCGGCGGTACTCAATCCCGGCATGATCCGGTTGTTGTCGAAGGAAAATACGGAAGCACAGTGTTTCAGGGTTCCGTGCCGCTCGGCATCATCCACGTCGAGCTTCCGCAAGCCTGCATCTTCCCCTTCCAGGAGGTTGACATCTTTCTTTTTCAGGTCGACGGCATAAAAATAGACCTGCGACCCTTTGCATTGGTCGGCAGGGGAGTTGATCTCAAGGTTCGGGTACTGGGGGGCAAAGCGGAAGGCGCGTTCTCCTTCAACGACGTACCTGCCCAGTCCGAGTGCTGCCACGGCAAAGCCTTCTTCCGGCTTCATATGGGCAAACGGGTAGTAATTGTATGACTGGGCAACGCCGCTGATGTGGGGATAATAAACGTCTTCAAAATGGTTCCCCACCACTTCCTGGATGACCACGGCCATTTTCTCCTGTTCGATCTTGTAGTTGATGGCTTCAATGTATCCTTTGGCCGTTTTTGAATAAACGGATGCATAAACAAGTTTAATGGCGTTCATCAGCTGCTCAAGCCTGACCTTGGGATCGGGATGAATGTTGGGGATGAGGTAGGTTTCAAAGATCCCGGCAAAAGGCTGGTTGAGCGAATCTTCGAAGAGTCCGGATGACCGGATGGCAAGTGGTTTGGTGAGAGTCTTGATGATCAGCTTGAGTTTCCGGATCAGGGTATCGGTCAGCTTGCCTTCAAGAAACTCGGTTTTGATCAGGTCATAATCGTTTTCATAAACCGCCCGTTCCCTGAGTTTGTTCCGGTCGAGAAAATATTCAAACTCATCCGTACCGATGATGGAGGTTTTGGGCGTCCGGATGTTGATATTCGGAATGTGTTGTGAAAAATCGTAATTGTAGATCAGTGTGTTGATGAAAGCCAGTCCGCGTCCTTTCCCCCCCAGCGCCCCTTCCGTCAGCGTCAGGATGTTGTGTTCATCGCTGATGGCTGATTCTTCAAAGGGGACAACCTTTCCGATGTTCTGTTCATTTCTGAAATTCATGATCACGCTGATCAGGTATTCGCGAAGGCTGGCCGGGTCTTTGAAGTCGGTCACCTTGGCCGGGTTCAGGATCTTGGCGACCTGGATCTCGCCCCGGGCCATCAGCCATAAAGAGAAGTGATCTTTCCGGGCATGGTAAAGAAGCGATTCGTCCGGGATGGTTCGGAGAAGGTCTTCGAATTCTTTCAGCGACTTTGCCACGGCAATCTGGCGGCCTTCATTATCGCGGTAAATGAAATTGCCGAACCCGAGGTAGTGGGTGATGAAACTTTTAAAATCCAGCAGGAGGGTCTCCGAGTTTTTATTGATGAACGAAGTCTTGAGCTCATAAGCCTGGTTGGCATTTTCATCGTTTGATGATTGCAGGACGATGGGAAGTTCCCGAATCTCTTTCCGCATCTGTTTAACCAGGCTGAAACCAGCGGTACTGTTGAGTTTTCCGTCTTTCTTGAATTTTACATCTGAGATCAGGCAAAGGATGTAGTCCTTGTATTTACCAAAAATGTACATGGCCTCTTCATAGGTAGAAGCCAGCAGGATCTTGGGGCGCGCTTTTAAACGAAGGATGCGGTAAAGTTCATCCGTGGTCACATCCTCGATGATATGTTTGGTTTGTTCAAGAACGATGTTGTAAAGATTTGGCAGGTAAAGGGAATAGTACTTCGGTGAATCTTCCACCAGAAGGATCACCCTGGTCATCCCGATATCGGTATCATTTTCAACGTTGATCTTATCCTCCAGGTAGTTGATCATGGCGAAGAAGATCTTCGAATCTCCGTTCCAGACGAACACACGGTCGATCCAGGTAAGTTTCTCGGGTTCGGCCTCAAACAGTGCAATATCGGTATTGCTGTTCAGCAGTGTGAAAACAGGGATGTACTGGTACTTCTCCTTGATCTTCCGGCTCAGTTCGACCGGGAACTGTTTTTCCACTCCCATCATGATGATGACAAGATCGTAATGCTTTGCTTCCAGCTGTTCAAAAACCTCTTCCGTGGAAGAAACCCCCGTGATACGCGGCATCGTGCTTAAGCTGAGCTGGTAGAACTCTCCCAGCACATGTTCTGAAAACCTTCCCTCCTTTTCAATGCTGTAGGCATCGTATAAATTGGCGACAAGCAGGATCTCCTTGACTTTAAAAGGCATCAGGTCGTGATAGATGTCCCGGTTGTAATTGTTTCGGTTAAGGAAGGTCTGTAAAAGCTGGCGGCTGTACTTTGTCGATTCCGTGGGTTCTTTTTTGATGACGGAGGGATCCTTTTCCACTGCCCTTCTCAGGATGGCTTTGCCTTTGACGCTGTTCAGGTAACCTGCAATGATGTTTGCAAGGTTGATGATGAGGTGCCGTTCCTCTTCCAGGAAAGGTCCTTCGAAAGAAGGCTGAAAAGCTTTCAGGTAAAAGATCTCGATGGATCCTTCCTGGTTATCGATGGTTTCAAAGGATTGTTTCTGTGTCCACTGCGTTTCCCGGAAACCGGGGCTGGTGATCTCGAACTTGGAATAGCGGATCCTGGAAACGGTAAATTCAGGATATTGCCAGGCTTTTGGCAGGATCAGGGCGATCTGGTGGAGGGATTCTTCGATGGGCTTTCCTGTGCGGAGGATCGCAGTGGTCTGGTTGATGGCCGAAAGTTCTTTCAGACGTTCGCGGGTCACATATCTTCCTTCTTTCCCTTTCACCCCGTTCAGGTATCCTTCAATGAGGCTGCAAAGGTTCACAATCAGGTTGCGTTCCTCTTTCAGAAAGGGGCCTTCGTCGAGTGCTGGAAATTCTTTCAGGTAAAAGATCTCAAGGGTCCCCTGGAGGTTATCAATGGTCTCGAAGGGTTGCTCCTGTTTCCACTCCGTTTCCCTGAAATCCAGGCTCACAAATTCCATCTCATCGTACCGCAAACGGGCCACCGTATCCCCGGGATATTGCCATGCTTTGGGAAGGATCTGGCAAATCTCCATCAAGGTTTCCTGGACGGGAAGGTTTTTTTTAATGATCGTAGTTGTTTCGTTGATCGCGGAAAGCTCTTTCAGCCGTTCACGGGTATCGTACAGAAGCTTTTCAACATCTACCGAATCCTGGTCAACTGGCAGTTTTGCGGGGTTTTCTTCAACAGGCTGCATGATCTGGTTTTAATAGCGATGGGTTGTACCAACCGGGATAGGTCGTAAAATTACACAATCTTTTTGAGGTGGAAAAGCAGGGAAACAAGTTTGTTTGATCCTCCGACAGAATATTGTTAATTGTTTCACAGGTAACTTAATCACTTTCCGGCAATTCCTCGGCTCCATCAAAAATATCCGATTCTCTTTCCGCATTTTCCCTGAACCGGTCAGGCAGAACTTCAGGAGTCTCCGATCTTGGATTCACATTCATAATGAGCCATATAACAAGTTAAATCGGGGGTTCGGAAATCCAAAAAAAAAATCCTTCCTCTTTTCATCCTTGTAATGATATTTTCAGTAATATTGTGAAGTTTTTAACAAATTAACAATCTAACTATTTACTCCTATGACAAAAAATGTGTATGACCAGTTGGTCGCCGAATTCATGGCCAAGATCATTGCGAAAAACCCGGGGGAAAAAGAATTCCACCAGGCCGTTCAGGAAGTTGCTGAATCTCTGATTCCCTTCATTGAAGAAAACCCGAAGTACAAGACTGCCAAAATTCTCGAGCGCATTGCAGAACCTGAAAGGGTTATCATGTTCAGAGTACCCTGGCTGAATGATAAGGGAGAAGTCCAGATCAACAGGGGTTTCCGTATCGAAATGAACAGCGCAATCGGACCTTATAAAGGAGGTTTGCGTTTTCATCCGACCGTGTATTTAGGCCTTTTGAAATTCCTTGCTTTCGAGCAGGTTTTGAAAAACAGTCTGACAACCCTGCCCATGGGCGGCGGCAAAGGCGGTTCTGATTTCGATCCCAAAGGCAAATCAGACAATGAAGTAATGAATTTCTGCCAGAGTTTCATGACCGAACTGCAGCGTCACATTGGTCCTGATACAGACGTTCCCGCCGGTGATATCGGTGTTGGCGGACGCGAGAT
The DNA here is from genome assembly GCA_026391795.1 of Bacteroidota bacterium. GTDB lineage: Bacteria > Bacteroidota > Bacteroidia > Bacteroidales > FEN-979 > FEN-979. The sequence goes on from JAPLDI010000044.1 coordinate 6,796, forward strand.
TGGTTTCATGTTCGGACAGTACAAGAGATTGCGCAACGAGTTCACCGGCGTTCTGACCGGTAAAGGCCTTGAATGGGGCGGCAGCCTTATCCGTCCGGAAGCAACCGGTTACGGACAGGTTTATTTTGCAGCTGAAATGCTGGCAACCCGCAAGCTCGACTTCAAAGGAAAAACCGTATGCGTCTCCGGGTCAGGTAATGTTGCCCAGTATGCAACACAGAAAGCCACTCAGCTTGGCGGCAAAGTTGTTACCTTATCCGATTCTGAAGGCTACATCCACGATCCCAAGGGCATTGATGCCGACAAACTTGCTTTCGTGCTGAACCTTAAGAATGTCAAGAGAGGACGTATCAAAGAATATTGCGACAAGTACAGCGAAGCAACTTACGTTCCCGGCAAACGCCCGTGGGAAGTAAAATGCGACATTGCTTTACCCAGCGCAACCCAGAATGAAATTGACGGAAACGATGCAAAGACACTGGTAAAGAATGGTTGCTACTGCGTTTCAGAAGGTGCAAACATGCCTTCCACACCGGAAGCTATCGAAGTTTACCTGGCATCGAAGATCCTTTACGGACCTGGCAAAGCAGCAAACGCTGGTGGTGTTGCCACTTCCGGACTTGAAATGTCACAGAACTCGATGCGCTTGTCATGGACAAGTGAAGAAGTTGATCAGAGGTTACACACCATCATGATCAATATTCACAAGAGCTGTGTAAAATACGGAACCGAACCCGATGGATTCATCAACTACGTAAAAGGCGCCAACATTGCCGGCTTCGTAAAAGTAGCCGATGCCATGTTAGCACAAGGACTCGTTTAACTACCCGGTTCACCGTGATAAAAGCTGTCTCTTTACAGGGGCAGCTTTTTTTATTGCTTCCCAAAACGCATTCGCCAGGTTGATCCTCCGGGAACCGGTCATCAGGATTCCTCAGGATCTGCATGTTCAGCTGAAAGCCGGTCTGCAGTTCCCATGGAAACAAAAAGGAAGGCATTAAAGAAAGCATAGAACATAACCCCTGCCTGTGTTTCAAACATGCTTTCAACAAGAATATTAAAAGCGAAGATCCCGAGAAAAACAAGATAGAGATTATCTTTCCTGCGCACTGCCTGGATTGCAGGAAGCGCCAGCATCAGAACAAGCACAAGGAACCCTGCTGCTCCCAGGGCAATGAAGGTCTGAAGGTACTGACAATGACAATTCAGTTTCCTTACCAGGGCAGGATACATTTTGTTCTCTGAGTATTTTCCGTAAAGGGAATCTTTCACATCGCCCGTACCCACTCCGATCAGGAAGTGCTCACGAATGATCTCTGAGGATGCTTTCCAGATGGCAAGCCTTTCACCCGTACTTTCAGTAGACTGGCTCTTGTTTCCGGGATCGGACCGTATTACTTCCCCGGCATATTCCATCCGCTCGAACGGTGCCGGGAGAAGGCGTGACGTAGTATAAAAAATGATTGCGCCAAGGACCAAAATGATGATCCCGGGAAGCAGCTGTTTTCGTTTAAAGATCAAAAGTCCTGAATAGAAGAGGAGAATACCGCCGAGGGTCAGTATTCCGGCTTTTGAGCTGAGAAGAAATACCAGGATGATAAACCACAGGATGAGCGCGGTTTCAGCGAAGTACACCACAGTTTTCCTTCTGAATTCCACTGTGATAAGATGCCCCAGCAATACGGCAACAGCGAAATTATAATACATGGAGAGGTAGCTTGAATGGAAATACCATGAGAGGCTGCCATAGAAAAAAGCATTGATGGCATGGTGAAACTCCGTTTCAACGAATGCCCTGCCCATGAACAGGAGACTTCCCGCCAGGCATCCTGCGATATAGAAACGCAGAAGCTGAATTCGCCGGGGTCCGCTGAAATGTTCGCCGTCCATCGTAGCGAAAAGAAAAGGAAAAACCACGAGGGACAATTTGACCTGCAGGTCAAACAAGCCGTACTCAAAATTCGACGTGTAGATCAATCCTGCAAGATAAAGGAGGTAAAGCAACCCGAACAACAGGGTGAACTGCCGCATCCGGCTGGAGGCTACAAGCCGGAACTTCTGCCTGAACCTGCCTTCCACGATCCAGTTGAGAAACATCAGCCCGATGAAAGGAGGAACATACCGGCCGGAAACAGGCAGCAGAAAAGCAACCGCCAACATGCAGTACCTGAAAATTCCCTGGTGGATACGTCTCTTCGTGTTTTTCATCGTCACCGGCTTGTCTTAACACCCTTTACCTTCTTCCGAAAGATAATAAATTTTACAATCCCTGTGAGATATCCCCATCCATAGGAAAGATGGATAAGGGGAAAAAGCCAGGGAAGATAAAGCAACTGCCGGAATGACCTTTCCCGAAGGCATGTCCGTAAAGAAAAAACGATGTCCAGGAGTAAATAAAGACCCGTCACCGAGATGAATACAATCCGGAATACGGGATGAAAAAATGAAGCGGCAAGAAAAGAAAGTAAATAAAGCACGAACAGAGGCGGAACCATCTGTCGTATTGTTGCCGGCCTGCCCAGCCGTGAAGCAACCAGGGGTTTGAAGAGCCCGTACTGGTAATACATCCTTTGCACCCCTTTGATGGTGGAGCGGGGGTAGTAAAGGATCCTGACTTCAGGAATGAGGTAGATGACACCTCCGTTCTTCAGAAGCCGGCCGTTGAATTCATCATCCTGATTCCGCAGGAGTTCCTCATCAAACATCCCGATCCGCTCAAATACAGAACGGCGGTAACAGCCGAAAGTGACTGTGTCGACCTTCATTCTTTTTCCGGCTCCGATCCGGAACCGGGCATCCCCCACCCCAAAAGGCGAGGAGAGTGATGCTGCGATCGCCCTGGCCCGGGTTGAAGGTTCAGCAGGCGTGGCAACACAAACACCTCCCACATTATCGGCATTCAGCTCAATTAAGGCCTTCACCAGCACAGAAATATAACCGGGAGGATATTTTGCATGCGACCCCATGATCATGATTACCTCCCCTTTTGACCGCCGGATTCCCAGGTTGAGTGCGAAAGGGACAAACTGCTGCTCATTGATCTCCAGCCGGATAAACAGATATTTCTCCTGGTACTGACGGATGACTGCCTGTGTCCCGTCACTGCTCATCCCGTCGACCACCAGTACCTCTGTTAATTCCCGGGGGTAATCCTGGTTGAGGATATCCTCCAGGATACCGGAAATGTATTTTTCCTCGTTGAAACAGGGAATGATGATACTGACCAGAGGATCCATCTGAATTATTTTATTTTTAAATCTTCATATACACTGATCATCCGGGCCACAGAGTCCTTCAGATCAAACCTTTCCATCACAAACGCTCTTCCTTTTTTCCCCATATCGGACCTGAGCTGTTCATCAAGCGCCAGCTTTTCCAGGGCATCCGTCGTTTTCACGATATCGCCAACGGGAACGATAAACCCGGTTTCTCCACCGGCAACCACTTCCGGCAGCCCGCCCGCATCGGAGACTACCACCGGAATCCCGCAGGAAGAAGCTTCGAGGATGGCAACACCGAAACTTTCGCTGACCGACAAGGCAGCATACACATCCAGTTTACGAAGGTACGACGGAACCTCCCCGGAAGGGACCTTACCCGTAAACGTCGTATCCCCAAGAATGCCCAGCTGACCTGCCAGCATCTTCAGCTCTGCTTCAAGGGACCCCCCGCCCACGATCAGGAGTTTAAGGGTCAGTGAAGGCAGCCGTGCTTTCAGTCCTGCAAAGGCCCGCATCAGATTGTCGATGGCATAGACCCTTTCGAGCAATTTGACGGTTCCGATCACGATCTCCCCTTTTCCGTTTGTCTTATCCGGAGCCGGAGCGAATGTGACAGTATCGATCCCGAAGGGTGTCACCGTGATCTCTTTGCCGGTATATTTCCGGATGGAAGGAAGCATCGCATGGCTTGTGGAAAGGATCCGGTCGGCCCTGGAAAAATTGAACCTCAGGATCAGTCCGCCGAGAACCGGAACCTTTGAAAAAAAGTTCACATCGCTTCCCCAAACCGAGATCACGAACGGATGGAAGCCGCTCATCGCCCCGATCAGGCCGTAACTCGAGGCATAGTGTGCATGCAGAACATCCGGACGGAAGCTTATGATCACCTTCTTTAGTTCCCTGAGCGTAAAGAGGTATTTACGTTTTTCGAACAACCCTGCAGAGTATATCTTTTCATCGAACTGGTGCGGTGTGAATACCCCGATCCCTGGCTTCTCATTCCACGACTCCTGAGGCGGTGAAAAGCTGAAGATCCCGATCTCAAATCCGTTTCGGGACAAAGCCGTGGCCCACTTCTCAGTGTGCGGAGAGTTACTGTCGGTAAGCAAAAGGATCTTCATCTTGTACGGATAAACAGGACCCGGATAAATGTTTTTACCTGCAGATAAAAACCTCCCGGTTCATGAAACAAAACAAAGAGCAGGAGAATGGGACGGATCACAAAGTATTGGAGCGGAATGTCATGTTTCCTGAAAAACCGCCTGAAAGAGAGTTCAACCTTCAGTGCCCTCTGTGATTCAGACCAGATCTGCCGTGTGGTCCCCTTCCCGATGTGCACCAACCGGGTATCAAAATAGGTTACCGGGATGTGATCCCGGTGGAGGATATAGAACAGGTCCATATCTTCCGCATACATGAAATAATCTTCCGGCCAGCCGCCGATCCTTTCAAAAGATTCCCTCCGGATAATCAGGCTTGCCCCGATGTTCCAGTATGCCACCTTCTTTTTATTGAAAATACAAATCCAATAATTACCAAGGGTAGGAATGATATGCCTGTTCTTCAGCAAATGGCCGTCTTCACTGGCCAGGCTGGTCACGTAAACTCCGTCCAGATCATCTTGGGCAATCGTACGGTAATCCCCGGCCAGGGCTGAGTTAACGACAATATCCGGGTTCAGGAAATGCAGGTATTTCCCTGATGAAACCCTGGCAGCAAGGTTATTTGCTTTGGCAAATCCAAGGTTCTCTTTTCCTTCCACGATCCGGATCCTTTTATCCCCGGGAAATTGTGCAGCAATCCTCGAAAGCGAAGCGTCGGAAGAGGCATTGTCGTAAATGATGATCTCATACCCCTCCTCCAGGTTTTGGAAGATGCTTGCCAGGCAACCGGTAAGAAGTGCTCCTGAATTATAGTTCACGATGATGATGCTGAATACCGTATCCGTCAATTTTTCCGTCATTTCCATTCTCTTCTTTTCGGGTCAGGTGTCTTTAGGAAAACCCTGGTTCGTTGTTTTTATCCGGTGATTTTCTGTACAGGTTTGACGATCGTCCGGATCCACAAAATTACGCCGATCGCATAAAAACTCATGAAAAACGAAAGCAGCAGGAATCCTGTTTTCACATCCCTGAACACCCATCCCCCGATGCAGAAACAAACAATCATCAGTCCATTTCCAAAAACGGAGATGTAGAACATGGGCCGTATCCTTCCCACTACCAGTGGCGTCTGGGCAATGCAGTACCTGATAAAATCAAAGAACATCCAGGGGGCAAGGATCTGTGCATAAACGCCGGCTTCTCTCCAGGCAGCTCCGAAGATAAATGCAAATAACCAGGGGCCGCCTGCCAGCAGAATCACCAGCATCGGTGTGGCCACCAGTGCCGACAACCGGATTGTTTTCATGAGCAGCTCTTCAAGACTTTCCTGCTTATTGTACCGTTCGGCGGCATCTTTCATGTATACCTGTGAAATTGAACTCCCGATCAGCCACAGCGGCGTCTGGAGAATGCGTAAGGACAATGCATAGAACCCAACCACCGAAGAACTGAAAAACACCTTTGCCAGGTAGATGATGCCGTAGTTTTGAAACGCTTCAAGGATCGCCTGCAGGCTGTTGGAAGTGGGGAGGTCCTTGTATTTCCGGGCAAACCGCATGAGGGAGGAGGGGTCAAAATCATCCTTCCTGATTCCAGCCCGGTGAATACAAAATCCGAGGAAGAGGACAAAGAGGAAGGTCCCGGTAAGGTTCCCGGCAAGCAATCCCCAGATTCCGGTCCCCATCAGTCCAAGGAACAAAGCGGTAAGATTATTACCGAGGGAATTGATGATCTTTCCGGCGGAGAGGAAGCGGTACTGTTTTTTTCGCAGCAACCAGTTCTGGAAACTGTTCGCCAGTCCGAGCAGGAATACCAGTACCGGCAGAAGAAAGAGCCAGCTGCTTAACACAGGGTTGATCGGGAAGCGACCGGAAAGGAACAAACTGTAAACGATCACAAGGATAAGCAGAACCAGGGAGAGACCAAAGGCGATGATCACTGTGAGCGAAAGGATATTGAACGCATCCTTGTCCTCTTTCGGGAAGATAATGGCAAGTTCATACCGTAACGTCGCGACGAGGGCGAACAGCCCGACAATGGAAATAAAAAAGGTGAAAACGCCGAAATCTTCCGGGGTATAAAGCCGGGTCAGAACAGGGGATACGAGGAATGTGATCACCTGTGCAATGCCTGATCCCAATACCAGTTTAAGCGTGTTTCGGATGAACGGTGAACGGTTGGAGATCAGGGAGCCTGCCCCTGGAATGTTTTTAAGCATGAATCAACCCGGACAAATGAATCTTCAAATATAATCCGATAATTTTTATTTGTCAGGAATTAATTTGACAAGGTCAACGTTCCTTTCCGGGATGGTCAGGGAAATCAACGCCCAGAAAAGACCGTCCGGGATCCTGTCAGGAGACCGTTTCCTGCTACTTTTTCTTCGGTTTTGGTTCCGTCAGCCTTGTGTAAAAGTTCATGGGCCGCAGGATCTTGTCAAAAACGAAATACTGGATCAGGACAAGGTCCTGGCCGCCATTGACAAGGGCATAAAGACGATCGTAATCATAGGGCACAGGGTGCCCCAGGTCATCCACCTCACCGGAAAAAGCGCCTTTGCGGTAGGTCTTGATCGCCTGGGTGGTACCGCTGGTATCCGTGACTGAAATGATGCAAAAGGGTGTGAGGGTGAGAATCGAGTCCTTATAGTGCAGCGGAAGGTCGTCGAGAAGAGCTTCAAAACAGATATTCCGGAAGGAGGTCAGAAAATTCATGACTTTCAGCGTATCAAATACGGGAGCAGCCTGATTGCCGGCCAGAGGGGTTAACCGGACATTCATTCCCGGGTTTGTTTTAACCTCAAATGAATTTGCCGGGTCAGAGGGAAATTCGATGGTGACCGATGTGATCTCCGGGAGCGACTTCCTGAAGATGGAAAAATCCCTCCAGTTTTTCTCAATGGGTGAATAGATGGGAGTGACAAACCCCCTGAGTCCTGGAAGAAAGACCACATAAGGCACGGAGGAATGCTCCATGATCATGTATGACCCCTGGTTGCTCTGAATGGGTCCGCCTACATAATAAACCTTGGTGAGCTTTTCACAGGGAAAGAGCCGGATGAAATCAAACAGGTCGATCCTGTATTTCCACTGGTAGATTTCCACTTTCACCGAGATCGCTGCAAGATCCTTGATGACAAAATCCATGGCTGCCTGCGGAACGGTTTCTTTCACCTGCAGCCCCAGCATGGTTCCCAGCAGCATATCCGTATTGGCCTTGGATGCCGGGTATTTATTATTGACTACCCATTTCCCGGGCTGGATCCGTGTCAGCGTCAGGTTGTTGTTGGTCTTGTCGGACATGAAGATTTTGGTGATGTTGGAGGTATCGTCAACGGCAAAATCGCTCAATGCCCGCTTAAAGGTCGATTTGGAGTTTGTAAGGATAAGTGCAATTGCTATGACACCCAGAACGATGACAGCAATAATGAATTTCCTGTTTTTCTTCATGCGGATGTTTCCTGGTTTGTTGTTGATGAGATGACCGGCCTTGAATACTTCCTGGCGCGGATACGGAACTTGATAAAACTGAAGAGAAGGATCAGCACCAGCGGGAAGACGACATTCAGGATCTGCCAGAAGAGCCGCTGGCGCTCAATTTTCGTCGCATCGAGCATTCGAAGCGTGACCTCCCTTGACCTGACGGAGATGAGCCCTGAATCATCACAGAGGTAATTCATGGCATTGAGAAGGAAATCACGGTTGCCGAACGTCTGCCGGGTGTATTGGTCATATCCCAGGGGCATGGGATATCCTTTTGAGAAATGAAACTGGTTCTTGATAATATCACCATCGGCGACAACGATCATTTTTGTGGGCTTCCGGCTTTTTTGCAAAAACTGCAGGTCTTTGTTCCCCGAGAGTTCAGGGGGGATGCGAAAGAGGAATGAAGAGGTAAAACTTCCTTCGAGCAGCAATGCAACCGGCTGGGGCCCTTTGTTGTATTGACTTGGTTCAGCGGGTCTGCGCAAGATGTCAAGGTCGATGAAGACCGGGGCATTCACCGTACGGGAATAAGGTGAAGTTGTGAGGAGAACGGTCTTCTTCACTCCCTCCGCTGCAACCGTATCAATGCTGCTGATAAATTCGGTTTTGATCGCATTCAAGCCATTGACGATCGGATGGGGGATCATGGGTGTGAGCACCGGGAAAAAGTACCAGGGAAAGAAGTCAAACTGCGGCTGGTCACCGATCTGTCCCGTCTTCACAGGGATCGGAAGGGCGACCTTATCCATCACCAGGTTGGTATTCAGCCTTACACCATAATTGAAAAGCATATCCTCCAGGTTCACATCGTTAACCAGTCCCATCGTGGTGCTGTATTTCTGAAGGCTGTCCATACTTGCGAACACCGGGTCAATCAGCCAGAGCACCTTCCCTCCCCGCATGATGAACTGGTCGATCAGGAACTTGTCCTTTTCATCAAAGGGCCTGGTGGGTTTGGCAATGATGATTGCCCTGTACTTATTGACCAGCATGTCACTCGATTTCCCAATGAGGCGTGTGGCGAGGCTGTTGATCTTCTTGTTGATGGTTACCCGCTCAACGGTATAGAACTCCGACAGGGCATCCATGGCATCCTGTGTTTCAAGCTGCGACAGTTCCCCCTCTCCATCGATAAATGCGACCTGTGGCCGTGTCGTCTCCGTCAGTTTCTCGATGGCACTGGCCAGGTTGTATTCGAGCGACTGAACGGAGCTGTTCAGCGCTTTATCGGCATTCTGACCGAGCTGCGACATGACCAGCTGCACCGGAACTTCATGGCTGCGGAAAGAGACCATCGCCCCCGGGAAAATGATTAACTGGGAAGCCTGGCCTTTTTTATTTACGCTGAGCACGGTTGGCTGCAAACCCCGTTCGGAAAGCAGTTTATAGCCGTCATTGCGTTCCTGGGGATTTGGATTGGAAGAAGGATCCACAAATTCATACTGAACATTGTCGCTGTAGGCCCGGAATTCATCCAGCATCTCCTTCGTTTCATTGGCCAGCCTTCTGAAGCCCGGGGGAAGGTCGCCTTCGAGGTATACTTTGAAAAGGACCTCATCCTTTAATCCTCTCAGCATGGCTTTGGTAGCCGGCGCAAGTGAATAACGCTTTTCGGCAGTCAGATCAAAACGGGTGAAGATAAAGCCTGCAATGATGTTGATCAGGAATAGGATGACGATCCCCAGGATGAGTTGGATGATGTTGGATCGTTTGATATTTTTCTTTTTGTCGGTCATTCTCGTTTCGCCGGATTTCCAGGTTTTATAGTGTAACATCTAAAACGCTTTCTACCATTTTCTGCTCTGCAGGGATATCTTCGTCAATAAAATGAAGAAAACGGAAATACTGATAAAATAGATCAGGTCGCGGGTATCAATAACGCCCCGGCTGATGGAGGAATAATGGGCATTGATCCCTAACGACTGGATTGCAAGGCCAACCTTTCCTGAAAGGATAAAGGTGTAGAACAGTTCAAACCCGATATAGAAAAAGGCACAGAAGAATACAGCTACAATGAAGGAGACGATCTGGTTGTCGCTCATCGATGAAGCGAAGATGCCAATGGCTACGAAAGTGGAACCGAGAAAGAGCAGCCCGATGTAGGAACCCCAGATTCCGCCCATGTCGAGGTTTCCCGGCGGCATGCCGAGGCTGTATACGGAGATGGGGTAGATCAGCGTGGGAACGAGGGCGAAGATCACCAGGACAACGCCTGCAAAATACTTTGCAAGGATCACCTGGAGGTCGGTCAGGGGCTGTGTCATCAGCAACTCAAGGGTACCTCCTTTTCTTTCCTCTGCAAAAGAGCGCATGGTAATGGCCGGGATGAGGAAAAGGAAAACAAAAGGAGCAAGAATAAACAGCCCGTCAATGCTGGCATAACCGAAATCGAGAATGTTGAACTGCAGGGGCACCACCCAGAGGAACAGTCCGATCACAAGGAGGAAAACGATGATTACCACATATCCGATAAGGGAATTCAAAAAACCGCTGATCTCTTTTTTGAATAAAGCATACATAAGCGTGATCAATTAGGCGTGCAAAATTAGCATTTTAAGTGATGTGACGGTGGATGTAAACGGAATAATCGACCAGCCGGGGTTCATATTTCTCCTTGAGCAAATGGGAGGAAATCATGAAATCGGCAGTCGACCGGTTGCAGGCTGTCGGGATGTTGTAAACCACCGTGATCCGGAGAAGGGCTTTCACATCCACATCGTGAGGCTGGGGCTGCATGGGATCCCAGAAAAAGATCATCATATCGATCAGTCCGTCGGAGATCATCGAGCCCAGTTGCTGGTCACCGCCCAGCGGACCGGATTTCAGCTTGATGATCGGGTTCTCCAGGACCTCTTCTTCTTCAAGCTTCTTCAGAATGGTCTCTTCCACCATCTTTCCGGTTGTGCCCGTACAGATCAGCTGGTGCCCCAGCAACGTCTTATAGTTGAATTCCACCCACTCGGCCAGGTCTGCTTTCCTGTTGTCATGCGCCACCAGGGCTATTTTCTTTGACTTTTCCATCTGCTTTCTTTTATTGATGTTTCAGACAATATTAAGTACGATGCATTCATGATTCATGAATCAACGAAGAACTTTTCTTCAAAATTGACCAGGTACAATTTCTTTGTTGCCCGGGTCACCGCTGTATAAAGCCAGCGCAGATATTCCAGGTTCATCATTTTCTCATTCAGGTAGCCCTGGTCGATAAATACGGTATCCCATTGTCCCCCTTGTGTCTTATGGCAGGTCAGGGCATAGGAAAATTTTACCTGGAGTGCATTAAAATAAGGATTGACCTTCACTTTCTCGATCCGCCCCCGGCGGGATGTTATCTCCTCATAATCCTTCATCACCTCCTGGAATAGACGGTTATTATCAGCAGAGGACAATGCAGGCGACTCCGACTGAAGGGTATCCAGCAGGATCTTTACATCCAGCTCCTTTTCATCCGGGTAATCAAGGAATCGGATCGTTACATCCGCGAACCGGAATCCGTACATCTCCTCGGTTTTCCGGATGCGCAACAATTCAATGATATCGCCATTTGCGATAAAGCCGGTGCCCGAACCTTCGGGAAGCCAGAAGTAGTTGTTCTTGACCACCATCAGGTAATCGCCGGTATTGATCTCCTCTTCGAGGAACAGAATCCTGTTCCGGATCTCTCTGTTAAAGATATTTGCCCTTTTATTGGAGCGGCACACCACCACGTTGTTTTCCTTCCCCGAACCGGAATAGGCAGAATTGAGGGCCTCTTCGAGTTCCGAACCGCTGATCCGGATCACATCCCGGAAACCGGAAACTGAAAAAAGCGGCAATCCCCATTCCTGGCGGATGATCTGGTTTCTTACGGCGGTGGCATTGACCAGGATGCCCGAATGTTTTTCCTGTCGCACCACTTCGGTAAGTTCATGCGTATCGATCAGGAGGCGGTAAACTTTGCGCAGGTAGTCGATATCCAGTGCCGGACTGTGCTCCAGTCCCACAGGAGGCAGTTGCGCCGTATCCCCGATAAACATCATCCGGCAGCCTTCGCCGCTGAACACATATTCAAAAAGATCATCCAGGAGGTTGCGTGAGGCGAAGAGACTGGTCTCCGACAGGGAGGAATGCTGGATCATCGACGCCTCATCGACGATGAACAAAGTTTGCTTGTGAAGGTTCTGCTGAAGTTTCAGGGCGATCACACCCTCTTTGGTCGTCCGTGCAAAGTAAATTTTCCGGTGAATGGTATTGGCCTGCCGCTGTGAATAGGCAGCCAGCACCTTGGCTGCCCTGCCGGTAGGGGCCATCAGGGAAGATCTTCGCTGGAGCTTGGGGAGGACATTGACCAGCGAACCTACGATGGTCGTTTTTCCCGTCCCTGCATAGCCTTTCAGGATAAACAGCGAATTCGGATCTTTCCAGGAATCGGTAAGGAACCGGGCGATTTTTTCAAGTACGGTTTTCTGCCCTTTTGTAGGTTCATAAGGAAATTCCTTCAGCAATAAAGAAGTGACGTCGGCAGCGTTCATGTCAGGAGGATGATCATTCGTACCGGAGCGACTCGATGGGATCCAGGGTTGATGCTTTTTGCGCCGGAATGATTCCGGAGGCAAGGGCAACCACAAAACAAAGGAACACGCCGCCAAAGATCCATTCCCACGGGACGATAAAAGCACTCCCGATCACCAGCGAGAGCACATTCCCGATCATGATCCCAAGGAAGATCCCCAGCAATCCCCCCAGCTGTCCGATCACGATTGCCTCTACCAGGAACTGGTTGCGGATCACCCTGCGTGTCGCACCGATGGCTTTCCGGATCCCGATCTCGCGGGTCCTCTCTGTAACCGAAACCAGCATGATGTTCATCAGACCGATGGCTGCGCCAAATAAGGTGATCACACCGATGATCGTGGCCGCCAGCGTGACGTATTTCAGATTTTCAATGAGCATCTTTGCGATGTTGTCGCTCTTGGTGATCTCAAAGGTGTTGTCGGATCCTGCCGGATCCTCCCGGATGGTGCGGAAAAGCCCGGTTGCCTCCCCGATGCAGGCATCCATCTGCTCCTGGTTTTTTGCCATCACGTTGATGGAAAACGACATGTTCGGACGAGAAAACCTTGACCTGACATTGGAGATGGGGATATAACATGACCGGTCGCCGCTGAAACCAATGCTGGAGCCCTTCTCCTTCAATACCCCGACCACCTTGTATTTTCCGGGGCCGATGGAGATAACCTGTCCGACCGGATCTTCCTTGTTTTTGAAAATGTTTTTAACAACTTCCGATCCGATGATGCAAACATTGTTGCCATTGTTCACCTCATCGACTGTGAACGCCCTGCCTTTATCGATCTCATCACCGGAAGTAAAAAGATAATTCTCATCCGTTCCCATCACCCTTACATTCGGGTTGGTTTTATTGGATTTGAATTTGACAGTGGCAATTCCCGTTGCGCCGACGAATACTGAAGTATACCCGGGAAAAATAAATTTCTCCTTGAATTCGCTTGCCTGCTTGTAACTGATCGCTTCGAAAAGTTTCTCCTTGTTCGGACCGTCGCCCATATGAATCTGCAGGGTGCGGTTGCGGATGGTGAAGGTGCTCGACCCCATCATGGAAAAATTCTTCGTCAGCGAATATTTGATGGAATCCGTTGCGGTAAGAATTCCCACCAACGCCATGATCCCGAATGATATGATGAGAATGGTCAGAATGGTTCTGAGCAGGTGGCTGCGGATGGAATTCAGGGAAATCCTGAAATTCTCAATGATCAGGGTGTTTTTCATTCTGAGAAGGAGTTCAGATTTTCTTTCCGAAGGCAAGATCGCCGGCATCTCCTAAACCCGGTACAATATAAGCCTGGGCTGTAAGTTCATCATCAACCGTTCCGACCCAGATGGAGATGTTTTTCCGGGGAAGATTCTGTTTGACGTAAGCGAGACCTTCCTGGCTGGCAAGGATGGAAACGATGTGGGTGTGCTGCGGCTTTCCGTGTGTAAGCAGTTCCTTGTATGTAAGCACGCAGGAAGCACCCGTGGCAAGCATCGGATCACAGAGGATCAGCGTTTTCCCTTCAATGTCGGGCGCAGATGCATATTCTACCTGGATGGTAAAGGAATGGTCCTTATGATATTTGCGGTAAGCAGAAACAAAAGCATTTTCCGACTTGTCAAACACATTCAGAAACCCCTGGTGAAAAGGCAGCCCTGCCCGCAGGATGGTTGCAAGCACAGGGTAGCTTTTCAAAACCGGCACCATTGCAATACCCAGGGAAGTAACCACTTCCCTGGTTTCATACTCAAGTTCTCTGCTGATCTCATAGGCAAACAATTCCCCAAGTCGTTCCAGGTTTCGCCTGAAACGGAGACTGTCTTTCTGTAATTCCACATCCCTTATTTCAGAAATGAACTGGTTAATGATGGAATTTGTGCTGCTTAAAATATTCACCATAGGAAAGCCGGGTTAGTTAATGCAAATGTATCAAAAATAAGGATTACCGTAACTTCTTCATAAAATATACCATCCGTTTGACAGATCCTGGCAAACGGTTGATAATGATCTCATTGAATCCGGTCTCTTTCGCCCCGAATCCCTTGTAGAAACGGGCTACATTCGGATCAACGGAACCTTCAAAATCGAGGATCAGCGGCTGTCCTGCATGTTCTTTGATGAGCATGTCGATCAGCAGGAACATGGCACCATTTTCCCGCGCATTTTTATCAGAAGCTGCAAAATGATAAATGATCCGGTCGCGGTCGCGCAGGAGAAAGACCCCGGCGCAGAGGGTTTCATCCGGCAAATAGGCCCCCAAGGTAAGGCTGAATGTATTCTTCAGCCCATAGAGCATCAGCGAACGCAGCATCTCGTAGTGAACATAGTGGAGGGATGCCTCATTCCTTCCGTAATTGGCTTTGAACAGGCTTATCAGCTCATCCGGCTTCACTTTCCTGCTGATGCTGAGGTTCTGGTCGAGTGCTTTCCTGATGTTCCTCCGGGTGTTCTGGTGATAACCCGAAAAAATCGCATCGTATCCGCTGATGAGATCGAGCTCATGGTTTACCCTGGGGATGACAGTATATTTTCCCGGGTCGGCCTTATTCATGGAATTGAGATGGATATGGATGTACGAAAAACGCGAAGGTATTGCCAGCAGGAATTTCTCAACCAGCATTTCAGTGAGATGTTCCCTTGAAAATATTCCCAGCTGCTGCGCAAAATAAGGCTGAAAGAGATAACGGATGCCGAACTTCCGGTTTTGCGGGAGAGGAAACACCGTTTCATAATCGTTCATCTCAAGCGCTTCCCACCCGGGCGACACGATATCGAGAAACCAGGAAAAAGCATAGGGCCTCCGGTTAACTGCATTCTGTATACAGTCATCCCATTTCTGCTTATCAATCTCGTTATGTTTTTTGTAGCTGATCATCCCATCCTTCTCATCTCATCTCATCTCATCGCAATGCATAAGAAGATCTTCGTAGACGCTCCCCCATCCTTTCCAGCGCCCCGTCTCATCAAAACTTTCATTATGCCATACAGTGACAAACTCCCCTTTTACAGCCTTTATTGCATCTGCAACCGACCTGCCCACGGCCTTTGCCTCTTCGGCCGATATCCCGCAGTAATCTTTCAGCGTTACGTCCATCAGTGCCACGGGATGAAGCATCAGCGGCTCTGACCGGTTGCTCAAAAGATCGAAAAAAGGAAAAGGATCGGCGATTCCTGCCCGGAAACCGATGCACGAAGCATACCCGAGCGAATAATCATCGGTGATGCCATGCCTTACAAGTCCGCGAAAGTTTTCCGGAAAAGAGACCTTCAGGAAGTGTTGCCGGCTTCTCGTTATTTCATGGCCCAGGACTTCAGAAAGCCCACGGATCTCAGACTGAA
Source organism: Bacteroidota bacterium (assembly GCA_026391795.1). Taxonomy (GTDB): domain Bacteria; phylum Bacteroidota; class Bacteroidia; order Bacteroidales; family FEN-979; genus FEN-979. Next base: position 22,478 of record JAPLDI010000044.1, read on the forward strand.
GAATTCCGGGATCCATTCCTGAGGCCAGTGACGGATGGATCCCCAACAACCCTTTATCATCAAGGTTGTGCAGAAGCTTCAGGAAGGTCCGGCCGGAGCGCGTCACATTGTTGTCATCCCCGCCGTAGTCGGCATACAGGACAAAATAAAGCGGACTGAGTCCAAACCTGTCATGGATCTCACGGATCGCATCATACTGGTCATACGGATCCTTTCTGTAACCCAGGAGCACTCCGGATTGCTGTATGATTTTCTTCAGGTTTCCATGAAGCAGGGACCTTCCGTAACCGCCGAGGATCCTTAACAGGTTCCTCTGCCTGTAAGCATATGCATGATCGATATCAACGGTCGGGAGAAAACGGAATTTCTTTTCCCGGAACCGGAGGGACGGATAGATTTGCTTGAGATGATCCTTCAGGCTCTCCGACCAGATGTTCACAATCGGAACCTGAAGAAAATTACCGGTAGCCGCCAGGCTGTCGGAAGCCCTGAACCTTCCGTATTTGTCTGGGACAAAGGGAAGATACTCCTCATACCGGGTAACCAGGTAGAAAGCGGCAGCGAAAAGGTCAAAAGGAAAGGCGGAACGCTCATCATTTACGGGAAAAAATGCGGGGGTGCCTTTAACGCTGAGAAACCCGATGGATTGTTCCTTTATGCTTTGCTCAGACAGAAGGCCACATGACCGGATGAAGAGACCTTCCCCTGAGGGTTCAGGGGCATATTCAAGACGGGGACCGGAATACGAGAGGTACTCCCCGAGGCGGTCTGTCAGGATCATTTCTGCTCCCGCCAGATCCCTGATCATCAGCGTAAAGATGTATTCAGCCCTTGTTGAAACCAGGGGCAGGTAAACCATCAGCTTCTCCATGGATCGATTCGTGGAGCCAAAGTACGGAAAAAACAGACAGGGTGCACCCGGCATGGAAGAAGAAAATATTTTGTACCTTTGAATCGACGAAATATAAACCGGTCGTATTTTATGGAGAATTTCATTGTATCTGCCCGCAAATACCGTCCACAGACTTTTGACACTGTGGTGGGACAGAAATCGATTACGAATACCCTGAAAAACGCCATCCGGAATAACCAGCTGGCACAGGCATTCCTGTTTTGCGGACCAAGGGGAGTCGGAAAAACCACCTGTGCAAGGATCCTGGCAAAAACGATCAATTGCGAGAACCTTTCTCCGGCCATGGAAGCTTGTGACAAATGTCAGTCGTGCGTCTCCTTTGATGAAAATGCCTCTTTCAACATCTATGAGCTTGACGGAGCATCCAACAACTCTGTTGATGAGATCCGGAACCTGGTTGACAAGGTAAGGATCCCTCCCCAGATGGGGAAGTACAAGGTCTACATCATTGATGAAGTTCACATGCTTTCGCCAGCCGCATTCAATGCGTTTCTGAAGACATTGGAGGAACCGCCGGCTTACGCAAAATTCATACTTGCCACCACCGAAAAACACAAGATCATCCCTACGATCCTGTCGCGCTGCCAGATCTTCGACTTCAAACGGATCACCGTGGAAGATATCGCAGGGCACCTGAATTTTGTGGCGTCAAAGGAAGGGATCAAAGCAGAGGAAGATGCCCTTCACATCATTGCCCAGAAAGCAGACGGAGCCATGCGCGACGCACTCTCCATTTTCGACCAGCTGGTGAGTTTTGCAGGAAACAGCCTGACCTACGAAACTGTTCTGGAAAACCTGAATGTGCTGGATTATGAATATTTTTTCAACATTACCGGTCACATCCTGGATGGCGATATCTCCTCCACCCTGCTGACCATCAACGAGATCCTGGATAAAGGTTTCGACGGCCAGCATTTTCTGATCGGCTTCGGTGAACACATCCGGAACCTGCTGGTTTGCAAAGACCCTGTAACCGTCAAATTGCTGGAAACAGCCCCGACCATCCGGAACAGGTACCTGACGCAATCGGAACTTTGTCCTGTTGATTTTCTGCTGAAGGTTCTGGATATCAATAATAAATGTGATCTCAACTACAAGATCAGCAACAACAAACACCTTCACCTTGAGCTGGCCCTGATGCAGATGTGTGTCATACTGCGGAACGACGCTGCTCCATCGGGGGAGATTCCAAAAAAGAGAGCAGCCATGCAGGAGGCTGCAGTTCCGGAAAAAAAAAGGCCTGATCCTGTACCTCCCGTCGCTGAAAAAAATGATGAGCCGGTAAGACCCAGGGAATCCAAAGCATTCCCCGGAACCCTGTCTATCAAAGACATGACTTCAAATCAAAACAAGGCAGAAAAGAAAGCTGAACAGCCGGAGGAAAAAACAGGAGAGGTCGGTGACAGGCTCCCATTTACGTTTGAGCAGCTGGAGGCTGCATGGGACCATTTCAGCGATTCCATCTACAGTGAGATGCCCCATTTGTCGACGACCCTGAAAAAACACCGGCCTGTTCTGAAAGAAGATTTCCTGATCGAGTTCTGCGTGGATAATAAAGTCCTCGCCGAAGATCTGAACCAGAAGAGAAACGAACTCCTGGATTTTCTGATTGAAAGGCTTAAAAATACAAAAATCCATCTGCAGATCATTGTTCCCGATCATCCCATCGGGATCAAGCCTTACACCGACCGTGAAAAATTCGGCAGGATGGCAGAGAAGAACCCGGGACTCCTGGACCTGAGAGAACAGCTCGACCTGGAGATCGATTAATAACGAATTACGAATTACGAATTACGAAAACTTATCCGAACCTTAAAAGTCAACCTGCAAACCGAACAGTATACTGCATCGGGGAAACGGTTCTTGATATTATTTTCAACCATGGGGTACCGGTTGCTGCAAAGCCCGGCGGTTCCATGCTGAATACTGCTGTTTCGCTGGGACGGACCGGAATAGCTGTTGAATTCATCAGTGAAGTGGCTGCCGATCCCCCGGGGGAACAGATCGTCAGTTTCCTTCACGAAAACCATGTGGGCACTGCCTGGCTCAACCGTTACACAGAGGGAAAGACAACAGTTGCACTGGCTTTCCTCGATGAGAAAGCCGATGCCTCTTTTTCATTTTATTCAGATTTACCGGAAAAGAGATTAAACGGGCCACTGCCAAATCCCGGCAGGGAAGATCTTGTTCTGTTCGGTTCCTTTTTTCCACTGGCAGACGGGATCCATGAGAGGATTAAACTTCTTCTTTCCGGCGCCGCTCAGAACAATGCAATGATCTTCTATGATCCCAATTTCCGCCGGTCTCATCTTCCTGATCTTCCACGGGTCATTCACAGGATCGAAGAGAATATTTCCTGTGCAGATGTCATACGCGGATCGGATGAAGATTTTCTTCATATTTTTGCACTTCGGGAACCTTCTGAAGCCAATGCAAAGATCCGGACACGCGAAAACCAGGTGTTGATCTATACCCGAGCGGGCGAACCCGTAAGCATCATGACCCGGGAGACGACACTCCAGGTCGCGGTGCCAGGAATCAAACCGGTTAGTACGATTGGTGCGGGGGATTCTTTTAATGCAGGACTTATCCATGCATTCATCACTTCCGGCATCGGCAGGAATGAGATGATAGCATTGTCTGCAGCGGACTGGGAAAAGATTGCCGGGAATGCAATCCGGTTTTCGCAAAACGTATGTTTGAGTCTTGAAAATTATATTTCGCCTGATTTTGTAATCTCTTTAGGAAAATGATGTCAACGCTGTCGCGGTTTATTTTACGGTTATTTGGCTGGAAAACAAATGCTGTATTACCTGAGGGGGTGAATAAGGCCGTGCTGATCGTTGCACCCCACACCAGTACCTGGGATTTTGTGATCGGGAAAATGACCTTCTGGTCATCGAAAGCCAGGATCCGGGTCCTGATAAAAAAAGAAGCTTTCTTTTTCCCGCTGGGATTGTTGCTGAGGCAGCTCGGAGGAGTTCCGGTTGCACGGGGACAAAAAAACAACCTGATTGAGCAGGTGACCGAACTCTTTAACACAAACCCGATCCTGGTGGTTGTCATAACGCCGGAGGGGACGCGGCGGAGAGTACGTCACTGGAAGAAAGGATTTTATCACATTGCGATGGCTGCCGGGGTTCCGATTGCGCTCGGGTTTATCGATTACGGAACAAAAACCGGAGGCATCGGCCCGCTCTTTTACCCTACCGGCGATTATGAAAAGGATATGGTCGTCATCATGGATTATTATAAGGATAAAAAAGGCCGTCATCCCGAACGGTTCAACGTAATGTTCACTCAGGAACATAAATGATAAAAGGATTTCACACAATCAGCCTGGTTTTTCTTTCTTTTACCGGCTGTCTGTTTTATTTTTAAAATATTAAAAATGAAAACCACAAAAGCGTCTATTAAGACCTTTCTCGAAGCCCGGAAACTGGCCATTGCCGGTGTGTCAAGGGATCAGAAAAAACTGGGTTATGCCGTGGTGAAGAAACTGAAAGAAACCGGGTTTGACCTTTACCTTATTCACCCGGAAGCAGAAACTCTTCACGGGGAACGGGCATACCGTACCATTACCGATCTCCCCGACGATATCGGCGGATTGCTCATCATGACTCCGAAATCAGAAACCATGAAGCTTGTAGAAGATGCCGTGAAAAAAGGGATTCCTAACATCTGGATTCAGCAGATGTCGGAAACACCGGAAGCCGTCAACTTCGCCCTGTCGAGCAATGTGAACCTGGTAGCAGGTAAGTGTATCCTGATGTTTGCGGAGCCTGTTCAGGGATTTCACAAATTTCACAGGACCCTGAAAAAATTGTTCGGAGGAATGCCGAAATAAACCAATACGCGATTACCTGTCCATTTCCGAAGAAAGAAAATCCGCCACTCCCTGAGAATTCATATCCGGGATTTTGAAGGGAACTGGCTGCTCTCATGCCTGAATTTATCCTGAACCGGGTCAGAATTCTGATTCCTGAAAGAGCAACTCGTATTCCCAAATATCAAAATCCTGTAAAAATATTTGACAATAAGAAAAAACAACATTATATTTGGGTGCTGCATTCTTAACATCATTCATTCTTTATCAATATTTTGTGTTAAAAAAGATATGTTTTTTTTACATTAAAAACATCTTTGTATATGATTGGCATTTTTAGGGCCGGTATATTTCATTGATATATGTAATGTAATATGATGCCATTAACCTCACTGATATTGAGAAAATCATGGTTGATAAGGTCAAATACCGACTGATCATTCTTGGGGATCAGGATCTTTTGTGTGATGGAATTAAAGAATGGTTACGTGATCAGGAAAATTACAGGATTATCGGTTGTACGGATGACTGGGAAACATTTAAAAAAATAGCTTTCAGTGATCTTAACCTGATCGTAATAACAACCTTGCTTTATATCCAGAATAATCCGGGGCTGAAAGAATTTTCCGATTTTCTGGCCAATGATCCTTCCATTCATGCAATCTGTCTGAGTAACGACATCCGTGATTTTTCCTCACTGAATTTATTTGAATCAAACATCAGAGGGATCATCAGCCTGTCGGCAAAAAAGGATGAATTTTTATTCGGGCTGGAAAATGTTGCAAAAGGCCAGTTTTATATTTCCACGGTTAATTCCATGGATCCGACCCTGAACCAAAATCAATCCGAAGAACGCTTGCGTTGTGAAGCCATTACCCTCAATCAACGGGAGACGGAAATCCTTAACCTGATCAGCCTGGGTTTTAACGATAAAGAAATCGGGGAGCACCTTCATCTCAGTAAACGAACGATTGACGGATACAGGAATGGCCTGCTTTTCAAGTTTGGTACAAAAAACACTGCTCAGCTCATACGGTTCGCCGTTGAAAATAATTATCTTTATAATACCTAAGCACGGTATCTGCATTCCATACCCATGCTTTCCATCATCTTCCTCCTTTTCCTCCTTCCCTTCACGTGTACTTTTCCCGACGATGTGTTATAAATATGTTAGGCAGGTCTTTTTACCTGTTGAAAACAGGTCTTTAAACTCTTGTCTTTTAAAAATGGAATAAATAGTTTTGTTTTGGCGATTCTACCAGCTGTATTCTTTATTTAACACCCTTATTTATCCTGACCTGGGTGCAAATGCGCATCAATAAAAGGGTCATGGAATATAGACTATTCTTTAGCAGACTAAACTCAGATACGGAAGAATGCATAGATTGAAAATACTGATTGTTGACCGCCAGTACAAAATTGAAGAAGCATTAAATGGTTTCCTTGGTAACAAAAACCTGGTCATTCACCATGTTGCTGACGCCCGCGAAGCAATCACGACCCTGAAGGAGAGCCAAATTGATCTTGCACTCGTAAACCTGAATGATTACAATATAAATACGGAAGTTCTGCACCGGTTGAATAGAGACTTTCCCGAAACCGATGCCGTATTTTTTGATGAAACAGGCGAGAGAGAGCACCTGTTCAGTTCCTTTGATTCGGGAAATTTCGTTTACATCTCAAAACCTTTTAACTGGAGTGAGCTCTCAAAAAGAATTTTTCAATCACGTTCCTATCAAAACTTTCAGAAAAAACTTGATCAGCTTGATCAGAATTTCAGAAAACTGAAGGAAATCATCGGGGAAAGAGGCGGATGTAAATTGATCGGAGCCAGTCCTGCATTAAAAACGCTGGCGAGTTTGATCCTTATGGTGGCCGAGTCTGACGATACATCCGTCCTGATTACCGGAGAAAGCGGAACGGGAAAGGAACTTGTTGCCCGTGCTATTCATTTAGCCGGAAACCGGTTCAAACATCCGTTCCATGCCGTCAACTGCTCCGCCATTCCGGAGAGCCTTTTTGAAAGTGAATTCTTTGGGTACCACAAAGGTGCTTTTACAGGTGCAACTGAGAAATCGACCGGCTGGTTTGAATCTTCAGACAACGGAACCCTGTTTCTTGATGAAGTCACTGATCTATCGCTCTGCATGCAATCAAAATTTCTCAGGGTCCTTGACGATAAGAAAATCAGCAGGATCGGTTCTCACCAGGAAATTTCGGTGAACCTCCGGATCATTTCAGCATCCAATGTGGATTTTATCCCTTTACTATCCAGGCAGTCTTTCCGGGAAGATCTTTATCACCGTTTAAATTCCTTTCATATTCACATTCCACCCCTCAGGGAAAGGAAAGAAGATATCCCGGTGATAATCGATCACTTTATTTCAGAAATTTCCTCCCGGCTGAAAAAACCGAAGAATGATGTTTGCCCCTATGCAATTGAAAAATTGACTGATTATTCCTTCCCGGGAAATGTAAGAGAATTAAGGAATATGGTTGAACGAGCCGTTATCCTGGCCCAAAACCAGAAGCTAAAACTGCACCATTTCTGCATTGAAAACGGAGGGAAAACCACCCTCGGCATTAACCCGTGTTCAGAACGATCGTCGACACTCATTGAAGTCGAAATGCATGCAATTGCGGACGCGCTTCAAAAAACACACAACAACAAGTCAAAAGCGGCGGCAATTCTTTCCATCTCACGCCAGGCCCTGGACCGGAAAATAGTGAAATGGAACATCCCTATCCCTGCCTGAGATTCCTTTTTTGCCTTTGAACTGCCCGATTCCGGACAGTCGCCCGATTTCAAACACTTTCAGAAAAAGACTGAATCACTGACCATTCGGTAATTTGTTTAGAAACAATCTGACGAATATGCCCGAATGCGGTAGATTCATCAAAACGGCCGCCTCGTTTATTACTATTTATATATCTGATATTTAATTATTTAACCAAAAAGGCATAAAGTTTGCAAAGATAGAGGCAGCTGCATTTCTGAGAAACATCATTTGAATTCGACGGAGCCAAAAATGGATAAAATGGAAAACATTCACACATCTTTCGTACGCTTCTTCCCAATTCCGCATGCAAACGGATCTTTTGCTAAAAGGAATTTCAGAAGAAGAACCCGGGATTCTCCTGTATGAAAATTCAGGGAATTTGCTGCAGGATTCATCCTAATTAACCCGAACCAGTGAATTAATGAGCGGAAGTAGTTACTATTCATGCATCCGTCAATCGCAGCAGAAATAAAGATCTCAAAAAAAGGTATTTAACAGGTTTTTCTGACTCAATTGGGAAAAACCAAGGGTAATTCACAACTAATAAAGTAAACTTAAAACCTGAAACCATGAGAAAAATTTTATGTATGCTTGCAGTCATACTTGTAGCTTTCGCAGCTACCAATTGCAAAAAAGAGATGAAGGAACAACCCACTCTTGCGACGCAGGGGGAACTCCAGTTTAACATCAATTCTGTTTTTCAGAATCACGGTTCCCTGAAAGATTTGCCAGACACGATTATTTGCACCGAAAAACCTGCAAGTTATGTCATGTACAAATTTGTTGGCGAGCCCCTGAAAAGGATCCCAGTATTTTATATCGGGTCCATTCCATGGACAAACGCAATCAAGTTATCGGCAGGGGCGCATGTCCTGGAAGAGTTTTATGTCATGAATGACAACAACACTCCGACTGATTTTTCAGATGATATCCTGCTGGAAGCTACTCCGCATGTCGAAAGTGTATTTGCAAAATATGTAACGACTCCTCTTCTCCAGGATATTTATATCACTGTAGATAAAAAGCTTGAATTCAAGATCGACGTCTGCTGTTTCAAACCTGCCTATTATAATTTGTTCGGGTTTGTCTATTTCTACGTAAATGAAATTATTATCCGCGAACAGTGTTTCTTTGGCGACTTCTGCATCAAGAACAAAGCCGATTATAACGAATCACCCTATGCTGAGCAAACCGGATGGTTGGGGAACCCCGGTCCGTTTATCGATGTCCCTGCCATTTTCAAAATTAAAGTCTATAGAAACGACGAACTGCAGGAAACTTTCCAGAATTCCAACCAGGGTGAAAAGCTATGTATCACATACGCGGATTATAAACAGCAGGTGGATCATTTCAAGTTCGAGTTGTATATTCTTGTGAAACAGGGACCTGCTTTCGTTTATCTTCTGATGCATACCTGGGTGTTTGATGATATCAGCAACATTGAAGCAGGACAAGACGGCGTGGTCGATTTTGTTCTCGGGAACTGCTATGATCCGGCAAATCCGCCTGACCTTGTGATGCCACCGTGGATGAACTTACCAGCCACCTGTACCTACCAGATTCCAGGATCACAATATGCTCCGGGTGTATTAGGTGCTTATGTAGATGCTTTGCTGGGCGGAATACCTGCCGGTTATGAAATTCACAATGGGCTGTATGCTTCCTGGTGTGCTGACCATGAGACAAATATTTACCTTGGTTCGCTGTATTTCATGAATGTTTACAGCTCACTGCATCCGGAACTGCTTCCTCCGTTTGCCGCAGACGGGAAATGGGCAAAGATCAACTGGATGTTCAACCATCTTGACTGGTACCCGGGATATCATTGGTATGATTTACAGCAAGTCATCTGGCTGTATGATAATCCTCCCTGGAATGGCGTGAACCACAGTGGTGTGCCTGACCTGACCCCGCTGGCCACCCAGATACAAGCCGACTGCGATACTTATGGAGTCGGTTATGTTCCACCTCCGGGGGGATGGGCCACGATTATTTTTATCCCAACGGATACACCGCCGGGTGCCCAATATCCAACTGTTCAGACCATGATTATAAAAATTGATCCTTAATCCGGTCTGCTGATAATGAGGAATTCCCCTGATCCCTCACTCCGGGGGAATTCCTTCATTTACAGTCATCTTTTCCATCCTTCAATCATGAGACTACGAATAAAAATATCACTCCTGATCCTCTCTGTCGCATGCATAACCATGACCGGGTGCAATAAGCCTGAAGAGGAAGTCAGGATTTTGAGGTATCATTCCGGTAAATTGGGACCGGGTGACAGCAGTGTAAAAATAGCGTTGCCGCAATTCCGGCCTTTTGCAACGGAATTGGCATTCGTGAAGCTGATGTTTTACCCTCCGGCAGATTCATCCATGATCACTGTAACCGGCAAATGCAGGACAGGGTGGTCAGGAAATGATTCAATAATCGGTTGCTATTCAGTATTTGATTATACCGTCGACTTAAGCAGGATTTCCGATACGGTTGTTTTCAAATGTAATAAGAGAGACCGTTATAGTACTTACCGATACGTATTATCGTATTAAGAAGTTTTGATTTACAGGTTGGAAATAAAATAGTGATTTGAGGGGGTATCTGGGGTTGACCCTGTTTCCCTGATAAAAAAAAGTCTGAGAGTTGACCAAGCCAGTAAAATTGAATGGAGAGTTGTATCAGGTCATGAAATTTTACTGAGAACGTCAGGAAATGGGGGAATCCCCAGCCTGGGAGAAATCGCAAGAGTAAAAAAAAGGCTTTTCAGCCTCCTGCCATACGTCCTGCAGCATCAGGCAATCTGACTCCGATCCCAAAACGGAGTGAGGCTGAAAGCCCTCCCAGTATTTAACCGCGTGTCAGTGAACCGGAAGAATTGCGTAAGATCCACCTTTACTTTGGTGATGTGAAAATAATTTCTACCTTTGCACCCGCTTCCGGGAGTTTAGCTCAGTTGGTTCAGAGCATCTGCCTTACAAGCAGAGGGTCACTGGTTCGAATCCAGTAACTCCCACAAGAAGATCAGCCACTTATGATTAATTCATAGGTGGTTTTTTATTTTGTTGAATACTTTTATTGAACAAAACGGAATAGTTGACCACCTTCTGCCGGTTTTGACCGACCCTATACTATTAACAATCATTCAAATGAATGGGTCACGCTATTTCGCCGAAGGCAGGTCAAACCGAGCGTTTTTTCAGTCCTACAGTCTTCCTACAGTCTTCCTACAATCTCGCTTCAGAAACAAAATGCAAAAAACATTTTGACCTGAAAGGAAGACTGTAGGAAGACTGTACAAAGACTGTACAAATACAATTCGAAGACTGAAGCTCTCCCGGACATTATAAACCTTCATTCTTCATTCTTCATTCTTCATTTTTCCATCCCCGTCCCGCACTGTTAATTTTTCTCCTTACTTTTGTTTCCATACTTTTTATTACAATCGTTTGGGAAGAAGACAAACATCCGGTGCTTTGCTCCTGCTCCTGGCAATGCTTTTTATTGCCGGGTGCAATGTGACCAAAGACTTTCCCCCGGGGCAGTACCTTCTGATCAAGAACAAGTTCAAGGTCTCTTCGGGCAAAGTCAGTTCTGACGATCTCTCCGGCTATCTTCAGCAGGAACCCAATTCCAAACTGTTCGGGCTGTTCAGGACAAACATCGCATTCTACAATGCAGGTTCAAAAGGCAAGGAGACAAAGTTTAAGAAATGGATGAGAACCAAACCCGGAACCGCCCCTGTTTTGCTGGATTCAAACCTCAATTCAATTGCCAGGAAACAGATGAGTCTCTACCTGGCCAACAAAGGGTATTTTAATGCCACGGTGAAAGATTCTGTAATCTTTCACAGGAAAAAAGCCACGGTAGTTTATCTTGTGAAGCTCAACACTCCTTATACCATCCGCAGCATTAAATATGCAATCGCAGATACATCACTAGCAAAATTTGTCTGCCTCGATACGGCCAAAACGCTCATCCATCAAGGCCAGAACTACGACATGTACCTTTTGGATGCGGAACGAACCAGGATCACGACCGCACTGATGAATCACGGGTACTATCATTTTTCGAATCTGTATGTCCATTACCGGATCGACAGCACGTTTAACAGGAATGTTATGGATATAACCAAGGAAATACGGAACCCGGTAGTTCCCTCCCTTGATTATCTCGGGACGTTCATTGAGTCAAAACATGAACGGTATACCATTGGCAGGATCATGATAAACCCTGATTACAGCCTGCTGCAGTCAGATTCCCTTACTTTTGATACCCTGGTTGTGACATTCAAAGCTTCAAGGCACGATACAACCGGCAACACCTATTATTTTTTGTACAAGAACAAAATGAAGTTAAAGCCCCGGACCTTGTCACAGATGATCTTTCTGAAGAGCGGCACTTATTATAACCTCAACGATGTCAGCCAGACCTATTCACAGCTGGCGATGCTCCAGGTTTTTAACTATACCAATATCCAAATGCATGAAGCTGCTGGAGCCGGGCTGAATACCCGTGACAAGCTCGACTGTAAAATCCTTCTTTCGCGTGCCCCTGTTCATTCTTTTTCCGTCTCCACCGATGTAACCAACTCAGCCGGAGCCTTCGGGCTGCAGGGAAGTATCGGGTATATGAACAGGAACCTGTTCAGGGGTGCCCAGCTTTTCAGGATCAGCCTTAACGGCGCAGCCCAGATGCAAGCCAGTAGCGGCGATGTAACAACGAATCTTATCAACACCATCGAGCTCGGTATCACTACCAGTCTAACGTTTCCCCAGTTCCTGTTCCCCATCCGGCCCGAAAGAGTATCGAAAAAATTTAAACCACGCACAACGATCACGCTGGGTTACAACTTCCAGCGAAGAATTGACTACGACCGTCATATCTCCAACATCTCCTTTGGCTACAGCTGGAACCAGAATGAAAAAATAAAGCATATGATCAATCCGGTTGAAATCACGATGGTGAAAATCTGGCCCGACTCGACCTTTACTGCCTACCTTAACAGTCTTACAGACAAACGGTTGAAAAACCAGTACACCAATCACCTGGTTGCCGGGTTAAAATACACTTTTACCTACACCGGGCAGGATGTTCAGAAAGTCAAGGATTTCTTTTACATCCGGTCCAACTTTGAAACCGGAGGAAACCTGATCTATGCCGTGGATGAAATGTTTAAAGTGCCAAAAACCGACGGCTTTTATACTCTGTTCAATATTCCCTATTCGCAATTTGTCCGTCCCGACATGGACGTGCGCTTTTACCATTTTTTCAACAAGACCACTTCGCTGGTATCACGGGTTTACGCAGGCTTCGGCGTTCCCTATGGAAATTCCATCTCCCTTCCATTTGAAAAAGCATTCTTTGCCGGCGGATCCAATGACATCAGGGGGTGGAAAATGGGGACATTGGGGCCGGGTCATTACCATAATGACACGCTTGAAACCTACGACCAGACCGGGGATATGCAGCTGCAGTTCAACCTCGAATACCGTTTCCCGGTGTACAAGTATTTCCGTTCTGCATTTTTTATGGACCTGGGAAATGTCTGGCTTCTGAAGGAGACCCCCGACCTGCCCGGGGGGAAATTTGAGCTGAAATATTTCTGGGATGATACAGCCATTGATCTTGGCGTGGGCATCCGCGCTGATTTTGATTATTTTATCGTGCGGTTCGATCCGGCGGTTCCCATCAAAGTCCCCTACTACTTTGAAAATAACCACTGGTATGTCACTAAACTCAGGCTGACAGATATCATCTGGAACTTCGGGATTGGCTATCCCTTCTGATCATTTATAGGTATTGAGGTCCTGCGTTGCGATCAGATGATCGAACAGGGCCCCGGTCGGATGATAATAAACCCAGATGGTATATTCATTTTCTGTTTCCCAGTGATTTCCTTCTATTAAGGATTCGTCGGCCCGGCCGGTCCGGTTGTCCTTAATCACGTATATATAATTATAATACCCCTGCTTTAAGAAGAGTGTCTTTTCATAACCCCTTCGCTGATAGTCGTAATTCATCCGGCTGCTGTCATTGAGCTGCCAGTCTGTCAAAGCACCGAGAATATGGATCTGTCCGTTGGCTACCGGCGCCTCAAACGGCAAAAAAAAGTGGATCCATGCATAATCTGCCTCAACGTCGCTGTTCTCGGCATGATCCTCATTCTTGATCAGCTTCCGGCCATTGATCTCTTTATCGGTCACATAATTTTTAAATGTCCTTTTCGGGTCATCCAGCAACCAGACATTGTATCCGCTGTTGCCATATTCGATTCTCCGGATCCGTTCCGTCTGGTAAAGAAGGCTTTTCGTATCGAAGGAACGGAATTCGTTTCCCCCGTTGAACAATGTCTGGGGCGAATCGGTATAATCGAACGATGTTCCCCTGGCAAATCTTGGAACAATACCCCTGATTGCATTGTCCCAGCGGTCATTCTGGGTGATTACCACCTTAATTTCACGGGCAGGATCGTTAACCGTCATCCCGCCGAACTCCAGTGTAAAATCGACCTGCTGCCGGGTAAAGTGGTCATTTACATTGTTAGCCTGGCGGGCATTCCCTCCCACGATCGAGAGTGCACTGTTTTCCAATACCATGAACCGCCAGGTCAATACCACATTGGCCGGATCATCAAGGTAAACGATCAGGATGTAGTTGCCTGAAATCCTGGGCCTCAGGTGGATCGTCGGAAATACAAGGGAATAATGAATATAATTTGTCGTGGTATTGAAGGAATAAGCAAAATCGTTGATGGCATCATCCTGGAAACCATCGATGTAATCCGTCAGCATCAGCTCCGCAGAGGTTGACCAGTCAGCCTCGCAATGACGGATGGTGTACCTGTAGTGTTTCAGATCGGGATCCAGCTCGTCAAAAGAAAGCTTCAGCTGCTCCCCTGCGCTGAGATTGATCACCGGGGCCGACATTTCAAAACCCTCCTTGAAGAGAAGAACAGTCTTTATCTTTTTCCCGTAGACCCTGTTTTCATTTGGCAGTCGGTCAGGGACCTGCGCACCAGCAGGGTTCATCCCGCTTATCATGACCAGGAAAAGGAACAGGATGGCTGTTTTGGAAAATGACTTAAGGCTCGTCATGTGATCATCAGGATAATTTAGGTGGAGATGCAGCATCTGTCATTTTCTTCTCCTGAACTCGGAACATACAATGGCGGTTGCAATGGATGCATTCAGCGATTCCGCACGGTTTTTGCCGATGGCCTGGGAATAGGATGGAATACCGATCTTATCCGTAACGAGGGAGACGACTTCCGGTGAAATTCCGTTTGATTCGCTTCCAATCAGGACGATGCCTTTCGGATCCAGGGTCATGGAGTAGATGTTTTCCCCTTCGGGAAATGTGCCATAAATCTTCACGGAAGGATCCACTGATGAAAGGAATCCCGGAAGATCACAATACCTGACCCTGACACGCGTCACCGATCCCATGGAAGCCTGAATTACTTTTGGATTGTACAGGTCGACCGAAGTGTCAGAGCAGAGTACCGTGTGAATGCCAAACCAGTCGGCGATCCGGATGATGGTGCCCAGGTTTCCGGGGTCCCTGATATCATCGAGTGCCAGCAGGAGGTCGTCAGGTGCTGTGAATGGAACAACAGGATCGGATGGGATCCCGGCGATTGCAAGAACAGGGCTCGGCGAGGAGAGTGCGGTGATCCTCTCCATTTCACCTTCTGAAATTTCGAAGAAAGGGATATTTTTTGAAACCAGGATGCTTTCGTTGTCCTTGAGCCAGCCTGAGAGGGAATAAACTCCCATCACAATGTACCCGCTTTCCACGATCTCACTGACCAGTTTCGCCCCTTCTGCCAGGAACTGGCGGTGAATCTCCCTGAATTTTTTCTGTTTCAGGGACTGAATGTGTTTTATCTGGTTTCTGGAAAGCATAAAAAATCCCGGAAACGAAATGTTTCCGGGACAAATTTAAGCAATCTTTGGTTCAGGTTGACTCCGTGTATTGATTCGGTTGCTTCAGGCGAAATTTTCAGCTGAAGCAGGGATTGGAATCTCTGTTCTTCGGATATCGTAGTAAGTCAGCCCTGTTACTCGGCAAAAACCTCAAAGTTGATGTCGAGCTGAACTTCTTTATGAAGAATGATCCTGGCTTTGTAGGTACCCAGTTCTTTGATGTGTTCTCCATCGACATGAATTTTTTTGCGGTCGATCTCGAATTTGAACTGGTCTTTCAGTGCCTGTGCGATCTGGAGTGCATTTACGCTTCCGAAGATCTTTCCCGATTCGGCTGCTTTTGCGCCGATCCTGACGGTAAGGTCCTTCAGGCCTTTGGCAAGTTCTTCTGCCTCATTGAGGATTTTATCCGCCTTGAAGGCTCTCTGTTTCAGGTTTTCAGCCAGTATTTTTTTGTTGGTTTCCGTAGCAAGAATCGCGATGCCCTGGGGGATCAGGAAGTTTCTTGCATATCCCGGTTTAACATTTACTTTTTCGTTGGTATATCCCAGATTGGGAACATCCTGTTTTAAAATGACTTCCATATCTTCCTCCCTATTTTAAAAGATCTGCTACATAAGGCATCAACGCTAAATGTCTTGCCCTTTTAATTGCCTGTGATACTTTCCGCTGGTACTTGGTTGATGTACCGGTGATTCTGCGGGGGAGGATTTTCCCTTGTTCATTCACAAATTTCAAGAGGAAATCAGCATCTTTATAATCGATGTATTTGATACCGCTCTTTTTGAACCGGCAGTATTTTTTCTTTTTGGTATCAACTGCGATCGGGGTTAAGTATTTTATTTCGCCGGCTTGTTGTGTTGCCATGATTTTTCGTTTTTACGGTTTACAATCGGGTTATTCTTCTTTCTGTTTTTCTGTTTTTGCCTTGTTGCGTTTCTTCTCATTGTAAGCAATCGCATGTTTTTCAAGGGCAACGGTCAGAAAGCGAAGGATGCGCTCATCCCTCTTAAAGGTCACCTCCCATTCTCGGATAATCTCCGGTTCGGCTTTGAATTCAATCAAATGATAGAATCCGGTTGATTTTTTCTGGATGGGATAGGCGAGCTTGCGCAAACCCCAATTGTCTTCGTGGACAATCTCCGCCTCTTTGCTGATCAGAAATTTCTGATACTTTTCAACCGTTTCCTTCATCTGTTCTTCAGATAAAACGGGAGTCATAATGAAAACGGTTTCGTACTGGTTTAACATCTGTTTGATTTTTAATGATTAAGTTTTTTTAAACGGACGGCAAAATTAGAAAAAAGAACTGACTTATCCAAATAGTGGCGCTACGAAATTTGATACCTGGAATTTGCTGGATGCTGGATGCTGGATGCTGGATGCTGGATGCTGGATGCTGGATGCTGGATGCTGGATGCTGGATGCTGGATGCTGGATGCTGGATGC
>JAPLDI010000034.1 GCA_026391795.1 Bacteroidota bacterium
ATCATGGGTCCCGTGCTGAAAACGACCTTTACGGCTTCCGAGGTCCAATCTCTGCTGCGGATAAGGAATTCCACATCGTAATACATCATTACAACCTTGATATCGAATGATCCGGCTGCAATAACAATTGCCAGCTCCCGGAGAAGAAATACAAACAGATAAGCAAGTAAAAAAAGAAAGGTTGAATTCAGTAAAATGACAAGGTATTTTCGATTTCCAAGAAAGGAAAAGTTACGGTTGATAAGAACCAGCGTGGAACGGAAATTAAATTTAAACAGCCCGCCGGTATTATAAAGATAGCGTAACCTGCGGTATACAACACGCATTTTTTTACCCGGTTTTCCCCTCGATTCTATCGTATCATTGTTTATCCGGGGGATACCGTAATTCAGGACCCTGTTGAATCGCCTCAATGTCTTCGGCCGGAGATAAAGAAATACATGACGAAATTTTCTGCGTCGTCTTCTGGAAATTTTAAGGTGGAATGCCCTCCTGCTTGAAAGGCGGTCTTCCCTTGGTGCCTTATGAAAAAGGGTTCCACGGGTTCGTAAAAAACGGATCTTTCGAATGATCTTGTAATAAAACCATTTGATCGGGTTTTCTGAACCGGGCCTTTTAAGCATACTTTTTCTGGCTATACGAATTCGTCTGCAACAAACGGGACACCGCCAATGGAATATTCACCGGCCAACAGTTTTTGTTTCATGATTTTAAACGTGTCGATGGTGACCCTGACATCTTCAAGTGTATGAATAGCAGTCGGGATGAGGCGGAGCATGATAACGCCTTTGGGAACAACAGGATAAATAACAATTGAACAGAATACTCCGTAGTTCTCCCTCATATCATACAGCATCTGGGTTGCTTCTCCAACTCCGCCTTTCATGTATACAGGCGTTACGGGTGAAGCTGTATTTCCAATGTCGAAGCCGTTTTCTTTCAGTCCCGATTGAAGTGCTTTTACAATGGTCCACAACTTGTCTCTCAATTCCGGCTGGGTCCTGATCAACTCAAGTCTTTTCAGAGCTCCCACCACCATTGGCATTGGAAGTGATTTGGCATAAATCTGTGAACGCATTTTAAAAGCAAGCGTTTTTATGATCTGTCTGTCACTGGCAACAAATGCACCGATGCCGGCCATTGCTTTCGCGAATGTCCCAAAATAGATATCGACTTTGTCCATCACCTGCTGATGTTCGCTGGTACCTTTGCCGGAGGATCCCATGGTGCCGAACCCGTGCGCATCATCAATCAGAAGACGGAAATTGTATTTATCTTTCAGGGCAAGAATGCCTTTCAGATTTCCAAGGTCGCCCGACATCCCGTAAACACCTTCAGTGATTACCAGGATCCCGCCGCCGGTTTCATCGGTCAGTTTTTTTGCCCTTTCCATCTGTTTTTCAAAACTAACCATATCGTTATGCGGGTATACAAAACGTTTCCCCATATGCAGCCGCAAGCCGTCGAGGATACAAGCATGTGCTTCCGAATCATACACCACAACATCATGACGGTCGAGCAAGGAATCAATAATGGAAACCATTCCCATGTATCCGTAATTCAGGAGATAAGCAGATTCTTTCCCTTCAAATGCCGCCAGTTGTTGTTCAAGTTCAAGGTGATACTCTGTCTGGCCCGACATCATCCGTGCACCCATCGGGTAACCCATTCCCCAATCCTGAGCCCCCTTTGTATCCGCTTCTCTTACTGCCGGGTGATTGGCTAACCCAAGGTAATTATTCAAACTCCATACAATGCATTCCTTTCCTTTAAAGGTCATCTTATTGGAGATCTGGCCTTCAAGTTTTGGGAAATAAAAATATCCGTAACCCTGATCTGCGAACTGTCCGAGAGGCCCGATGTTCGATGTGATTTTTTCAAAAATGTCCACTGATTTTATTTTTTTAGTAAACGATAGGATGATTTGCAAATACGCTGATGAAAAAAAATGGCTGTTTCCCGGGAATACCGGATATTTCATCATCATGCCGGAAAAAATTCCAGGAAGAAACAGGGAACAAAATTACTTCTTTACGATGGATTCGCAAATTTATGTTTTTCCGATTCCTCAACCTTATCCCTGAAATACTTTTTCGACAGGATTTCCGTTATCTGATATGCTTGTCGAATCGGGTTATCATGATAGGTGTCCTGAAGCTTGTCTGGCATGGGATGATGATAAATAGTTTGTTGCTTTTAAGGAAAAATTGTACTTTTGCACGATGAAAAAGAGTTTTCTCTTCTTTTGCCTGTCACTGCTGGTTTTCTTGTCTACTTCATGCAAATTTTCCAAAATGCTGAAGAGCGATGATACGGAAAAAAAGTATGCCATGGCTCTCAAACTCTACGATGAGAAAGATTATTCACGTGCCCTGCAGTTGTTCGATCAGCTGATGGGGGTTATGCGTGCAACGGATAAAGCTCAGAAAATATACTACTACCAGGCTTACTGTTATTACTATTCGAAGGATTATACGATGGCTTCGTACTATTTTAAACGTTTCAGCACGAATTTTCCAAATACACGCGAAGCCGAGGAATGCAGTTTCATGAGTGCCTTCTGCAATTGTCAGAATTCACCGGAATACAGTCTTGACCAGACAACCACCAAGGATGCCCTTAAGGAACTTCAGGCCTTCATCAACACCTATCCTGACAGCAAGCGGCTTTCGGAATGCAATGATCTCATTGATAAAATGAGGGGAAAGCTGGAAACAAAAGATTACCGGATCGCGTTGATGTATTACCGGATGGATGATTACATCGCAGCTATCACAGCTTTCAACAACATCCTGAAAGACTATCCCGAAACACAAAAGAAAGAAGAACTCCTTTTCCTTATTTTTAAAGCCAGTAATACCTATGCGCTGGAAAGTGTGATTACCAAAAAGAAAGAGCGGATCGTAAAAGCATTTGCAGCTTACAATGATCTTGCCACGGCTTTCCCTTCCAGTAAACTCCTGCCTGAAGCCAAATGGCTGAAAGCGAAATCCCAGGATGAAATTGATTACTTTGGGATTAAGAACAGAAAGAAATACAAAAAGAACCTTATTAAACAACAATAAAATGGATTATAAGAAGGTAAAGACCGAAACGGTCGCTGTTACAAGGAACATCGAAGATTTTACAAAAGGGACCAACAATATGTACGAAACGGTATCGATCCTCTCCAAGAGGTCGAACCAGATTTCCCTTGAGATGAAAGAAGAACTGAAACAGAAAATCTCTGAATTCACCTCTACTACAGATAACCTGGAAGAGATTTTTGAGAACAGGGAACAGATAGAGATTGCCAAATATTACGAACATCTTCCCAAACCGACACTGATTGCTATTCACGAATACCTGAACGGAGAAGTGTTTTTCAGGAATCCTCATAAAGAACACCAAGACGACTTTTAATCCAGAGCTCACCTGATGCTAAAAGGGAAAAAAATCGTTATCGGCATCACCGGAAGCATTGCTGCCTATAAAATTCCTTTCCTGATTCGTCTGCTGATCAGGGAAGAAGCAATGGTTCGTGTGATCATGACCCCTTCAGCAAAAGATTTTGTAACTCCGCTGACACTTTCCACACTCTCCCGTGCCAATGTGATCATAGACCCGTTTAAGGAATCAACGGGTGAATGGAACAACCATGTTGAACTGGGTTCATGGGCTGATGTTATGGTGTTTGCTCCGGTAACTGCGAATACGATCGGGAAAATGGCGAACGGAATTGCTGACAATTTCCTGGTCACCGCTTACCTGTCGGCGAAATGCCCTGTATTCATTGCTCCTGCAATGGATCTTGATATGTACAATCATCCCTCAACACAGAGAAATATTCAGGTTTTACGATCCTTTGGTAATATGATCATTGAGCCTCAGGTGGGTGAACTTGCCAGCGGACTTTCCGGTCCGGGTCGATTGGAAGAGCCTGAAAAGATCCTTACTCTCCTGAGAAGTTATTTTGAAAAGAAACAGGATTTTGCAGGAAAAACAATCCTGGTAACTGCCGGCCCCACTTTTGAAGCCATCGATCCTGTGAGGTATATCGGTAACCGTTCCTCCGGATTGATGGGGTTCTCCCTTGCTGAAGAAGCTTCTTGCCGCGGAGCACGCGTTATCCTCGTCAGCGGTCCTACACATCTGAACCCCGGAAATCCCGGAATCCAGTTTGTGAAAGTTGTTTCAGCTGCAGAGATGTACCAGGCTTGCTCGAATTCATTTCCTTCAGCAGATATTGTAATCATGGCTGCTGCAGTTGCAGATTATACTCCTTCAACAGTTTCTGTTGTGAAAATTAAAAAGAAGGAGAAGACGATTTCACTGGGACTGAAAAAGACAACCGATATCCTTGAGGAACTTGGAAAAAGGAAGAAAAAGGATCAGCTGCTTGTGGGCTTTGCACTTGAATCGGGCGACGGGATTAAAAATGCAAGGGAAAAACTGAAAAAGAAGAACCTTGATCTGATCATCCTGAATAAACTGGAAGATAAAGGAGCCGGATTTGAGGCAACAACCAACAAGGTAACCATTATCGGGAAAAAGGGAGATCCTCTTACCGGTGAGCTTAAAGATAAAAAAGCCGTTGCCGCAGATATCCTTGATGCCATTTTTAAACTAAGGGTTAACCTGAAAGGAATTTGATACCGTAATTCACAACGAAATGAAGAAGATTCTGATCCTGCTTGCCATTTTTCTTTCTTCCGTATCTTCCTTCAGCCAGGAACTGGATTGCCAGATCTCTGTTACTTCCCAGCAGATTGCTGGTACGGATAAAAGGGTCTTCGAAACCTTGCAGAACGCCATGTATGAGTTCATGAACAGCCGTAAGTGGACCAACTACAATTTTAAAATGGAAGAAAGGATCGAGTGTACAATGCTTCTTACCATTACCGACAGAATGGGGACAGATGACTTTAAGGGAAATCTCAACCTGGTTGTACGCCGTCCTGTTTATAATTCGGCCTATAATTCGATTCTGTTGAACTGGATTGAAAAGGATTTTCAATTCCGTTACGTGGAATTTCAACCGCTCGATTATGCGGAGGGGAATTATTCCTCAAACCTTACCTCGACCATGGCCTATTATGCTTATGTCTTCCTGGCTCTCTCTTTCGACTCGTTTTCTTCGAATGGCGGTGGACCTTTCTGGGACAAAGCCTCCAACATTGTTTCTGTTGCACAGAATGCACAGGAACCCGGCTGGAAAGGATATGAAAGCCAAAAGAACAAATACTGGCTGGTGGAAAACTACCTGAACCCTGCCAACAGCGAACTTCGCGATTTTAATTACCGGTTTCACAGGCTGGGCCTCGACCAGATGTACGAAAAAGTCGACCAGGGGAGAAACGAAGTTACGGAAAGCCTCAACTACTTGAAAGCAATGTACAATGACAAACCCGGGCTCTTTGCACTCCAGTTGATCCTTGATGCCAAAAGGGATGAATTTGTAAATATCTATTCGGACCAGCGCGTGCCTCCGATGGAAAAAACCAGTGTCGTCAACATACTGAAGGAAATTGATCCTGCCAACGGCTCAAAGTATCAGACTATTTTGTCAGGAAAGTGACCCATTTAGCTTATTTTTGCCTGAACTCCTGTTAAGAGGAAGAATATGCTCTCTAAACTTGTGATCGAAAATTATGCCCTGATCGACCACCTTGAGATGGATTTCTCAGCGGGCTTTTCCGTCATTACAGGCGAAACAGGAGCCGGTAAATCAATCCTTCTGGGTGCCTTGTCCCTGATCCTCGGAAACCGCGGGGATGCCTCCGTGTTAATGGATACCTCAAGGAAATGCATTGTGGAAGGAACTTTTACCATCCATGGTTATCATCTTGAGGAACTCTTCAGGGTTCATGAACTCGACTATGATGATATGGTCATCCTCAGGCGGGAGATCCTTCAGAATGGAAAATCAAGGGCTTTTATCAATGATACACCGGTGAACCTGGCATTCATGAAAGATCTTGGCGATCATCTGGTGAACATCCATTCACAGTTTTCTGTCATCACCCTCAACGATGCTGATTTCCAGCTGGCAGTCCTTGACAACTATTCTGATAACCTTCAGGTTATCCAAAACTACCGAGATGAATTCAGCAGGTATGTAAAACTGAAAAAAGAAGTCGAGGACCTGGTCAAACGTGAAAACCTTGCCCATAAAGAAAAGGATTATCATCAGTTTCTCTGGGATGAACTGGAAGCGGCAAAACTCCGGGAAGATGAACAGGAAACGGCCGAGAAAAGGCTCGATGTCCTTTCTCATGCAGAAGAGATAAAAACAGGGCTGGTCCATTCACTCGGGATTCTTTCACTGGATGAACGAAATATTCTCGACCAGCTGTCGGGTATTGCAAATGTGGCGAACAGCCTTTCACGATTCCATGATTCCCTGAGAGAGATCAGCGAACGGCTCCGGAGTAACCAGATCGACCTGCGTGACATCGCATCCGGAATTGAAAAGATCGAGCAGGATGTTGATTTTGATCCGGTTGAAATACAGAATCTCACTGCACGGTTAGACCTCATTTATCATCTTGAAAAGAAACACGGTGTTCGTGATATCCATGGATTGCTTGCCCTCAGGGGAGAGCTTAGCAGCCGTTTGCTTGAAGCTACATCAATGGAGGAGAGGATCGCTTCCATGAAAGTGGAAACCGGGAAGATCCATGAATCCCTTCTGAAGGATGCGGAGAAAATGTCGAAGAACCGCAGAAAGGTAATTCCTGAACTCGAAGATAAGATCCGGCAGACACTGGTGAAGCTGGGTATGGAAGATGCCAGGATTAAGATAGAACTTTCTCGTCTGGAAGAACTGACTCCTGACGGATTGGATGAGGTAGCATTTCTTTTCAGTGCAAACAAAGGGATCGGTCTAAGCGAGATTTCACGGATCGCATCCGGTGGGGAATTATCCAGGCTGATGCTGAGTATAAAATCACTCATCTCACAGAAGAACCTGCTTCCCACAATTATTTTCGATGAGATTGATATGGGCGTCTCCGGTGAGATCGCAGGAAAAGTAGGGGAGATCCTGAAAAAGATGGGAGAATCCATGCAGGTGATCGCCATTACACATTTACCACAGATTGCGGGGAAAGGGCAATTGCACTACTGGGTTTTCAAATCTACAGAGAACGGCACAGCCAGGACACAGCTGAAAAAACTGGATCAGAAAGAAAGAGTGCTTGAGATTGCAAAAATGCTAAGCAATGAGAAAATATCCGATTCCGCCATTAAAACGGCAAAGGAACTGATGGGGAAGTAAGTTTTCATTCATTAATTCAGAAATTTATGGCTTGTCAACTATTGCAAGGAAAAAGGGGAATCATCTTCGGGGCATTGGACAGTAAATCCATTGCCTGGAAAATAGCCGAAAGAGCGTATGAGCAAGGGGCACAGTTCACACTGTCAAATACCTCAGTGGCTATGCGTTTTGGAGAGATCAACCTGCTGGCTGAAAAATGCAAGGCGGAGATCATCCCTGCTGACGCAACCAGTGTCAGTGACCTGGAGCATGTTTTCAGCCGTACCATGGAGATTTTTGGTGGAAAGGTCGATTTTGTCCTGCATTCCATTGGCATGTCAATGAATGTGAGAAAAGGACGTGAATACGATGATCTGGATTATAACTATTTTCTGAAGACGATCGATGTATCTGCCGTTTCATTTCATAAGATGCTGCAGGTTGCCAAGAAAATGGATGCTATTAACGACTGGGGATCCGTTCTTGCCCTTTCTTACATAGCAGCTCAGCGAACACTTGTGGGATACAATGATATGGCGGATGCAAAGTCGATGCTGGAATCCATTGCACGGAGTTTTGGCTATATTTATGGCAGGGAAAAGAATGTGCGCATCAACACCATCTCCCAATCTCCTACAAGAACCACTGCCGGTAGTGCAATTAAAGGAATGGACGGGCTGGTTGACTTCACCGACCGGATGTCACCACTGGGGAATGCCACTGCAGAAGAATGTGCGGATTTCTCTGTTGTTCTGTTTTCCGATCTCAGCCGCAAAGTGACCATGCAGAATATCTACCACGACGGTGGGTTCTCCAGCATGGCAATGAGCCTGAAGGCCATGACCCAGTACAATAAATCCCTTGACGAAGAGTGATGAATTCGGGTTGCAATCCATTTTTCTTTTATCTTTGCCCACCTGAAAAGATGAATTTGTTTCAATAGTTACCAAACACATTTTTCAATGAGAATTCTGGTATGCATAAGTAATGTTCCCGATACGACTACCCGGGTTAAATTTGTGGAAAATTCCACAAAACTTGATACGGGCGGAATCCAATGGGTGATCAACCCCTGGGATGAGTTGTCGCTGACCCGTGCCCTTGAACTTAAAGATGACCCTGCCAATAACATTCAGCAGATCACGGTTGCTCATGTCGGACTTGCAGGAGCTGAACCGACCATCCGGAAAGCATTAGCCATTGGAGCTGATGATGCATTGCGGGTGAATGCAGATCCCACAGAGGCATATTTTGTAGCCCTCCAGCTGGCAAACGTGATCAGGGAAGATCCTTATGACATCATCCTGTGCGGAATTGAATCGAGTGATTACAACGGCTCAACAGTAGGAGGGATGCTCGCAGAGTTTCTGGATATCCCGTCTGTGTCTGCGGTATCTTCCCTGAATATTGAAAATGGCGAGGTTCTGATCGACCGTGAGATCGACGGAGGGAAAGAAAAGGTTACAGCATCCATGCCCTTTGTTGCCATCGTTCAGAAAGGAATTGCCAAAGAACCCCGGATTGCTGCCATGCGGGGGATCATGATGGCACGTTCGAAAACACTTAAGGTCACGGAACCTGTTTCAACAGAACCGATGACTGAGGTACTTGAATTCCACATGCCGAAGCCTCATGCTGCCTGTAAATTCATCGATCCAGAACAACCGAAACAACTGGTGGAACTCCTTCACAACGAAGCCAAAGTCATCTGATCTCTTATCAACAAAATACAACCACAACATGTCTGTTTTAGTTTTTACCGAAAATTGGGACGGGAAGTTTAAGAAGCTCTCGTTTGAACTGGTTTCCTATGCAACGAAGCTGGCAGAAATGCTTAACACCTCCGCGGTTGTCTTGTCGATCGGCCCAGTTGCGGATGAAGAATTGCGGAAACTTGGAAATTATGGAGCAGCCAAGATCCTGAATGCAACGGGCGATGGATTGAATTCCCTCGATAACCAGTCCTGGGTGAACATCATTTTCCAGGTAGCTGAGAAAGTGGATGCAACCGTTCTGGTACTTTCCAATAACAATACAGGAAAAGCGCTCGCACCCCGTCTGTCCGTGCGGATGAAAGCAGGAATAGGCGCCGGAGTAAACGGTCTTCCGAAAAGTACAGTACCCTTCGTGGTCTCCAAAAAAGTATATTCCGGAAATGCTTTTGCCGACCTCCTCATTCGTTCGGAAAAGAAGATCCTCACCCTTTCCCAGAACTCATTTGAGCTGGTGGAGAAACCGGGAACTCCGGAAATTGAGAACTATCCGGTATCACTGGATCCGGGTACATTGAAGACCCGGGTAAAAGAAGTCCATAAACAAACCGGGAAAATTCTTCTGACCGATGCTGAAATCGTTGTTTCAGGAGGACGTGGAATGAAATCCCCGGATAACTGGGGACCGCTCATCGAACTTGCAGATTTGCTGGGTGCAGCAACTGCATGTTCAAGACCTGTATCCGATGAAGGCTGGAGGCCGCATGAAGAACATACAGGGCAGACAGGAAAGATCATTGCACCGAACCTCTACATTGCCATTGGTATTTCGGGTGCAACGCAGCACCTGGCGGGTGTCAGCTCTTCAAAATGCATTGTCGCCATCAATTCTGATAAAGATGCCCCTGTTTTTGAAGCAGCTCGGTACGGAATCGTTGGAGATGCTGCGAAAATTCTTCCGCAACTGGTAGAAGCAGTCAAGGAGATTAAGGGCAAATAACAGGATCAAAGGAATTACAGGTTTTATTTTCATGCATTTTTCTGATCAAGCCCATCTTATATGGTCAAACAGTACTTTTTTGCAGTCGCAATCCTTGCCACACTGGTTTTTTTTACTCTTACAGCAGTTCGCATCATCCGCTTTTTCAGGATGACAAAGCCGGCATTTCCGGTCAGGGACCTGGCAAAACGATTCATCGTGATGCTCACGATTGCGTTCGGCCAGACCCGGATTCTTCGAAAACCCTTTACCGGTCTCATGCATGCCCTGGTTTTTTGGGGATTCTGCGTCATCCTTATGGGGTCGGCTGAAATGATTATCGATGGACTTTTCGGAACGGAGCGCAGCCTCCATTTTCTGGGTGGGTTCTATGATTTTATGATTGCGTCAGGAGATATCTCAGCGCTCATCATCGGCGTTGCCATCATCCTTTTTCTCGGACGCCGCATTTTGCTGCATGTTAAACGGTTTGAAGGCATCGAGATGAAAGCCATCTCGCATATCGATGCAAACATAGCACTGCTCATGATCCTTTTCCTGATGCTAACCTTGCAGGGATTGAACATCACTTATTGTGAAATCAAGGTATTGAACCAGGAGGCGATTGTGGGTTTTTACCCGGTCAGCCGGCTCTTTATGGGGCTGTTCTCATCAGTACCTGAATCTGTATTAAAGGTTTGGTACGAAATCTTCTGGTGGTCACATATCCTGACAATCTTCATCTTCGCAGGATACCTGCCTTATTCCAAGCATTTCCATGTATTTATGTCGGTTCCGAATGTTTTCCTCTCAAGGCTTTATCAGCCAGGCAAACTCACCAACATGGAACACGTCACCCGTGAGGTCAGACTCATGATGGATCCAAACTTTGATTTCGGTATGCCAGCTTCTGACATTCCGGCTGAACGGTTCGGTATTAAAGATGCCGAAGATATTTCATGGAAGAATTACCTTGACTCCCTTGCCTGTACCGAATGCGGGCGCTGCACTGCGGTATGCCCGGCAAACATTACCGGGAAGCGCTTATCCCCCCGGAAGATCATGATGGATACGAGAGCCAGGATGAAAGAGAAAGGACCTGGACTGGTTAAGAACGGCAAGTCGTTTGATGACCATCGATCCCTCATCCGTGATTATATCACCGAAGAAGAACTTTGGGCATGCACTACCTGTAATGCCTGTGCAAGGGAATGCCCGATCTGCATCAACCAGCCGGAATTGATTGTAGATATGCGGCGTTACCTCGTGATGGAAGAAGGTGCCGTTCCCGGGTTGCTGAAAGTAACCTTTAATAATATCGAAAACAATGGTGCTCCCTGGGCCTATTCCCCTGAAGACCGACTTCTGTGGGCGAAAGACCTGGAGATCAGAATGAACTAACTACATTTACTGCAAGACGAATGGAGATAAGGAAACTCGAAATACCTGTAATGGCTGAAGTATATGCCCGTGGTAAAAAACCTGAATACCTTTTCTGGGTAGGTTGTGCCGGTGCCTATGACGACAGGTATAAAAAAGTGGTCAGGGCATTTGCGAAGATCCTGGCCTACCTTGGAACTGACTATGCCGTGCTGGGAAAAGAGGAATCCTGTACCGGCGACCCTGCGCGCAGGGCGGGAAATGAAATGCTCTACCTGATGCAGGCGATGCGGAACATTGAGCTGTTTAAAACCTATGAGATAAAAAAGATTATAACCATCTGCCCGCATTGCTATAATATCCTGAAAAACGAATATCCTGATCTCGGGGGGAAGTATGAAGTGATAAATTACATCGACTTTATCGACAGTGCAATCCATCAGGGAAAACTGAAAGTAGATCCGGCAGTATTTGAGGATGCAAAAGTAACCTATCACGATCCCTGTTACCTCGGAAGGATCAATGGGATTTATGAGAAGCCGAGATCGGTGCTGAAACAAATGACTCCGCATATCTTCGAAATGCAAAGAAATAAAAGTTTTGCACTTTGCTGCGGTGCCGGGGGAGGACAGATGTTCAAGGAGGCAGAAAAAGGCTCGAAGGAAGTTTACATGGAAAGAACCGAAGAGGCGTTGGGAACAGGTGCGGATGTGATCGCAACCGCCTGTCCTTTCTGCATGACCATGCTGACCGACGGTATAAAATACAAAAACAAGACCGAGAATGTGAAAAATCTCGATATTGCAGAGATGGTTGCAGAATCGCTAAACCTTTAACTTCAAATTTGTTTCTATAGATAAATATCAATCTTCATTCCCGAACCCTAAACAAATTAAATTAATGATGGAAAACGGTAAAATTTTAAAGAGCGGGGAATTCCTCGTTGATGAGATCAGTTATCAGGATATATTTATCCCCGAAGAGTTCAACGAAGAGCAGTTGATGATTGCCCAGACCTGCAGGGATTTTCTTGAAACCGAGGTCTATCCGAATATAGACAAGACGGATGCGGGGGATATAAGCCTGATGAAAAGCATTTTGAAAAAAGCCGGGGAACTGGGCCTGATGGGAATCGCCCTGCCGGAAGAATATGGCGGGTTCGGACAGTCATTTGTTACCCAGATGCTGGCAGCAGAAACAATAGGTGCCGGGTATTCGTTTTCGGTCGCATTCATGGCCCATACCGGTATCGGTACCTTGCCGATCATGTATTACGGGAATGAAGAACAACGTCAGAAATATGTTACCCGGCTTGCAACTGGCGAGTTGCTTGGCGCATATTGCCTGACTGAACCGGGTGCCGGAAGTGATGCAAATGCAGGAAAGACGAATGCACGCCTCACTGAAGACGGGAAACATTATATTTTAAACGGCCAGAAAATGTGGATCACTAATGCCGGGTTCGCTGATATCCAGACAGTTTTTGCCAAAATAGACAAGGACAGGGTATTAAGCGCTTTCATCGTGGAAAGGAACCTGCCGGGTGTCGTTGTGAATCCTGATGAACATAAGATGGGAATTAAAGGGTCATCCACAGCACAGATTTTCTACAACGATGTGAAGATTCCGGTCGAAAACCTTGTGGGGGCGAGGGGAGAAGGATTCCGGATTGCACTCAGCATCCTTCATATGGGACGACTGAAATTGGGTGCGAATGTGATCGGTGCTGCTAAAAAGACGATCAACGATTCGGTGAAATATGCCAATGAGCGAAAACAATTTGGTTCCCTGATTTCCGCATTTGGTTCCATCAAACACAAGCTTGCCGAACAGGTGATCCGCACCTTTGCTGCAGAATCGGCAACATACAGGGTGAGCAAAGATATCGATGCTCTCATCACTAAAAATAAAGTGGAGTGCCAGGATAAGGGAAGGGCTACAATGGATGCAATCAGTCATTATGCTGTGGAAGCTGCCATTCTTAAGGTTTATGGTTCGGAAGCTCTGGATTATGTTGTGGATGAAGCTGTCCAGATTCACGGGGGAATGGGGTATTCAGCCGAGATGGCAGTGGAAAGAGGGTACCGCGATTCCAGAATAAACAGGATCTTTGAGGGAACCAACGAGATCAACCGCCTCCTTGTACTGGATACTGCAATGAAAAGAGCCATGAAAGGCGATTTTGAAATCTTCGGCAGGGCAAAGGACCTCTATGATACGATGGATTCCATAACGGATGGCAAAATCCAGGCTGAATCCTATTTTGAGGAAAAATTACGCATCATCCGAAACTTCAAGAAAGCAATTTTGATTGCAATCCATGGTGCATCAACCCATTTTGAAAAGAACCTGATCCAGGAACAGGAAGTCATGAACAACATATCCGACATGATCATGGAGACCTATGTGTCTGAATCCGTTTTGCTTCGGGTCCAGAAGCTGGAAAGCATGAACAGGGATACTGATGTGTTCAAATCGATCCTCGATGTTAACATTTATGATGCCGGTCATAAGATCAGGAAAGCATCATTCGATGCAGTGCATTCTTTCGCAGGGAAGGATCTGGCCTGCAAGATTACGAAAGTGTTGGATATTCTCACAGCAACCGAATGCGTGAATATCAAGGACGCAAGGAGGAAAATCGCAGATAAGCTGATTGCAGATAATAGCTACAAGTTCTAATCCGCCTTTCTGGGAAACAGAAAGAGGCTACCCAACCGGATAGCCTCTTTTTTTATGAGCATAAATTTCAGCCGTTTTATATAGGTTTCAGCGTTATTTGGATTTCGCCATCTCTTTTGGTTTAACCTCCGGTTTTGTGACAGAGATCTTTATCGATGTCGATTCTTCATCAAAATCAATATTGATTATGTCATCGGGAACCAGTTTTGTTTTGATGATTTCTTCTGCGAGTGCATCTTCAATGTATTTCTGAATGGCACGTTTCAACGGTCTTGCGCCGAACTGGGCATCCCAACCTTTCTCACAAATGAAATCTTTTGCCTTTTCTGTAACAACAATCTGGTATCCCATACCCTTGATCCTGTCGTAGAGGTGCGAAAGTTCAATGTCAATGATTTTGTGGATATCTTCCCTTTCCAGAGAATCAAAAATCACAACATCGTCAATCCTGTTAAGGAATTCAGGTGCAAACGATTTCTTCAAAGCGTTTTCGATCACACTTTTTGCGTGGTCGGAACTTGCAGCCTGTTTGGCTGCAGTTGCAAACCCGACACCCTGCCCGAAATCCTTCAGCTGGCGGGAGCCGATATTGGAGGTCATGATCACAATCGCATTCTTAAAGTCGACCCTGCGACCGAAACTGTCTGTCAGCAATCCGTCATCCAGAACCTGGAGCAAAAGGTGGAATACATCGGGATGGGCTTTTTCGATCTCATCCAGGAGGACGATGGAGTAGGGGCGGCGGCGGATTTTCTCCGTCAGCTGTCCACCTTCCTCATATCCCACATATCCAGGGGGGGCGCCGATCAACCTTGAAACGGCAAACTTTTCCATATACTCGCTCATATCGATCCTGACCAGGGCATCTTCCGTATCGAACAGATATTTTGCCAGGACCTTTGCAAGGTGAGTTTTCCCGACACCTGTAGGACCAAGGAAAATGAAAGAACCAATAGGTTTGTTTGGATCCTTGAGCCCTGCACGGTTTCTCCTGATCGAGCGCACAACCTTTTTTATTGCTTCTTCCTGGCCGATCACTGAGTTTGCAAGCTCTGCTTCCATGTTCAATAAACGGTCGCTTTCATTTTTTGCGATCCGCTGAACGGGGATACCTGTCATCATGGCAACTACCTCTGCCACATTTTCCTCACTTACCATTTCCCGGTTGATCTGGGCCTGTTCTTCCCATTTACGCTTTTCCTTATCCAGCGTATCCTGCAGCTTCCTTTCCATATCACGATGGTCGGCAGCTTCTTCAAATTTCTGACTGGTAATCGCCTGCATCTTTTTCTTCCGGGTCTCCTCAATCTGGTTCTCAATGCTGATGATCTCGGCCGGGACATGAATGTTGGAAATGTGCACGCGGGCACCCGATTCATCGAGTGCATCGATCGCTTTATCCGGAAGGTAACGGTCGGAAATGTAACGGTTGGTCAGACTTACACATGCCTTTATGGCATCATCGGTGTATCTAACCAAATGATGGTCTTCGTATTTTTCCTTAATATTATTCAGAATCTCGACTGTTTCTTCGGCAGTGGTAGGATCAACGAGCACTTTCTGAAAGCGCCGTTCAAGTGCACCATCTTTTTCAATGTACTGCCGGTATTCATCGAGCGTTGTGGCGCCGATGCACTGGATCTCTCCCCTGGCAAGGGCAGGTTTGAACATATTGGATGCATCCAGCGATCCGGAAGCATTTCCCGCCCCGACAATGGTGTGAACTTCATCGATGAAAAGAATGATGTTCGGGTTCTTTTCGAGTTCATTAAGGACGGCTTTCATACGTTCCTCAAACTGCCCCCGGTACTTGGTTCCTGCAACCAGGGAGGCAAGATCAAGTGAAACAATCCTTTTGTTGAACAATGCGCGCGAAACCTTCCGTTGCGTTATGCGAAGGGCAAGTCCTTCGGCAATTGCAGATTTTCCCACACCCGGTTCACCAATAAGGATCGGGTTGTTCTTTTTCCGACGGCTGAGGATCTGGGCAATCCGCTCAAGCTCCTTCTGACGGCCGACGATGGGATCCAATCTGCCTTCTTCAGCAGCTTTGGTGATATCACGCCCGAAGTTGTCCAGTACCGGAGTCTTTGACTTTGAATCTGAGCCTTTCTTGGCAGAAGAACCAAAACTTTTTCCACCTTCCTCAGGATCTTCATCATCGTCATCCTTTGGCAATATATCCATGGGCTGTGCAGGAAGATCTTCAGTATTATTGGAAATAATCGAGCGGATCTCGTCCTTCACGATTTCATAGGTTACATTCTTTCCCGCCAGTAACTTTGTTACCAGGTTGTTTTCATCTTTCAGAATGGCAAGAAGAAGATGTTCAGTGCCAATCAGTTCACTGTTGAACCATTTGGCTTCCAGGTAGGTGATCTTAAGAGCACGCTCAGATTGCTTGATCAGAGGCAGGTTGTCCGGGTTTACCGGTTTCTCCTTGTTGCTTGCAACGGCAGATTCGATTTTACGGCGGACCTCATCAACAGCAAATGCTCAAGCCCGATGTAATCGTTCCCAAGCCTTACGGCTTCCTCCCTGCTGAAGATCAGGACATCTTTGACCCTTTGAGAAAATTTTGCTTCCATTTTATTTTACAGTCTATTGAATATAACGAATTAGCTTTCCTTTTATTTAAAAGATTCCATCTTTTGGAATTAGTTGCTTTCTTGTCAAAAACAATGCCACAGATTTCGGCTGGAAAGAAACCGGTAAAATCCAAAAGTACGATTGAAACCATGACAATAAGGATGAAAGATCAATATTTATTAACACTTCCGTGTTCGTAACACCCGAAAAATATCACTGAAAAAGGATAGGTTATTACCGGAATTTTTCCTACTTTCGTACCAACAAAAGATTTTTTTTATTTATTTGATAACTAGGTGATTAACGAAGGATAATACAATGGCTGAAGGCGAAAGAATAGTACCGGTAAACATCGAGAACCAGATGAAGTCTGCCTATATCGATTATTCCATGTCAGTAATCGTTGCAAGGGCGCTTCCGGATGTGCGTGACGGGCTGAAACCCGTTCACAGGAGGGTTTTGTTTGGAATGCATGAACTGGGACTGGCAGCAAACCGTACGTATAAGAAATCTGCAAGGATTGTCGGAGAGGTTTTGGGTAAATATCATCCCCATGGAGATACCTCCGTTTATGATGCCATGGTCAGGATGGCCCAGGAATGGTCTCTGCGCTACCCGCTGGTGGATGGTCAGGGTAACTTTGGTTCGATGGATGGTGATAATCCGGCAGCCATGCGGTATACGGAAGCACGTATGCAGAAAATCACCGAAGAAATGGTGGCCGACCTTGAAAAGGATACGGTCGATTTTCAGCTGAACTTTGATGATACGCTTGAAGAGCCGACCGTTATGCCTGCAAAAATCCCTAACCTGCTCCTCAACGGTGCATCTGGGATAGCTGTCGGGATGGCCACCAACATGGCCCCGCATAATCTTAAGGAAGTTGTGGACGGGATTATTGCTTATATCGACAACCACGATATTACGATTCCTGAACTGATGCAATTCATCCCGGCTCCTGATTTTCCTACCGGTGGTGTGATCTATGGTGTTGATGGCGCAAAGGATGCTTTTGAGACCGGCAGGGGAAGGATCGTCATCAGGGGAGAAGCCACCATCGAGACCGACGAACATGGAAGGGAGGCCATCATCGTATCCTCTGTTCCTTACCAGGTCAACAAATCGGAAATGATCAAGAAGACCACCGAACTGGTAAATGATAAAAAGATCGAAGGGATCACAGAGATCCGCGATGAATCCGACAGGCAAGGGGTGCGCATCGTTTACGAGGTAAGAAAGGATGCAATCACAAATGTAGTTCTCAACAAGCTTTATCAGTATACGGCGCTGCAGAGCGCGTTCAACGTGAATAACATTGCACTCATTAAAGGACGCCCGCAGACCCTGAACCTGAAAGATCTCATCCGCCATTTTGTCGAACACCGGCATGTTGTTGTCATGCGCCGCACAAAATTTGAGCTGGCTGAAGCCGAGAAAAAAGCACATGTACTGGAAGGACTATTGATCGCTCTTGATAACCTGGATGCAGTCATCAACCTGATCCGATCCTCAAAAACCCCGGATGAAGCCAGGACCGGCCTTATGGAAACCTTTTCGCTCAGCGAGATCCAGGCAAAAGCCATTCTCGACCTTCGCCTTCAGCGGCTTACCGGCCTTGAACGTGATAAGATCAAGGGCGAATATGAAGAACTTCTCAAACTCATCGCATTCCTTAAGAATATCCTGGAAAATGAGTCGCTTCGGATGCAGATCATCAAAGATGAATTGCTTGAAATAAAAGAGAAATATGGCGATGAACGCAGATCCAGGATCATCTATAATGCCAGCGATTTCAGAATTGAAGATACCATCGCCGATGAAAGCGTTGTAATTACGATTTCACACCTGGGGTATATCAAACGAACAGCGCTCAGCGAATACCGCGTGCAGAACCGGGGTGGAAAAGGAATGAAGGGAAGCGAAGTCAGGGATGAGGATTTCCTGGAACATCTGTTTGTGGCGACAAACCATAACTACCTGCTCCTCTTTACTGAAAAGGGAAAATGTTTCTGGATGCGCGCATTTGAAGTGCCGGAAGGAACAAAAGCCTCCAAAGGACGGGCCATTCAGAACCTCATCAGCATCGAACCTGAAGACAAGGTTAGGGCATACATCAATGTGAAAAACCTGAAGGATGAAGAATATACTGCCAACAATTTCATCATCCTTGCCACCCAAAAGGGAACCATTAAAAAAACAACGCTGGCAGCCTATGCAAGACCCAGGATGAACGGGATCAATGCCATCACTATTCATGAAGGAGACCAGCTTCTGGAAGCAAAACTCACAAACGGAGAAGATGAAGTCGTAATGGCGCTCAGATCAGGCAGGGCCATCCGCTTCAATGAAAAGACGGTCCGTCCGATGGGGAGGAATGCTGCAGGAGTAAGGGGAATCAGGCTTTCAGTGACCGACGATGAGGTGGTTGGAATGATCTGTATTCCCAAAGAACAGAAAATGGAGATCCTGGTTGTCTCTGAGAACGGATACGGGAAAAGATCCGATATCGATGATTACCGTGTGACCAACCGTGGCGGTAAAGGTGTTAAGACACTGAATATTACAGAAAAAACAGGACAACTGATTGCCATCAAAGAGGTGACCGACAGCGACGACCTGATGATCATCAACCGCTCAGGAATCATCATCCGCATGGCCGTCAGTGATCTGCGTGTGATGGGCCGTGCCACACAAGGCGTCCGGCTGATCAAGATCAAGGAAGGTGATTCAATCGCTGCCGTAACGAAAGTGGACGTTGAGGAAGAGGGGAATGAACTTGTGGAGGTCAACGGAGAATCACCGGAGGAAGAGAACGGAGAAAACCCGGTCATGGATGCCCCCGCTCAGGAAACTGAAAATTAATTAGTACGGATAATTTTTGAAATAAGAAATTATCTATTTTTGCTTACAGAATTCAATCTATCAACACTTATTCTCAAATAACTGCCAAATGAAAAAAATTCTTTTTGTCCTGGTTCTGGTGCTTTCCATTACCGTGACTTTTGCCCAGAAAAATGTCCGGCAAACTGCTTCAAACCTCCTGAAAGATGGGAAATTGGATAAGGCCCTGGAAACAATCAACCAATGTCTCAATGATCCGAGTACCGCACAGGATCCAAAAGCATGGTTTATCAAGGGAAATATCTACCTCGAAATTGCAAATACAAAAGATGAAAAATTCAAAAGCCTTGACCCGGAACCCTTGCAGAAAGCCCTGGATGCCTATAAGAAAGCCATTGAGTATGATCCTAAGAAAGATTATTACGAAGATATCTTTGCCAAACTGAACTGGCAGCGGAACAACTACTTCAATGCAGCTGTTGATAGTTATAACAAAAAGTCCTATAAAGATGCCATGTTAGGCTTTGAGAATGCAGCAAGTGCATTATCCCTTGCCAATGTGGCAGATACTGTTTCTTTATTCTATGCAGCTGCCTGTGCAAATCTTGCCTCTGAGAAAGGTAAACAGAAACAATATTATATTGACCTGTTGAAGGGCGGCGCAAAATCAATCGTTATCTATGCATCGCTGGCAGATATATATCGGCTCGAAAAGGATTCATCGAATGCATTAAAAGTAATAAGGGCCGGACAAAAGGTCTATCCGAACAACCTTCAGATGACCCTGACCGAATCGAATGTCTACATTTATTTCAATGATGTTCCGAAAGCATTGTCAACACTGAATATTGCAGCCAGTAAGGACAGCACAAACTACCTTGTATTTAATGCGATCGGGATCAATTATCAGAAGATCTACGAAGATACGCTTAAAGCTAAGGATATGAGGAACACTGCCTATACGAAATCGGAAGCTGCCTATCTCAAGGCGATCAGGCTGAAACCTGATTTTTATGATGTACAGCTTAACATAGCCTCCCTGTACTTTAATTCAGCAGTTCCTATTGCTCTGAAGGCCAATGCGCTTCCCCTTGATCAGAAGGAGGCTTACGACAGGTACGTGGAAGAAGCGAATAAATATTACAAGCTTGCCTTGCCGCATCTTGTGGAAGCTGACAAACTGCAGCCGAATGACATGAACACACTGAATTCGCTGCGCCAGATCTATTCCAGCCTCGGTGATAAAGATAATCTTAAGATTGTTCAGAGTAAAATTTTGGAGCTCAGAAAGAAATAATCGTATCTCAAGCCTAATGAAAAACTGTTCCAGAATCCCGGAGCAGTTTTTTTTTGCCGAAAAGATTGCAGGAGGAGAGCGGGAAACCTGTTGACTTGATTTCCGGGAAAATATCGTTATAACTACTTATAATTGTTTTTCAGCAGAAACTGGAGAAGAATAGTGGATCGAATCATTTACTTCCTTGAATTTAGGGCAGGAGAGAGCCCTGGATCCAAGAGAATAGAGCTACAATATCCTCTAATTGTTTTAACAGTAATTATTTACTATTTAACATAATATTAATTATAGGACAAATTAGTATTTTTCTTATACTGATTATCAGATAGTTAAATTTTTCAAAAGCGTAAATACTCCGGTTTATTTCCTTATATTTGCGCTAATATTCCTTTATAACATTGAGAATCAACTAAGAATAACGGGAGAATAACCTCCGGTTAACCTCCTTAAATGTATTTACTAAATTGATATTCAATGTACTAAAACAAACTACTTACTAAACATCTTTTTACAATGAAAAGAATTGAATTCAAAAATATTATCGCTCCTGATGGCCGGAGTCTGAAAATTGATGAGAATCGCTGGCGTGTTTCGCTTGGCAGTAAAACGGAAATCTCTTTTAAAAATCAAAAACATGCTATCGCTTTTCAGACCAGGATCAATGAAGAACTAAATGATGCGCTCGTTATTTATAACGACATTTCTATTGAACTCTACCGGCATTATAAAACCAACTGGTTTTATTTCAATATTAATCAAGACCAAGCCGGTAATGAAAATAAAATTCGCCAGGGGTTTTCTGAAGTTGAAAGGTTGATGGGGAAAGTAGTGATTGAATATGAACAGTACAGGATCCTTTCAAATATTGGTAGTATTACCGAATACCTAAGGATCATTGCTAAATCACTTCAATCCCTTCAAAGACACCGGGAATCATATGCAGAAGT
The DNA here is from genome assembly GCA_026391795.1 of Bacteroidota bacterium. Lineage (GTDB taxonomy): Bacteria > Bacteroidota > Bacteroidia > Bacteroidales > FEN-979 > FEN-979. The sequence continues at coordinate 21,665 of JAPLDI010000034.1, forward strand.
TCGAAGTTTGGAACTTATTGTCTCTCGAATCAACACTTGTTTTGAGACGATCGATGGTCTCGGATGGAATCCTGTACCAAATGGTGGTGAGATTGTGCGTTGTGAACGCTATCAAAAGCTCAAAGAAAGGGAACAGTTAAAAGTTTTGCAGGAAACCTTGTATAAACGTAGCCTGAAAGACTAGAAATTTTTGATGCACTATAAATAACGATCACCTGGTAACGCAGGTGATCGTTATCGTCAACAGGCCAAGTATTTCACCATCTACAGGTGTCGTTGCAGGATCACCTTCACGAGGAGTAACTATCGGATCACCTTCTTTAGGTACAATTTCTCCTCCGTCTTTCTGAATAATATCGAGATAAAGCCAGTTGTCTTTGGGCAGAGTTGTGTTTGCAAAAACCGTCGTTTCAGTTCCAGCATAAGTTGCCTCAATCTGGCGATCAGTCAATGAAAATCCTCTTTCATTGACTGAACTTCTCGACTCAATAAGAAAATTTACAATTGATTCAGTACTGAAATGAGAATCGATCCTTACGACATCCTGGTTCTCATATAACCTTACGAAAACCATCGA
>JAPLDI010000027.1 GCA_026391795.1 Bacteroidota bacterium
CCATCACTACGGCTTCAACCGAATCTTTCTCCATCATGGTATACAACAACCTTGGTGTGAAGATCTACGAAGAGACCAGGGTGGAGGTGAACGGTTCGCTGCAGAAGGTGATCGACCTCAGACCCGTTTCGAACGGCGTTTACACAGTGATCTTTGAAAACGGCCTCAACCAGGTTGTTAAGAAGATTGTCGTTAACAAATAGTGATGAGGTGATGGAGTGACGAATAATCACTTCTCACTTTTCACCTTTCACCAAAAAAAGCCGTCCCGAGGATTCGGGACGGCTTTTTTTTCCATACTTATTGACAAAGATTTTGTAATCACAATATATTTTATATATTTGATTATTGAAAGTCCTACCAGGCTAACCTTTAGTATTTGGCGATACCGAAAGTTACGCTCAAGAGGAGAGTACAGTAATCTCTTCCGGTATTTACTTCACAAGAAAAAAAAAGACAGCCACATCTTCCTATATCCTAAAAACAATCCTATGAAAAAGTTATTCCTACTATCGTTGACTACGTTGTTATGCATCATAACAATAATCAGTAATGCGCAAGTTAGTGTGACAGCCACGGCAGGCACGCTGGGGCCAACGGCCTATACAACTTTAAAACTTGCGTTCGATGCGATCAATGCGGGTACACACCAGGGGGTCATCACCGTGTCAATTTCAGCAAGCACAACAGAAGGCACAACCCCAGCCAACCTCAACAGCAGTGGCGCGGGATCTGCTTCCTATACATCTGTGCTGATCAGGCCAACGAACGACGGGGTAAGTATTTCAGGAAACCCGGTAACGGGATTCGGTGTTATTCAGCTGAATGGAGCAGACAATGTCACCATTGACGGTGATAATCCAAACACTTCCGGGATCAATCGAAATCTGACCATTGCCAATACAGCTGCAAATACGGTCGCCTACAATTCCGTCATCAGGCTCGCAACAACATCCTCAGCAGTGGTCACGAATTGTGATAATGTAACAATAATGAACTGTTTAATTACAGGTAACGCGTCAGGCAGACTTTCAAGTACTTCAACCACCGGATCAGAAAACACCACATTCGGAGTTCTGGTTGCAGGTAAAGGGGGAGCAACCGCCACAGGAGCTCCGACGGCCATTACATCTGTATCAAATGCCGCAAATGCCATGGCCACCGGGACCACTGTGAATACATTCCTTGTAAATAATTGCTGGGTAAATTCCTGTGCCCGGGGAATTGCTTTCCTGGGTTTTGATGCGAACAGTTCGATAGGGGTCACCTTTCAGAACAATACCATCGGGGCAGCCGGGCCACCTTCACCCACTACCCCCCCTTATACATCTCCTTCGACGACGGTATACACAAAAGGGATTATCATACAAGGGACAAAATCCCTTACCATCACCGGAAACACGGTCCAGTATATCCTGACTAACGTTGGAACCGCCACCAATGGAATTGAGCTTACTTCGGCAATTGGAGCAGCCGGAGGCAGCATCAACGTCTCAAACAATACAATCACCGGTGTGCAGAATTATGCCGGTTCCGCTGCAAACGCAATTATTTTTTCTTCTGCCGCAATACCCTATAGCCTTGCCAGCAATTTAATAACAGACATACAAACAACCAGTACATCCAGTGCTGCAGGAATAAATGTAGGCACATCGGCCGCTTCGGGCACCATTGAAAAAAACAAAATATCGACAGTTTATGCAAGGAGTACAAGCGGATACACTGCACGAGGCATCTATCTTAACGGCGGAAGTAATCTTACCGTCCAGAACAACATGATATGGGATTTAAATGTTGTTGCCAACAACTCCAATACTTCAACGACTTTCGGAGTTTGGGGTATCCAGGTTGCCTCCGGTACAGGTCATAAAATCTATCATAACTCCGTTTCCTTATCCGGAGCAATTCTGGCGGGCGGATCTTCACCGGACCCAACAGCCTGTCTGGGTATCAATACCACATCATTGACCGGGATCGATGTCAGGAACAACCTGTTCTCAAACACGATGACCGGGGGTAGCAATTCCGCTAACAGCTGCCTGCAGCTTCCTACGGGGGGTACCAGTGCAATGAACCTTACGCTCAACAACAATGCCTATTTTTCCACTTCAGGCACTTACAATTATATCCTGATAACATCCTCGACTTTTGCCAGTTATACGGCAGCCAATTTCAACGCTTCGCTCACAACCCCAGCCACGAATTCACGTTTCTACACATCAACGTTAAGTGCGGCCGGAACGAATGACAATGCTTCTATGGCCTCTGTTTCAGCGGCCCCCTTCGCAACAGCGACGAACCTTCACATTCCATCCGCCACCTCCACACAACTCGAATCCGCCGGGGCAACGGTCGGGTTACTTTCCGATATCGACGGGGATGTTCGTCCCGGACCAGCTGGCTCGGTAAATGGAGGAGCCACAGCTCCGGATTTAGGTGCTGATGAATTCGATGGTATACCCGTCGATCTCACCCCGCCAACAATCAATTATACACCCCTTACCAACACTTCCTCAACCACAAGCAGGACTCTTGTTGCCACCATCACGGATGCAAGTGGGGTTGGCAGCGGCGTGAACCAGCCTGTTTTGTACTGGAAAATAGATGCGGGGGCTTATTCAAGTCCGCTTGCACCCACCTCCATCATTGGAAGCCAATATACCTATACATTCGGAGCTGGTGTTGTAGCGGGGAATGTAATTTCATACTTCATTGTTGCCCAGGATAATGCATCAACACCAAATGTGACGTCATTTCCATCAGGAGCAACCTGTACGTACAATCCCCCGCTGGCATTTGCTGGTCCGCCAAGTCCGAGTCAATATACGATTCTTGGCATGATTTGCGGAAATAAACATGTAGGTGTGGGAAAAGATTATACAACGCTTACCGATGCCATTAACGCCATAAACATCAGCGAACTTTCCTGCGCGCTGAAACTCTACCTCGATGATGCCACCTATCCATCCGAGACCTTTCCGATCATCCTGAATGCCAACCCGGGATCCAGCGCCGTCAACACCATCACCATCCAGCCAAATCCGGGTGTCAGTGTAACCATCAGCGGTTCTTCTGCAACCGGGCTGGTTAAAACCTATGGGGCAGATTATGTTATCATTGACGGACTGAACACCGGTGGCAGCTCTTTAACATTTAACAACAGCAACGCTGCCGGAGTCGACATCTGGATCAGCTCCACTCCTACCGATGGTGCAACATTCAACACCGTGAAGAACTGCACGCTAACGGGAAATTCGGGTTCAACCACGGTTTCCGGAATACTGGCAGGAAGCGGCACTGTGTATGGCAACCCGGCAGAGGTGGCGAATTCAAACAATGCAATTCAACTAAACATTTGCAAATCAACACAAAACGGAGCTTTTATCTCCGGATGTGCAAGCAATGATCAGAACTGGAACATCAGTAACAACACTTTTGGGTCAACCGTTGCTGCTGAGAAACATGGATTCAGGGGTATATTTATTGGAAACGCCTCTAACTTTCAGATCTCCAACAACAGTATTGTCGGTGTTCAGTCATCGGCTTCTTCTTCCTCAACAACATGCGGGATCCAGGTTGGTGGAACCATCAGCGGTGGAACAATATCAGGCAATGTTATTGGCAACATCAGCCAGATAAACACGACAGGCTGGGGTGCAGCAGGGATCTATTTAGGAGCCTCTTCCACTGCATCGAACCTGAACATCTTCAATAATTTAATCTATGATGTAACGGGTTATGGATACAGCGGTGTAACTTCCACCGACAATGGCTACGGGATCATGATTGATGCCGGGGGAGGGTACAATCTCTTTTACAATTCTGTCAATATGTACACCTCTGAAACGGCTGCCGGTTCCATCGTTGCCGCAATCAACATTTCCTCCTCCATTGTGACCGCAAATTCCCTGACAATTAAAAATAATATTTTTAACATTCCGTCCACTAATACGGTGGGAACCCGGTACGCTATTTACTCAGGGGCTGCCAATACCGTTTTTAGTGATATAAATAACAACGACTATTCTTCCGTCGGAACGCTGGGATACCTCGGCAGCGCTAGAGCGACGATTGCAGCATGGCAGACTGCTACCGGAAAAGATGCACTTTCCCTGAATATTGATCCTCAATTTACAGGCAGCACAAACCTGCATACGGTAAAGCCGGAACTTAACAATGCCGGATCCGCAATTGGCGGAATAACTACAGATTATGCAGCAGTTACCCGGAGCAATCCTCCCGATATCGGCGCCTATGAATTCACCTTACCCATTACTTCCATCAACACGCTTGCCGCAACCTCCCTCGGGCAGACCACTGCAACCGTCAACGGGAATATCAACACTGCCAATGAATCTGTTGCAATGTCATTTGAATATGGCCTGGATCTCTCTTACGGCAGCAACAATGCCGGGACACCTTCTCCTGTGCGGTCTCTGATCTCTACCGCGGTAAGTTCAGGATTAACCGGACTGGCACCCAATTCCCTCTATCATTACCGGATCAAAGGGATTTCTGCCACTTCGGCGGAAACGAAAACAGGTGTCGATATGACCTTCTACACCTTGCCTTCACCCATCATCTCAGGCCCGGCAACTGCCTGTGCAGGTTCAACGGGAAATGTTTACACCACAGAGGCAAGCATGTCGAATTATGCCTGGATTATTTCTGCAGGGGGATCGATCACCTCCGGCGGCGGAACATCCGATAATACCGTCACGGTTACCTGGAACACAGCAACACCTCAAACGGTCAGCGTAAACTACCAGAATGCAGGAGGACAATCTGCTCCTTCGCCAACAGTTTATAACGTTACGGTCAATTCATTACCTGTACCAACCATAGTGGAATTAGGCGGCCACACTGCAGATTGTGATTCATCCTTCGGGTATACCTATACCACTGAGCCCGGCATGACAAATTATCTCTGGAGCGTTTCCGCAGGCGGATCTGTTACTTCAGGGGGTGGGACAGGTGATAATACAGTTACCCTTGACTGGTGGACGCCAGGTGCCCAGACCGTCAGCGTAAACTATACCAATGCCGGCAATTGTACTGCCTCTTCGCCAACGGTCTATAACGTAACGGTCCACGCGAGGCCGGTGCCATCGCTTACGGGGAATGGCAACCCTTGTGTTAATGGACCTGGTGAAGTCTATACCACCGATGCAGGAATGCCAAATTATATCTGGTTTATTTCCGGAGGTGGGACCATCACTGCCGGAGGGGGACTGGGCGACAATACTGTAACCATAAACTGGACCAGTTCCGGTAGCAACTCTGTTGGCGTTACTTATCAAAACAGTTACGGTTGCTGGGCCTTTACTCCGACAAACTTGCCGGTCACCGTGAATGATTTACCGGTTCCATCCCTCAGCGGGAACGGCTTCCCTTGTATCGGATCCACCGGAGTTGTTTATTCTACCGATGCAGGAATGTCAAATTACACATGGTCTGTTTCCGGAGGGGGTGCCATAACAGCCGGAGGGGGACCCGGTGACAACAGTGTCACCATAACCTGGAACAGTTCCGGAAATCAGACGGTAGAAGTAAATTACCAGAACGGTTCCGGGTGCTGGGCTTCAACCCCGACAAGTGAGCCGGTAACCGTCATCCCTCTGCCGATACCGACAATCACCGGGCCAGCATCTCTTTGCGGGGTCCCTTCAACGGGGAATGTTTATTCCACTGAATGGGAGCAGAATGGATATACCTGGAGTGTATCGGCTGGTGGTTCCATTACTTCCGGATCAGGAACACAAGATATAACAGTTACATGGGCAACTGCAGGAGCAAAAACCGTTACCGTTAGCTACACCAATGCTGACGGATGTACTGCTGCTTCTCCAGCAAGTTATCCTGTAGATGTATTTGACCTTCCGGCACCAACTATCGAAGGATCAGCCACGATATGCGGGGGCCCATCTCCTGGAAACCATTATATCACTGAAGCCGGCATGTCAAATTATGCATGGACAGTCTCTGCCGGTGGCACGATTACCGACGGGTCTGCAACAAATGATATTACGGTTACCTGGGCAACGACAGGTGCAAAAACCATTACCGTTACTTATACGGATGGCAACGGATGCATTCCTGCAGTTCCGAGCAGTAAGACCGTTAATGTTTATCCCCTGCCGGTACCAACTATCACAGTTCCGGCAATTACTCCGTGTAATGCATCTTCAGGAAATATATACTCCACAGAAGGTGGAATGACGGGTTATACCTGGAATATTTCCTCCGGGGGAACGATCACGGCCGGCGACGGGACCGGTGCAATTACTGTGACATGGAACGATGCCGGGGCCCAGTGGGTAAGTGTGACCTACACGGACGGAAACGGATGTTCACCCGTTACGCCAACGGTTTCAAATTTTACAATACTTGGTCCGACACTGACCGGATCGGCTATTGCCTGTGAAAACGATATTAAATCATACACTACGGAGGTGGGGCATGCACCTTATACATGGACACATCCCGGTTCAATCCTCATGAGCGGAGGAACCATCGCCGATAATTTCATTACCGTTATGTTCCTTTTAAGCGGAAATCAGCAAATCGGGGTAGCATATGCTGGTACATGCACCCAGCAGACCATTAAAAATGTCACCGTTTCTCCTTCCGTGCCAACCCTGACAGGATCCACATCGGTATGTGTCAATTCTGACAACGCCTATACTACAGATGCCGGGAACTCAAATTATTCCTGGACAGTGATCAGCGGAACCGTGACTTCAGGCGGCGGGACCGGTGATAGCTTTGTAAATGTTCATTGGACGACAGCCGGTTCGGGAAGTATCCAGGTCTCCTATACATCTGCTGCAGGTTGTACAGTAACACCCGTATTGCGAACGATCACGGTCAATCCACTACCTGTGCCAACTTTGACCGGTCCTTTGAGTCCACCCAACGGTTCAACGGGCAATGTCTATACTACGGAATCCGGTATGTTCTTTTATTCGTGGATTGTTTCTGCGGGAGGTACTATCACTGCCGGAGGAGGTTCAGTAAGCAATACTGTAACTGTAACATGGAATTATGCCGGACCACAAACTGTAAGTGTTAGTTACATTGATGGCAATTCCTGTTCTCCTGCTTCTCCGACTGTTCTCAACGTAAATGTTTCCGGGCTTCCAGGACCTGCCGGGCCGATTACCGGAGTAACTCCGGTCTGCCAGGGACAGAGCGGTGTTGCCTATTTGGTGGCTCCCATTGTTGGGGCAACAGGATATGTATGGTCACTTCCTTCAGGAGCTACGATCGCTGCCGGAGGCAATACGAATTCCATCACGGTTGATTTCTCTCCGACTGCTGTGTCCGGTGATATAACAGTTTACGGGACCAACGGTGGCGGTGATGGCACAGTTTCACCGCCGTATGCAGTAACTGTACTTCCCACTCCAATAGAAGACCCTGTTCCCAACCAGTTTGCATGCAATGGAGCAACTACTGCTCCCGTAACATTCACCGCATCAATTCCGGGGACTGTCTTTGACTGGACGAACAACAACACTGCCATCGGCCTGGCTGCCAGCGGTACTGGAAACCTGCCGTCTTTTAACGCAACCAATCCAGGAACGCTACCTGTAGCTGCGACCATCACTGTTACCCCCACCGCGCCGGATACCGTTACCCAAAGTTTCACTTATACAGGTAGTATGCAAACCTGGACCGTACCCGCTGGAGTCACTTCCATAACCATCGAGGCTTATGGTGCCGAAGGAGGTACCGGGGCTACCGGGGTAAATTCATCCAGCGGCGGTGTTGGAGGTAAAGGATCCAAAGCCTCAGGGACGCTCAGTGTGACCCCGGGTCAGGTGCTGAATCTATTTGTCGGAGGTGCGGGAGCTACTCCCACAGCCGGGTACAATGGTGGTGCTGCCGGTGGTTCAGATAATTCCGGTGGCGGCGGTGGTGCAAGCGACATCCGTTATCCCGGTGTCACTGCAGCCGACCGTATCCTTGTTGCCGGAGGCGGCGGAGGCGGCGGAAGAGCCGGTTGTAACCCCGCTTACGTATCCGGCGGAGCCGGTGGCGACGGGGATGTCAACGGTGTTAAAGGCACAGATTCACCTAACGGTGGCGGCGGATTTGGCGGAGTCGGTCAAACCGGCGGATTAAAAGGAATAGGATGTGCCGGCTTCTCGGGTAACAATGGATTTAATGCCATTCTCAATGTTGGTGGCGCAGGTGGTGCAGGACAAAGCTGCTGCTGCCCCAGTGTTCCCGGCGGCGGAGGCGGCGGAGGCGGCTATTTTGGCGGAGGCGGAGGCGGAGGCGGATCAGCCGGCACAGTGGGTTGCGGTGGTAATGACAAAGGTGGCGGAGGAGGCGGAGCCGGAGGAACTTCCTATCTTGGCGGAGTTTCCGGCGGAGCATTGTCCACCGGCATCCAGACCGGGAATGGCCTTGTAAAAATAACATACTCTGCAGGAGCAAGTTGCACAGGCACACCTGTCTCATTTACCTATACCGTGAATCCTTCACCTGTTCCGACCGTGAGCGGGCCTTCCCCGGCATGCAACGCATCCACAGGGAATGTTTACACAACACAAGCCGGCATGACCGGATATACATGGACAGTAACCGGAGGCACCATCACTGCCGGTGCTGGTACCAGTGCAATAACTGTTACATGGAATACACCCGGTATACAAACCGTATCCGTAATTTATACCGATGGAAATGGTTGTACTGCAACTACTCCCGGGTCGAAGAGCGTCATTGTTCTTACACTGCCTACACCGACAATCTCCGGGCCCGTCAGCATCTGCGCAGGATCTACCGGTAACGTCTATACCACTGAAGCCGGTAACAGCTCTTACATTTGGACCGTCTCTGCAGGTGGTTCCATCACTGCCGGGAACGGCACCAATGCCATCACCGTCACCTGGAACACCGCCGGCGCTCAGACCGTCACTGTCACCTATACCGACATCTTCGGTTGTACCGCTACTGCTCCAACCGTGTTTAATGTTACCGTCAACCCAAGGCCCGTACCCGTCATCACCGGTCCCGCCTCGGTCTGCATCAACTCCACCGGTAATGTCTATACCACCGGTGGCGGTAACACCAACTATATTTGGGTAGTCTCTGCCGGGGGTTCCATCACCGCTGGTGGTGGCGCTGCCAATAACACCGTCACCATAACCTGGAACACCATCGGCGCACAGAGCGTTACGGTCAGCTACACCAACGCCTTTGGTTGTACCACCGTCACTCCGACCGTATACCCGGTTACCGTCAATGCACTGCCTGTGCCTACCATCACTGGTCCCACACCTGTCTGTGCCGCTTCTACCGGTAATGTCTATACCACACAGGCCGGTATGTCGGGATATCTCTGGTCAGTATCTGCCGGCGGTTCCATCACTGCCGGATCCGGTACCAGTGCCATCACCGTGACATGGAACACTGCTGGTGCCCAGACCGTAAGCGTGAACTATACCAACGCCAACGGCTGCACCGCTGCCGCTCCCACCGTCTTTAACGTCACCGTCAATGCACTGCCCGTGCCCACAATCACCGGCCCCTCGCCCGTATGCGCTACCTCCACAGGTAATGTCTACACCACCGAGGCCGGTATGAGTGGTTACCTCTGGGCTGTCTCTGCCGGGGGTTCCATCACTGCCGGCTCCGGTACCAATGCCATCACCGTCACCTGGAATACCGCAGGTGCCCAGACCGTCAGTGTCAACTATACCAATGCTGCCGGTTGTACTGCACTTGCTCCTACTGTGAAGAACGTTACCGTCAACGCACTCCCGGTTCCGACCATCGCCGGTCCGACACCCGTCTGTGCTGCTTCAACCGGTAACGTATACACCACCCAGGCCGGTATGACGAACTACCTCTGGTCAGTATCTGCCGGCGGATCCATCACCGCAGGCGGAGGAACCGGCAATAACACCGTTACCATCACATGGAACACCGCCGGTGCACAAACCGTCAGCGTCAACTATACCAACGCCAACGGTTGTACCGCTGCCGCTCCTACCGTCTATAACGTTACCGTCAACGCACTGCCCGTGCCTACCATCACAGGTCCCGCTTCGGTTTGCGCAGGTTCAACCGGTAACGTCTATACCACCCAGGGCGGCCAGACAAACTATCTCTGGGTAGTTTCTGCAGGCGGCTCCATCACCGCTGGCGGGGGAACTGGCAATAATACCGTCACCGTAACATGGAACACCGCCGGGGCTCGCACCGTCAGTGTCAACTACACCAACGCTGCCGGTTGTACCGCTTTGACGCCCACTGTCTACAACGTCACTGTCAATGCCCTGCCCGTACCCACTATCACAGGCCCGGCTTCCGTTTGCGTTACCTCTACCGGTAATGTCTATACCACCGAAGCCGGTATGACAAACTACCTCTGGAATGTATCCGCAGGTGGTTCCATCACTGCTGGCGGGGGAACTGGCAATAATACCGTCACCGTCACCTGGAACACCGTGGGTGCCCAGACCGTCAGTGTCAACTATACCAACGCCAACGGTTGTACCGCTGTCGCGCCCACCGTCTATAACGTCACCGTCAACGCCCTGCCCGTACCAACCATCGCCGGGCCTACACCCGTGTGCGTGCTCTCTACCGGCAACATCTATACAACACAGGCCGGTAACAGCGGTTACCTCTGGAATGTGACCGGGGGGACAATCACCGCAGGTGCCGGTACCAGTGCCATCACCGTGACATGGAACATTGCAGGCGCTCAGACCGTCTCGGTTAACTATACCAACCCCGCCGGATGTACCGCTGCCGCTCCCACCGTCTTCAACGTCACCGTGACTCCGACAGTGGGAACACCTACGCCCATCACCGTAGCCGGCGGCGTGGAACCCACCTGCCAGCTTACCAACGGAACCACTACCACTACCTATGCAACCACCGCTACCAACAGCACCGGGTTTAACTGGTCCTTAAGCAACGGCGCTGCAGGGGTTATCGGGGCCACAACAGGTATTATGACCTGGGCCAACGGATTCGCCGGTTCGGTCAACATCCAGGTCACTGCAAACGGTTGCAACGGTCCTTCGGCTATGGTCATCCGCACCGTGGTGGTCACCCCGACAGTCGGAGTACCCGTCTTCACCCTGGGGGCTACCTCTACCCGTTGCCAGGGTGCCGGAACCGTGACTTACACCGCTACCGCTACCAACAACACCGGTATCACCTATATCCTTGATGCTGCCAGCCTTGCTGCCGGCATCACCATCAACGGAGCTACCGGGGCTGTTACATATACCGCAGGATGGGTCGGCGTGTCGATGATCACTGCCACCGCTACCGGTTGCAACGGGCCTTCCACCGCTTTCCACCTCGCTACCACCAACCCAAGGCCGGGACCAACCCTCTCAGGACCTACCCCTGTCTGCGTCAATGCCGCCGGTAATGTCTATACCACCGAAGCCGGTATGTCTGCATACACATGGGTCGTCTCTGCAGGTGGTTCCATCACCGCCGGTGGCGGACCTGCCAATAACACCGTCACCGTGACCTGGCTCACCGCCGGGGCTAAGACCGTCAGTGTCAACTACACCAACGGATTCGGTTGCCCTGCTCTTGCTCCTACCGTCTTCAACGTAACCGTCAACCCGCTGCCTGTGCCTACCATTGCCGGACCTACCCCCATCTGCGTGGGTACCACCGGTAATGTATACTCCACACAGACCGGCATGAGCGGATACCTCTGGAGCGTCTCTGCAGGGGGGTCCATCACTTCCGGATCAGGAACCAGCGCCATCACCGTCACATGGCTCACCGCCGGGGCTCAGACCGTCAGCGTTACCTATACCAACGCCAACGGTTGTGCCGCTGCCGCTCCAACGGTCTATAACGTCACCGTGAACGCCGTGCCTGTGCCTACCATCTCTGGACAGACTAACATGTGCGTAAACTCCGGCTACTATAACTACACCACCGAGACCGGTATGACAGGTTATCTCTGGACGGTCTCTTCGGGAGGAATCATAAACTACGGTTCCGGTACATACCAGATCCAGGTATCATGGATCGCCGGTGGTGCCCAGACTGTCAGCGTCACCTACAGCAATGGCGTGGGATGCTCCGCTGCTCAGCCTACCGTGCTCAACGTCACCGTGAACCCCCTGCCTGACCAGGCTGGTGCCATTACCGGTACCGCCACCGTTTGTGCAGGACAGAACGGGGTCGCTTACTCGGTGGCGCCAATACCAAGCACCACTACCTACATCTGGACACTGCCTACCGGGGCTACCATCGCTTCCGGGGCAGGAACAAACTCCATCACGGTGGACTTTGGTGCCAATGCCGCTTCGGGTAACATCACCGTCTATGGTAACAACATCTGCGGTAACGGGGGTACCTCGCCTGCCTTTGCTGTCACCATCAACCCCCTGCCCGATACTCCTGCTGCCATCACAGGACCTGCACAGGTCTGCGAAGGTGAAACCGGGGTAGTCTACTCCGTACCAACGATCGCCAATGCGACCGGGTACAACTGGACGCTGCCCGCCGGAGCTACCATCACAGCTGGAGCCAACACCAGCTCCATCACCGTGAGCTTCGCCATGGGCGCTGCCTCCGGGGTCATCACCGTCAACGGGACCAACACTTGCGGTAACGGGCCTCTTTCGCCCGACTTTAACCTCACCGTCAACGTGATCCCCGATGCTCCTGTGGTAACCAATACCGGCACTACCCTCATCAGTAGTGCTCCCACAGGCAACCAGTGGTACTTCTCAGTTACTCAGGCCGGTACCGGCGCTCCCATCGCAGGAGCTACCGCCCAGACCTATGTGGCTACCCAGGACGGCTGGTACTGGTCGGTGGTTACGCTCAACGGATGTTCTTCCGATGAGTCGAACCGCGTCCATATCTTAACTACCGGTATCGACAAGCATGCTTCGGCTTCCATTAACCTCTACCCCGTTCCCAACGACGGTCGCTTTACAGCTTCCATCGTAACCCCCTCCACGGAATCCTTCTCCATCTCGGTTTACAACAACCTCGGGGTGAAGATCTACCAGGAGGACAAGGTCGAGGTCAACGGAAAGCTCCAGAAGCTCATCGATCTTCGGCCTGCTCCTAACGGAGTCTACACCGTGATCTTCGAAAATGGCCAGAACCTGGTCATCGGAAAGATCGTGATTAACAAATAGTAAAACGTGATCAAGTGATGAAGTGATTGAAAAATCACTTCTCACTCTTCACCTCTCACTTCTCACTAATAAAGCCTCGCCCGAAACGGCGGGGCTTTTTTTGTTAATATTTTCTTAAACATAAAATGCCCGCAGTGTTCCAAAATATTTTTACATTTGTTAAATTAGAATTATCCTTCCGGATAAGATCTTTGAAAGATCCATGAACATGTTGTAAAAACATGTTGGATGAGTTTCTGAACCATAGGAGATAATTTACGAGATTGACACAATCTCAATTTTTAGCAACATCGATAATCCATAATAAAAATAGATACTATGAAAAAAATATTTTTACTTTTCATCCTTGCTTTCGGAATGACCTATTTGGGGAAGGGGCAGATGCTTTATGATGATTTCACAGGACTTACCGCTGGTAATTTAGCCGGGCAATCCGGGTGGACAAAAGGCGGAACAGGCCCTGATCCTACAATCGCAAATACAACACCTCTGACTTATGCAGGATATAATGGTGGTGGCGCCGAATATGTTGTAATGCCAGCACCCTCCGGAACATCGAGTAAAGTGTATAAAGCATTAGGATCCACTCCTGCACCTGGAACAAATACGTTTTTTTATTCACTGCTGATCAACCTGTCAGCAACAAGTGCAGCTTCAGGTAATTATTTTATTACCCTTGGTGACCCGTTAGCCGGCACCACGTATTTTGCCAGGTTGTTTGCACAGACAAGCGGGGCCGGATTTAATATCGGGATATCGAAACTATCAAATACTGCAACCTACGGTACAACGGTATTTAATTTAAATCAAACCTATCTGGTCGTGGTCAGGTATGATTTCATTACCGGAGGAACCAATGACGCTGTTTATGTCTGGGTCAATCCGGCAACAACCTCTGAGCCTTCCACAGCTTCGGCTGAAGCTACTATTTCAACCGGAACCGATGCTACCCCGGCAACCGTTGGGAACTTCCTCTGGCATAACAGGGGAGCCTTAAACCCGGTAGGTTCTTTTGATGCTGTAAGAGTGGGTTACGGAGCAACAAGTGCACTTGCATGGACAGATCTTAACGCCGGTGCAGGGACGACAGCTCCCACGATCCAGGCCTCGAACATCACCTTCAGCGGGATCACAACCAGCGGAATGACTGCCACCTGGACGATTGGTAACGGTGCCAAGCGCATCGTGATCATGAACACCTCCAATACCTTCACCAACCCTGTTGATGGAACCGATCCTTCTGCAAACACAGTTTATGGCGGATCCGGGCAACAGGTGGTCTACAACAACAGTGGGAACTCGGTCGCTGTTACTGGTTTGCTCCCCAGCACGACCTATTGGTTCAGAGTATATGAGTATAACGGTGCAGCAGCAACAACAAAATATCTCACCACTCCGGCCACACTGAACCCCAACAGCCAGATTACGGCTTCGGCCGCTGTTGCCCCGTCAATTTCGTTACCGACATCGGCAACCATTACAAATACCACAGCCGTTCTGGGCGGTACCATCACTGCCGACGGCGGTTCACCTATAACGGAACGGGGAACAGTATGGAAAACCTCCAGCCCGGTTACGATTGCGGATAACAAGCTCGCCGAGGGAGGCACTTCTGTTGCCACATTCTCGCACACCCGTACAGGTTTGCCCGCAAAAACACAGATCTATTTTAAAGCCTATGCCAGCAACTCCATCGGAACAAGCCTTACAACCGAAGCCTCTTTTTACACGCTGGCAAATGAACCCACAACGCATGTAACAGGTTTTACAGCGGTTCCCGGAGGAACCACCAGTATCAATTTAACCTGGACTGCTGCTGCAACCGGGGCTGACGGCTATATCATCCTTCAGAAAACCGGCGCAGTAGCACCTACAGGGATACCCGCTGACGCAACCG
The DNA here is from genome assembly GCA_026391795.1 of Bacteroidota bacterium. Taxonomy (GTDB): domain Bacteria; phylum Bacteroidota; class Bacteroidia; order Bacteroidales; family FEN-979; genus FEN-979. The sequence goes on from JAPLDI010000027.1 coordinate 15,046, forward strand.
GTTATATTGTTGGTGCCGTCCTTGGAGATGGTACCGTTGCAGCATTAGTCACACCAGCCTCCACACTTGCAAAATCCATCACAGGATTATCACCGGCTACTCAGTATTCCTTTACCATCATTCCCTTTGCATGGGATGGAGTGAATAATGCAACCTATAACTATTATACTGCACCTACCATTCCAAGTGCAAGCGCAACCACTACCGGATCAGGGCCATCCACCTATACCTGGACAGGAGCCAATAACGGATTGTGGACTACAAACACCAACTGGAACCCAACCCGTTTCGTTATCGCATCCACCGACATCCTTCAGTTTAATGATGGCACAACAAAAACCATAACTGCAGTGCCGACTGAAACCATCGGACAGCTGGTCATGGCCAACAATACCACCATTAATCTGCAAAGTGCAGCGGCCGTTACCCTTACCATCAACGGATTAACCGGTACCGACCTGGTGATCCCGGCAGGTTGCGCGCTGAATATGAATGCCTTGAATGCCATAACCCTTGCAGTAGCAACCGCTGCAACAGGAAGCATCAGTGGGAATATGACCTTTTCTTCAACAGCAAACACCGGACACCGTCTTACCGCAGCAGATGCTTCCGGGATCACCTTCAACAGCGGTTCTGTTTTTACAGCCGGGGCTTTCTTCTCCGGCAACGCATTCGGCACAGGCACGGCAAACTCAGTTGTTTTCGCAACCGGTTCGACCTATATTCACCAGGCCGGCAGCAATCCATTCGTAAATAATCCGCCGACCAGTATCGTGGTCTTCCAGACAGGAAGTCTTTATAAACTTATCAGTAACTCTACTCCCTCCTTTTCAGGCAAAACCTATGCTAATTTCGAAATGGATGCAACCGGTCAGACCGTGACGGTTACCGGTGGAGCTGCAGTGTCTGTTGATAACCTCACCATTACCAATGGAACCTTTAATTTCAATATGACCACTGCATCCGGTCACTCCATTAAAGGGAACATCCAGGTTGCAACCGGAGGAGTGCTGAATTTCGCACCCGCATCGTCAGGGACTGTCACCCTCAATGGTACAGCCCTTCAGACGATTTCAGGACCGGGACCCATCACCACCGGTGCGAATTCCATTTTCGAAATTGCAAACAGCAACGGGGTCAGTCAAAATATCCTGCTTACGATAAACGGACAGCTAAAACTTACCAGCGGCTTGCTGACAATCGGCACGAACAACCTGTACATGGGGACAACTGCTACCTTTACAGGAACACCTTCAGCAACAGCCATGATTGTTGCCACCACAACAGGACAAGTTCAGAAAAGCTATCCTGCCGGCTTTACCGGCAGTTTTATCTATCCTGTCGGAGACAACACAGGAACACCGGAATATTCTCCGGTAACCCTGAATTTCACAGGAGGGACTTTTGCAGCCGGTAATTTTGCCGCCGTAAACCTTACCAATTTAAAGTATCCCACCGATCCGAACTTTGTAAGTTACCTGAAACGCTACTGGAACGTGGTCCCGATTGGTATTACCGCCTTCACATGCAATGCAACTTTCCAGTATGTACCCGCGGATGTAAACGGCACGGAAAGCCAGATCGTTGCCTGCCTTGTCAACCCTCCACCTTATGTTGCCTATGACCTTGCAAATACCGGATCGCACCAGCTTACCGCCAGCGGGTTGAACTCGTTCGGCATCTACACCGGCACCCAGATCCCGCCAAACGTGGTTACCACTGCGGCTACAGCAATCGGACCCACCACGGCAACCCTCAATGGAACCGTGAAAGCAAACAATTTTGCAACGACTGTTAATTTTGAGTACGGCCTCACTACAACATACGGGACCGTGGTTCCCGGTGTGCCGGCAACAGTTACCGGTAATACCGTTACCGCCGTCTCTGCAGCCATCTCCGGGTTGACGACAAACACGCTCTATCACTTCAGGGTCATGGGTGTCAGCCTGACCGGGACCTCCTATGGAACCGATATGACCTTCACTACGACCTGTCCGTTACCCGCAGGTGCCGGAACCGTGACCGGACCTGTCAACGTATGCCGTCCGGGATCCGGATATGTTTATACAGTTCCGGCAATTACGTGGGCAACTTCCTACAACTGGACAGTACCTCCCGGTGCAACCATCACTTCCGGAGGAACGACCAATTCAATAACCGTGAGTTTCCCGGCAGGTTCTTCATCCGGGAACGTTTCGGTGTTTGGTTCCAGTGTCTGCGGAAACGGACCCGCTTCACCCAACCTCTACGTTACGGTCAATGCAGTCCCGGTGCCTACCATCACAGGGGCCACCCCCGTTTGCGTTAATTCAGGATACATTACCTATACCACCGAGTCAGGAATGACCGGCTACAATTGGGCCGTCTCATCAGGAGGTATTATCAACTACGGGTCAGGAACATACCAGATTTCCGTCTCCTGGATCGCATCCGGGGCGCAGACCGTCAGCGTAAACTATGTGACTCCGGCAGGTTGTACAGCAGCAGCACCTACGGTAAAGAATATCACGGTTAACGGGCTTCCCGGACCGGCTGGAACCATCACGGGCATCCCAAGCGTTTGCGCAGGGGCCTCAGGCTTCCATTATTCGTGTGCCGTCATCGCCAATGCGACCACTTATGTCTGGAGTCTTCCGGCAGGGGCAACCATAACGTCAGGCTCAGGGACCAATCAGATTGTTGTCAGTTATTCTTCAACAGCAGTTTCCGGAAATATCACCGTTCAGGGGAACAACTCCTGCGGGTCCGGAACCGTCTCCCCGCCCTACTCCGTGATCGTGGTTCAATTACCCGGTAACGCCGGCAGCATTACGGGAAACAGTTCAGTTTGCGAAGGGGATGCAGGTGTTGCATATACCGTTGCACCGATCACTGATGCCACAGGTTATGTATGGACACTTCCTCCGGGGGCGATCATTGTTGCCGGAGTCAACACAAATTCCATAACCGTGAATTTCCCCGCACCCTCATCTTCCGGAACTGTAACCGTTTACGGAACAGATTTCTGTGGAAACGGAAATGTATCTCCTGACTTCGCAGTAACCGTGAAACCGGTTCCTTCACCCCCGGTGATCACTGCAACAGGGAATACACTTTCCAGCTCGTCAGCCACAGGTAACCAATGGTACTGGAACGGAGCAATGATTATTGGAGCAACGGGTCAGACCTATGTTGCTGATCAGTCCGGGAACTATTCCTGTACAGTGATATCCAATGGCTGCACCTCTGCGTTTTCAAACGTGATCAACATCATTATCACCGGTACAGGGAATGAAAATGTCGCAGGAACAATCAGCGTTTATCCGAATCCCAGTGACGGTCAGTTTATCCTGAAATTCGAAGGAACATCAGTGAAGGAAACCACTTACGACATGTTCATTCTGAACAACCTGGGTGTGAAGATCTTTGAGCTTGACGGACTGAAGGTGAAAGGCAACGTGCGGAAAGAGATCGACCTTCGTTCCGCCCCGAATGGCATTTACACACTCATCCTGAAAAGCAGCGATGAAAATATCCTGAAGAAGATCATTATTAATAAATAGGATCTGGGTATTAGGCATTGGATATCAGGGTAAAAAAATAAAATTTAATTATCCCCTTTTCATAAGGAAAGCTGCATTGGAAACAATGCAGCTTTTTTATCTTTGTAACTCGTCATCTCAAAAATCAGGCTTTGGGAAAGAGATTCTTTCATATTGCTCTTTTGATCACCTGTTTCTCCGGTCATTCTTATGCTCAGTATTACAGCACAGGGCAGGATCCGGGATCATTGCGATGGAGACAGATAAAGACAAAAAAGTTTCAGCTGATCTATCCGCAGGATTTTGAAAAAAAAGGCCAGTACCTGGCAAATATCCTCGACATTATCCAGCGGAATGAAACCCGGACCCTCTCTGCAAAAGTCCCCCGGATCCCGGTTGTGATTCATTCCAGCTCTTCAACATCAAACGGTGTGACTGTCTGGGCGCCGAAACGGATTGAATTATATACTTGTCCTCCGCAGGATATCTATCCCGAAGAGTGGCTGGAACAACTGGCCATTCATGAATACCGTCATGCCGTCCAGGTAAGTAAGATGAACCGTGGGTTTACAAAGGTACTTTCATGGATGCTGGGCGAGCAGGCGACAGGTGGCGTTCTCGGACTTTATATTCCAACATGGTTCCTGGAAGGCGACGCCGTTTGCACGGAGACCGCCCTGACAAATTCAGGAAGGGGAAGGACTTATGCATTTGAAAATATCCTGCGGGCTCAGCTGCTGGAGAAAGGGAGCTATTCGTATGACAAAGCTGTTCTGGGTTCCTACCGTACCTTCCTCCCCGATCAGTATGAGCTGGGATACCCGCTTGTTGCTCAAGCCAGGAAAACCTACGGACCCCAGGTATGGAATACGGCGCTGGACCGCACAGCGAAGCTTCCTTTTATGGTTGTTCCCTTTTCCTCCGGGATCCATAATGTGACCGGGCTAGCCAAGGGAAAGTTTTATAAAAAGATGCTTTCGGATCTCAAATCGGAATGGAAAATCCAGGAGAACACCCTTACCTATACCGGCTTCAGCCAGGTGACGAAAACGAAAGGCAAAGATCATCCAGTATATAATCACCCTGTTTTCCTGAATGATTCGGTCATCATCGCAGAAAAAGAATCGCTCAATGACCCTGACAGGATCGTGAGTATCGACCGGAAGACCGGTAACGAGAAGAAGATCGTGGCAATGGGTACCGGGCAGGATGAGTCCATCTCTGTCACAAAGCAGTATATCGTCTGGACTGAAATACAACCCGACCCGAGGTGGCAGAACCGTGATTTCTCAGTGATCCGGATCCATGACCTGCAAACCGGAAAGACCCGTAACCTCACGCACCGGAGCCGGTATTTCGCGCCCTTCCTCTCCCCTGATGGAAGACTGATCGCTGCCAGCAGGATTGACCTGCAAAACCGCTGTTCCATCGACATCCTGGAACTCCCCGGAGGGAAAACCGTAAAGAGTTTTCCCATGAAAAACAACGACATGGCCATGGAACCGAACTGGTCAGACGACGGGAATAACCTTGTCTTCACGATCCTGAATGAAAAAGGAAAAAGCATTGCCGGGTTGAATGTCATTACGGGAACGGTCAAATATTTCCTTCCCTTCAGTTTTACTGATGTTTCCGGTCCTGCCTATTTTCACCATAGCCATCTGCTTTTTTCGGGCGATTACTCAGGCATCCCGAACATCTTTGCTGTTGATACCGCCACAGGCAAGGTCTTCCAGGTCACTTCCTCCAGGTTTTTCTCCACAGATCCTGATTTTACTGCAGACCGTATGAGGATGATCTATTCAGATTATAATTCGGACGGGCTCCGGGTTGTAGAGACCATGGTTGATACCACCCTTTGGATTCCGATCGACAAGATCACCGATACCTCCATCAAACTGTATGAACCCCTTGTTCAGCAGGAACATGCCAACATACAGGACAGCGTAAGGGAAAGAAGGATATTTAAGATGTTTCAGTCAGATTCCTGCAACTTGCTAAAGGATACAGTCCAGGGAAGGCTTTATGAATCGAAGAAGTACAACAAATTCCTTCATCTGTTCAACCCTCACAGCTGGGCACCGGGGACGCTCGACGTGAACAACCTCCAGGTAAAACCAGGTGTTTCAGTGCTTTTCCAGAATGTTTTGAGCAGCATGTTCGCCAGTGCAGGATGGGAGTATAACCCCAGCGAAGCCACCGGGAAATTCTTTGCAAACATAAGCTACCAGGCACTCTATCCGGTTTTTGACCTTGGGTTTGATGCCGGCAACCGTGCAGCCTACTATGTGACCGCTTCAAACCAATCCTTCCGCTACACCTGGCAGGAGATTAATTTCAAGCTGCATGCAAGCATCCCCTGGAACTTCTCGCGCGGCAACTACAGCCGATACCTGACACCCTACTTCGGGGCTACAATGATTGATCTCATCCGAAACTCAGGAACGCCTAAGGAACTGAAAACCGGGCTGATCACCAGCCTCGATTACAGGCTAACCTATTCTCAGTACATCCGGTCGTCAGCGAAAGACATGTATCCCCGTTTCGGGCAGACCTTTCAGCTCGATTACCGGAATACTCCTTTTGCAGGAAACTTAATGGGGGATATTTTCGCCGCCCAGACGAACCTCTACTTTCCGGGAATATTCAAACACCAGGGGATCTGGGCCTACGGTGCCTTTCAATCGTACAACCCAAGTCTCAATTCATTTTATACCTATGCCAGTCTGATCAACTTTCCAAGAGGATACGTCGGATACACGGATGACCGGATTATCAGTCTTGCCTTGAATTACAAGCTGCCCCTCTTCTACCCCGACCTGAGTCTCGGATCGGTTGCCTATTTTAAACGGTTTAAACTGAACCTTTTCTTCGACTGGGCACAAGGATGGACCGGCAAGGAATTGAACATCTACCAGTCGACCGGGGCAGAACTGACTACTGACGTTCACCTGCTACGCTTTCTTTATCCTTTCGACCTTGGGGTAAGGGCACTATTTTTCCCTGGCGATTCTTCCTGGGGATGGGAGTTCCTGTATGCTATCAACCTTTGATGTCATTGAAATGACAAGCTGATGAGCTGACGAGCTGGTAAATAAGTTATTTAATGATTAAAATTAACCGCAAATAAGTTCTGTCATTGCGAGGAACGAAGTGACGAAGCAACCTAATTCCTAATTCGTAATTTATTTATGGAAGTTTTTAATAAACTCTTCCACTTCAGGAACACCGCCCTGGTAGATCAGGTATCCGTTGTAAGGTTCGCGCGGTGTAGTTTCGCCATTGATGGGTGTCAGCATGATCTCTTTCACCTTCTCAAGGTCGTTCGTCTGACCCAGCGCCCAGCTCAGCTTTATATAGGCAGTTTCCGGTAACATATTTTCAGCCGGAACAATCCCTTTTGCCATCAGGTCGCGACCGGTATCGTAAACAAACATGTGAACATATCCCCAGAGTGTCTGTACCGTCATGTAGATCGCCACACCTTTTGCAATGGCCCTTTCGATGGCCGGGTAGATCGGCTTGTTCACGTGTCCCAGGCCGGTACCGATGATCACGATGCCTTTGTAACCATTGTCCACGATCGAATCGATCATATCCGGGTGCATGTTGGTGTAATAGTAGATCATCGCAACTTTCTCTTCGAAATAGGGCAGGATGGTCACGTTACGGTCTTTGCGCCGGTGGTTGTATTCTGTCTTTATCGGAACCACCCCGGCCCGGGTTACCGTTGCCAGCGGTGTATCCCCGATGGTACGGAAAGTGGAACGGTAGGAGGAATGCATCTTGCGTACGCGGGTTCCCCTGTGAAGGAAGGCATATTCATCGGAGGTAGGGCCGAACATGCAAACCATCACTTCGGCGATATCGCCATGCCCGGCTGCCGTTGCAGCATGCATCAGGTTGAGTGCGGCATCGGAGCTAGGCCGGTCGGATGAACGCTGCGAGCCGACCAGGACGATCGGGACCGGGGAGTTCTGTACCATGAAATTCAGCGCAGCCGAGGTATAATGCATGGTATCTGTGCCGTGACCGATGATGATCCCGTCGATGCCTTTTTCGATCTCGTTGCCGATGGCAATGGCCAGTTTCTTGTATTGTTCCGGACCCATATTCTCACTGAAAACGGCAAAGAGTTTCTCTGTTGTGAGGTTGCAGATGTCGGCAAGCTCGGGAACAGCTCCATACAGTTCTCCGGGAGAGAATGCAGGGATCACGGCGCCGGTGCGGTAATCGAGCCGCGACGCAATGGTCCCGCCGGTTCCCAGCAGCTTTACATTGGGTTTGCCGGCCGTATAAGGAAATTCTTTCTCCGGAATGTGATAAACCGCTTTCTTGTATCCCAGTTCTGTGATATCGGTGATGGTTTCCGTATCAACCCCGATGTTGTAGCCTGTGAAAAATTTAAGTACAAGGTGTTTGTCATCTGTATTTTCGGCCCGCGGCAGAATGGTCCCTTCAAAAACACCGCGGGTGGTGTCAACCTTCACCTTCGCCCACACCCTTGCATTGAACTTCATCATCACCTCGAGTGCCCGTCCCTTGTATCCTTGAAAAATATCGTCGCTCATTTTTTAGTATTCTTTAGTTACTGAAATCAAAATCAAATGGTATAAACTCTATCTCCTCCCCCTCTCTTTTAGGAGAGGGGGCCGGGGGGTGAGGCAAATTAAAATAGTATGCGTTTGCTCAAATCGCCCAGAGAGACGTTTCCGAGGGCCAGTTTGCTGACGTTGCCCATCACCCATCGAACACCTGCTCCGTTGTCGGATGATGTACGCGTCTGCTCGTATTTTTTTATCAGGAAGGGAAGTTTGAGAAGGATCTCCTCCAGTTTGATCTCCCTGAACCCGATCGTCACCAGGATCGAATCGAAATCCATCTTCGGATGCTGGTACAGATGCAGCAGCATCCGTTTTGAGATCGCCAGGTCAAGTTTCCGGCCGGCAAGGAAGGCCAGCAATTCATAAACCTTCTGGAATGAGAACTCGGGCAATACAGGATGCTTCCCCTGGATATGCTTCAGTGTCTGGCCAAAGAGGGCTGCGGTGAACCTTGCAGGAATGCTGAGTTCACCCTGTATCTTGTCGATCAGCGGAACAAGGTTGTTTTTCAGGATATAGGTGTAGGTATCTTCCGGGACATTCCATTGCTTCAGTTGCCCGATGCGGTCGGCGACAAATACCGGCAGGTGCTCTGACATTTCCCTGAGCACTTCATCTTCCAGCGGGATCGGAGCGGAATCGGTATCGGGGTACATCCGGTCAGCACCGGGAAGCACCCTTTCAAAGATGGTCGTTCCGTCTTCAAACGATTTGCGGGTTTCATTCGGAACTCCTGTGAAAGCCATCAGACATCGCTCCTGGATCGTCTCCAGCGCCGTTTGAATGTCTTCTTCCGGCCCCCAGAGGATCAGCTGTGCATCACCTTCGCCGCTGTTCAGCATCGATTGAACCTTCTTCCAGCCTTTCTTTCCTACCGTATCTTCCAGCATCTCGGAATGTGCCATGTTGGGCAGGTCGATGCAGGCTACAACCTTTACCCTCTCTGCAATCTCATCCCCGAACATTTTCCCGGGCTGGGTAAAATGAGAAAGGATACCCTGGAACAGGGGAAGGTTGATGATGTGCATCTTATATTCCGCCAGTTTCTCCGGCTGCAGAGGCACTGCATCGAACCCAATCTCTTTGGCTTCAATCTCCTGGTGGGAGATCTTCCAGCCCGAGGAATCTTTCAGTCTCGATTTCAGCATGTCGCGGATGCTTAGCAGCGCCCATTGACGGTACACTTCGTTGTGCGTCAGCTCGGGCATCCAGCCCGTATGGGCCACGCCTTTGATCTCCACGCGCGTACCACCTTTGCAGCTGACATTTACGTCAGCCCGTGTCGATCCCACCCCGGTCATTACCTTCCCGGTGCTGCGGTTCAGGAAACGGATATAATCTGCTCCCTCTTTTACCTCGCCTGGATTTTTGAATTCCGGATAGGTAACGGTCTCGATGAGCGGCATACCCAGCCGGTCGGTACGATAGATCCGCACATGGCCGATATCGGAGACTTCCCTGCAGGAATCCTCTTCAATGCTCAGCTGGATCAGCCGGACCTTCTTATTCTTTAATTCGATCTCTCCTTCCACACCGATGATCGCGGTGCGCTGAAAGCCGGTGGGGATGGATCCGTCGAGGTACTGCTTGCGACTGATGTGCACCTCTCCTACGATCTTCAGTTTCGAGAGAAGTGAGATCTCCAGGGCAATGCCAAGCGCCTCCCGGTTGAGCGGGAAAGGCGGCGTATCGTCCACATCGTAGGTACAGGCTGTTTTATTGTTTATCCGGTAGATGATCTGCTTGCGGGTCTTGAATTCCATCAGCGCGGTGCCATCGTATTCGCCCAGCTCGCTGAGCGTAGGGCGCATGTGTCGGATCAGCTCGGCATCATATTCCTCCGGCTTCTGGTAAAACCCTGCCGGACAGTGGCAAAAGAGTTTCTCACGGGTTTTGAGTTGCTGGTGAACTTCAAGCCCCGACATGAACCCGACCCGGTCATAATCCGCCTGTGTGGCTTGTTTTCGTTGAACGTATCCTATGGCTTTCTGCGTCTTGACATAGTTGCGTCTGGGATCAAATGCTTGCTTCATTGGGAGGTAAGGATAGATTAAATTAGAAGAACCAAAATTAGGGTTTTCTGCGATAGAGTTTGGTAATGGTTGATAAAAAGGAGTAAAATTCCTGGATGCTGGATGCTGGATGTGTGGGTGTGGGTATGTATGTTGCATAACGCGACATGGTTTTTCCATTCCTGCATTCCTGCATGGTAAATTCCTTCATAAATCCATTAGGTTATCATTAATTATATTATTTTTGAATATAATATGGTTCCTGATTGAATCCACAGGAGTCCCTCCTCATAAAGATTAATAGAATTAACTTTACTTTTCGAAAAGACAACTAAATAAACGCTCATTCTTTATTTACCGGGAAGAATGATATACATTAACTAACCTGCTAAATCCTATGCTATGAAAAAACTGATGATTGCAACATTCCTGCTGATGGCGATGAGTGCCATCGTAAACGGACAGGAGAAAACGGGGATCGGCATTGCACCCTTCACCTATGTTGACGGAGCAGCCATTCCGCAGGATGTCAATGCCATCCAGGCGATGGTGATCAACTCGTTTATGAAAACGAGAAGGTTCAACGTGATTGAGCCGGCACAGATGGATGCACTGAAAAGGATAAAAGGGGTCGATGCCCCGGATGATGTTCTCGATGTGAACGTACTTCAGCGTTGGGGCAATTTAGGAGCACAGTTCGTAATTTCGGGACAGGTGGTCAGTGCACAGGCCGAACAGATGAGGGCCGACGACGGACAAGGGACGGTCACAATTACCTACAAGGCAAAAGTGATCCTGAATTTAAAAGTTACGGATGTGGCCACCGGCCAGACGATCAATGCAGAAACCCTGGAACCCAAAGCCGGCAGTTCCATGTTAGGTTCAATGGGCATAGGATCCTCCTCCCCCGAAAATGCCATCACAAAAGCGATAAAAACCACCGAGGATAAGATCGATGATTTTGTCGGAAGGAATTTCCCCATCTCCTTTTCAATTGCCGAAGTACAGGAGAAGGATAAAAAAGGCAATGCGACAACGATCCTGATCGCAGGTGGTTCCGCACATGGCCTGAAAAAAGGGGATAAGCTGAAAGTCGTCGAACTCACCGATATCGAAGTCAACGGGAAAAAGATGCAGCGGAAAAAAGAGATCGGAGAACTGAAAATCACGAAAGTGGAGGATGAAAATTTTTCCATCTGTTCGGTCAGTGCCGGAGGTCTCGAAATAAACACCAAATTCGAGGCCAAGGCCAAGTTGCAGATCATTACAAAGGATTAAGAAAAGTCGGAAGTCGCCAGTCGCCAGTCGCCAGTCAGTTAATTACAGACTGTGGCTGAGGACTCCCGATTTCTAATCATTCACTCAATAACTAACCATGTTACCGGATTACGAAATCGTTTCAGGACGGGGAATTGGCAGAATTATCCTGGGATTATCCAAAAAGGAGATTGCTGATATCATGGGGGCTCCTGATGAGATCGAACATCCGGAAAACCCGGATAATGAAAGCTGTGAGATCTTTTGTTACAATGCCATTAATTGTTCCCTGTTATTCGATCCGGATCAGGACGACAGGCTGGTGGAGATATCCATTGAAAACGGCTATTTTCACCTGGCCAGGAAAATCAGGGTCGGGTTACGGAAAGAAGATCTGCTGAATTTTGGGACCGCATTAAGATTCGGCGAATACCGTATCGAAGAAAGTCCAACACTGGAATATCCCGCTCAGGAGCTGATCTCCTATGAACAGGCGGGGCTCCATTTCTGGCTGAACAATGGCATAATCACAGCAATCGGGATCACACCGCTGGTTGCTGAAGATGGAAGGATCATCTGGCCGGAACCGGAAGGAGATGAAATTTGAAACAGGAATTGCCTGTACCTTCAGAGGAACGAAAAAGAAAAATCACAGGAAACTTATAACGAAACGAAACAGATCCTTGCAAAACAGAAAATGTGATGAGAAAATCAATTTGTATTCTTGCTATTTCATGTGCTTTCATTTTGAACGTTTCAGCGCAAGAGAAAGCTGTTGAATACGGGAATAACAGCCAGGCAGGGAAATTCGCCCCCGTGAACGGAATTCAGCTCTATTATGAAACTTATGGAAAGGGGGCACCTCTGCTTCTGCTGCATGGCAACGGAGGCTCGATTGCCGACCTCCGCTTCCAGATCCCGTTTTTCGAAAAGCAGTACCGTGTGATTGCCGTTGACAGCAGGCTGCAGGGAAAATCAGGCGGATCGCCCGACACCCTTTCGTACGACCTGATGGCATCGGATTTTTGCGCCCTGCTCGACTACCTGCACCTCGATTCTGCCTATGTTTTAGGATGGAGCGACGGAGGCATCAACGGGATCATCATGGCGATGAACTGCCCCCGAAAAGTCAAAAAACTGGCTTTCACCGGGGCAAACATCGTTCCCGATTCCTCTGCATTCAGGTACAAAGATATCCTGGAGATGCAAAATTTTTCAGTACAGAATCCCAAGGCTTCAAAAACCGAGAAAACACTGGTCAAAATGATGCTGGACCAACCTCATATCCCCTATTCGAGCCTGCAACAGATCCGCTGTCCGGTGCTCGTGATGGCAGGAGACCAGGATATCATCAAGGCGGAACATACCCTGAAGATATTTCAGTCGATCCCCCGGGGGTTCCTCTGCATCTTCCCGGATTCCCGCCACGGGGTCTGCCAGCAGCATCCTGCGCTGTTTAACGAAACTGTGCTGACCTTCTTTACGAAATAATTCTCAGTCCGTAGTACCGGTTTGTGTGATTACTATTCGATGGTATGGAGATTTCACAGAGGTTCACAGAGAAGGCACAGAGGACCACAGAGGGATTCTTGGGAAGGACAAACAGTGCAGGTTATCCCCACAATTCAATCCTACATCATAAATCGTAAATTCAACAGAAAATCGTAAATCAAAAATCGTAAATCCAATTCGTAATCCGTAATTCGTAATTAATTTGATAGCTTTGCACTCCTGATGCACAGTAAACACGTCTACCGGTTCCTTATCGCAGGATTGCTTTTGCTTCCGGCATCCCTGTTTTCGCAGGAAACCACCAAGATCCTGCTCGAACATGCCGACTCGCTGGTCCACAGCAGCAAGATCCGCCCGGAGTTTCAGAGGCTTCAGGGAAATGTACGGCTAAGCCACGACAGCACCATGCTTATGTGCGACAGTGCCTTCCTGAACGATGAAAAGAATTTCGTACTTGCATATGGAAACGTCGACATCCGCGTAAGCGACACCCTGAACCTCTATGGCGACTCGCTGAACTACGACGGAAACACGAAGATCGCAAAGATCTGGGGGAACGTGAAGCTGATCGACAACGAAACCACACTTACAACCGACACGCTCTCCTTCGACCGCACCACGGAGATTGCAAGCTACCTCTACTGGGGAAAGATCGTCAACAGCGACAATTCACTGGTTAGCAAGCATGGATATTACCATACACGGACAAAGGAATTTTATTTCCAGAAAAAGGTAATCCTGATCAACCCGGATTATATCATGCATTCTGACACCCTTATGTACAACACCATTTCCAAGGTGACCTATTTCTATGGTCCTTCCACCATTAAAGGGACGGAAGATTCCATTTACTGCGAGAACGGCTGGTACAATACAAACACGGATGTGGCCCGCTTCCGGAAAAACAGCTGGATATACCATCAATCGCAGGTTCTTACCGGCGACAGCATTTATTATGAAAAGAGATCCGGGTTCGGGCAGGTCTTCCGTCATGCGAAGCTAATCGATACCGTGCAGAAAACGACCCTCATGGGAAACTATGGAGAACTGCACCGGGTGAAGGGGTATGCCTACATGGTCGACAGTGCGGTGGTTCAGATGGTCGATAAAAAAGACACGCTCTTCATGCATTCCGATACCGTCTATGCAACCTTCGACACCGGCCAGAACATCAAACATATTTTGTGCTATTACAAAGTCAAGTTCTTCCGCCGAGACTTGCAGGGAATGAGTGATTCGATGGCATACCACGGGCGTGATTCGACCCTGTCACTCTACCACAACCCTGTACTCTGGTCGGAACAGAACCAGCTTTTCTCCGATTCCATCAAACTGACCCTTCTGAACAGCCAGATCGACTCGATGATCCTTTATAACAACGCCTTCATTATCTCCAAGGATGATACGAACAAATTCAACCAGGTGAAAGGAAGGAACATGGTAGGTTTTTTCAAAGACAATGAACTTTACAAGATCAAGGTAGTGGGGAATTCAGAAACCGTTTATTTCGCGAGGGAAGAAGATCACAGCCTGATCGGGATTACAAGGGTCTATTCCAGCGACATGCTGATCTTTATCGGGAAAAACCAGATCAAATCGATCACCTATATAAATCAGCCGAAAGCGGTTACGTCTCCTGAGAAGGATGTCTCACCCTATGATCTGAAACTGAAAGGATTTAAATGGATCGAGGAAAAGAGACCCCTCACGAAGAAGGACATCTTCAAATGGTAACTTCCCCTTCTTTATAAACTTTACAAACTTTATCACGTTCAACTAAAACACCTTGACTTTTACATACCGGTCAGGATTGGCCTTGATGTCTTCAAGCAGGAGGTTGAGGTCGTGTGCGGCTTTCTCCACTTCCTTGTAGAGTTTATCGTCATTCAGCAATAAACCCAGCGTTCCCTGGCCATTGTTGATCTTGTTTACCGCAATATCGATATCCAGGATGGCCTTGTTTACCTGGGCAATAGTAGCCGGGATCTTCGCTTTGGCGAGCGAATCACTGAGATTGGAAAAATTGTCGAGGATATTGCTGATCTTCTGATTATTGTTCTTCAGGTTCAGGCTGATCGATTCGACATTCCCAATGATGTTTGCCAGGTGGCTGCGCTGTGAACCTACGAGGGTATCCAGGTAGTAGGTGGTATGCGCAAGGTTATTCAGCACCTCCTTTATATGCGTGATAGAGGCAGCCAGGTTGTCACGGGTATTTTTGTTCAGTACTTCCTGGATCAGGGAGGCAACCGTGTCAATGGAACCCAGCAGGCGCTCGGTCTTCACTTTAAGCGGGGCCAGTTGCTGGCTTAAACTCTCTCCAATAGAAGCCTCGGTAAGAGATTTCAGGGTATCATGATCCTTCAGGATTACTTTTGAGTCGCCCAGGATGATCTCCACATATTTCCCTCCGATCAGGTTATCCGAATTGTTGATCCTGGCAACTGAATTTGCAGGGATCGGGTAGGATTCGGAAATATAAAGTTCGGCAATAATCTTACCGCGTTGTTTGGTGGAGAAATAAAGATCCTTGACCTGCCCGACCTTCATCCCGCTGATCGCAACGTTATTGGCAACCACCAGTCCGTTTACCTTGTCGTAAACAGCATACACGATCATCTTATGCTTAAAGAGATCCATCCCTTTCAGGTACATCAATCCCCAGATCAGGATTGCTGTGGCAACCACAAATATGATCCCTACGCGGAATTCCTTGGTCAGTTTGAACTTCATGGATATATATTTCAGCGCAAATTTAGTAATTTCTCCACGATCTATCCTTTGGCATTTGATTTTTCATCATGCAAGACACGTTAAACGTCAGACGTCACCATCTTCCCTACTTTTCACCTTCCGAGATCAGCTTTCTGCCTTCTGCCACCGTAATCCGTTCTTCCCCATGGAAAGCAACGATAAAGGCATCAGTGAATCCCAGCTTTTTTGCTTCACCCAGTACCCCGGAAAGCGCTTCCGGCGTGGATTCTTTTCCTGTTGTGTATTTGAAAACTCCCTGGTGCTGGTATTTCCAGATATCCTGAAGTCCTTCAAATTTTTTCGAATGAATGCTGAGTTCTTTCGCAGAGGTGGCGATCTGTACGCGAAAAACCACATCATTCGAGGGTTTTGGTGGCGGGCTTTTCACATCTTCAGTTTTGACCGGGTTCCTGGTCACCGGCTTCCCGGCTGACTTTTCCGGCTTCGGCGTCCCGGCTGCCGCGATTGCTTTGCGTGTCGTTGAATCCTTCTTCACAGCCTGTACCGGGACTTTTGATTTACTTTTAACCGAATCTTTTGCAGGCGGCTTCTCCGCGCTCTTCTTTTTCGGAGTGCCTGCCACGGCAACAGATGCGTTAGCACCGGGATTCGTCTTTGATTTTAAGGTATCCTTGTGCTGAACCGGTTGCTTCGATTTTGAATTCGGGCTAACGGGCACCTTTCCGGGAACGGGTTCCTTTGGTTTCACCTTCTGCCTGATGGTATCTTTTGCAGAAATGTTCTCCTTCGGTTTCTCCCCGGAGTCAGGATCCTCTTTTATCACAACGGCGGGGACCACATTCTCAGGCGGAGGTACAGGTTTTATCTCGTTCAGGGTTGCCAGTTCTTTCCCGTTTCCTTCAAGTTTGGCCTTGAACTTCCGGAAGGCCCTGCAGATGGCAGAGGCGATGTACTGCTGTCCTTTCTGGGAAGTGAGAAATTTCTCCTCGTCCGGGTTTGAGAGGAAACCCGTTTCGATCAGTACGCTGGGCATGGTCGTTTTATAGAGCACCAGGAAGCCGGCCTGCCGCACCCCGCGGTCATTCATGCCCACCCTGTCTTTCATTTCATCCTGCACGATGGCGGCAAACCGGGTACTCTGCTCCAGGAAGGCATTCTGGAACAGGGTAAAGGTGATGTACGACTCATCGGAATTGGGATCGAAACCATTGTACTTGACCGAATAGTCGGGTTCCATAAGGATGGCGGCATTTTCTTTCTTTGCAATCTCGAGGTTGGCCTCTGTGCGGTGCAATCCCATAACATAGGTTTCTGCCCCCTGGAAGGTATGTTTGGGATTTGCATTGCAATGAATGGAGATGAAAAGGTCGGCCTTGCTCCGGTTGGCGATCTCAGCCCGTTCGTGAAGTTCGATGAATTCATCCGTAGTACGCGTACAAATCACGGTCACCCCTTTGCACTGGGAACGGATCTCATCGCTGAGTTTCAAAGCGATCTGAAGGGCGACATTTTTCTCCTGCGACTTCTTCCCGATAGTACCCGGGTCTTTTCCACCGTGGCCGGCATCGATCACAACTTTTGTAATGGCAATCTTTTCCTGCGGGAAGACATTTTTCTCAGGCAGAAGAGTAAATGAAAAGATTATCAAAATCAGCGTAATACAACGCATTCAGACGCTCCGGTGTTTGTTAAAGTATCTTAAAATAGTAAAGAGATCAATATTTTTCCGTAGTTTTGAAACCAGTAATTGCCGGAAATCCGGCCTTATCGCATCTATTCCTGTACCGGATTTCAAAACAAAGATAGAACATTAACCCCAGAGTTACGACAAGAAATTGTTAACGAAATTATTAACAAGTCTTTCCCGGCCTTTCCTGTTCCTGGTGATGCTCTTTTTCGTTCACTCCGGAGTTGTTAAGGGACAGGACACAATTCATCCTGTAAGTGTTTTCACGGATACGGTGCCGCATGTACATGACACCCTGCTTCCTTCCGATACATCCGTTCATCCTGTTGCCGACACGGCAAAAACGAAAAAAGAGAAGAAAAAAGACAACCTGAAATCAAAGGTTGAATATGCCGCACAGGATTCCCTCCGGTTTGATATCAAGGAGCAGAAGGTATACCTCTACCGGCAGGCAGATATCAAATACGAGGACATCGGTTTGACGGCAGGCTATGTGGAGATCAATTTCCCCAAGAAAACGGTCTTTGCTACCGGTATAAAGGATTCCACCGGAAAGGAGATGCAGGTCCCTGAATTTACCCAGTCGGCCCAGAAGTTCAAGTCGAAGGTGATGACCTACAACTACGATACGAAAAGGGGATACATTCAGAATGTCTTCACCAAGCAGGACGAAGGTTACCTGCACGGCACCATCGTAAAGAAGATGGAAAATGATGTCACCTACCTCAAAGATGGATGGTACACAACCTGCGAAGAGGAAAAAAATCCTCATTTTGACTTCAGGTTTGGTAAAGCCAAGGTGATCCCGGGGAAAAAGATCATTACCGGCCCTGCCTATCTCGAAATTGCCAGTGTTCCTGTTCCCATTGCCATCCCTTTCGGATTTTTCCCCAGCAAGCTCGGAAGGCGTTCAGGCATCCTGATTCCAACCTACGGTGAATCTTCCAACCGGGGATTCTTCCTTGAAAACGGAGGCTATTACTTTGCCATGGGTAAATACCTGGATCTGTACCTGATCGGGGATATTTATTCCCATGGAAGCTGGGCCGTCAAGCCGAGAATGAATTACCGTTACCGTTACCATTACAGCGGGACTTTCAATTTCAGCTATGCCGTGAACAAGATCGGGGAACAGGATTCCCCCGACTACTCCAAATCCACCGATTTCAGTATCAACTGGGTCCATCAGCAGGATCCCAAAGCCCGTCCGCACAGCACTTTCTCTGCCAATGTCAACATCGTCAGCCAGAATTTCAACAAATACAACCCTGTAACCAACACCCAGGCTTACCTGAGCAATACCTTCCAGTCGAGCATCAACTACTCCACCAACTGGAGCAACACCTATTACCTGACCATCAATGCCAGTCACAGCCAGAATACGCTGAACAAGACCATCAACATCACGCTGCCCTCGATCTCTTTCTCCATCAACCAGTTTTACCCGTTCCGGAGCAAGAACCGGGCAGGAAAGATGCGCTGGTACGAAAACATCAGCACGAAATACAACATGGAAGCCATCAACCAGTACAATACGCTGGATACCCTGATCTTTAAAAACAAGAACTGGTGGTACGACATGCAAAACGGGATAAAGCACAGTGTTCCCATCACAGCTACCCTGCGGGTGCTGAAATACCTGAACTGGACAACGAGCATCTCGCTGAACGACCGGATGTACTTTTCAACCATACGGAAAAGATTTGTCCCCAGCTACAAAGCAGGGGTCGATTCACTCGTGGTTGACACCCTTCATTCATACGCCAATGCTTTCGACGGAAATTTATCCACCTCTCTCAACACCCGGCTATACGGGATGTACCAGTTTAAAAAGGGAGCCATCATCGCTGTCAGGCACATGATGACGCCAACCGTTGCGTTCACCTATACCCCCGATTTCGGATCGGCTGCATGGGGTTACTGGCAGTATGCGACCAATGACACGAACCGTAACCCGCAAAAATATTCCATCTTCCAGAACGGGATTTACGGAGGACCCGGGTCCCGGAAATCGGGGGTCGTCTCCTTTGCGCTGAGCAACAATCTCGAGATGAAAGTGAGGAACCGGAAAGATACGGTTACCGGGACGAGAAAGATCGTCCTGATCGAAGACCTCACCTTCAGGGAGAATTACGACATGACAAAGGATACGATGCGATGGTCGAAATTCACGATTTCGGGCTACACTACCTTGTTTAAATCACTGCGAATCTCCTATTCCAGCATCTGGGATCCCTATACGCGTGATTCACTGGGACGTTCAATAAAAAAAACCGAATGGGATGCTCACCGCCGCCTGTTCCGTCTCGACAATACAACCTGGGACCTGGGCCTGAACTATTCCCTGTCGTCAGAGAAGACAAAGAAGAAGAAGACATCCCAGAAAGGAACAGAACAGGAACGAAAAGATATCAGCGACTATTACGATTATTACGTTGACTTCGACATCCCCTGGAGCTTCAGTGTAAGCTATAAATTCAATGTCAACAAGGACTGGTCAGCTGATAAAACCCACAGGGTCGGGAATGTGACCCAGACGCTGGGCTTCAACGGACAGCTCAACCTCACGCCCAAGTGGAAGATCACCCTGAGCACCGGGTGGGATTTTACCAACGGACAGCTTTCCTTCACTTCCGTCGACCTTTACCGTGATCTTCATTGCTGGGAAATGCGGTTTGGCTGGATCCCGAAAGGGGCTCAGCAAAGCTGGAACTTCTCCATCAACGTCAAGGCATCGGTGTTGCAGGATATGAAACTGAATAAAAAGAAAGACTTCAGGGACTACGCGCAGTAGCTGATGAGCTGATGAGCTGGTGAATTGGTGAGTAAAAAACAAATTGCATAAAAAGTAGTAATCATTCTGATCCAGCATCCAGCATCCAGCATCCAGTATCCAGCATCTGTATAACAAGAAAACAAATCTTCCAATATCCTAACCAGAATGAAAAGAATAATAACCACCGACAAGGCTCCAAAGGCGATAGCGACATACAGCCAGGCAGTAGAAACCAACGGCATGCTCTTCATCGCGGGACAGATCCCGATTAATCCTGCCACAGGAAAACTGATCGAAGGCGGGATTACGGAACAAACCGAACAGGTTATGCAGAATATCGGGGAGATCCTGACCGCCGCTGGATATACTTTCAAGGATGTTGTTAAATCGACCTGTCTGCTGACCAGCATGGATCACTACGCCGAGATGAATGCCGTTTACGGGAAATTCTATTTTGAAAATTCACCGGCGCGCGCTGCTTTCGCGGTAACGGGGTTACCTATGGGTGCCTTGATTGAGATTGAAACGATCGCTTCGCGGTAATTTTACTTGGGTGCCATCCTGACAAGAACGAGGGCAATGATCCCAAAGAGCATGTTCGGGATCCAGACCGCCAGCAATGGCGGGAAATTTCCGAAGGTCGCCATTACCGTAAAAACCTGCATGAAGAGGATGTAGATGAAAGTCAGGGCCAGCCCGAACCCGAGGTTGAACCCGATCCCGCCCCTCACCTTCCGGCTCGACACTGCAACCCCGATCAGCGTCAGGATGATCGTCGCAAAGGGATAAGCCACCCTTTCGTAACCTTTCACTTCGTATTTGATAAGGTCAGGATCACCCCTCATTTCTTTCATCTGGATATGCTTCCGGAGGACAAAGAAATTCATGATCGAAACTTCCTCAATGTCCTCCATGAAGTCGGCAGGCCGGATCCCGAAAGTTGTATCCAGCCTTACACCCTTTCGCATGTGCTCTGTCATCGGGCCGAGGCTCCGCTCAAAATAACGGTTCAGGACCCATTTCGACCGGATGCTGTCCCAGTTGGCCTCTTCCGCTGAAATTTTATAAACCAGGTCCCGGCTTTTGAATTTCTCAAGCGTGAACTTCCAGCCTTTTTTGGTCTGGCTGTTAAAATTCTCGAGGTAGAGAAACACCCCGGGGCTGATCTGCTTGTGGACGTTCATTTCCGCGAACTTCTTGGGGTCTTTGATGTAGTGCTTTTCAAATTCCAGCTTCCCGCGGTTGGTATAGGGGATGACGAAGTTCCCCAGGAGGAACGACATCAGGGCAAGGATGGAAGCTGCGACAATATAGGGAAGGAGCATCCTTCGGAAGCTGACCCCGCTGCTCAGGATCGCGATGATCTCCGTATCGGAGGCCATCCTCGACGTAAAGAAAATGACTGCAATGAATACGAAGAGGTAGCTGAAAAGGTTGATAAAATGCGGGATGAAATTGAGGTAGTAGTCGAAAACAATGGCCTTCAGCGGCGCATCGTGTTTCAGGAAATCGTCAATGTGTTCGGAGATATCGAAAACAATAATGATAAAGATCAGAAGGATGATGGAAAAGAAGAAGGTGCCCAGGAACTTCCGGATGATATACCGGTCGATGGTCTTCAGGGCAAAAGAACCCGGGTGAAAAAAACTCTTGAGCTTCATCACAGCCTCCTCATAAGTTGTTTGACCATCCCGTTTTTCCATTCTGCAAAATTCCCTTCGGCGATCTTCTGACGGGCTGTCCGCATCAGCCACATATAAAATCCAAGGTTGTGGATCGTGGCAATCATGGCAGCCAGGATCTCTTTCGACACAAAGAGATGCCGGAGATAGGCTTTGGTGTATTCCAGGTCGGGAAAAACATCGCCATCCTCTTCGATCGGCGAAAAATCATCCTTCCATTTTATGTTCCGGATGTTGATGATACCGTTACGGGTAAAGAGCATGCCGTTGCGGCCGTTGCGGGTCGGGATCACACAGTCGAACATGTCGATGCCGAGCGCGATGCTTTCCAGGATGTTTGCCGGGGTTCCAACACCCATGAGGTAACGGGGCCTGTCATACGGAAGAATGTGACATACAAGATCCGTCATCTGGTACATTACCTCGACAGGTTCTCCCACCGATAACCCGCCGATCGCATTGCCATCGGCGTGCTTTGAAGCAATGAATTCGGCAGAACGCTTCCGCAGGTCGTGGTAAACGCTTCCCTGGACGATCGGGAAGAGGCTCTGTGAATATCCGTGCGGGCATTCCGTTTCGTTGAACCGGTGGATGCAACGGTCAAGCCAGCGGTGTGTCCGCTCCATTGAATCCTTTGCATAGCCGGGCTCACAGGGATAGGGGGTACATTCGTCAAAAGCCATGATGATATCGGCGCCGAGGCTCCGCTGGATATCCATCGCACGTTCAGGGGTAAAGGTATGCTTCGACCCGTCGATGTGCGACTGGAATACCACACCGTCTTCGGCAAACTTGCGGATATCGGCAAGGGAGTAGATCTGGAACCCGCCGCTGTCGGTCAGCACCGGGCGGTTCCATCCGTTGAACTTCTGGATCCCTCCTGCCTTTTCAACAATATCCGTTCCGGGCCGAAGATAGAGGTGATAGGTGTTTGCCAGCAGGATCTGGGAACCGATATCCTCCCGCAGCTCCTTCATGTGAAGGGCCTTGACGGCACCTGCGGTTCCCACCGGCATGAAGACAGGGGTATTGATCTCCCCATGGTCCGTGCTGATCAATCCTGCACGGGCAGATGAGCGGGGATCGGAATGTTCAATCTTGAATTGCATGCAGGAGAATCTGACGTTACCTTCGCCGAAAAGGCCTGTTGATAACAGGTGATCAAATTTTCCCCAAAGGTAGATTTTATTCGATTAATATGAATATTTTTGTCAGGTTCATTCCTGTTAAATGATGTTAAATGCTTGATGTTCTTTTTGCACCCGGCGGAGCCTTTCTGTATTTCCTTCTGATCTTTGTTTTTCTTTTTTTCGTCCAGCTTTTCTATTACCTCTTCTTCTTCCTGAAGTTTACACGGTACCAGGAACCTCCCGTGCCTTCTGAAACTCCGGGGGTTTCCGTTGTCATCTGTGCACGGAATGAATACAACCAGCTGAAAGAAAATCTTCCACTGATCCTCGGGCAGGATTACCCCGACTTTGAGGTCGTGGTGGTGAACCATGCCTCTGACGACGAGACCACCTTCCTGCTTTCGAAGATGGCCGAGGAGTTCCCGCGACTGAAGATCGTCGAGATCCGCGAGAACCTCAACTTTTTTGATGGAAAGAAGTTCCCGTTATCCATCGGGATCAAATCTGCCGCACACGATCTTGTACTGCTCACCGATGCCGACTGCCGGCCGTCAGGGTCACGGTGGATTGCACATATGGCAGGCGGATTTTCCAAAGGGAAGGAGATCGTTCTCGGATATGGTGCTTACGAAAGCTCCGGCGGACTGCTGAACAGGCTGATCCGCTTTGATACCATCCACATTGCCCTGCAGTATTTCTCCTATGCTGTGGCCGGAATCCCATATATGGGCGTGGGAAGGAACATGGCTTACCGGAAATCCCTTTTTTATGAAAAAAAAGGATTCACCTCTCATTATTCGGTTCATTCAGGCGACGATGACCTCTTCATAAACCAGGCTGCTTCACGGAGCAATACCACCGTGGTGACCAGCCCGGAAAGTTTCACCCTTTCTAAGCCGAAAAAGAGCTTCCGCGAATGGTGGATCCAGAAAAAAAGACACCTCTCCACAGGCCGGTACTATCGATGGAACCATAAACTTTTACTGGGTTCATATACATTGAGCACCGTACTGTTTTATATATTATTTTTAATCCTGCTAGCATTTTCAATTAATTTTATTATTTTTGTGGTACTGGGGTTTTTTATCCTGAGGATGGCAATCCAGCTGATCATTTTCCACAAAACGCTGGCCCGCCTCAAAGAGAAAGGAATCTTGCTGCTGGTTCCCCTCTTTGAAATAATACTCATTCTGATCAATGTTGCTTTGTTTGTTTCCGCTTTAATGTCGAAAGAGAAAAAATGGAAATAACCTCACACCTTACCGATAAGGCTCAACGGGATTATATCCTTGTGCAGCTGGCCATTCAGCAGGGTGATCAGAAAGCCTACGCGGAACTTCTGAACAACTACAGGGATTCACTCTATTTCATGCTGCTGAAGATGACCAAGAACCCGTCCGATGCAGAAGACCTGACCATCGAAGCCTTTGGCAAAGCATTCAAGAACCTCCACCAGTATACCATTGAATATGCCTTCAGCACCTGGCTCTTCAGGATCGCCGCGAATAACTGCATCGACTACCTCCGCAAAAGAAACCGCATGCAGTTTACCGACGAGATCAACCATGACGGGGAAGGAACCGACGGAACCTCCAATTTTCCCAGCCCCCACCCCGGTCCTGACGAGATGGTCATCGCCAAACAGAAGATCCAGATGATGCGGGAGGTGGTCGAAAAACTCAAACCCCATTACCGTGAACTGGTTGAGATGCGGTATTTCAAGGAGCTTTCCTATGAAGAGATCTCCGCTGAACTTGACCTTCCGCTAGGGACCGTCAAAGCCCAGCTTTTCCGCGCCCGCGACTTCCTTTACAACATCCTCAAGGACTCCGCCGAAAAAATCTGAAACAGAAATGCTCGATGCTGGATGCTGGATGCTCGATGCTGGATGCTGGATGCTGGATGATGGATGCTGGATGATGGATGATGGATAATGACCTCCGTTTGCCGACTGCCGACTAGCGACCTCAGTCAGATCAACCAACTTTCTTCCTATTTTTGCATGAAGCAATATCATCTTCATCCTTTATAAGATCCATGGAATTGAACGAATTTCAACAAGCCATCAGCCGCGGGATACCGGATGTCCTGCCGGAGCTCCTGCCTCATGACGCTTCCATCAGTCATGCACCTGTCAGGAAAGAGATCCTTGACAGTGCCCAGAAGAAACTTGCCCTGCGCAATGCACTTCGCTATTTTGACAGGAAACACCATGCCGTTCTTGCACCTGAATTTGCCGGCGAATTAAAGAAATACGGCCGGATCTACATGTACCGGTTTCGTCCCCTCTACTCCATGCATGCCCGTCCTATCGGTGAATACCCGCATAAGTCGCTCCAGGCAGCCGCTGTCATGCTGATGATCCAGAACAACCTCGACCCTGCCGTCGCCCAGCACCCGCACGAGCTGATCACCTATGGCGGCAACGGGGCCGTCTTCCAGAACTGGGCCCAGTACCTGCTAACGATGAAGTACCTGTCGGAGATGACCGACGAACAAACACTGGTGATGTACTCCGGGCACCCGATGGGATTGTTCCCTTCGCACAAGGAGGCACCCAGGGTGGTGGTCACGAACGGGATGGTGATCCCCAACTATTCCTCCCCCGATCACTGGGAGAAGTTTAACGCCCTCGGCGTTTCGCAGTACGGACAGATGACAGCCGGCTCGTACATGTATATCGGTCCGCAGGGCATCGTCCACGGAACCACCATCACGGTGTTGAATGCAGCGAGGAGAAAGGGCGACGGACCCATCGCCGGGAAAATATTTGTCACCTCCGGACTCGGGGGGATGTCGGGGGCACAGGGCAAAGCCTCGGTGATCGCCGGGGCCATCGGCGTCATCGCCGAGATAAACCCCAGGGCGGTTCAAAAACGCCATGAACAGGGCTGGGTGGATGAAGTATACACCAGCCTCGGCGCCCTTACGGAACGGATGCTCAAAGCCAGGGAGGAGAAAGAGGCCGTCTCCCTCGCCTACCAGGGCAACATCGTCGACCTCTGGGAAAAGCTGGCAGAGATGAACATCAGGGTGGATCTCGGCTCCGACCAGACCTCCCTGCACAATCCCTGGTCGGGGGGCTATTACCCGGCCGGACTGACCCTCGAAGAATCCAACGACATGATGGTCAAAGATCCCGCCAGGTTTAAAAAGGAAGTTGAAGCATCACTCATCCGCCAGGTCAATGCGATAAAAAAGATGACCGCTGGGGGGATGTATTTCTGGGATTACGGCAACGCATTTTTGCTGGAAGCAGGCCGTGCGGGAGCCGATGTGATGAACCCCGACGGCACTTTTCAATACCCATCCTACGTGCAGGACATCATGGGCCCGCTTTTCTTTGATTATGGCTTCGGCCCCTTCCGCTGGGTCTGTACGAGCGGCAGTCCGGCCGACCTTGAAACTACCGACAGCATCGCGGTTGAGGTAATGGAACACCTTGCGGCAGGATCGCCGGAAGAGATCCGGAAACAGATGCAGGACAACATTCACTGGATCCGGGAAGCGGGAAACAACCGGATGGTGGTCGGGTCGCAGGCCCGTATCCTCTATGCCGACTGCGCGGGCCGGACAACTATCGCGGCAGCCTTTAATGAAGCCATACGCACCGGGAAGATCAGCGCACCGGTTGTCCTCGGACGCGATCACCACGACGTCTCCGGCACCGACTCCCCCTTCAGGGAAACCTCCAACATTTATGACGGATCGCAGTTCACCGCCGACATGGCAATTCAGAATGTCATCGGCGACAGCTTCCGGGGAGCCACCTGGGTATCGATCCACAATGGCGGAGGCGTGGGCTGGGGCGAGGTGATCAACGGCGGTTTCGGGATGCTGCTCGACGGCACCCCTGAAGCGGACCGGCGTTTACGGATGATGCTTCACTGGGATGTTAACAACGGGATCGCGCGCCGGGCCTGGGCCCGGAATGAAGAAGCCGTATTCGCAATCAGGCGGGCAATGAAAGAGGAACCGAAACTGAAGGTGACATTGCCCAACAGGGCTGACGACGCTGTCATCGAAGGGGCATTTTAGCTCTCTGCGGATAACCTTTCCCTCGATTTTACGGAAGTAAAATTCTTTTCCTTTGTATATTGACCGAAAGTTGTATAAATTTACTGCATACAACTTTCCCTGATATGGTTCCGGGGCCTTTCCCGGTTTTAACAACCTGTCGTATGAAACAATTCTCCCTTCTATTCCTTATTCCCCTGCTCATCACCATGGCTTCCTGCAATCACAAGATCAAGTACCCCGTCACGAAGAAAGTGGATATCGTTGACAATTATTTCGGCACAAAGGTGGCCGATCCCTACCGCTGGCTCGAAAATGACACCTCTGCAGCCACTGCAGAATGGGTAAAGGAACAAAACAAGGTCACCAATGACTACCTTGCGAAGATCCCGTTCCGCGAAACGATCCGCGAGAAGCTGACAAAGATCTGGAACTATCCCAAATACGGGATCCCTTTCCGGGAAGGTCCATGGTATTTCTTTACAAAAAACAACGGGTTGCAGAACCAGGCGGTTCTTTATGTCCGCAAATGGCTTGACGGCGATCCCAGGGTTCTTCTCGACCCCAACACCCTCTCTTCCGACGGAACGGTTGCCCTTGCCGGGTATTCCGCCTCTCACGACGGGAAATACCTTGCCTACAGCATCGCCCGGAGCGGATCAGACTGGAACGAGATCCATGTGATCGAGATCGAAACCGGCAAACTCCTTCCCGATACCCTGAGATTTGTTAAGTTTTCGGGGATGGCGTGGCACGAGGGCGGATTCTATTACAGCCGGTTTGAAGAACCCAGGCCAGGACAGGAGCTGACGGGAGAAAACAAGAACCACAAGGTTTATTACCACGCAGTGGGAGATCTGCAAAAGGATGACCGGCTGGTTTACGAGAACAAACAATTCCCCGACCGGCATTATTCAGCGCAGGTAACAGAAGACGAACGCTTCCTGGTCCTTTATGAAACCGAATCAACAAGCGGCAATGCCCTCTGGTACCAGGACCTGGAAAAAAAACAGACCGGATTTAAGTCCCTGGTAACCGGTTTTGAGAACGACTACACCGTGATTGACAATGCAGGAAATAACCTGATTGTAATGACCAACGCGGAAGCCCCGAAAAAGAAGCTCATCCTGATGGATCCGCAGTTTCCGGCTCCCTCTTTCTGGAAAACCATTATTCCCGAACGGGATGATGTGCTGGAGGGTGTTGACCTGGCCGGCGACCGGATCATCTCCACCTATATGCAGAAAGCCATCAGCAAGGCATTCGTTTACGACCTGACCGGGAAATTCCTTCACGAGATGGTACTGCCCGGGCTGGGCACCCTTACCGGCATCAGCGGGAAACCGGGCGACAAGATCGCCTTCTACGGTTATACCGGCTTCCGGTATCCCACCACGATCTTCAAGTACGATGTGGCAAAGAACAGTTCCACCGTTTACAATGCCGCCGAGATCGAGTTCAACCCCGACGACTATGAGACCACCCAGGTCTCTTACCTGAGCAAGGACAAGACCACCATCTCGATGTTCATTGTTTACAAGAAAGGGATCAAACTCGACGGCAACAACCCCACCCTTCTCTACGGTTACGGCGGGTTTAACATCTCAATGACCCCTTCGTTCAGCATCAGCCGCACGATCTTCCTGGCCAACGGCGGCGTATATGCCGTGGCCAACCTCCGCGGGGGCGGCGAATATGGCGAAGCCTGGCACAAGGCAGGCATCAAGGAGAAGAAACAGAATGTATTTGACGATTTCATCGCCGCTGCCGAATACCTGATCAGCGAGAAATATACCAACCCCGAAAAACTTGCCATCATGGGAGGTTCAAACGGCGGCCTGCTCGTGGGTGCATGCATGACCCAGCGCCCCGAGCTGTTCAAGGTTGCAATTCCGCAGGTAGGCGTGATGGACATGCTGCGTTACCACAAGTTCACCATCGGACGCGCATGGGCCAGCGACTATGGCACCAGCGACGAGAAAGAGGGATTTGAGTACCTCTACAAATACTCCCCGCTCCACAACCTGAAGAAGGGAGTAAAATACCCGGCAACACTTGCACTTACCGGCGACCACGACGACCGCGTGGTGCCAATGCATACTTTCAAATTCATGGCAACACTCCAGGAAGACCAGGAAGGCTGTAACCCCGTCCTCGTCCGTATCGAAACCAAAGCCGGCCACGGAGGCGGTAAACCCACCACAAAAGTGATCGATGAGGTGACAGACCTCTGGTCGTTTGTGATGTATAACCTGGAGATGAAGGTGAAGTAGAAGCTGGATGCTGGATGCTGGATGCTGGATGCTGGATGCTGGATGCTGGATGTGTGGGCATGAGATGAGGGTATGATGAGGGTGAGATGATTCTATTTTTAAAGATAATTTTATCCAGGATCTAGCATCCAGCATCCAGAAAAAAAGTTATCAACACCCGTATTACCTTTTCATTTAAGTCCGATTAATGCTTGTAAACGCGAAGCATGAACTATTTTTCGGATGACGCACTCTTAAATGGCCTGAAAGACAAACGGACGGACAGCATCCGCTACCTGTACCGGGAGTATTTTCCTTTGGCGAGGTCCATTGTCGAGAAAAATTCAGGAAGCTATGAAGATGCAGAAGATGTATTCCAGGACGGGATCATTGTTTTGTACCAGAAGATCCTCACCGGACCGCTGGTACTGAATTGCAGCCTGAGAACTTTCTTTTTCTCCATCTGCAGGAATATCTGGATGCAGCGCCTCGACAGGAAGTGGCGCTTGTTATATCAGGATGATCTTGTAAGTGAATCCGTACAGGATTATGATGCCATCCCCTTAGAAATTAACGAGGAGAAACTGGAGAAAACCCGGCTATACCAGCTTCATTTTCTTTCTCTTCCTCCCGACTGCCAGAAAATCCTCAGAATGTTTCTGTCAAACATCAGTTTAAAAGAGATCTCAGAAAAAATGGGATTCAAAGACGCCGCTTATGCCAAAACCAGGAAATACCTGTGTAAAAACATGCTCCGCAAGAAAATAATAAAAGATCCACGGTATAAAATGTTTTTACATCATGAGTGACAGGGAGCAACTGCCGGAACTGATTGACCGGTTTACTAACGGAAGCCTGACAGGAGAAGAACTTGCCTCTTTTCTTGAGGTGCTTAAAACCAATCCTAGGTTAAGGGAAGAGGTCAGGCTCGACCATGAGCTGAATGATATCCTTGCAAACCAGGATATTCTGGAGTTGCGTCAAAGAATCATTGCAATCCAAAAAACCAGACATAGAAGAAAAGGCCCTGACTTGCAAATTCTTCTCCTGGCGGCTTCAATCCTTTTGCTTATCGGAATAGAGGTTTTGCTGCTTCTGAATAAAACATACCGGGCTAATCCTGTTAAAAACCCCGTCCTGATTACGAAACACCAACCCGGGATGACTCGTAAAGAGATAAAAGATAAAGTTATCATACCCGAAACTGAAACACCTGTTCCAGACAATGCAAAGTACCTTAACGACTATAAAAAGAAAACGGAGTTATCCTCAAATTTTCGAAAAAATCCTGCTTTTGAAAACATGATCGGCACAACACGCCATGCATTATCTTTCAGAATGGATGCCCCATCGGCCACTACCTGCTATCATCAGTCGGATTTCATCCGATTTGAATGGATGATTGATGATCAGGCAGAAATCAACCTTATAATAATGAATAATACCGGGGTTACCGTCCATGAATCACCTGTACTGACTAAAAACAGATATTCTTTGCCTCCGGGGTCACTAAAGAACGGACTTTACTATTTCAAGGTAATGCATGATGATGAAATACTGTATTTCGGAAAATTCCTAGTTAAATAAGGATCCGGAATTTCTAAATTTCTGTTTTCCTGCTTTCTTTTTTACTCTCCATTTATATGGGGACAGAGAAAATCCAGGACCTCATTCAACAAGAATTATAATCAATTTCCTTTCCAGGCATATTTTATGAAGGCAATGACAATCCTGATTTTCATGACAACGCTGGGCCCCTTTGGCTATTGCCAGGAAACAGGTAAATTAACTGCCTATGAAATCATCATCAAGGCCAATACTTTTTTTGAAACCCGACAATACGACAGTTCGATGATCTTCTACAAGGAATTTATGAAGGTATACCGGCCGCCAAAAGAGGTGGAAGAAGGATACCTGGACAGCATTCCGGAAAAGAGAACAATTACTCAGGTTTATTTTCAGATCGCAAACATCTGTTTCATCAAAGGAGATTACCAGTCTTCAGAATCCTGGTACCATAAAGCCCTTAAATTGTCTGAAAGTGAAATCTGCCTCAGAGCTGAAATCTGCCAAAACCTTGGCAGCCTGTATTTCTTTAAAGAGAATTATGAATATGCGCTCCTGTATTACCAGAAGGCATGGATTCTCTATACAAAAGAACCCGCAAAAAATTCAGCCAGGATTACGGATCTTCTGATCAACCTTGGGACTGTGAATACGGAGAGAGGAGATCTTAAGAAGAGCCTGACGTGCTATCACATGGCTGATTCTGTAATAAGAATCTCCAGTAATGTTAACTCATCAAAGGTTGCCGGACTGAATGTCAATTTCGGTGAGACGCTGTTACAACTGGATGCACCTCTAAAAGCCCTGCTTCGTTACCGGGTAGCCAATCAAATTGCGGCACAAGAGGATGGCATCTCTGCATTGAACATGCTGATCGCTTCCGGGGAAGGAATGGCTGAATCTTATTCACGGCTCGGGAAAACAGACTCAGCAATGGTCTGCCTGGAAGGATGCCTTGCCCTTATCAGAACAAACACAAGCGGGGCCAGATCTGAGACAGCAAGGATCTACCTGGCGGTGGGAGATGTCCTATACAGGCACAAGGAGTGGAATAAATCCATTGATAACTATAACCGGGCCCTTGCAAAACTTCTTCCCGCCCCTGTGAATCTTCTCTCCGGTGGAATCAACCTCAGCGATTGGGAACCCGAACTTCTGGATCTCTATAAAATCTATGAGCACAGGGGCAGAAGCCGGCTTCAGTCTGCTGCACATTCCGGTCTGGACACTACTTTATTATCCCTTGGCTGTTCTGATTATCTAACAGCACTCAAAATATGCAATCATGTCGGGAAGGATTTCGGAAACGGAGCATCCCGGATGACTTTTCATGAATTGACAAAATCAATTCTGACCGGGACAATAGAATCGATTTTTCTGTTACAGAAAAATACAGGTAAGCCTGATTTTGATGAAATTTTTTCCCTGGCTGACGAAGCAAGAAACAGGATGCTGCTTGAAGATCTCAAAGAAAACAAGTTGATGAAATCATCCGGTGTGGATGATTCTATCATAGAAAATATCAGAAGGGTGAAAGAAGATATCGTCTTTTATTCACGAAAATACATAAGTGAAGACCTTTCACCGGGTACTCCTGCCTATTCAGATCTGAATAATCTGCAGAATAAAGTGATCGATCTTAAATTGAACCTTGATTCCTTGCGCAAAAAACCCATTGAACAGGGTCAGGTCAACCCACTTTTGAACCAGTACGGGAATGGAGGACTCACCTCACAGGTTATGAAGAGGTTAAAGAATGATGAGGCAATGCTTGAATACCTCTGTTCTGATTCGGTTATGTACCTTTTCCTTATCCGTCCGGATGGAACAACGATCAGAAGAGCAGTTCTTCCTTCTTCATTTTACAAGACCCTGCGGGAATGCCTTCACCAGTTAAAGAGTGCAGGGTGCGAGAATTTTTTATCCATGAGCAGGTATTTGTACCAATGCCTCATTGCTCCGCTTGAGTCAGAGTTGAAGGGCATCAGGCATCTTATTGTCATTCCGGATGAAGTGCTTTCCCTATTCCCCTTTGAGACACTTATTCGTGATCTTCCTTCACAGAATTCACTGCAAAATATTTCTTCCTGGCATTTCCTGGTTAAGGAATTCGAAATAAGCTATCATTTTTCTGCAGAAGCCTGGTTGATGATCAGACCAAACAGCGAATCACCTTCAAAACCTTATTCTTTTGCCGGGTTCGCTCCTGCTTTTAAAAATTTTCCCGATAAACCATCATCCTTCAATGCATTGCCCTTCGCATCAAAGGAAGTCAAAATTATTGCATCAATGTTCAATCAAAAATCCGCAAATCCCTTAATTTTTCTTGACACATCTGCGACGGAGAAAAGTTTCAGATGCTATGCCTCTGGAAAGACCCATATCCATATTGCCACACACAGCATAATCTCAGAAAAAGACCCGATGAACTCAGGGCTTATTTTCTCAAAAAGTAATGGTCAGGTGGAGGGTCGGGATAAAAATGATGGTTGTCTCCATCTTGATGAGATCTGCAACCTGCAGATGGATGCATCACTGGTGGTATTAAGTGCCTGTTCAACCGGTGAGGGTAAGGTTACACGTACCGAAGGTGTTCTGGCACTTACCCGTGGTTTCTATGTGTCGGGAGCCGCCAATGTGGTTTATTCCCTCTGGAGTATTCCTGATCGTCTCACCCAAAATTTCATGCTTGATTTTTACCGGAATTTTTTATCCCCGAAAAGTTACAGCACCGCACTCCGGGAGGTTAAGCTTAAAATGATCTCCCGCCCCGAAACATCATTGCCATATATGTGGGCGGGGATTGTGTTGCTGGGAAGGTAACGGATGAAGAATGAAGAATGAAGAATGAAGGATGAAGGATGAGGAAGGACGAATGACGGATGTGTGGGAAGGAGATCACCGTGAGGGAATTCGATTTTTACAAAGGGAAAGTGGTTACCAAGAATCAGCAGAGCGTGGTCAGGAACTCCGATTTTTCCACACTTTAATTGTTACTAAATATTCATTAGTATCAAATTCAAATACTGTTTATATGTGATTAACATTTTGTAAATTGCAGAGTTGAGTTTACTGACGAACTTGTTGCTAAATCACCTCAACTATCACATGAAAACAAAGCCATAATAACCGCAATAGGTAAAGTTACACGACCGTTAGCGCGCATTAAATAGAGCATTAGAACCTGAACAGATTTGAAAAACATAATTTACTTTTTATTAATTCTGTGTCCTGTTGCTGCTTTTACTCAACAACCATATTCCAAATCTTCCCCATCAGATTATATTTGGAAAAATGTGGGAAATGCAGGTTTTTCATATAGTCCAGCCTGGTACATCAGTCTTGCCATCAGCCCTTCAGGACAACCCTATGTGGCATTCGAGAACGGAGTTGGTCTGGCGACAGTCATGAAATATGACAGCACTCACTGGGTGAAGCTGGGAAATGATTTCTCGAATGGGTTGAATCATTATACCAGCCTCGCTTTTGCCCCATTGGGTATTCCATACCTGGCTTTCCAGGGATATGAAACCAGTGGATACATGCTCAGGGTTGTACAATTCGATGGATATCAATGGATTGATGTAGGGTCAACAGGTGTTTTTTCAGATGGCAGTCCCCATTCAATATGTATCGCTTTCAATCCTTCAGATGGTCAACCCTATATTGCATACAGGGATGAAGTAAATTCAGGCAAAGCCTCAGTGATGAAATTTAATGGAATAAGCTGGATAAATGTGGGGTCACGCGGTTTTTCAACAGGAGAGGTTGATGATATAAGGATCGCGTTTGACCCTTCGGATGGACAATGTTACGTTGCTTATCAGGATTATGGGGATTCACAGCACGCAACCGTGATGAAATTCACTGGCACAAATTGGGCCAATGTGGGGTCAGC
This sequence comes from Bacteroidota bacterium, assembly GCA_026391795.1. Taxonomy (GTDB): domain Bacteria; phylum Bacteroidota; class Bacteroidia; order Bacteroidales; family FEN-979; genus FEN-979. The sequence continues at coordinate 49,675 of JAPLDI010000027.1, forward strand.
CGGTTTTTCTGCAGGAAAGGTCGATTATTTAAGCCTGGCCATCAGCCCGTCGGAAGGTACGCCTTACGTAGCTTACCAGGATTTCAGCAATTCAATGAAGCTCACTGTCATGAAATTCATGGGAACCGGATGGGTGAACGTTGGGATAGCCGGTTTTTCAGCAGGAAATGCATCCCCAAGTATCGCCTTTAGCCCAAGCGGTCAGCCTTATGTAGCGTATAGTGATGGCGGGGATTCAGGTAAAGCATCGGTTATGAAATTTGATGGTGTCAATTGGGTATATGTTGGTAATGCGGGTTTCTCAGCAGGTTCTTCTTTTTTTGTTGCCCTCGCATTCAGTCCTACCGGGCAACCTTATGTTGCCTATAAGGATTATTCGATGTTTGAAGAAGCAACGGTGATGAAGTACGATTCGGTATATAACGGATTCCATGAACCTCCGCAAGTGAATCTTCATTTGTATCCAAATCCTGCTTTAACAACGATATCGATCGATGCAAAAAATATCCCGGATAAGGTCAAATGTATAGAAATTACAGACATTAACGGAACTGTTGTTTTTGAAACACAATCAAGTGAAAATAAAATTATCCTTGATGTTGACAAATTACCTGGTGGAATGTACTTTCTGAAATTAAAAACGAATTATTCAGTTTTTATTGGGAAATTCTGTAAAAATTGAACAAACGGATCTAACGCCCGCTAACGAGCTTGCAACCGAAACAAAACCAACATTGGTATGGCAGAACCAGGTTTTACCTTTGCTGCAATTGCAAGTCGGGCATTGGCAACAAGGCATCAAAACAATGAAATCTCATTCTCACACAGTATGAGAGAACCGGTTTCAGAATATCCGTGCCACCGATTATGTCAGTGACCTGGGATTCAGGTAGAGGATACCTGAAAAGATATTTGAGTGACAATGGGGCGAATGCGACGATCGCAAACAATTGAAAACACTACTTATTGACAACCGCAAATGAGGCTGATTTTAATCTTTATTTTCACTTTTTTTGCCTTAATGTCTTTCAGTGCAGACCTATCAGGTCCATGGATAAAAACAAAAAGTCATAGGATTACCCTGTATACCCGACCAAAGAACTACAGTAAAACTGTGTCTCCTGACTCAACAGCCATCCGGAACATTCTTAAGGAACAAGAGAAAGTCATTGATTATATCAATGAGGCGTTAAAAACTGATTTTCAATCAAATGTTAGAATTTATTTATTGAATTATGATGAGGCAAAAGCAAAGATTGGAACAAACGGAGGAGGATTTTGCAGTCCGAACAAGCCGCGGATCTACTTTACATATTATAACCTGCAATTTCACAACACAATCCGAAACGAATACGAATATATCGGTGTTCACGAGATGGTCCATCTGATCGCAAAATATGAATTAGGAATGCCAAATTCAAGATTCTTTGGGGAAGGATATGCAAATGCTGTTGAAGGTAACTATGGCTCAAAAATGATCGATGGTCATTATGTAAAAACACGAAACGATTCAACACTCCAGAAGTTACGAACGAAAGGCAAGATATTAACTCCCAGCCAATTATTATATAATGATTCAATAAAGGAACGTGAATATTATCCCCAAATTGGTTGTTTTATAAACTGGTTATTTAAGCAATACGGGGTTGAAAAAATAAATCAGCTGTATACCCTGGAAAAAGATCAGATAGAAAATGGATTTAATAGAGTAACCGGAGAGACCTTTATAACCATTGAGAAGAAATACATGAAAAGCATTAACCTTTAATAATTACTGTTGCCAATAAGCCGTCAGCCTGCTATGCAGATGGTTTCCAGTGGCTGGCATTCACCAAACCTTTAATTATCAAAGGAAAACAAAAATAGAACAAGTAAACCCCGCACGAAGTCTACCTCCAACCCTTGTGGGTTGTTGGCAAGAAAATCAGATCCCATCGTTATGAACTGAATGCAAAATTTCTGGATAAAAAAATTGGCATAAATGAAACGTTATTATCGCAATACGTTCAAGAAAGGAAGAGACCTTCAGATCAACAAACAAATAAAATAGTGGAAGGAATTCATCAGATTGGCCGGGAGCTCCCTGATATTAATCTCATCCATAGATTTTGATTTTTGCACTTGCTACAACAAGCCGTCAACCGGATGCCGGATGCTGCCTGCCGGAAGGCAGAGATGCTGGATATTGGGCATCAGGCATTAGGTATCAAGTATTCCTCCGACCTCCGATTTCCGACCTCTGCTCTCCATATTCCATCCACAATATTCATATCAGCGGTGATGAATTCAAGCAATTTCCCTTATATTTGTTCGACACGTTTATATGGTTGAAAATGAATTCATAAAACCCAGCTGAACTATGAAAAAACATTTTATTTTCTGGGCAGTCCTGGCGATTGCCATCAGTTGCAACACTGTTAACGGGCAATTTCAGAAAGTTTTCCAGGTCAATAATAATGTCTATGCACTGGCAAACAACGGCTCCTATGTTTATGCAGGAACGGGTGGCAGCGGACTCTTCAGGAGCCCCGACAACGGGGATACCTGGGAAAGCATGAGCAACGGCATCCCTGCCTGGTACTATTTTTCGCTGCTCTCCATCCATGACACTATCTATGCGGGAAGTTTCGGCTATGTCTATTTCTCCGCCAATAACGGGACTGCCTGGACCAGTTTAAACCTCGGCCTGGATATGAACGATTATGTTTATGCGCTGGCGATCAAAGGGCAGTATATCTATGCCGGCGTAAGAGCAAAAGGGGTATACGCATGCCCGGTCGGAACAACTTCGTGGACCCCCAGCAGTGTTGGCCTGCCCGCCGGTTCGACCATCAACGACCTTATCGTTATCGGCAATGACATCTATGCAGCAACCGGTTCGGGAGTTTACAAATCAACCAACAGCGCCGCCTCATGGAACTCCTTGAATAACGGGATCCCTGCAGGCGTTGAGGTCAATAAATTTTTCTACCTGACTGTCAGCAACCTGCTATTTGCCGGGACCAGCGCGAATGTCTACCTCTCATCCGATCTTGGTCAAACCTGGACGATATCGGCCAGCGGGATGCCGGGAACCAACAACATCCGTAGCTTCACATCCCTGAACGACACCCTCTATGCCGGCACTTATGCAGGTTTGTTTGCCTCCTCAGACTTCGGCGACAACTGGTTTTCGTTTGACAACGGGATACCGGCCGGTATATCGGTCATTTCCATGACCTCAACCGCTGCTTCCGCATTTGCAGGAACCGGCGGAAGCATTTTCAGGGGCCCGGGGGCACCTTTAACGGTTCAGCCCCTTCACAGTGACAAATTCAGGGTATTTCCATCCTCTGCGCATGGTTCCGAATACCTCACGATTGAGATCCCGGACGCATCAAATGAACCGGTGATTATTATTTACGATATCTGCGGAAAGGAGATCCGAAGCGAAGCATTGAATCAGAAAAAAACCATCATCGATCTGAGTTCCTTCGAAAAAGGTTTATACCTGGTCAGGCTGCGTTCGAATGGGAATGAGCAGGTCAGAAAATTCATCAAATCCTGACCTCCATCCTCATTTTCCAATGTAAAATGCAAACCCTGCATTCAGGGTCACGGAACTGTTCCGGGTCACAAGGCTGACATCGTTGTGTTTCGATTCGGCACCCGTGAAACGGTAACCCAGGGCAGTTTCAACCCCGATGTTGTTTGTTATGAAGAAGACGTAGCCGAATGATGCGCTTCCGCCGTACAGGAGCGTTTTATACGTGGTTTTCTCTTCATCCATGTATTGGTTGGTATTTGTCTCGAATTTCTGGCCATATCCGATTGCTGCAGATACCTGTCCGAACAGTGCAGATTTTCCCTTGTGGAGGAAATAATACCTTACAAAGGGATCGAAAAAAACAGAGTAGGTGGTCTGATGCGTTTTAGTATCGCCCGTTGTAGATGAATTGCTCACATATTTGTAAGTCTCGGAACCGGCGTCAAAAGTCAATCCCGGCCCGATGGCAAGCCGATCGATGACAAACACGCCGAGGTTATCGTTCAGGTTGAAATCCAGTGAGTTGTATTTTACACTGCCTCCGGCCGTACTGTAGTTGCTGTTCTGGTAGGCAAGTCCTATCGAGGCAGAATTAAGGTACGCCCCCTTGTCGAGCTGACAAAAGGCTCCTGCCGGAAAAAGAAGCACCAGCATCACCCAAAAAGTTTGTCTTTTTTTCATGGCTTTTCTTTTAATGCGATTGTAAATGTAAGGTGAATTTCAAAATTTTGTACAAGCTGTGCCCTTCATCCATCTCGCATCTCGCATCTCACATCCCACATCCCACATCAAAATATTTTCCTACATTTGATCCGCGGATAAAAGCATCCGACATTGCGTATGAATCGTCTTCTGACAGTTATAAGAAACCGTCCCTATGAACTGCTGACAACGCTGGCAATCCTTGTCTTCATTCTCTTCAAGCTTCCGGATATCGGGATACCCTATCACTGGGACGAGATGGGTGTTTATGTTCCCGCGGCGTTCCGGATGATGGACAATGGCCACATCAGTCTTTTACCCGCCAGCATCGAACCGCTCTATTCACGCGGCCATCCACTTCTCTTCACCTTCTGCAACGCACTTGTATTTAAACTCTTTGGGGAGACTGTCACTGTGGGGCACATTTTCGCACTTTTCCTCGGTGTTGCCACCCTGATCCTATTCTTCCTGCTGGCGAAAAGCCTCTTCAGCAAAAAGATTGCTTTCTTCGCAACCGTGCTGTTAATGGCTCAGCCCATCTTCTTCACCATGGCGGTACAGGTACTCCCGGAGATGATGGTGGCCTTCTTCACGCTGTTGAGTTTCTACGGTATCCTGAATAAAAAGTGGGTAATCTATGCCCTTGGCGGATCGCTGGCGATGATGACCAAGGAATCGGCCATCGCGATCCCGGCTACTGCACTGATCGCTCTCCTTATCGAAACCATCCGGGAAAAAGATCTCCTTACCCTGAAACGGATGAAGCTCTTTCTTCTCGGTGCCACGCCCCTGCTGGTTTTCGGACTCTTTCTCATCATCCAGAAGGTACAGAACGGCTGGTACCTCTTCCCCGAGCACCTTGGCTACATCCACTGGGTGCCGGCGAAGCTGTCGAAAGAGGCAGGGCGGCTCTTTAACGACATGCTCACCGGGCAGGGACGATGGCTTACCGGGATTCCCTTCCTGGCCGGCATCGTGCTTGCACTCTTTTCAAAACGGCTGAAGATCGAAGCGAAAGGAAAAAACCTGTGGACCTTTGCCCTCTTTATATTGCTTGTCTTCATTTTTTGTCTTGTCAACTATTACCTGACGCGGTATATCTTATATGTCATCCCGTTCATTATCCTGGGCGGCACATGGACGGTCCTGACAATGCTGGAAAAAGTATTCGCCAACCTCAAAGGGGCACAATGGGTTACGGTCGGCCTCTTTTGCATTTATGGGGTACAGCTGGGGCATACAAACATGATGAAATCGCCTGATACCTGCGATATGTCATACAAACGGGTGGTGAATGTCACCCAGCAGGCGATCCGATGGGCCGAACAGAACTGGAGCAAAGACACCATTGAGGCAAACTTCCCGGTCTTCCAGGCCATTGAAGATCCCAGGAATGGTTATCTTGCAGGGAAACCAATAGCCTATACAGCCAACTATACCCATCCGAGGAAATACGGAGTCCTGTTCTACATGTGGGACACGACCAATATCCCCATCGGACCCAGCCTCCGGTACTACATCATCAAGACGTTCGACGACAGCTGGGCTCATGTTGCAGCCGTCGGGTTTGAAAGAACGGATTCCATCTCTCCAGCTGCCCGGTAAATCCACTTTTCTCCAGGCTCTCCTATGTGATTCATCGATAATGTGTTAAAATTTTCCTCTAAAAATTGAATTTCTTCCCTGTAATAAAAACCGGTTTTCCGTGTTTATGAAGATAATAACCACGAAAAATAATATACGATGAAGGGAAGAAAGATTGTGAAATTGCTGTTCATTGTCACGGGGATCCTTGCAATGACGAATGTTTATTCTCAAAAATCAGCCCCGCTGAACCCGGTGAACCAGGGCAGCTGGATCATCAGCATCGGTGCAGGGCCGGCAACGCATATCTTCGGGAACGGATATGGATTCGGGCCGGGGTTCAAGTTGTTTTTCGAGAACGGAACCTGGCAACTTGGCCCGGGTGTTCTGACGTTAGGGGGAGAAGTCGGCTTTTCATTTTTTTCGTATCACTGGGACTACCTGAATACCGGGTACAGTGAATCATGGGTCAATTATATGTTCGGTGCCCGAAGCGCCTACCATTACGGCTGGGATGTTAACGGGCTCGACACCTATGCAGGGATCCCGCTGGGGATCGGGTTCTCAGCCCACTCCTACGACAATGTTGCCGGGTACCGGGGGTACAGCCCCGTCTTTCCATACCTCGGCCTTTTTGTGGGTGCTTCTTACTTCTTCAATGATCATATCGGGCTTAACGGCGAGTTCGGGTACAATGTCACCTATGCCAACCTGGGTGTGGTCTTTAAGGTGAAATAATAAGCTTTTAAGGAGATCCAGGCGAACATTGCAAAAGCCCGGAAGCGCTGAAATGATAAAAAATAAAGAATTATTGGTGTCATATCATTATAATGACTACCTTTGCAGATATTATTTTTAATTTATTATTATGAAAGAAGGAAAAGTGAAATTTTTTAATGAATCCAAAGGATTCGGATTTATTAAAGACAATGAATCAGAAAAAGAATACTTTGTGCATGTATCAGGTCTTATTGACGAGATCAGGGAAAATGATGAAGTGACTTTTGAGCTGAAAGAAGGCAAAAAGGGTTTGAATGCAGTAAATGTAAAATTACTGTAATTCTAAAATATTAAGCTTACTTTTGACCTTAAGCCCTGCTAACGCAGGGCTTTTTTTTTTGTCACAACTTCCCCGTCCAGGTAATGTGGTCCCTGAA
>JAPLDI010000016.1 GCA_026391795.1 Bacteroidota bacterium
ATCCAGCATCCAGCATCCAGCATCCAGCATCCAGTATCCAGTATCCAGTATCCAGCCCGCTATTTCTGTATTGGTCCCTCCATATTCGCTGCCAGCCATGCAAAAGCGGCCATCAGGAAGGCATTCTGTTTCAGGTCGTCTGCTGGGACACGCTCCGGCACATCCATGTTTGTATGATAGGTCCGGTAGTAATCCAGCGGATCCTGGATGAACTGGAAACCGGGAAGACCGGCCGAAGTGAAAGCCCAGTGATCGGTATGGTCCACACGCTGGATGCAGGCAGTCTGGAACTTCGGGTCGTTGATCTGCTGCATCCACGATTTAAACAGGGATTTTGCATCGGGGTTCTCTTCGGCATTGATCCCGCGGAACCGTCCGGCGCCGTTATCCATGTTGAAATAGGCTTGCAGCTTCTCCTTTCCTCCGGCAGTAAAATGAGTGGCAACATACGCTTTCGATCCCAGACACCCCTGCTCTTCACCCGTCCACAGGGCGATACGGATGGTGCGCCTCGGCTGGATCCTGAGGTTATGGATTGCACGCATGGCTTCCAGGCAGGCGATCACACCCGCGTTGTTATCCACGGCATTCGTACCCACCTGGTACCCGTCGAGGTGGGCACCGATCATGACAACCTCATCTTTCAGGTCGCTGCCCGGTATCTCCGCGACCAGGTTATTTTCCTGGATCTCATTCTTGACTTTGACCTCGAGGTTCACCTCCAGGAAGACGGATTCCTCTTTTTTCAGTGTCCGGATAAGCGCATTAAACTGTTCGGCCGAGATGGTTACCTGCGGAACCGGCACATAGTTGCCTGAGAAGGCAGATTTGCTGAACCAGTCGAAGATACTCTTTGCAGGGTCTGTGGCGATGGCCGTCCAGACCTGGCAAGTGCCGTAGGTCCTGTTGCCGATATCTGCAACCAATGCAGCACCTTCCTTCCCGCAGAATTCGATGATTTTCGACTGCAACTTCAGGTATTCCATTGTGAGTGAATCGTTGACGACCTGCATCCGTTCCTCTTTTTTCTTTTCGTCAGCAGTGGACTGCGTCATGTTTTCAAGCCGGGTCAGCGTGGTGTCCGCCACACGGGTCACAAAGGGTCGGGTCGCAAGGTTCACCTTCGCCTCATCGCCAAGGAGCACAATCTTGTCTTTCAGGGCTCCCTTGTAATCCTGCAGTTCTTTCTCGCTGGCAATTTTGAGGTTTATTGCCTCTGCCCGGATCACGCCCCGGGTGGAAGGCGAGTACATCCGGGGGTAGGCAACCAGGTTCATGTAATAAGGGCTGGTGAGTCCTGCTGAGAACTCTTTAACCTCCCAGCTCCTTCCTTTGGGCATCCAGCCCTCCCGGTGGATGTTCTTCAGCCCGATCTCCTTCATCTGGCCGGAGATCCAGTCTGCTGCTTTGGCCAGTGAAGGAGAAAAGGAAGGTTTCGGGCCGTAGAGGTCGCACAGGGTCTGTAGCAAAGCCATCGATTTCGAAGCGCCGACGGCTTCCGTTTTTAATTTCGAGATTACAGATGTATCAACAAGTGGGCGCAATTCTGCAAGCAGGTGAAGGTTGCAGAGGAATGCCAGGAGGGTGATCAGGATAAGTTTTTTCATGGCAGGGTTGGATTGTCAGGTAAATTTAGACATTCAATCCCGGTCTGGAAAATGGATTATATAAAACAGAATATTTACTCGACCTGTACCCCTAAATCCGGGTTGTCTTCTGCATCTTGGCAGTCTGCAGTCGACAGTCGACAGTTAGCAGTCAGCAGTCAGCAGTCCGCCCGTCATTCGCTTGTTCCCGCATCCCACACCCACACATCCAGCATCCAGCACCCAGCATCCTGATAGCAAGTGGCTAATGGCTATCTCCTTATTTCACCAACTCACCAGATGGTTATGTTTCCCGAAACCGTCACATTCACAGAAGGGGAAACCGAAAATGTACATTGATCTTCAAGCATGAGATTTCCGCCTATTATTATATCGGCATCGACAGTGACGGAGGCTGTTCCGGAAACCGTGAGGTCTCCGGCAATGGATAAAGGTGTTAGCGGGAACGTTTTTGCGCCACTTCCGCTGAGGATCAGATTGTAGTAACCCGTTGTCAGTCCGTTTGGGTTGATGACAACCTGGGTCGGCCCGGTACCGTTGAATTCGATGGTGTTGGGCAATAAGGCAGCGCGAAGAATACCGGTTCCCTGCAGCGTGAGTGCACCTGCAATGCGCATGATGTTGTCGGCACTCAGTGTCAATCCGGCGCCATCTGCAATGGTCACATTGTAGAAGTCGGTGGGATCCGCCATCGTTGCATTTGCATGTGTAAAGATCACGGTGCTGGTTCCGGGATTCAACATACCCAGGTTTAACCATGCGCCTGTGCTGCCGGTCACCGTAAGTGTTGTTGCTGTTCCGCCCTCCAGGATCCCGCTGCTCTGAATCGTCATGGTCTTAACAGACGCCGTTGCTGGCAACAATGGATCGTGGGCGGTGGTTACTGCATCCGGGATCACCACATTGCTGGTGTCGCTGGGTATGATTCCTCCCGACCAGTTATTCGGATCATCCCAGTCGGAACTAGGCGTTCCCTGCCAGGTAAATGTCGCGAATTCGTTGTTCGATAATCCCCAAAGGTGCGTATCGAAGGCAGTACCAAAGTATGTTATTGAGCGATTCGAAATTGCGACCCAGTTTTGAGTCATATTCTGGTTGGCTTTTCCATGTTCCTCGACTTTTAGGATGTCGGCATGATAATCCCAGATGACCAGGTTGCTCTCCGTATTGGATTGAAGTTCGGTGTCGAGATAATGCAGGCTAAAGGTTACCGTGGTGCCGGAACCACCGGTACGGACTATGTCGTAGTTCCGCTCCACAGCTGTGGATTTCCAGAAAGGTGCTGTCCCGATCCTGATCCTGAAACTGATGTCGTCCGGCATCGTTCCGCCGCCAGCAATAGTCATCGTGGTAAACGGGTTTCCGAAAGAATATTCCTTGCTGGACTCAAACGAAGTGCGTTTTACAATCCCGGTAACGTCGCCGATTCCCGTGGTTGTGGCATTTGCTCCCATGGTAAGTGTTTTAATCAAAGAACCGTCCCACAGATCCAGACTGCCTTTTGTGGTCAGGGGGTTGGAGCTCTGCAGATTTAAGATCCCGTTGATCGTGAAATCACTGGCTGCTGTAATACCTCCTGTCCCATTGATGGTCAGGTTATTGATTACCCCTGCCAGGATCGACGCGGGAAGTGTGATGGCGGATGAATTTGTAAAGGCAAGGGTTGCCCCGGCATTTCCTATGTCAATGTTCCCTGTGGTCCTTACGGGTGAGTTCCCTGAAATTGTCAGTGTGTTTGCCCCGACAGTTAATGTTCCGCTGGTCAGGGTCAGTGTTCCGCCAATATTGACAGACCCTGCCAGGGTGATACCGCTTGCCCGGTTCAGGGTGAAGTCGTTCAGTATGACGCCCGGCAGGGTGGTTGCTGCCCCGCTTCCGCCGATGATGATGTTTGAAGAACTTCCGCCGGTTAAAGATCCGGATGTTTTTACAATGGTTCCGTTCAGTATAAGGGTATTTGCACCAATCAAAAATGTGCCATTGGTCAGGGTAAGGTGTCCGGGTATCGTCAGGTCCCCGTTCAGCGTGAGTCCATTGTTGTTGCTTACTGTGAGTCCGTCAACGATATTGCTGAGAAAGGATCCGGTTGGGATACTCTGTGCAGTCGTCCCTGAGAAGACCACAAGCGAAGAGGTCGCCGTAGCATCGATTTTCGCTCCGTTCGAAAAAATGAGACTTCCGTTGAGGATCATCTGGTGACCATTGACCACCAGCATGTAGGTCCCCTGTGCATTGGTGATATCCCCGACGCTCCGGTCCTGGTCCAGGATGCAGTTGTGCAGAGGAGCTGCATCAAAGATGATGTTAGCTCCTCCCAGCGGAACACTCCCGCCAAGCCAGTTGGAGGCAGTATTGAAATCTGTGCTGGTACCCCCTTTCCAGGTATAATTATTTGTTTCCAGGGCACCCATGGTGGGCGTTGGGCCGCGGGTCAGTCCGGCATAGTCGGTTGTGATACCGGTTCCGGCAATGCCTGGAAGAAGTGCGGATGTATAGTAATCCAGCGGGGATATGCCTCCGGGACTGGAAAACCCGGGATTGATGTTCAGGCTGTTTGCATCCTGTCCGGTGGCGCTCCTCCATGACGCAAGCGTGGTTTTGTCAGCACCCAAAAATCCCAATACTCCGTTTATGCCGTTGGCAAAATAGTCATTATAATCGATAGTGAGTCCGGTTGTTCCTGCCAGGTAAATTGCATAGTGTTTTCCGGTAGTGCCACCCGAACGGGCATTTTCCAGGATGTTGTTCCGGTAATTCCGTGTCGAAGTATTAGCAGGGTTCCACAAAGCCGCTGTTGATGATGTTGCCCCGGAAGAAACGCTTCCTCCGATGTATACACTATTGAAATAAATGTTGTTGTTATTTGTTGCGCCACTTTGATCCGGAATACCATATATTTTATAACCGGTGGCGATGCCGGTTCCCAGGTTTATAATGTTGTTGGCACAGGTTGTCAAACCCCCATTCAGCACAATGCCATCAATTTCACCTCCGGTATTTGAAGTGGAAAGGGATAGGCTATGAATAAAATTCCCCGAGACTACATGACTGCCTGAAACCGGGCCTGAATAATAGATACCCGATACAACCGCTGCAACGGTGGCATTGGTATTCGATAAATTACAAACCGTATTTCCGGTTACTGTCTGCGTAGTTCCAATAGTAGGGGATGTTTGTACAAGACCGATTACCGAGGCTGAAGCCATGGACGAAATCTGTGCACTCGCAGATGAAATATTTCTGACCGTATTATTTTGAATTGTGTTTGTGCCTGAAATAGTGCAGATCCCCCTTGCCCTTGAAGCCGAATTGGTACCGGAGTATGCATTGGTCAGGTTCGCTACGGTATTGCCGGTCATGATGATTGTACCGCTTGCAGTATTGCCATATAGTCCGTACACATCCTGCTTCTGAAGAGATGACGCTGCTGACGAGCTGGTATAGATGCTGTTCGATGTGGTGAGACTGCCGATCAGGTTATTGCTGAGGGTTGTTGTTCCCGATGCCCCCCTGATGTAAACCGTCTCAAATCCATGTGAATAATAATCAGAACCAACGGTTGTTATGGATCCTATATTATTGTTTGAGATCGTAACCGTTCCGGTGCTGTTTTGAATCATTCCGTGCGAAGTGGAATAATTATTGGATTGTCCGTCAAAAACTACCGAAGGAGCTGATGTATATCCGCTACCCCCCGTAAGAAGATTGACAGCCGTGATCACACCTCCGCTGATCGTTGCCGTTGCCGTTGCGGGAGTTGTGCTTCCGGATAACGAAAATGTAACAGGGGGTGCTGTTGTATAACCACTGCCGCCATAGATCAGGGTAATTGCAGTAACGGCTCCGCCTGTGATTGTGGTTGATGCCACGGCTATCGGAGTAGTAACAATGATAGACCCGTTGCCGGTTGCTGCTCCGATGGTGTTGCCTGTGACATTCACATTACCGGCATTGATAAAAATACCGTCTAATGGATTATCTTCCGTGCTGGTGTAGTTTATATTCCGGATGATGTTGTTTTGAACCGAACTGGCGGCGATAGCTCCGCCTTCAACGTAGATTCCACAAAAATAGGTTGGGAAACAGGCACTTATCGTCCATGCTGCACCTCCGCATTGAGGCGCACTCCCGCCGATATAGTTGCCACTTATCGTATGATTGCTTAAGGTAGAAAAATGAATGATATGGTAACTATTTATGGCAGTGGGTATGAAAGAAGAGGTTTCATAAAAACTGTTTCCTGTGACGGTCCAGTTAACCGAAGCTCCTGAAACATCGATCCCGTAAGAAACCGTGCCCGTCCTGAGGAAATTATAAATAGTATTATTGCTGATGGTGTTCTCGCTGTTCTCATAACCCGTTGTTCCATAAGAATAAATGACTTTCGATGGACGACCGGCAGCATCGCTGGTAATGTTGTTATTGTCGATGATGTTGCCATCGTTCCCGTTTCCGGACGAGGCGGTCGAAAAAGTGATTACGCCTTTGGAGGCATTCGTTCCAGATCCTTTAAGGGTGCAATATTTCACGGTATTGTTTTCTGCGGAATTGAGGAACCGGAATGTGGACGCAGAAATTCCAGTACTGGTGTTTGTAATAATCAGGTCTTTTATCAATCCTGCTGCGTTGACCCTTCCATCGATGGTGACATTATCTGCCCCATTCAGGTCAATGAGCGTGGCATCGAGCGTTCCGGTCACAGTAATCCCGGAAACTGTTGGATAAATAGAAACGGCACTGTAGTTTGATGTGCCGCCGGCGCCCGAATAACCGCTCTGATAAAGCACACAGGAAGCAATTTCGGTGGTGTTTGCTTTTATTCTGATTTCAAGATTTCCGGTGTGAGTTCCATTATTGATTTTATCAAAAGCATCCTTAAGCCGCAGGTAGGTGGATTGGAATACTCCCGATTTATAAACATCTATATTTAAGTTCAATGTCCCTTCAAGAGCGCCCATCGTGGGGGTGCCTGGTCTGTTGACCAAGAGGAAATCCGTGGATATGGTGCTTATGGTTGTCCCTGCCAATATTGAGGAAGAAGGGATGTAATTTACTGCTGCCAGTCCTCCCGGACTTGCAAAACCGGGATTGATCGCCAGGCTGTTGGCATCCGTTCCCGGAACGAGCGGGAGGGAAGTAACATCTGCGCTGTTGTAATATCCCGGAACACCACCGGTACCCGGCGTGTAATAATCGTTATAATCAAGCGTCAAAGCCGCACTCACTGCATAGTTAAAGAAAGCAGCATAGTGCAGGCTTGCCCCGCTGGCCGTTGACCGGGCGTTCTCAAAGATATTGTCCCTGAAATTGCGTGTGTTTGCTGACCCCGCACTGTAAAAAGCATACGACTTGTTTGTAACTCCGGCACCCAGGCTTCCGCCAATGTAAATCGTGTTGAAATAAAAATTGCAGGTTTGTGAAGCCGACCCGGTTTCGTAAATGCCATAGAGGGTCGTGGCTGTGTTCCCGCCTAAATTAATGATATTGTTATAGTAAGTCGTTGCTCCTGAATAAATTAATATTCCATAAAGGGAAGCGGCAGTAGAAGAGGCGCCGGTCACGGATAAGCTGTGAATAAAATTCCCCGAGACAGTATGGGTGCTGCTTGCCGTACCAAAATACAACCCGATAACACTGCCATCAAACGAATCATACGTATTGGATAAATTATAAATGATGTTCCCTGTGATGGTTTTATTGGCATTCGTGCCGGTGAGTGTGATGCCGCATATGGCGGCTGCACTGGTAGAAGCGTTGTTGGCATTCGAGATAGTCAGATTGCGGACGGTATTGTTGGAGATGGTATTCACGGCGGCGGAGGAAGCAATACCGTTGATGAGGCCCGGTGTGCCTGTGGCCGCATTGGTTGTTCCATTGGTCAGGTTAGCTATTGTATTGTTGTTTACGGTAAACGTTCCTGCGGTTGTATTGCTGATCCCGAAAACGCTTTGAGCATTCCCGGTACTGGGAGAATTTGCATTGATGCTGTTTGCTGTGCTTGTACTGCCAATCGTGTTGTTGCTGAGCGTGGTTGTTCCTGAGGTGGCTCTGTTTATTCCATAAATATTGCTCGCATTCGCGGAAGAAGCATTTGCCGCGGTGATAGAGCCAATGTTGTTGTTCTGGCAATTGATGGTTCCACCGCCGCTGAAAGTCATCCCGTATACATTCGAACCGTTTGCCCCTGCGGTAACGATGATGGATTCGGTTCCTGTCGCTGCCCCGATCGAATTACCGGTGCCTGTGCCGATATCTGCCGAACCGGATGTTATCTGAATACCTGTCCATGCTGCAGCTCCGGAATTACTCCATGCAAAATTCCGGATCGTGTTGTTTTGTATGCTTGTCGCCGGCGAGGTTCCAACATTTAGATTGAGGGCATAGAAAATATTGTCGAAAGCTGCCGTCTTTGTCCAGGTACCGGAACATAAAGCAGCGTTTCCTCCTATCGAGTTTCCGGAAAGGATAAACCCGGTTCCCGAAGTGTTGTTGATCAGGATGATATTGTAGGTAACGGATGCTGCAGGTGCGAAAGAAGTTGTCTCATAAAAGCTGTTGCCGGAGATGGTCCAGGCTGTATTGTTTGACGCAATGTTAATTCCATTCGAAGCCGTTCCGTTCCTCAGGAAATTAAAAACGTTATTGTTGCTGATGATGTTTCCGCTATTTTCATACCCGGCCGATCCAAGCGCATAAATTGCATTCACAGGCCTGCCGGCTGCATCGCTTGTAATATTGTTGTTGTCAACCGTATTGCCGTCATTCCCATTTCCGGCAGTGGCAGTTGAAAAATAAAAGATCCCGCTGACAGGATTTGTTGTTGAGCCTTTCACCGTGCAATATTTTACAGTATTGTTTTCGGCGGATTCGATGAACCGGAGGGTCGACGCAGCAGCTCCCGTGCTGGTGTTGGTGATGGTCAGGTCTTTCGAAGTTCCCGTGGCATTCACCCTTCCGTCGAGGATCAAATTGTCGGCTCCGTTCAAATCAATCAGGGGTGTATTCAGATTCCCGCTGATGGTATATCCCGAACCAGTGGGATAGATGGTCACCGACGAATAATTGGCACTTCCGCTCCCGCTGGCATTCAGCGAGGCGGAAGCTGTTTCGGTTGTGTTTGAAATAACCTGAAGGTTGATGCTCCCGGTTATGGTACCGGTGTTGATCGCATCAAAGGCTGCCTTGAGGGTGGCATAATTCCCGCCGGAACCTACAGTTCTGGTCGTCTGGGCCTCTGTTAAAAAGCTAACAATAGAAAACATAAGAAAGAACCAGAGTGTTGTTGTTTTGTTTATCATGATCAAAAGGCCTTGCAGAATATTTAATGGAGAATTCAGCTGCACCGGTAATGCAAATAACAGGCCATTGGGGAGATATAAGTTGGGTGCAACAAACATTTTCGGCAGCTATTTGAAGGAAAGTGAGTTAGAAGGTGAATATCAGAAAAATCCCTGCAGGTTGAATTGAGGTTACTGACCATCCTTCTTTATATTCATAAATAACCGCACATGTGTGCGGTTTCACGAAAGATCAATCCGAACGAAGCAATCCCTGTGTCTCCGATTCCCTTTCTTACGGCAGGCAGGTCTGTGGTATTGAAAAGCAATTTTATTTATCATCCCTGAATGAACCATTATCTTTGCCTGAAAAATCATAGAAATGAAAAAGCTGATCTTTGCACTTTCTTTTATATTTCTCATCAGTTCCTTGCCGGCGATAAACATTTTGTCGGCAAACGTTGTTCCGAATACAGAATTTCAGAAACCCAACCCGCCTCCGAAGCCACCCAAGACTCCCAAACCCAAAGGGCCGAAACCTCCAAAACCGGCACCCAAAACTAAGCATCCACCGAAACCGCCGCGCATTTGATCATAAAAAAGGATGGAAATTAGATGAACACCCGTCAGGTGAATTTCATCTTCCTGAAACTGATCATCTCCCTTGTTTTTTCATTCCATAACCGGAACGTTACCGTCTTTAATGACTGCCAGAATTTTAAGGGTACAACCTTGTTGAACAGGGAATTCTCATGGTGACATCGGGAAAGGTAATAATTGGGGATCAGGGGACTGAGGTGGTGAATATGATGGAACCCGATATTCCCGGTGAAATATTGAAGGATACGGGGGAGCTTATAGTAGGAGCTTCCCTCGAGGGCCACTTTCTCATAATTCCAGGTTTCAGTACGCTCCCAATAGGAAGGATCAAACTGGTGCTGTACGTAGAAAAGCCAGAACCCCAATATGCCAGCCAGGTAGATCACAGGAAACTGGATGAGCAGAAAAGCTTTGACGCCCAGCAGCAGGCTCATGGAAGCAGCGAAAAGGATCAGTCCTGCATTTGTCAGGTAAACTCCCATCCGGCCTTTTTTATCCATTCCTTTTTTAGTAAACCGGTTCCCGATTAAAAAAACATAAAGAGGTCCGATGCCAAACATGGTGACCGGGTTCCTGTAGAAACGGTATAGGATTTTTCCCCAGAGTGAACTTTCCTTATACTCACTTACCGTCATCGTCCACACATCGCCGATTCCCCGGTTGTCAAGGTTCCCGGCTGTTTCATGGTGGACAAGGTGGTTGTGTGACCAGCTGAAATAGGGAGTGAATGTAAGAATGCCGATAAAGATCCCCATGGCATCCCTGAGCTTCCTCGATTTGAAATAGGAGCCATGTCCGCAGTCATGGTAAATGATAAAAAGCCTGATCAGCATGCCGGCTGCCGGTATTGAAAGCCCGAGGGTGATCCAGTAGGACAGGGAAAGGCTTTCGTACATTAAAAACCAGGCGATGGAATAGAGAAAAAGGTTAAGCAGGAATTGCAGCCAGCTTTTGAGAGGATTCGGATGATTGTACTTCTTAACGATTTTTATCCAGGAGGTTTTTTCTGCTTCACACTGATCAACAGGTGAATTCATTTTGAATCTAAATTATAAAGACAAAGATACGCCAAAAAACAGCGGATATAAAATTTTTGTCTCATCCCTCATTCCTCATTTTTTATTTCTTTATCTATGGAACTGTCCGTTCACCCCTTCCTCCGACTAAACCGGCCTGAGACCAGCCACCGCAATTCGCATAGTAGCGGTCGGGTACCTGGGCGCGTTTCCCGATATAGTTAAACATACCCCCGCGGCACCCCAAGCCGGAACCGTCAGCGTAGTTGGGCCATGAAAATACATTTGAATTCCCGGAAGCATCCAGGGCTCCGTTGCCATGGCTTCCTTCATTAAGGTTTGATAATCATCGTGCCTGTAACGGTAAGGTTTCCTGCAGGAGCATTTGAAAGAGTACTTCCATTTTCTACTTTAAGATCCCCCTGTATATTCACCGGCCCGTCTGTTGAAACGGTAGAAGTTTCCGTCACGTATAATTCACCATTGATGTTGATGTATTTCACAGCATTGTTCACCGCGGTATTGAACAACCTTGTTTTCGGGAAAAAGAGGTTCGGTGAAGAACCGGCAGCGTTCAGTCGGCCGTCAACAGTAACATTATCGGCGCCGTTCAGTCCGATAATCAGCTGAAGTTCTGGATTTCCAGACACATAGAGACCGGTTATCTTGGGATAAATTGTAACTGACATCCAGCTTCCTGCATTTAAGGTGTAGTCTCCCGTCTCGGAATCAGAAGAACCCCAGATAGTAATGGTAATGGTTTTTCCTGTTTGCGAATTTGCATTCAGGGCACCAAATGCCCCTGCAGCGCTCGATAGTGAATGGTAGTAGCCGTCTGCACTGTTTGAACCGGATACGTAAATCCGGTCCTGATTGAGGATTGAGGGACCAAAAGAAAGTGCATATTCCCCACGCCCGTTTCCACCGGCGTACAGACCATCCTCCCCTCCCAGGAGGGAACTGTACTGTGCAAGCGCAATATCTCCCCGGCCAATCCCGCCATTGAACTGTGCCATAAGTGTGATGGGTATTACTGCTAGTATGAAGAGTAAACCAACAATTGTTTTCATGAGAAGTACCTTATTCATTCTTCATTCTTCATTTCTTTTCTTACGGTGCAGATCTAACCCCCCTGCAGCCGCAGCTTGTACATCTTCCTGTGATCAGGTATTCTGCATCGAACCGGTCACAAACCTGTAACAAACGATACTCGCAGTCCCAATCGCTGCCTCTGAACCCGCTCCCTGCTGCAGATGTATTGAGTATCCCTGTAACACCGCCGTACACGGTATTTGGCGTTGTGCGTGTGTTGTTTCCGTTTATCCCCGGCCAGTAATCAACGTTTCCTTGTCCGTTCGAATTCAGCTCCCCGTCTCCATGAAGTCCCGTAAAACTGCGGCCGGCTGGATCACCGACAGTGACGGGCCGTTCCCAGTTATTGCCACTCATTTCCATGATGCCGTAATAGGTAGCTCCGGAAGTAACCCTGCCGGTATTTGCCGGGTTCGCGGCAAAGATGCCTACACGTACAGGTCCGTCAATGCTACCGCCCGCAGGATCAGTTCCAAGGTATGTAACATTGCCAGCTGTCGTGCTGTAGTTTGTTGCAATCCCTTCGTTGTTCAGTCCGCAGTTGCTCAGGGTATACAGACTCGGGGCAATCGTTGCGGTTCCCCAGGCATATTCATTGGGAACCGCTGTGGCAGTTCCCCGACAGGCTTTTTCAAATTCAAGTTCCGTCATCGGCCGCAAACCGCACCAGTCAAGATAAGCTGCCATGTCCGCCCAGTTCAAGAAATTGCAGCCTACATTCGGAAAATCTGTCGCATAAATGGCAGGTATTGAACAATTGATGCCGGCAGTGGCAATTTTTATTCTGAAGCGATTGTAGAGCCAGAGATAAGTTCCTGCTGCCGAACTGGGTGCAATTATACTCCTGGCGATCTGTTGGGTATAAGAAAGCGTATTCAGGAAATCGACATACCCCTGCTGGCTTAATTCATATTTCATACAATAGAAGGCAGCGTAGCCTTTTGGGAATGATGCAGGTATGGGGCCTGCCTGGTCGCCATACCAATCCGGCCAATAAAGGGAATACCATAAATTTCCTGCACTATGAGCAACATTTACTGCACTCTCTGAAGAGACCAGGAAAGGAATAGTGGGTGTCACTGCATCAGTACCCGACCAGGCTCCGTCGGTAAAGCTCCCTCTTTCAGTACCCCCCGTGCCAAGATAATAGGCCCCCTGCGGCACATACACCATTTCGATGGCAAATACCTGGATATCAACAAGCGCGTTATCAGCAACCCCGTTTGCGCCGTAGTTCCATTGAAGTTGCACTCCGGTTTTGCTGAAAGTTCCGGTACCGGCAGCATCACTGTAAAGAAAAACGCCAACCACAGGGTTGGTGCTGATATTGTATGCCGAACCGGGAAAGAGCAGACCAGGGGTGATGGTGCTTCCGGAGGGTGCCGTATATCCCGTATTGCCCAGATTTGCATGCTTCCAAACACCGTCGCCTCCGTTTGCAACAGATATCCTGTACTTTACAAATACCCAGGCAGCGTCCCAGTTGGCTGGTCCTGTAATTACCCGGAAGGAATTTTCCCAGGAGATATTGAACTGTACTAATGAATACTGGCTTGATGTATTCTGGCAGGTAAGTTTAATGTTCGTTACAACAATATTGTTGGCGTTTAGTATTGTGTAGAGGAAAAGCGAGCAGAATACCGTAAACAGAACTTTCATCTTAAAACGAATTTTTAATTAGGCAGTAAGTACAATAAAATCAGTAAGTTGATTAATGAAATTAAACCGGAAATCCAATCCGGCTTACCATCCTTGTAGCCATTCAAAGTAAAGATAGAAGGTAAACCATCAATTTATCCAAAAAGATTTCCTATTTGATCTTACATTATTATTACACTTTTCATAATTTCTTTAGAATCAAAGGAATGGTTGAAATTGAGTTTCGCTTTCAATTTAACCCGGAAAAACCAATTCGTATTCAGTGTACGTAGTGTAAAGGATTAATTTGGGTTCAGGATTATTTTGTGGCCGGGATATCCTGATCCTGCGGTTTTTTCTTTTATCTTTGTAATGATTTATGAATCCTGAACCACAAATACATCGGTAAAATGAAAAAAATCCTGTTTCTCCTCTCCGTAACGGTTTGTCTGATCTCCTATTCGAGGGTCGATGCGCAAAAGGTGAACGGCCAGACATTTTCTTTCCCTAACGGGAAAACAGAATGGTCGGATACGGTTTATAAAAAGGTACTGACAAAGGAGATGGCAAAGGAAGGCCTCAAGGCAGTCCCCATCGGGATCCGTTATAAATTCGTCAAAAGTGTGGATGAGGGAAACTGGTACGCAATCGAGATCAGCAACATTTCAGCAGACTCAAAAGTAAAATTCAGGGTGGTTGAGAAAAACAACCAGGAGGCCTATACAGTAAGCCTTGAACCAAAACAGACAAAGGTCATCCAGAAATTGTACCTTCGCACATCTACCATGGATGCACAAAACCAGGATAATACAAATTCGGGATACCTGAACCAGTTGCTGGATGAAATGGATGAAACCCGGTATTGATCGGGTTAATGCTTTTGCCCTCTAAAGATTACGGTCTCTTCTTCTGAAACCACATTTCCCTCGAACATCAGGCTTCCCATCCGGATTCCGGTCAGCGTTGCATCTGAATTGCCTGCATAATCAATATTCATACTCACATCATAGGTGTTATAATCTCCCCGGATGGTCATGGTGAGATAGAAGTTTTTCCGCTTGTCATCTTTCTCAAGATTCCATCTTGATATTTTTCCGGGCTCTGTGATGCCTCCGGCACCGTTAACCCCGACGCGCTGAAAAGAACCAATCTGCAGCATGGCCGTTACGGAATCAACAGAAATAAAGTTCAGGGTTGAAGAAACAGGGATCCGGTCCCCGCTGCCGGGTTTCAGGAAATGCGCTTCGAGCACAAATCTCCTGGCCTTCAGGAGACTATCGGTCTGTCGGAACTGCTTTTCCATTTTTGCTTCCCGTTCTTCTTTCTTACGTTGAGAAGCTTCTTGCTTTGTTTCCCGGGTTGACTTCTGCTCCTGCGAATAAAGTCCGGCAGAAAAAACCAGGCAAACTACTAAAACACAGATCCGTGACATGTTGTTTTTTACTTATTCGTCACCCCTATAGGGGGTGAGGTGTATGGGTTAATTCTCTGGGCTGTTGCAAAATTAACATAATAAAAAGACAGCATGCAGCATCTGTAAGATTAAAGTTCAGAGGATTTAAAATATCCAGAAAGAAGTAATTTTGACGAACATTAAAGGAGAAAGATGGTACAAAAAACAGTTTTAATAACCGGCGCCAGAGGTGGACTGGGTGAGGCACTCACATCCGAATTCAGTAACAATGGCTGGCTGGTGATTGCGACAGATCTTGAGGTCAGGATTCTTAATGAGAGAGACAGGGGTGAAAGAGTACGGGAGATGGCCATGGATGTAAGTTCCGATACTTCGGTGGGAGCTGTTGCCGGGCAATTGCTGAAAGAGGCTGTACAACTGGACCTGATCATTAACAATGCCGGCATCGACCGCTATTTCCCGCTGAGCGAAACGCCGGTTTCACATTTTAAGGAGGTGTTTGAAGTCAATGTATTTGGCAGTTACCGGGTAAACCAGGTCTTCCTTCCGCTTCTGAAAAAACCCGGGGGCCGCATCATCCATGTGAGCAGCGAAGCTGTAAAGATCAACGTCCCGTTCATGACCTACCCGATCTCAAAACAAACGCTCGAGGGATATTGCAGGACGATCCGACAGGAGCTCCGTTTCCTCGGCATCGATGTAACCATGATCCGGCCCGGTGCGATCCGGACACCCTTCCTGGAAAATGTAAAAAAAATGAAAAACCCTGTTCCGGATTCACAACTGAACGGGCCATTTGAGAAATTTGCCGCCCAGGCCCACAAGGAGATCGGGAAGACTGTAGAACCGGCTGTTGTTGCAAAATCTATCTACAGGATTGCGGCCGGAAGAAAGACCCGGCCGGTTTATAAGATTAATAACAGCATGCAGCTTTCCGTTGCTTCCATCCTCCCGTTTTGCCTCACCGAGAAAGTGGTTCACCGCAGGCTCAGATAATCCGTCAGAACACAATCCCCAGCCTGACAAAGAACGCATGCACATAAGCCAGCGACTTGTCCGTAGTTTCCCGTGAGGCATTGACCCTCCATTTACCATCCCCCCCCTGGAGTTCCAGCTTGTCTGACAGGTAATAATCGCCCGAAACCGACCATAAAGAGTAATCCACGGAAAGATAAAGCCCGATTCGTTTGAAGACCATGGCCTTGAATCCAACCTCTGCAGTAAAAAACGGTCCTCCCTGTGTATAGGTGGTATATTCGGCAAAATCATTCCGGGCAGAAACTGTCATGACACTGCTGTAAACGGTATCGTAGCGTACCTGTGTCGAAGGTTTGTTCAGCAGGAATTTATAACCGGCATTTACGGCAATCACCGGTGAGAATTTTCCGGTCAGGGGAGTGTACCTGATATCGGCAAATACAGGCAGCAGCGAAAGATCGGCTTTAAAATCTTCATAGGTCGGAATGGAATTGAAATGCTCATATCCCACTCCTCCGCCAACGGAAAGGTAGTTATTGAATTTATATCCGCATATCGTTTGCAGACCGCCAAAAAACTGTCCGCTGAAAGTCACCGGGATGAATGTTGTTACGTTATAGAATCCTGTTGATTTTGACAGGACTTCAGGTGCTGCTTTCGGGTCAGAAGTTCCTGTCTGGCCATAGTCCGGGCTTCCGTAACAGCAGGTAACGATCAAAATCGCAAGTACACAGGGAATGCCATTCTTTTGCATAAGCGATAGGTTCACTTTGATGATGCAAATGTAAGAAGGGAAGGGGAATAAAGGGTACACTCTGAAAAATATCAGGCTCCGGTTTTAACAACCGCCCCTCACCGGTTACAGGTTCGCTTGATAACCCTGTACGCATCAAGGATCCCCAGTTCACCTGCCCTGCTAAGATCTTCACATCCGGAAAGATTTTCGTTCAGAAGCATGCTGACAAGACCACGGTTATAATAGGCCTCCGCAAAATCAGGAAGTGATTGGATACCTTTTGAGAAGTCGTCGGCAGCTTTCCTGAACTCTCCTTTCCTGCTGAATACAATGGCGCGGTTGTACCAGGCAAATGCAAAACCGGTATCGAGCCTGATGGCCCGGGTATAATCCATGATGACCGAATCATACGCCGGATCATCCTCTGCTTTCCCTTTTTCCAGCGCTTCAGGATTTTTCCCGATGGTGACCGCTGTGAGGGTCGTATCGAGTGAATGCATCAGCCGGATAAGGCTGTACCGCGTATTCGCCCGGATAAAATAGACCAGTACATTGGAAGAATCGAGTTTCAGCGCCGATTCGAGGTCCCTGAAAGCCTCATTGTACAGATTCAGTCCGGCATAGTAGGTAGCTCTTTTGATGTATAGCTCGGCCTGGTAAGGAATGGAATCAATCAGCCGGGTTTGAACGGCAATGCCTTTTCTGCACACGGTATCCGTGAACAGCTCTTCATGCGTGGTAAAACCGTGAAGATTCGTGTGATAATGTTCTTTCGGGAAAGCGTCATAAAAACGGACCAGCGAATAAGGTGTCTTGTCAAAGATGATCCTGAACAACGGTATCAGCTGAATGGAAACCGGTTGATTCTGAAATTTCCCGCCCGAAGTGTTCATTTCTTCAAAATCGCCGCTCAGTTTGACAAGGCTCTCCAGGTAATTCTTTTTTTCGGACGAAAGGCTGTCGGGATTGAAATGGCTCTTTTTTCCCAGCTCAAGCGCCTTGTTGTAATCTTCCTTTGCGCCTCTCATGTCTTTCAACTTGCTCTTCACCTGGAACCTTGCATAGTAGGCATCCGCATATTCGGGTGAGAGCTCAATGGTTTTATCCATGTCTTCAAGGGCTTCATTGTATTTTTTCAGGTCCGTTTCCAACATTCCCCGGTAGTAATAACTCGTGATGTTCTTCGGGTTCAGCTTGATGACAAAGGTCAGATCACGGATGGCATTCATCTTCTCATTCTTGTCAATGGACAGGATGGCGCGGTTAAAATAGGCATAGGAATTATAGGGGGAAAGACGGATGACTTTGTCAAGATCCTTCAATGCTCCTTCCTGGTCAGGGACCTTGACAAGGGCAAGGGATCGGTTGAACAATGCATACACATTGTTGGAATCCAGTTTCAGCGCCTGGTTAAAATAGGTGATTGAGGAATCTGTCTGCCCCTGTTCAAGCGATATGCATCCCAGCTGGATAAAAGGATATGAATTGGCCGGATTTATTTCGATCGCTTTTTTCATGTCGGAGATGGCATTGTCGAGTCGCTTCAATCCCCATTCCGAACTGCCTTTCAGCAAATAGATGCTTTCATGTTTATACCCCAGCCGGATGGCTGTATTGCAGTCACTGATGCTGGCGTAATATTTTTTCATGATGAGTTTGATCCGGGCGAGGTTGAAAAAGATATCGGCATTGGTACTGTCGAGTTTCTGCGCAGCGGCCAGATCGTCGAAGGCCCCGTTATAGTTGAGGCGTTCACATCTGACCACAGCACGGTTCACAAAAACTTCTGCCTGGAAAGGGGAAAAACTGATGGACCGGTTATAATCGTCTTCGGCACCGATATAATCATCGAGGCTGAATTTTGCATAGCCTCTTAAAAAATAGAGTTCGGAAGATGCAGGCTCCCTCTGGATTGCATAATTCAATTGTTCAAGTGCATCCACATATTGTCCCCTGCGGAGATAGTTCTGCCCTGTTTGGATCAACCCCTCCAGGGATTGGGAAAAAGAAAGACCAGGAAACAGCAAAAGCCCGTATAACGATACGACGATCCATACGGTTCGGAATCTGTTGATCCGGTCTGCTTTTGAGTGACAATTTGTAAACACTACTTTCAATATCTTGTCCTGGACTGTTGGCGTTCAATGAAAAATCAGATTCCTGCCCGGTCTTAAAAACGCAACCCCCGCTGCAATATTGTCAACCATGCAGGGATGTTCTTGCCACCGGGTTTCAATCGTCTAAAGTAGAAAGAAAACCACTGACTGAAGAGGATGAACCCGATGTTTTTTTTCATTTTCCATTCAAAGTGCTTAATATGTGGAAAGAATGATTTTACTTTGTACAAAATTTGAGTACGGATGAATTTCAAATCACGGATAATCCTCTTGCCTTTTCTTGTTTTACTGATTTCCGCCTTCGATCTGTCGGCCCAAACATGGGATTTTATCAAAGAGCAGGATGGGATAAAATTGTATACGCGCAAGGAGAAGGGCAATATCCTGAAGTCATTCAAAGGGGTGATGGAGATTGCCTCCACGATGGAGAAAGTGAGCAACATCCTGGGGAATGTGAGGAATCACGACTGGTGGGATGAGAACCTCAGGGAGATCAAGGTGCTTAAATTTGATGAGAACAAATATTTTCAGTACTACCTTATCTATAAAGTTCCCTGGCCGTTTACAGACCGCGACCTGTGTGTGGAAGCCACAATTTCCGTTGATCCTGCCAACGGGAAAAAAACCATCGCCGCGGTTCCGCTTTTCAATGTCGTTCCCGAAAAAGAGGGCCTTGTCCGCATAAAAAATTACTGGCAGAAATGGACCATCCTTCCGATGGAGAACGGCATATTAAGGCTTACCCTTGAAGGATTTGTTGATCCGGCAGGGAATGTCCCTTCATGGCTCTACAACATGGTGATCGTAGATACGCCGCTGAAGGTCATGCGCAGAGTGAAGAAGTTTGTTCAATAATATCCCCCCTGGTCATGAAAAATTTCAGAGTGTTGATCCTGTTGGCACTGACAGTGATCCTTATGCCTTCGTGCAAAAAAAATGCTCCCCGCCGCATCAATCCCGCCTTTCGCCAGTACGTGGAGGCATTTACCTCGGGTGTGGTTTCAACCCACGCCACGATTAGAGTACGGCTGACTTCCGATTTTGTGGATTCCGTCCTGTTCAACCAGCCTGTTGAGGAAAAATTATTCAGTTTCTCTCCATCGATGAAAGGGAAAGTATTCTGGATCAACAGCCGGACGCTGGAATTTCGTCCCGACGAAAACCTTCCGGCCAAAGAGTTTTTCAATGCTAAGTTTTATCTTTCGAAACTGCTGAAAGTCCCGGATTCTCTTGAAACCTTTGAATTCCAGTTTCAGACACTCCAGCAGGATCTGGAAGTCAGGGTGACGAACCATAAAGCCTATTCAGGCAATGACCTGTCGAAAGAAAAGTTGTACGGGACAGTTTTCACCGCCGACGTGGCTGACAGCAAGCAGGTTGAAAAGATCCTTAAAGCAACCCAGGACGGGAAAAACCTGCCGGTTACCTGGACACAGGATGAAAAAAAGCAGGAATATTCCTTCCAGGTTGATTCCATCCGGAGGGGCCATGAAAAATCGTTTGTAAAACTTGAATGGAACGGTAAAGAGATCGATGCTGAAAATACCGGCGAACTCAATGTGGAAATTCCTGCCCTGGGTGATTTTAAATACATTGAAGCCGGCGTTGTACAGTCGGGCGAACAGTACCTGTCTGTCCGTTTTTCCGATCCGCTTCAGGAGGACCAGAATCTCTCCGGCCTGATCCAGATCGGGCGAAACCAGGATCTCCGGTACAGCGTTGAAGATAACGAACTCAGGATTTATCCTGCGGAAATACCAACCGGACATGTTACCCTGATGATCGAGCCCTCTCTGAAAAACAGTGCGGGAAAAATCCTGGGGAAATCGATCATGGAAAAGATCCAGTTCGAAGATGCGAGGCCCAACGTGCGGTTTGTCGGCAGCGGGGTGATCATGCCGGGTTCAGACGGGCTCCTTCTGCCCTTCGACGCGGTGAACCTGAAAGCTGTGGATATAAAAGTGATCCGGATCTATGAAAATAATATTCTGCAGTTTTTGCAGGTGAACGACCTGGATGGCCAGTCTGAACTTGCCAGGGTAGGGAAGATTGTGCTGAAGAAAACCGTACCCCTGACCCATGTGGTGGACTATGGAAAATGGAACCGGTTTTCCATTGATCTCTCTTCCCTCATCAAAACGGAGCCGGGGGCGATTTATTCGGTGAAGCTTAGCTTTAAAAAAAGCTATTCGACCTATCCCTGCGAGGATAAAGGAATCGGGAATACGGATACGGACCTTACCACCTGGGCAGATCTGGCAAAAGAAGATACTAAGAGCTGGTCCTATTACAGCAGTTATGATGACGATTATTATGATGGGGAAGGATACTACGATTACAACTGGAAAGAACGGAATAATCCCTGTAATTCTTCCTACTATAACGGAAAATCCATCTCCAGGAATGTCCTTGCCTCAGATATTGGATTGATTGCAAAGACAGGATCAGACCGGAATCTGTACATTTTTGTAACCGATCTTCTGACCACCAGGCCGATTGCGGACGTTCCTGTCAAGGTATACGATTTTCAGCAGCAGTTGCTGGGCACGATCACTACCGACAGGGAAGGTAAAGGAGTGGTGAAGCTGACCAGGAAACCTTCTGTTTTATTTGCAAAGAAGGATAAACAGGTCGGATTCCTGAGACTGGCAGATGGAAGCTCGCTTTCGCTCAGCATGTTTGACGTTGGAGGAGAAACTGTTTCGGAGGGACTGAAAGGATTTATTTATGGTGACCGGGGTGTGTGGCGGCCGGGGGATTCGCTTTACATCATGTTTGTGCTGGAAGATAAAACAAACCAGTTGCCTGAAAATCATCCGGTCACTTTTTCATTGTTAAACCCGGCCGGGCAGGTTGTTTCAAGGATAACGAAAACCGCTTCATTGAATGGCTTTTATAACTTCAATACCGCGACCGATGCATCGGCTCCAACCGGAAACTGGCTTGCCAAAGTCAAGGTTGGAGGTGAGGAATTCCAGAAAACGATAAAGATCGAAACTGTCAAACCCAACCGGTTAAAAATCAACCTGAACTTCAAAACCGACCGGCTGGTCAAAGGAAAAGCCATAAAGGCAACACTTTCTGCCAAATGGCTTACTGGGGCTACGGCCGGAAGACTGAAAGCTACCGTACAGCTGGCCCTGACAAAAGCCGGGACAAAATTCAGGAACTATCCGGATTATTGTTTTGATAACCCGGGCTCAGGGTTCTCTTCAGAGAGCCTTACCGTCTTCGAAGGGAAACTGGATGAAAACGGAAACGTTGATTTTGAACCAAACATCCGGATGACCAATGCTGCACCGGGTGTTCTGAATGCTAATTTTGAAACCAATGTTTTTGAAGAAGGCGGTGATTTCAGTGTCGACCGTTTTACCGTTCCCTATTATCCTTTTCTTTCCTACGCAGGGATTAAAATTCCATCCGGCAAGGAAAATGACAGGATGCTTTTCACAGGAAGAAACTATAATTTCAGCCTGGTCAATCTGGATGAATCCGGAACGCCGGTTCCCCAAAACCGGTTGAAGATAGAGGTGTATAAGCTGGAATGGCGCTGGTGGTGGGATAACTCTGAATCCTCGTCATCAGCGGATTTCGTTTCTACCTCATACAGCAAGCTTTTTGATTCCACAACAGTTTTTGTAGCCAGCGGAAAATCGGAATATCCGCTTCAGGTGGCAGATGACGATTGGGGCCGGTACCTGATCCGCGTAACCGATAAACGTTCGGGTCATGTGACCGGACAGGTTGTTTATTTTGACTGGTTTGGATATAACCGTGCACCGGGAGGTGAAAAGAAGGCAGCTGCCATGCTGACCTTTACGGCTGACAAAGTGAAATACAAGATCGGGGAAAAAGTAAAACTCACCATTCCCTCTTCCGAGGGTGGAAGGATCCTGGTTACCGTTGAGACCAGTTCCGGAATTCTCAAGTCATTCTGGACGGAGACAAAAACAGGAACGACAGAATGCAGCTTTGAGGTTACGGGCGACATGTCACCAAATTGCTATGCTGCAGTAACCCTGATTCAGCCTCATGCGCAAGTGAAGAACGACCTGCCTATCCGGCTCTATGGAGTTATCCCCATTCCTGTTGAAGATGCTTCAACACACCTGGCTCCAAAGATCACCATGAAAGAGGTGCTCTCCCCTGATCAGGTGGCGAATATCACTGTGACAGAAGAAAAGGGGATGCCCATGACCTATACCCTGGCCATCGTGGATGAAGGATTGCTTGACCTGACCCGGTTCAAAACACCCGATCCCTGGAATGTTTTCTATGCTAAAGAGGCTCTGGGAATAAAAACATGGGATCTGTTTGACCTGGTGATGGGTGCCTACAGCGGGGAGCTGCAACGGATACTCAGCATTGGCGGTGACCAGGATAAGATCAACAAAGGCAACCTTAAAGCCAACCGGTTCAAACCCATGGTGAAGTTCCTGGGGCCTTTTGAACTGAAGAAAGGGCAATCAAAGACCCATAGCTTCAGGATGCCGAACTATGTCGGCTCTGTGAGGGTGATGGTGGTTGCAGGCAATAAAGGGGCCTATGGTTCTGCTGAAAAAACAGTCTCGGTAAAGAAACCCCTGATGGTGCTTGGCACGCTGCCGAGGGTGGCAGGTCCGGGTGAGACTGTAAAACTTCCTGTGACCGTTTTTGCCATGGATAAATCGGTGAAGAATGTTTCTGTGGAGGTTTCGGCCGATGCCATGTTCACAATCTCCGGCCCCCGTTCACAGAAACTTGCTTTCAGCCGTCCCGGCGATGAGGTGGTGATGTTTGAACTGAAAGTGAAGGAGATGATCGGCGTCGGAAGGATACGGATCCTTGCCACCAGCGGAAATGAAAAGGCTTCCAGCGATATCGAAATGGATATCCGGATTCCTAATCCTGAAGTCACCAATGTGATGGAGACGGTGATTGAACCGGGAAAGACCTGGAACCTTTCGTATACCCCGGTTGGAATTGCCGGAACCAATAAGGGGAAGATTGAAATTTCATCGGTACCGCCATTGAACCTGGAAAAAAGGCTAAACTACCTGGTTGAATATCCGTACGGATGTATTGAACAAACGACCTCGTCAGTATTTCCGCAGCTCTATCTGGCCGAGCTTGTTGACCTTTCTCCTTCCCGGAAAAGTGAAATTGAAAATAATATCAGGGCCGGGATCCGGAGGCTGAAATCCTTCCAGATCACCGGCGGGGGACTTACATACTGGCCCGGGGGAACCTATGCGGATGACTGGGGGACCTGTTATGCCGGACATTTCATGCTGGAAGCCGAGCAGAAGGGGTTTACGCTGCCCGCCGGTTTCATGCAGTCATGGAAAAATTTTCAGAGACAGAAAGCCATTACCTGGACATCCAATGCATCCTATTTCAACGATGACCTTGTTCAGGCATACCGGTTGTATACCCTGGCACTTGCAAAAACCCCGGAACTGGGAGCCATGAATAAACTGCTGGAACGTAAAACCTTGTCCATTCAGGCCCGGTGGCGGCTTGCTGCGGCATATCAGCTTGCCGGGAAACCGGAAGAAGCGAGGAAGCTCGTGGCCACTGCAACCAGGGTCATTAAGCCTTACCGCGAGTTGTACGGATCTTGTGGCTCAGACGTCCGTGATGAAGCCATGATCGTGGAAACCCTGTGCCTGATGAACATGAAACCCAAAGCCGCCGACCTTGTTAAAACCATTTCATCCGCCCTCATCAGGGACGAATGGATGAGTACGCAAACAACGGCTTACTGCCTGATCGCCGTGTGCCGGTTCACCGGAAGCGGAAATGGGCAGGGGATCCATGCCTCTTATGCGATGAATAAAGGATCCATGGTAAAGGTTGAGACCGGGAAGTCGGTCTTTACGGCAGAGATGGAATTGAACAAATCTTTTTCCGGAGGCGCTATCCGAATGACCAATGAAGGAAAGAACATCCTTTATGCAAGGGTTGTAATGCAGGGAATTCCTGCGCAGGGGGATATGACTTCAGCCCAGAACAACCTGAAGATTTCGGTAGCCTATTTTACTACCGAAGGGAAAAAGGTGGATCCGGCTGCATTGCCCCAGGGCATGAATTTTATTGCCGAGGTTACCGTCATGAACCCGGGATTGCACGGGACCTATCGCCAGCTGGCCCTTACGCAGATTTTTCCTTCCGGATGGGAGATCATCAACGCACGGATGAGTGAGGTGGCACAAGCAGATACAAAGGCCTCTCCATTTACTTACCAGGATGTTCGCGACGACCGCGTCAATACCTTTTTTGACCTTGAACCGAACCGTGGAAAAACGTTCAGGATCATGCTGAATTCAGCCTACCTGGGCAGGTTTTATCTTCCTGCAGTTTATTGCAGCGCCATGTACGACAATACGATCAATGCAAGGATCCCGGGGAAATGGGTGGAGGTAAATCCTTCAGGGAAATAGGGAAGATGAACGGCACCGGTTCATGGAAATCTTTTCTGGAAGTGTCTGGAAGGGCAATCAGGAAGTACAGGTGGTCCTTCCCGTTTATCTTCCTGGTGCTGATCATCGCCTATTATCCTGCCGGGAATATTTTCAATGATCCTTTGTCAACGGTCATTCTCGACCGGGAGGGTACTCTTCTCGGGGCCAAAATTGCTTCCGACGGACAATGGCGGTTCCCGGAACGCAGGGAAGTTCCCGAAAAATTCAGGAAAGCCATTATTGCTTCTGAAGACCGGTATTTTTACTACCATCCCGGGTTCAATCCGGTCTCCATCATCCGTGCCGTTTACCACAACCTTAAAAGGGGAAAGATCGTGAGCGGGGGCAGCACCCTGAGCATGCAGGTGATCCGTATGGCCCGTAAGAACAAACCAAGAACAGTAGGTGAGAAGCTGATTGAGATCTTCCAGGCTTTTCGCCTCGAGCTGGCCTTCAGCAAGGATGAGATATTGACGATGTATGCATCCCATGCACCCTTCGGAGGCAATACGGTAGGACTGGATGCAGCTGCCTGGCGCTACTTTGGTATCTTTCCTGAAAACCTCTCCTGGGCCGAAGCCGCTACCATGGCTGTTCTGCCAAATAGCCCGGCATTGATCTATCCCGGGAAGAACCAGGAAAAACTTCTGGCCAAACGGAACCGCCTGCTTGATAAAATATTTCAATCGGGTGTCATCGACCGGAGCACCTGTGAACTGGCAAAAACAGAGACACTGCCGCAGAAACCTTTTTCCCTTCCGCAGCTGGCGCCACACCTTCTTGAAAGAGCCGTAAAAGAAGGACAAAGCGGAAAACGCATCCTCACTACCCTGGATGCAAGACTGCAGGACAAAGTAAGCGAGATCCTTCTTCTCCATTATCCCCAGCTTAAAGCAAACGAAATTGAAAATGCAGCAGCCCTCGTCCTGGAAGTAAATTCGGGAAATGTGACGGCCTATGTGGGGAATATCTTGTCTGCAGCAGAGGATGAACACGGAAAAGATGTGGATATCATCACATCACCCCGGAGTACCGGCAGCATCCTCAAGCCCTTTCTCTACACTGCCATGCTGAACGACGGGCTGATCCTCCCAAACTCGCTGATCCCCGACATCCCGATGCAGATCGGGGGGTTCATCCCTGAGAATTACACCCTCACCTACGATGGTGCCGTTCCTGCCCACAGGGCCTTGTCGCGGTCCCTGAACATCCCGGCTGTGAAAATGCTCCAGGCATACGGGTATGATCAGTTTTGCATGCTGATGCGGAAGATCGGAATGACCACGCTGACAAAGCCGGCTGATCATTATGGCCTGTCGCTGATCCTTGGTGGGGCAGAAGCAGATCTGTGGGACCTTGCAGGAATTTACGCCTCCATGGCGAGAACCTTGAATCATTTTTCTGAAACCGGGATGTATGATAAAAATGATTTTCATCCGCCATCGTATATCCTGAAAGAGAAGGTCAGGGAACCGGAGGTTACCTCGCGGACTTCCCTGTTTGATGCAGCATCCATTTTCCTGGCATTTTCAGCTATGGTAGAAGTGGCGAGACCCGATGAGGAACAGCAATGGCAACAATTTTCTTCCTCCTCAACAATTGCATGGAAGACGGGAACCAGTTTCGGAAACCGGGATGCATGGTCGGTCGGTGTAACACCCGGCTATGTTGTGGCTGTATGGGTAGGCAATGCCTCCGGGGAAGGGCGTCCGGGGCTGACCGGGATCGGGACCGCGGCTCCCATCTTGTTCGATATTTTTAAAAGCCTTCCGCCTACACCCTGGTTTAAAACACCTTACAAGGAGATGGTCCAGGTGGCTGTTTGTCACCAGAGCGGATTCAGGGCATCCGGCATTTGCGAACAACAAGACACCATGTGGGTACAGAAAAAAGGTTTACGCTCACCGGTCTGTCCCTTCCACCAGGTAGTTCATCTCGACAAAACGGAAAACTGGCAGGTGACCTCAAACTGCGAATCTCCTTCCGATATGGTCCATAAATCATGGTTCGTTTTGCCACCGGTGCAGGAATGGTATTTCAGGAACAAAAACCCTTTCTATAAAGTTCTTCCTCCATTCAGGCCCGGATGCAATCCCCCGGAATCGCACAACATGGAGATGATCTATCCCCATACCAACAGCCGGATCTATCTGCCGGTCGACCTGGATGGCAAACCCGGAAGTACGGTTTTCAAGGTTGCACACAGGATTCCCCGGCATACCGTTCACTGGCACCTCGACGATCATTTTATCGGTTCAACCATTCAGTACCACCAGATGGCGCTCGCTCCCGAAAAAGGTTTCCATACCCTCACGCTGGTAGATGAAAACGGTGAATCCCTCACCATCCGGTTTGAAATTATGACGAAGGAGGATAGAAAATAGAGGGTGGAGGATGGAGAATTGAGGTCGGAGGTCTGTATTTCCTGACCACACGCTCATCAGCTAAATGTCGATTTCGCCAACCAGGTATGTCACAGCCTTGCCGGCGATCTCAACCCGCTCACCCAGGTCTTTGCATTTCAGGAAGCCCCGACGTGCCGAAAGCTGAATTGCGGTCATTTCCTTCTTTCTGAGTCTGGCCGACCAGTAGGGGATCAGGGTGGTATGGGCCGAACCGGTTACCGGATCTTCATTGATCCCGACCTGGGGTGCAAAGAACCGGGAAACAAAATCGCATTCCTCTCCTTTGGCAGTCACGATAATACCCCGGGCCGTGGCTTTACAAAGCCCTGTAAAATCCGGATCAAGTTCTTCAATCTGCTTCTGGCTTTCATAAACCAGGAGATAATCGGTCTTCCCTTTCAGGATTTCCACAGGATCCATACCAAGCGATTCCGTTACAGCAACGGGAAGGCACCCTTTCTGAAGAAGGTCAGTCGGGAAATTCAGGACCAGCATCTCTTTTTCCTTTCTCACTTCAAGAATTCCGCTTCTCGAGGAAAAGCGGATCGTCTCTTTGGAATATGCTAAATGTTGAAAAATGACATGGGCACTGGCAAGGGTTGCATGGCCGCAAAGATCCACTTCAACTTTAGGGGTGCACCAGCGGATGTTGAATGAACCGGAGGCTTCAGTCACAAAAGCGGTCTCTGCAAGATTGTTTTCTGAAGCGATCTGTTGCATCCGTTCATCGGCGATCGGTTCAGTAAGAATGCAAACAGCGGCAGGATTGCCGCCAAACAGTTTCTCAGTAAAAGCATCAACCTGGAACATCCTGATCTTCATGGTTCGGAATTTTTGAGCAAGATATTAAAAATACTGATATTTATGGAATTAGTCTTACCTTTGTGCCCTTAAATGGATTCCGGGATGACGGACAGTCTTGTGTATACTTTCCCTGCATTGTTTTCTGAATCAGTTAAGAACTTTGGTGATAGGGGATTTATTGCGATGGTCGGCGAAAAGCCGAGAAGTTACAATGAAACCCGCAGCCAGGTAATGGCGCTCATCGCCCTTTTTGAACGGATGGAGATCCAGCCGGGTGACAGGGTTGCCATTCTCGGAACCAACATGCCGAACTGGGTGGTCTCTTTCCTTGCCACCACCTTTATGGGTGCTGTTGTCGTACCGCTTCTTCCTGATTTTCTTCCGAAAGAGCTCGAAAATATTCTCGAACATTCAGGTGCGAAAGCCATCGTGGCTTCCGATAACCTTTGGCAAAAACTCAATGACATCGCTACTGATAACCTTCTTTACCGCATCGGGATGGAGGATTTTTCAGTCGAGGGTCCTTTGGGGAAGAAGTTTACATTTGATCCCCTGGCAACACCCGTTAAGGAATATCAGGTTAAGGAAGATGACCTGGCGGGCATCATCTATACATCGGGTACCATGGGGACGCCGAAAGGAGTCATGCTTACGCACCGGAATATTTCTTTTACGGCTGTCAAGAGCAGGCTGATCCAGCCGATTGACGAAACAGACCGTTTCCTTTCCATTCTCCCGCTATCGCATACCTATGAAAACACGATCGGGTTTATTTTGCCGATGCTTTCCGGCGCTTCAATTTACTTTCTCGGGAAAACCCCGACCCCGGCACTCCTGCTTCCCGCCTTGCTGGAAGTGAAACCTACGCTGATGCTTTCTGTACCGCTCATCATGGAGAAGATCTTCCGGAACAAAATTCTCCCCGCATTCCAGGAAAAATGGGCCATCAGAATGCTCTACAGGATCCCTGTGATGCGGAAGACCCTGCATCGGATTGCCGGTAAAAAACTGATGGAAACCTTTGGCGGTGAGATCAAGTTTTTTGGCATCGGAGGCGCAAAACTGGATAAAACGGTCGAACAATTTCTCATTGAGGCCCGCTTCCCTTATGCCATCGGATACGGACTGACGGAGACGGCACCGCTGCTTGCCGGGGCGAATCCGCAAAAAACGAAGCATCAGTCGACCGGTCCGGCAATGGATGGGGTTATGCTGAAGATCAACAACCCCGACCCGGTCACCGGTGAAGGAGAGATCTGGGCGAAAGGTCCTAACGTGATGGTGGGTTATTTTAAAGAACCCGTGTTGACAAAAACTGTTTTTTCAGAGGACGGGTGGTTCAAAACCGGCGATCTTGGAGTTTTCGACAAAGATAATTTTCTATACATAAAAGGCAGGCTCAAAAACATGATCTTGGGTGCCAACGGAGAAAATATTTATCCCGAGGAGATCGAATCGGTGATCAATAATTTCCGTTTTGTGGTTGAGTCGCTGGTGGTGCAAAAAAAGGGGAAACTGGTCGCCATGGTACATTTTAACCAGGAAGAGATCGCCCTGCGGTACCTCCACATGAAGGAAGATGTCTCTGCATATGTAGAAAACATGATCGAAGAACTTATCATTGAACTGCAGGATTATGTAAACAGCCGGGTCAACAAATTCTCACGTGTCCAGGTTGTAATATTGCAGCCCGTTCCGTTCTCGAAAACGCCTACCCAGAAGATCAAAAGATTCCTCTATACCTGATTTTTTTTCTTTTCTTATTCATTTTATCTTCCGGCATTTATCTCACAATATCCAAAAATCCTGCAGGGAAGAATAAAAAATTACTATTTTTGCAGCCGGTTTAATAAAAACACCGGGATGTAGCGCAGTTGGCTAGCGCACCACGTTCGGGACGTGGGGGTCGGAAGTTCGAGTCTTCTCATCCCGACCTAACTATCAGATTATCAGTGAGTTACAGAGATTATAAGCCCAAAGTGAAGTCTCGGTAAAGGCTGAAAATCAGACAACAACCCTCAATTCTTTGAAGCGGAAGCGGAGATGGATTGAGGTTTTTTTTTTGCTCTCAAAACGCACTTTTGAGGGACATAAATGCCACATTCGTTACCCCGTTTTGGTAACTCAACCCAGACGCATTAATAATAAGAAAGTCATGGGAAAAAGCTACCAAACCTTCTCCGTCCTATTCTATATTAAAAAGAATTGGAGAGGTGAAAGTTCAATCGGTCATTGGAGAATCCGCTCAAATTGACCACCTGATTCCGGAGCAAATTGACCACCTCTAAACAGGTCACATTTTGGTTGTTTTCCGGAGCAAACTGACCACCCCCTTTCCGGAGCAAATTGA
>JAPLDI010000038.1 GCA_026391795.1 Bacteroidota bacterium
ACAACCGTTGTCATTGCGAGCGAAGCGAAGCAATCTCCTTCTATCCCCAACAACCTTTGTCATTGCGAGCGAAGCGAAGCAATCTCCTTCTCTCCCCAACAACCGTTGTCATTGCGAGCGAAGCGAAGCAATCTCCTTCTATCCCCAACAACCGTTGTCATTGCGAGCGAAGCGAAGCAATCTCATTCTATCCCCAACAACCTTTGTCATTGCGAGGATCCCGAGCACTCGGGACTGTACCCAGTGCGGTCGCGCTTTCGCGCGAAACACGCCTTCGGCGTGACCGCACTGGCCAAGGCTGCTTATGCGGCGACTGGTATCGTTTATTCTGTTCCGCCATTTGAGCTTAAAAAAAACCGCCTTATGAAATTTGCGTGAAGAAAATCAAGGAATGAGCGTAAAGAACTGCGGACTGTTTGAGGCCCCCGTTTTTTCTGGGGCCGAGTTTCCGCAGTTTAGCGAATGACGAAGATTTTTATTCGTGAAACTTTAATTTTATGATCCCGATTTATCGGGGAAATAAAATTAATAGTTGAACAATCCCGAATCCTCGGGAGCAAATTTCATACAGCGGTGACTTTTCTTTTGGTGGTAGCAAAAGTACATAGAATGCCAATGGTTGCAAGCCGGCAAAAGAAAACAACAAGTAACAATACCGCCCGGTCTGAGGGCAGGAAAATCGATACACGGAGCACGGTACACGGAACACGGCACGCGTTACAAACGCGCGCCAACTGAGCAATGAGCGGAATTACAAATTCCGCTCAGCAGAATAATTCCCCGCCCCGAATGGGGAGGGGGAAGGGGGAGGGGCTATAGGGATAAGGCACGCGTTACAAACGCGCGCCAACTGAGCAACGAGCGGAATTACAAATTCCGCTCAGCAATGGACTGCTGACTGCCGACTGCTGACTGCTGACTGCTGACTGCCGACTGCTGATTGCCGTCTGCTGACTGCCGACTGCTGAAGGGAGTGGGGAGGGGCTGTATAGGAGCAAAAAAAAGCTGCCTCAAATGAGACAGCTTTTTTTATTGTGTTGCTGTGCAGTCCTACTTCACTTTCATCGCCTTCCCATAGGATGAGCCGGTTCCATAATCCAGTTTGATGATGTATGTACCGCTGGGGAACGATTCGAGATTCAGTGACCGGATATATTCACCGGGCTGCTGGTTGCCAAAAGAGGTCGTGAAGACGATCCTGCCCGAAAGGTCGTATACCATTGCATTCACGGCGGCACCCTTCTCTATTTTATAGGAGATGCTGACATTCCCGGTGAACGGGTTGGGCTGAACTTTCAGCTGGTTTGCTGCTACTGATTGAACGGGTAACGGATCGGTTCCAAGGATCAATTTGAAGCTTTCATCCTGGAACATCCCTCTTCCATATGTTGCCAGGTAGAGATCTCCAAAGTTATCAGGCCTGTAATAATAGATACATGGATTGGATTGCTGCTTTATCATGGTAACGGGAACATTCCCGGTTCCGGTGTTCTGGGGAGTCCATGCGGGTGAAGCAACAGTGATATCGTCGGCAGAGAAGGCTCCGAATTCGGTTCCGATGATGGCAAGGTTGGGATTGCTCATCTCCAGGATGCTGCTGTAAACCGGCATGGCTGGCAGTGAACTTTGCACCGAAGCAAAGGTCGGGGTAGCGCTCAAACCATCCGTTGCCCTGTAGACATAGTTTGAATTCCCGTAATTTCCGAGTGTAACCAGAACCGTCTGGTTATCGGGGGAAAGGGAGATCGAAGTGATGTACCGGTTGGCAAACTGCGGGTAAACGGTGTTGTCGTAAACGGAATGCCCGATGACACATCCTGCACTGTCAACACAGGCCGTTGTGGAATCGTTGGCATTTACGATGTTGGTCATCCGGAAAAGTTTCCCGGTTGTTGTACCTGCCCAGAGGACACTCAGATCTTTGGAGACGGCATAGCAGGAGATGGCATCCGTGGGAAGGATATTTTCAATTCTGAACCAAAGCGGGTTGACAGCAAACTGAAGTGCCTGCTTTGTCATGTATATTCCCGGCTTAAAGGATACCGTTCCGGAAATGAAGAACCGGGTTGCCACAACATCCTGCACTGTAATGCTGGCCAGTGAATCAATATCGTAAGGAGCGATATAGGGCATCGGGAACCTTGCATTGGCGCTGGGGACATTGTATATCTGGTCTTTCAGGATCTTTTTCTCAATATTTTTAAAGACGACGCTGTCAACACTCTGTGTGAAGTTGAAGTCTTCCCAGTAGCATGCCGGGGTATAATTTGTATTTAATAACGTTCCCACGAACGTCGGCGATACGGTTACGCCAAGATCTTCGGACCTCAGGTAAGGTGCAGTGGTTGTAGCACCTGAACCTACAAAGACGCTGGTCGGACTGATCAGTGACCATTGCACATCGCCACCGTACCCGTAAAAAAGTTGTTTCCCGGTCTGGGGTTCATTCAGGTAAGTGCCACCCGGAACAAGTTCCGAGCCAACATAAACGCATCCGCCGAAGGCGGCATCTTTCCGGATGTTGGGGGCAACAGAACTAAACTGGGAGATGATCAGGTTCCTGATCATGTGCTGATACGTAAAACCGGTGCCGGAGATGGTGCCCACAGAGATCCCGTCGTCGGTGGCCGTTGCAAACTGATTTGCCATATTGGGACGGAAAGCAAACTGGTGCTGGAAGATGGGAACAAGCAATCTTCCCGGCGGGGTGATGTTCTCCATAATGTAGCTCTCTTCAACGATCCCGCCAAAGCAAACCTGCTCCCAGTTATAAAATCCGTTGGAATCTACTCTCTCACCGTGCCAGATATACGCCCCGCCCAGCAGAACCTGGTTGGGATCATTTGGATATACAGCAAGTGCATTTGAATAACAGCCGCTGCCCTGATAGGGGTC
Source organism: Bacteroidota bacterium (assembly GCA_026391795.1). Lineage (GTDB taxonomy): Bacteria > Bacteroidota > Bacteroidia > Bacteroidales > FEN-979 > FEN-979. The sequence continues at coordinate 2,896 of JAPLDI010000038.1, forward strand.
GAACGTTGTATTTCCGGGAAATACAACTGACCAGGTGGTTCCTTTATCGGAGGACTTGTAAACATTCAGAAGCATTCCGCTCGGTTTGACCAGGCTGGCGTACATGATGTTCCCGTTGGAGGGGGAAATTGCAAATTCGATCCCTCCCACCCCCGTACTCGGGAAGGTGGTCGATGTTCCGGTGGAGAGGTTCACAAAGTTGGCAATTTCGCCTCCCACGGCGATCCAGGCAATCTGGTCGATGTTGGTAAGAACCGTTCCATCAGGCCCCACTGTAACGGTATAAGCATGACCGCTCTTGGCCACGGACCAGTCGTTCCCATTGTCGGAATATTTCAACCCGGTATTGGTTGCGGCATAAATCCTGCCCGAAGGGCTCACTGCCAGTCTTGAAATGTAGGCCCAGTCTGCATTCGTGTCATTCAAAGCCGGCCGGGTATTCGGAATAAGTGTGTAAACTGAGTCATCATCAGAACGGTAGATGCCGGTACCCACATAATGATCCCTGTTGCAGAAAGATTCACCGGTAGCGACATAGGTTGTACCTCCGGAAGTCTGCACGATGCTGGTTACCCGGAGCACTTCATTATCCTGGGTATTCATCTGGTGCCAGGTCAGCCCGCCGTTTCTTGACTTCCAGATGCCCCCGGTTACGCCCCCGGTCAGGAGGGTTGCCCCGCTTGCGTCTTTGTTGCTGTAGAGAATGGTTCGGGTTCTTCCGGATGCGTTGTTCGGACCTACCTGTTGCCAGTCAAGCGCTGTTTCAGGGGCTGATTTTCCCTTTGTCAGCCTTTCAAGCTGGATTTGTGCTTTAAGCACATCCCTGGCATCAATTCCACCGGTAGTCTGGTTTGCACGGATCTGCAGCATACGGTCGGTGGCAGAATTTCCGGGATCGGGATTCCCGGCATAGGAGATGGAAGAAGAACAGAATGAGACGATTCCGAGAACGAAGACAAAAAACCGAAGGAGTAAAAATCTACTTTTCATATTTGTGAGATTAATTTATGAATGGCTTTTCAATATTTGCAACTGAAGGAAAATCAAGATGGTTAACCAGAATGAACACCTGATAATAAGTTCAACAAATATAAATGAAAAAGTTAATTCTGCAAAAAAAATTCAATGACGCAGCTAATAATTAAAAATTTGCCGGATCGCCGGTCCGCAGGGAATATCAGGGATAACAAGGTTGATGGAAGTGCCCGAAGGCTAATCTTGAACAATTCTATATTTTCTCCACCGAGGTGACAGTCACCCAGCCGACACTGCCATTGGCAATCCGGATCTCATACCAGGTGCCGATGTTGTCAATCAGTTCAACCTTAGCCCCTTCGTGAAGCACGAACAGGTCGATGCTTTTTTCATCCGGTGAGCTTTTAATGGTCACCGTGGGTGAAAAAATAATGGCTTCCTTCCGGTGGGTGTTCTCATCATAGCTCTGCCATGCAACCAGGAAGGAAAACAGGCTCAGTAAAACAAAAACAATTCCAAGCCAGAAACCGGCTTTCCGGATAAACAGGTGCTTGGATATAAAATAGAACAATCCCCCGGCCAGCCCCAGGAACAGGCATAAAAGCCCGATCCGCGACCATCTGTCGACCGAAAACGATTCCACCACTTTTTTTGCCCAGCGCTTGTAGAACAGTTCAGGGATCGGCTCAATCTTGTCGGTTATTTTCGAGTTTGCGATCTTAAGGTTAAAGTTCACATCTTCATTGCCCGGATCCAGCTTCCTGGCTTTTTCGTAATAAAGGATCGCCGAAGCAAAGTCGTTCTGCTTGTAATATGCATTGCCAAGGTTATAATAGAGATCTGCAGATTCAAATCCTGTTGCGACAACGCTCTTGTACAGCTCCGCAGCGTTAGCGTAATATCCCTCAGTATAGGCTTTGTTGGCTTTCGCAATCGTGATCTCATTGTCCGCGGCAAATCCAATCCACGGCAGGAGCAAAAGAATAAATAGAAGTACTTTTTTCATTTTCAATCTTCTTATCAATTCGTAACGCGTTACGCGTCACGCGTCACGATTTTACTTCAGTTCCCTTTCAATCCGGGTAATGATCTCCAGCGCTTCCTGGTAGGTCTTCTCCATGATCATGGCCTTTTCGCCCGGGGCAAACCTTGCAAATTCAGTATTGTTCAGGGTCTCGACAAACTGGCGGATAATCTCATCCGTCACCCCCTTGTTCACCAGCGCCTCATGAACGGAATCGATGGAAAGCCCGGCCATCGGGATGGAAAACTTATCACTCAGGTAACCCCAGAGCGCCTGGGAGATCTCGATATAAAATTCTTCCTGCTTCTGTTCTTTCAGGAAGGCATTTGCTTTTTTCAGCCGTTTTATCGCTACACGGGTGGCTTTCCTGTTTTTCATCAGGAGGGTATCACTTCTCCGCTCTTCCTGCTTCTTCCAGAAAAGAATAAACACTACAAAGAGCACAACCGGAAGCAGCAGCATCACGAAAAAGAAAAAAGATCCGAAGAAAAATGTTCCCGCTTCCCGGAGGAGAAGGGGCTGATTTTTGATATGACGGATATCGCTGCCGATGTACTTGATATCTTCTTTCCCCGCACCCGAATAGGTTACCGTGGCATTGTCGCCGCTCCCTTTTTCAACATCGATGGTATAGGTGGGACTGCTCAGGGTTATATACCTTCTCTTCTCCAGGTCAAAATAGCTGAAGGTAATGGGTTTGATTGTAAATTTCCCTGCTTTCCTCGGGATGATGAGGTATTCAAAGGTCTGGTTTCCGGAAACCCCGGCGCCCGTAGTAGTCACATTGTTGTTGATCTTGGGATCATACGTTTCGAAATCGGGCGGAAAGCTGATATTGAGCTTGTCGATGAGCTGGATGTTCCCCTTCCCTGAGATGGTGCATTTCAGGTTGATGGCGTCGTTGGTCCTGGTTTTTGTCTTGTCCAGTTCCGTTTTGAAGGTGAAGGAACCGACAGCTCCGCTGAAATCTACCGGTTTCTCAGCAGTCGGAAGCGGTTTGACGGTGATGACCAGGGGGTTCGATTTCAGCGATTTTTCAACATTTGCATACGATTCATTAAAGAAGCTGTTGTTGAAGAAATCGTCAAAAAAAGGATCCCCGGTTTTTGATTTTGTCTGTCTCTTTATCTGGGCAATGCACTCCAGTTCCAGCGGATCGATGACCAGGCGGCCGCTTTTCAGGGGGAACAGGGCAATTTTACGGATATCGGCGACAACGTATTTTTCCCCGTCGATGACTTGCGTATACTGATTAAACTTATCGTTCTCCTTGATCAGGTTCTGTGACCAGAAACCTTCAAAAGAAGAGAGTTTATTGATGTTGATCTGGTTAATGGGGACTTTTGTAAAGATCTTATAGGTTACGATGATCCCTTCGCCCTGCATCGGGTTTGCATTGCTGGCATAGGCTTTCAGGTAAACATCGTTCGATCCCGACTGGATCCCGCCGCTATTCTGACTGCCGTTGCTGCCCTGCCCGCTGCCGGGTGCCGCGCTCTGCCCGCTGCCGCCATTCTTTACCACTTTGATGGGCACGGTATTCGACCGGTATTGCTTGTTGTCGGCCGTAACCGTTGCAGCAGGGATCTCGAAGGATCCCTCCCTGTTGGCCCGGAGGATGTAGGTAAAGGTGCAGGCGATTGACATGGAGGTCCGCCCGTTGATGGTGCGGATGCTCGATGAGGTGGAGGAAAAGGGGCCGGAAAGCACATCGAACCCGGTGATGGAGGGCCCAACGAAGCCCGATGCCTGCGCGTTGACGGAGTAAGTAAGGTTAAAGGTCTCCCCAACCCCCACAACCGACCGTGCACTGCCGGTAAACTGGACATCCTGGGCCAATGCGAAGTTCACGGTAAGAAAGGACAAACAAAAAGCCAATAAAATCCTCTTCCTCATATATCTTTTTCTGGTATCCATCACCAATCCTTTTCAATCGTTACCTGCTGCACCTTCGCCTTTTCCTTTTTCAGCTTCTGCAGGGTCTTCTTCTCATCTTTCTTCATGGCTTCCAGCATCCGGTCAGCATCTTCCTTGCTGATCTTTTTCGACTGATCCTGCTGATCTTTCTTATCCTGTTTCTGATCCTTGTTCTGATCGTTTTTCTTCTGATCCTGTTTATCCTGTTTCTGCTGGTCCTTCTTCTGCTGCTGGTCTTTTTTCTGTTGATCCTGCTGCTTCTTCATCATCATTTTCGCATATTCGAGGTTGTATTTTGTATCCCTGTCAGAAGGGTTGTTCAGCAACGAATTCTGATATGCGAGGATGCTCTTTTCATAGTCTTTGGCTTCCAGCAATGAATTTCCAAGGTTATGGAAGACGTTTGCCTTTTCGGCACCAGAAATACTGGAACCGGCAAGGTTCCCGAAAATCTTTGAAGATTCATCAAAATTTTTCTGCTGATATACGGCATCACCGAGATTGAACTGCCCGGTCACTGAATTCTTTTTGGCATCCAGCGCCTTACGGTAATTCATCTCGGCTTCCTTGAACTTCCCTTTATCATACAAGGTATTGCCCTCACGGATCAGCTTCCGCTCTTTCTGGGCAAAAGCAGAGAAGGAGAACAGAAGGACCAGTGCAAAAACTGTAACACGTAACGCGTGACGCGTAACGCGGATGTTTATTTTTTCAGTAAGATGATCAAAACTCAACATCTCTATAAAGATATCACCCCTACGGGGTTACAAAATAAAAATTTTAAACATAAAACTACTACCTAGAACCTAATACCTCATCTCACATCTCACATCTCACATCTCACATCTCACATCTCACATCCCACATCTCACATCCCACATCCCACATCCCACATCTCACTTGAACGGCTTAAACCTGCTGAACCATTGGTTTTTCTTGTCAAAAACAAACAGTTCAAATATAAGAAATAAGAGGCAAAAGCCGATGAAATACTGGAAGCGGTCTTCATAATCGGAAAATTCCCGGCTGTCGAGTTCCGATTTCTGAATTTTATCCAGGTCGTCGAAAACTTTCTGCCAGCCCTCTTCCGAATTGTTTGCCCGCACATACATTCCCTTCCCGACCGATGCTATCCGCTGAAGCAACGATTCATCCAGGTGGGTGATGATGGTGGTTCCGTCCCGGTCTTTTTTATACCCGGTGCGGATATCCCCGTTATAAACCGGGATCGGTCCGCCTTCAGGGATCCCCATCCCTACGGTATACACCACGATCCCCTTTTTAGCCGCGGCTTCTGTTTTTTCCAGCACATCCCCCTGGTGGTCCTCCCCGTCGGAAATGATGATGATGGCTTTGTTGTGGGTCGATTGTCCGAATGCATTGGTCGCCATATCCACTGCATCGGCAATGGCGGTTCCCTGCACCGGCACGATGTTGGTATTGATGGCCGAGAGAAACATTTTGGCTGCCCCGTAGTCGGTTGTGATCGGCAATTGGTTATAGGCTTTTCCGGCGAATACGATGATGCCAATCCGGTCGCCGTCGAGCCGGTCGATGAGTTTGGATACGGATTGTTTCGCCCTTTCGAGCCGGCTGGGCTTGATATCCTCCGCAAGCATGCTGTTGGAGACATCCAGGGCGATCATCACATCGATCCCTTTTCGCTGAACTTTCTCCATTTTCGATCCCGTTTGAGGGCCGGCAAGCGCCACAACAAGAAAGGCAAAAGCGGCCATCAGCAAAACGAATTTGAAGATCAGCCGGCCGGTGGAGAATTCAGGCATAAGCCGGTGAATGAGATGAAACTCACCAAACCGTTCCAGCGCTTTCTTCCTCCAGATCAGGAACAGGACCAGCAACGCCGAAAATACCGGTATCAGCAGCAGGAGATAGAAAGAACCTATGTGGGCAAATCGGAACATTACTTAACTTTATCTGTTATCTTTCTTTTCGCTTTTCGCTTTTCGCTTTTCGCTGTTCGCTGTTCGCTGTTCGCTTTTCGCTGTTCGCTGTTCGCTTTTCGCTGTTCGCTTTTCGCTGTTCGCTTTTCGTAATTCGTAATTCGTAATTAATCAGGGTGTGTTTCTGAAATAAGTATTTCTAAGGATTATTTCCAGCGAGATGAAAAAGAGAGCCAGCCATGCCAGCAGGTAGAACTCCTCCTTTTTCTTATGAAACTCCGTAACATCGATCTTCGATTTCTCCAGTTTGTCGATCTCCTGGTAAACCTGCCGGAGTTTGGTGTTGCTGGTTGCCCGGAAATATTTCCCGTCCGTCATTTTTGAGATCTCCCGCAGAAGTTCTTCATCGATCTTCACCTCCTGGTTCATGATCTGAATGCCGAACGGGGTCTGAATGGGTATGGGGGCAACCCCGGTGGTGCCGATCCCGATCGTATAAATCCTGACTCCGTATAACTTGGCAATTTCTGCAGCGGAGAGCGGATCGATGGATCCCATATTGCTTACCCCGTCGGTAAGAAGGATGATGACTTTCGAGATTGCCTTGCTTCCGCGCAGGCGGTTCAGGGCGGTGGCCAGGCCGTCGCCGATGGCGGTTCCGTCTTCGATCATCCCGCTTTTAATGTCCTGGAAAAGATTTTTGAGCACGGCGTGATCAGTTGTAAGCGGGCATTGTGAAAACGCCTCCCCGCTGAAGATCACCAGGCCGATGCGGTCGTTCGGCCTCCCGTCGATAAATTCCATCGCCACATTTTTGGAAGCCTCAATGCGGTTGGGTTTGAAATCCATGGCCAGCATGCTGCCGGAGATGTCCATGGCCAGCACAATGTCGATTCCCTCCACCGTGACATCCTGGCGGCTTTTGCTCGATTGGGGACGTGTCAGTGCAAGGATGAGGAAAATGAGTGCCAGCATCCGGAGGATATAGAGCCCGTGATAGAGGTATAGCCGGATCCCTCTCTTAACACCCTCAAAGCCGGTTGTTGACGACACCATGATATCCGCATTGTTCAGCCTCTGCCTGAAGAAATACCAGCCCACCAGCACCGGTATCAGCAGGAGCAGATAGAAATAATGGGGCGATGCGAATGTGATTCCTTTCAACATGGTCAGCTGAGCTTTTGGGTAACCGGTTCAACGACGGGTTCCGGTTCCATCCTGTTTTTGTTCAGAGGCCCGGGTCCGGAATTTTCTTCCGGTCTGGTAATTTCAGGAGTTGCAGCGGTCCTGTGGATGAATTCAATGGCCTCTTCCAAGCTCCGTTCATGATCTTCGGGCAGGGGGAGGTATTTGGCAAATTTTACCAGGTCGGCCATCGACAGTACATCTCTGAGAGAATTGAGGGATTTTTCAGGAATTTCAGTATTCTCCTTAAGATCTTCAAGGATTTCAGCCGTTGTACTCTCCAGGGCCATCAGGTGAAAACGGTCTTCAATATATTTTCTCAGGATATCGGTCAGTTCGGTGTGGTACTCTTTCGTTTTGCCGGCCTGCCACAATTTTTTTACACGAAGCTTCTCCAGTTCCATCAGGGCTGTTTCATGGGGCTGATACCGGATGGCAGGGCGAAGGACGAAAATGGGTTCACCTTTTCTTCTTTTAATGAAATAAAAAAGCAAAAACCCCACAATGGCGAGAAAGACAAGTATCCCAATGATCCAGGGCAGGTAGTCGAGAATGGAAAAGGGAACTTTGATGGGGCCTTTAATGGGTTTGATGGCCTGGGTGGTATCGACGGCAACCGTATGAACCGTCAGGATCTGCATGTTGCTTTGTTCAAACCGGATCGTAGTATCCGGAAGGTGGCGGTAATAAAACCGGATCGGCGGAATGGTATAAAACCCCGAGTCAAAACAGGTAAGCCGCAGTTTTTGTGTGAGTTTGAGGTTCTTTTTATCGGCCGACCATGCAGTATCGACTTTGGTCCTGTCGATAACCCGGATCTTTCCAAGGATAGTATCTTTCAGTGAAGGCCATACCACCTGTGTTCCTGCCTGAATGCTGAGACCCAGGGTCAGGTTCACCTGGTCGCCAATGAGGATAGTGCCGGCATCCAGCGAGGCAGTCGCCTGGGGTCCCTGTCCAAGAGCCGACATCCCCGAGACCAGGAGAAGGATCACACTACCGTATGTTTTTACTTTTCCGAACACCTTTATTTAGCTGATGAGCTTATGAGCTGATGCGTTGATGAGTTATAACTTTATGAACTTTATAAACTTTATGAACTTTATAAACTTTATGAACTTTATGAACTTTATGAACTTTATAAACTTTATGAACTTTAATTATTTACGAGCTGTTCTCTTCTTAAACAACCCAATAAGCGGTTTGACGTAGTCCTGGTCGGTACGGATCTTAACGGCGTCAACACCGCTCCGGCGGAATGTGTCATTGAGGTACCGTGCCTGGGCATCCGATCTTTTCCTGAATGTATCGCGGACATCCCGGCTTGAGGAATCAACCCACATCCGCTCTCCGCTTTCTGCATTTTTTATCCGGATCATCCCCATGTCGGGGATTTCCATCTCCCTTTCGTCGAATACATTCACTGCGATAAGGTCATGTTTTTTATTCGCGATCTTGATGGCATCTTCAAATCCCTGGTCCAGGAAATCGGACAGAAGGAAAGCCGTACACCGTTTTTTGATGGCATTCGTGAAATAGCGGAGTGCTTCCGCAATGTTTGTTTCCGGCCGTTCCGCGTGAAAATCGATCAGCTCGCGGATGATCCTGAGGATATGTGTGGTCCCTTTTTTCGGAGGAATGAATTTTTCAACCTTGTTGCTGAAAAAGATGACCCCCACCTTGTCGTTGTTCTTGATGGCGCTGAATGCAAGGACGGCTGCTATTTCGGTGATGAGCTCCTGTTTCAGGGTATGCTTCGTTCCGAAAAAGTTCGATCCGCTCACATCGATCAGCAGCATCACGGTCAGTTCCCTTTCTTCATCAAATATTTTGATGTAGGGATGATTGAACCGTGCGGTCACATTCCAGTCGATGTTCCGGATATCATCCCCGTACTGGTATTCCCTCACTTCGCTGAAGGCCATACCTCTCCCCTTGAACACGCTGTGGTATTGTCCTGAAAAGATCTGGTTGGACAAACCCCGTGTCTTGATCTCGATCTTACGTACCTTCTTAAAGATTTCTGAACTTTCCATTTCTTAGCAGGTGAGCTGATGAGCTGACGAGTTGATGAGCTCATCAGCTTGTCAACTGGTTAGGGAACTTCTACCGTATTCAGTATCTCGTTGATGATGTCTTCGGTTGTGATGTTTTCTGCTTCCGCCTCATAGGTCAGTCCGATGCGGTGCCGCATCACGTCGTGGGCAACCGCGCGGATATCTTCCGGGATCACGTATCCCCTCCGCTTGATAAAAGCAAAGGCCTTGGATGCGAGTGCAAGGTTTATGCTGGCGCGGGGTGAAGCTCCATAGGAGATCAGCCCTTCAAACTTTTTCAGTTTATATTCGGCAGGGAACCGGGAAGCAAAAACAATATCGGTAATGTAGTTTTCGATCTTCTCATCCAGGTACACCTCGCGTGTAACGCTCCGTGCACGCATGATGTCTTCGGTCTTCAGGATCGTGCTGGTATGCACCGGTTCATTGGAGATGTTCTGACGGATGATCATCTTTTCTTCTTTCTTGTCCGGGTAACCGATCACCACTTTCAGCATGAAACGGTCGACCTGTGCTTCGGGCAGAGGGTAGGTTCCCTCCTGTTCGATCGGGTTTTCGGTGGCAAGGACCAGGAAAGGTTCAGGCAGCATGAAGGTCTCCTCCCCGATCGTCACCTGGCGCTCCTGCATGGCTTCCAGCAATGCACTCTGCACTTTCGCCGGCGAACGGTTTATTTCGTCGGCCAGCACGAAGTTGGCAAAGATGGGTCCTTTCCGCACCCTGAACTCCTCTTTCTTCTGGCTGTAGATGAGGGTGCCGATAAGGTCGGCGGGCAGAAGGTCGGGGGTGAACTGGATCCGGCTGAACTTCGCATCGATGATGTTTGCAAGTGATTTGATGGCCAGCGTTTTTGCCAGTCCGGGCACGCCTTCAAGCAGGATGTGACCGTTTGACAGCAAACCGATCAGCAGCCGTTCAATCATATGTTTCTGCCCGATGATGACCTTGTGCATCTCCATCGTGACCATATCCACAAATGCGCTTTCTTTCTGAATGCGTTCATTCAAAGCTTTGATATCCGTTTCAATCATAACACATCATGTTTGTGAGGGTGCAAATTTATACAATTGAGAAAACCCTGAAAAAATTTTTTATGTTAATATTTGTTAATCATCGTTAAAGAAAAGTTAAGTGCTGACAAGGTTTTCCGGAATATTATTCATGGTGATACGCCTCGTTCCGGAGGATAGTCAGGGCACGGTAAAGCTGTTCAAGAAAAAAGAGCCGGACCATCTGGTGTGAAAAGGTCATCCGGGATAAGGAAAGCTGGAAATGGGCTGATTTCCTGACAGATTCATCAAATCCATACGGTCCGCCGATGACGAATACCAGGTTCTTTGAGCCGCTGCCGAACTTCTGGTTCAGGAAGGAGGAGAACTCTGTGGAGCTCATCTCCTTTCCTTTTTCGTCGAGAAGAATGACGATATCGGAGGCAGTAAAAAACGGCAGGATTTTTGCAGCTTCCCTGGCTTTCCATTCCGGTTTTCCCAGATGAGACGCATTTTTCAATCCCGGTATTTCAATGACTTCGAGAGACAGGTATCTCCGGATCCTGCCCTCATACTCTTTCATACCTTCCAGGAGATACGGTTCGTCCGTCTTTCCAATGGCCACCAGTTTCACTTTCATACCGGGATACAAACGAAGAAAAAACTTACTTATTCTGTGATTTCAATACCGTTCCTGAAGTATTGTTCATTTTTTCGTAAGTTTGCATGATTAGTGTATATTTTGTAAAAATAGCAAGGATTATGACACACCCGTGGAAAATGTTGCCAATCTTGGTCCTGGCAATGGTCCTGCTCGCCTTTCGATCCCTCCCGGGAAATGGACAGGATGACACAAACAAACAGGTCGTTGCCGCGCTCACCGCCGGAAATGCCGTGCTCCTTTCCCAGTATTTCAATGCGATGGTCGACCTTGGGATATCCGGCAATGAAGACACCTACAGCAAAACCCAGGCAACGCAGATCCTGAAAGATTTTTTCAGTAAGAATCCTGTCAAATCGTTCAAGACCACCCGCCAGGGTTCTTCAACCGATGGATCGCAGTTTTCGATCGGGGAGATGCAGGCCGGGACGGGATCCTTCCGGATCTATTATCTTCTGAAAAAAGTCTCCGGAAAATTCCTGATCCAGCAGCTTCAGATCGAGAAAGACAACTAACCTAACTGATTTTGTATGAACCTCGACGAGATCATTGAAAATGCTCTTAACGAAGATATCGGGGAGGGTGATATTACTTCCCTTACCCTAATCCGGAATGAAACGGAGGGAAAGGCAAGGATAAAAGTAAAAGACAGGGGTGTTCTCGCCGGCGTTCCGGTGGCTGAGAAGATCTTCAGCAGGGTGGATCCGTCGCTGGCCCTGACCCTATACAAACAAGACGGGGAGCGGGTGAAACCCGGAGATATCGTCCTGGAGGTTCTGGGCAACATCCATTCCATCCTTGCTGCTGAACGCCTTGTGCTGAACTTCATGCAGCGGCTGAGCGGAATTGCAACCCTGACATCCCTGATGGTAGCCAGGCTGAAAGGCCTGAACACACGCGTTCTGGATACCCGGAAAACGACCCCGAACCTGAGGGAACTTGAGAAATATGCCGTCAGGATGGGGGGTGGTGTGAATCACCGGATGGGACTTTACGACATGATGCTGATCAAAGACAACCATGTGGATATTGCCGGGGGTATGATCCCGGTGATGATCGCGCTGCAAAGGTACAAGGCTGCTCACAAAAAATCGGATATCAAGGTGGAAATCGAGGTGCGCAATTTTGATGAACTCACCGACGTGCTGGAACATGGCGAAGGACTTGTCGACCGGATCATGCTCGACAATTTCTCTCTCCGGGATCTTGCGGATGCCGTGGCGATCATCGATGGCAATTTTGAAACTGAAGCTTCCGGAGGGATCAACATGGCCAATGTCAGGGAATACGGTGAAACCGGTGTTGATTTCGTCTCCGTAGGAGCCCTGACGCACAATTTCAGGAGCCTTGACATGAACATGAAAGTAGTGCTTAAATCGATCTTTTCCGATGAGTGGTGACCCGCACCTTCAGATCCCTGATAAAATCCTGGGATGGAAACCCGTTGCTTTCCTCATCCGTCTTTCAAAGAAGGTTGTGCTGCCGGGTTTTGACGGGATCCCGCTCTACGATGTCGCCGTTTTTTTTATCAACGGACTTACCAAAGGTTACATTACCTCCCGTGCATCGGCCATCTCCTTCAATTTTTTCCTGGCGATATTTCCTACACTGATCTTTTTCTTCACGATCATTCCGTTTATCCCGATCACAAATTTCCAGGGGTCCCTTTTAACCATCATCCGTGATTTCCTGCCCGACACCGCCTATGCAACTGTACAGGCCACCCTTGAAGACATCATCACCCGTCCCCGGGGCGGACTGTTGTCCATTGGATTTTTGCTATCTGTCTATTTTTCGACGAACGGCATCAACAGCCTGATGGAGGCATTCGACAACACCTATCATTCGATTGAGACCCGCACAGCCATAAAGCAAAGGCTTATCTCCATTTTCCTGGTCGTGATCATCACAATCCTCCTGATCCTTTCCATCGGGTTGATCACATTCGGGACCTGGTTTTTTTCGGTACTCCTTCCGGCTCATATACTCAACAGCAATTTCTATTTCATTTTGCTCGTTGCGTCGAAATGGCTCATGTCCATTGCCATGCTCTTCTTCGCCATCTCCTTCATCTATTATTTTGCCCCGGCAAAAAAGCGGCATTTCCGGTTCATCTCTGCAGGATCTTCACTGGCAACGCTGTTGATCATCATCACTGCGCTGGGATTCAACTATTATGTGGATAATTTTTCCAAATACAATGTGTTGTATGGCTCAATCGGCACACTGCTGGTCATACTGCTCTGGATCTACTTCATCTCCTTCAGCCTCCTCATCGGGTTTGAGCTGAATGCAAGCATACTTCATGTGAAGAGGGGAAGGGCGGGGAAATAATCAGGGTTAATTGATTTTATCTATTTTTGCCTCGAAATAGGATTGTTAATCAACAGGGATATTCTATAGCCTTTTTAGCTCTTTTTTTATGACAAAATGTAGTTTATGAAAATTGGTATCGCGATCAGTAGTTTTGGGAATAAAAAATCACAACTTATAAAATGCCTTGACTCCGTTATAAAACAAAACTACAAATCAGAACTGATTGTATGCCTGAATGATGGAGATATAAATTCCGATGTGGTTTCAAAGTATAATCTGAATTACAGGATTTTTTCCGACAATCTTGGCCTTAGCGCAAATTGGAACAGGGCAGTTTCACTGCTAAAAGATTCAGACTATATAACTTTCGTTCATGCAGATGATACCATTGAATATAATCATATCCAGGTCTTGGCCGATACAATTGGCGATAATGATATTTGTTTTACTGCTTCAAAATTAAAAGAACCCTATTTTAAGAGGTTAATTTACATTTTTAAAAATAAAGACCTAAGTCTTCTTTGGAAGAAAAGGACATTCATTCCAGATGTTAATTTTTCAGTTACCGATTTAATAAACTTAAATACTTTGCCCGTAATTGCTCTTATTAAAAGAGAAACATGGGACAAACTTGGAGGTTATTCCATAGGCCAGATATATCCTGACTGGGATTTTTGGATCAGAGCGAAAAAGGCAGGATGCAAAATGAACAGGTGCACTATACCAACATATACCTATACTGTACATTCGTATCCCCAAAGCAAAGAAGAATTAAAAAAGCTAAGGATTTTAATGAAAGAAAGGCATAAGAATTAATCACAAAACAGATTGAGAGATGGACAGATTGATTTGAACATCTCCGTCTCTGATTGTCAGTTATTCTGGATCGCTTAATCATGATTAGCAAGAACTTTATCAAATCTTCTGTCATTTATTCTTTGGTCGGGTCGTTGCCCCTGGCTACAGGCTTTATTCTTTTACCAGTATTTGCGGTACATCTCACTTCTGGTCTTTACGGACAACTTGCCCTCTACACAGCTTTTACGATGCTGGCCCAACTCATCATCAACCTCAGTCTTGATTATGGTTTGCAGATCACCTATTTCGAAAATAAATCCGAACAGCTGAACCTGGGAAAAAGGATCGGGACACTGGTTACCGGGATGCTGATCGTCGGCATCCTCTTCATCCTTATCCTTAGCATAACCGGGCAATTTCTTTTCCACAGGATTTTTCCGGACTCAGGACTGGAGTTCTTCCCCTACGGATTCTTCTCCCTGATTACCGCATTTTTCAATGGTTTCAGCAAATCCTACAACAACCTGCTCGTCAACCAGCAGAAGCCGGTACGGTTCTTCTGGATCAACCTACTCAACTTTGTACTCACTGTTCTCCTTACGATAATCCTGTTGTTAAAATTCCCCAACACCCTTACCGGGCCGATTACTGCCAGAGCCATTGCTGCAGGAATTGTTTTTCTCCTTTCCCTTTACCTGATCGTACGCCAGTATCATCTCAGCTTTGAATGGCTGTTCTTCAGGACCATGGTCATCATCTGCTTCCCGGTCCTTCTGAACTACCTCCTCAACTGGAGCCTGGGTTACAGCGACCGGTTCATCATCACAAGTTTCCTTTCCACCCGGGAAACCGGTATCTTTGATTTTGCGCTGAAAACAACTTTTGTGATCGACATCCTGCTGACAGGGATCTATTATACCATCAGTCCGAAGATTTACAACCACCTGATCAGCAATAATGTCAGGAAAAGCGATCCGTTCTACAACACCTATTTTAACTCCATGACCGGGCTGACGATCCTGCTGATCCCCCTGACCATCCTGGCAATCCACATTATTATCCCCCTGTTCCATGTGAAGCCGGATTACCTTCTTTCCCTCAGGTACGTGGGACTGATCAGTATTTCCTTTATTTTCAGGGTGCTGATGATGATGTACTCGGCCCCGATCTATGCGTTTAAAACGACGCAGATGCTGCCGAAAATATTCGGAATTGCAGCAGTGATACAGATTGTCCTGAGTATTATCCTGATCCGGTACTTCGGACTGGTCGGGGCGATTGCCAGCATGATCCTGATGAAACCCATCCAGCTTTTCCTCACCATCTGGCAGACACGAAAGATCTTTACTTTTACTTATAATTACAGGAAAATGGTCATCATGCCCATGATCTATTTTTTCATCTTTCTGATCGTGGAAATCATTGCCTTTAACTCCAGCCACCTCTGGCTGTATGTGCTGGAATTTATCTTTACCGGTGCACTGGTTCTGGTTTTTTTCAGGAAGGAAGTGATGTCGATGATCCTATCCATCCGCAATGACAATCGTCCATCCAAAGCATAGGCAATACTCGAAAACAGCAGCAGGGAACCTATCCGTTTTGAATCTCGGAATAAAGATCTTCCAGTTCCTTCTCTTTACTGGCAATATCGAGTGTATCAACAGCAAATTTCTGCCCCGCCTTTCCCAGCATTTCCCGTTTTGACGGGTCGACAATCAGGGATTCAAGTGCCTGCAGCAATTCCGGTATGTCCCATTCGTGGACAAGAATCCCTGTTTTTCCATTTTCTATGACCGAGGGTATACCTGCATGAAAGGTTGAGATTACCGGCAACCCCGTGGCCATGGCTTCCGCCAGCACGCCGGGGATCCCTTCCTTCTCACCCTTCTTCCCGGTGATGCTGGGAAGGATGAAGATATCGGAATCGCGATACAATCTTACAAAATCATCTGAAAGGTAATCAACACGGCGAATAAACCGGATGTTGCCGTCCAATCCATTATCCCTGGCAAAAGCCTTCAGGCCGGGTTCCAGCACTCCTGAACCGATTACAGTAAGATAGAACCCTGCAGTTCCTTTTTCACTGAGAAGTTTGAGTGCATGAAAAAGAAACAGGTGTCCTTTCTTTTCCACCAGGTTGGCAATTATTAATAACCGTGCGGAAACAGGGGAGGTTGTATAGGAGCGGCTCAAGCCCTGAAACCGGGTTGTTTCAGCCCCGAAATAGTGAACGGTAATTTTTTTCTCAGGGCATCCCAATACGGTCAAACTCTTTTTCATTTCAGGCGACATGGCAAAGATCCGCGTAGCTTTTGAAAAGACCCGGAGCCTTAACCAGTACAGTCCCAGTCCGAAATACTTTTTCGGAAACCCTGTACAATCGTCGCCGTAAAAGGAAACCACCGAAGGGTAACCTGAATGATGGATGACAGGCAGAAACATCCCGGCATCGTTACCAAAGTGGAAATGCAAAATGCCGATGTTGTTTTCGTTCAGGAACCTGAGAATCCGTTTCTTCTGAAACCCTGTGATCTTCCTGAAAAGAAAATACCAGGCACGGTTAAAAAAGTCCTTTTCATCACAAAGGAACATCACCGGGATCTTCATCGCTGCAAGAAGATCCAATCCGGTTTGTTTTGCCCTCTCCTGCTTTTGATAGACAATGACAACCGGCCTGTAAGTCAGGTGGTTCGTGATCTGGTTCAGGATAAAAGAGAGATCTAACTGGGAACTTATCCTGACAAAATGTGCAACTCCCGGCTGTGCCATTTTCAGATGTAATAGGATAAATTTGACTTATAGTATTCATAAGTGAGGCGGATGCCCTGTTCAAGAGTAAATGAGGGGCTCCAGCCGGTGAGTGATTTCAGTTTCGAGATATCAACCTGGAAATTCCCGGTTTCGATCCGCTCATAATTGGCAGGCCAGTCCACATACTTCACCTGTCCCGAGCCAACTATTTCAACGATCGTATTGACCATTTCGCCAAATTCACTGGAATAGCCCGAACCGAGGTTGATGATCTGTCCGTTTGAATCCGGGTTTGCCGCCGACAGAAGAAAGGCCTCGATAATGTCCTCCACGTAAATGTAATCGCGGAGCTGCCTGCCGTCGCCAAAGATGGTGATTGTTTCATTCTCCATGGCCATCCGGATGAACCATCCGACGAGGGAATATTTGTTGTGCTTCATCTGCTGCCGTATCCCGTAAGGATTTGTAATCCTGAAGATGATCACGGGGATCCCAAAATCAGCATGATACATCTGAAGGTATTTTTCAGAGGTCAGCTTATGGATGGCATACAGGCTCAGGGGATTTGTCGGCACGGTTTCGTCGACGATGCGGTCATTGGATTTTCCGATAACCATCCTGGAACTTGAAAAAACAACTTTCACAGGAAGTTTGTGCTTCCGGATGATCTCGAGAACAGACATCGTCGTCCTTGCATTGAGGTCAAGGTCCCTGAACGGGATGTTCTGGCTGTCGATATAGCTTACCTGCGCAGCAAAGTGAAAGACAATGTCACAGTCGGAAAGAAGCGGGACCAGGAGTGATTCATCTTGGATATCGCCCAGGGCGAGCTTTACCCTCGTCCTGATCTGCTCTATATTATAAAGATTTCCACCATACAGCGGATCAAGGTTATCAATGATCGTGACCTTTGCACCGAAGGAAACAAGTTTGTGGGCGAGGTTACTCCCCAAAAAGCCCAACCCCCCGGTGATCAGGATCCGTTTCTCATGATAGTATTCAGACACGCTCATATCAGAATAATTAATGTTAAATATTCAGAATCAGATTGACCCTGCTGAATTCAATCCTTCTCTTTTTTTTCCGCAACCAGGAAATAGCCCAGCGGAAAAGCCTGCGATGTTTTTGCTGATATTTTTTTCCCCAAACCTGTTCTGACAAAAAGCATCGTCATGTATT
Organism: Bacteroidota bacterium; assembly: GCA_026391795.1. Taxonomy (GTDB): domain Bacteria; phylum Bacteroidota; class Bacteroidia; order Bacteroidales; family FEN-979; genus FEN-979. Next base: position 20,649 of record JAPLDI010000038.1, read on the forward strand.
GAATTGCAGAAGCCAGAGCGCTACCTATCAAGGGGAGATGCTGAATGTGTTTGGCAGAAATGTCAGCAATAATCTCAGGGGTTCCGCCGAGGGGGGAGAGCTGAACGAGGTTTAATCGCGTATTTTCGACAAACCGTCGCAGGGCAAATTCCGTATACCGGTAATAATCATACGGTTGTTCATGGAGCCCGTAGAAAAAAGGAACATTTACAATGATCCTTCCGTTCACGGCTAAAATCCTGTTCATCTCCTGCCAGAGGCGATCAGGCTGAGGGATATGTTCAAGAACATCAGAAAGGATGATCGTGTCGAATTCTGAATCCTTAAAGGGCAGATCTCCGGCCAGGTCGCATTCAATATCCACATATTCATTCTTGTGTGATCCCTTTTCCCAATCTACGCAGGTGCTATCGTCTATATACTCCCTGTAGGCAGAGAAAAGAGGCACTTTTCCACATCCCAGGTCCAGCAACCTGCCTCTTGCATATTTTCTCAGGGAGTCGTCGTAGAACCGGGCAATCAGATCTGCCAGCAACCTCGACCCAACCCCGACCTCTTTCATATTCCTTGAGCCGACAAGTTTTCCCCGCTTGTAAACGAATTTGGACGGTTGCCATTTATCCTGATTTTTCATTCCCCGGAATATCTTGACTTCAGATTGCCCGCCGATCGTCACCAATGGAGTCCTATGCAGAGGGCGAATCCGAAATTACAAAGCAAAGATATGAAAATATCAGGGAACCCCTATGTAAGACCGACAGAGCGAATGACCCAACTTTTTTCTTTCTTCGAAAGCAGAATATCCATATTGTCTGGACCACGGGTCAGATAATTTTCTATTTTTGTCCTACGGGCTTTACACTTCATCCCTCCATCTATGCGAAAGATTACGCCCATCCTTGTTTTCATGCTGGCAATGCTATTGGATGCAGATCTCTCTGCAGCCTATCCGGGAAACAGGAATCCTTCTGATCCGGCCGGGGTTTCTGAAGACCGGAGACAACTCATGCAGAAAATCAGGGTTGACCGGCTGAATGCAATCTCCTGTTCGTTACAACACTCATCAACTCAGCAAACCTATTCCTGTGCAGCCAAGGCATTGGGAATGGCAGAGGCAATAGATTATAAAAAAGGCATGGCGGAAGCCTGCCTGAATATCGGAATATTCTACCTTGATCAGCGGGATTATTTGTCAGCATTAAAAATGCTATTGCTTTCCAATGATTTAGCCAAAGAAATTGGATCCCACAATCTGCAAAGCCAAACATTGCATCAAATTGGAGATCTTTATTACAAAATAAAGAGAGGAGATCTTTCTCAACGTTATTTTTCCCTTGCATTGACTGAATCCCAAAGAATCCATGACACGAACAGAATTATTATTACTACTCTCGGATTATCAAATTTATCTTCAGATTCAAATAAATCAAAAACAGCCGAACGATATCTTAACTATTCCCTTTTTCTTAGTCTCAAACAGCATAACCAGGTTCAGGAAGCATTTCTTTATAAGCATTTGGGTATCCTGCATTTTCGGCGAAAGGCATACGGTAAGGCATTGTTTTACTGGAACAGCTCAATCAGGCTCTATCAAAAG
>JAPLDI010000007.1 GCA_026391795.1 Bacteroidota bacterium
CCTCCGGCAACTGGCCTTCCAGGAGATCAAAAACAAATCCGTTTCCGATACCTTATACAAACTTGCCGGCAATATTGAAAAGGTCTCAACAACAGACTCCTGGTCGGATTTCAGAAAATGGTTCACGGATATCCATCCTCATTTTTATGAGAACCTCACCAAGATCTGTCCTTCCCTTACCAGTAATGACCTGAAACTGGCCTCTCTGCTAAGGATGAATCTCAGCTCAAAAGAGATCGCTTCCCTTACCATGCGCTCACTCGATTCCATCCACATTGCAAAGCACCGGCTTCGCAAGAAACTGGGTCTCGAAGATGACAATACCCTCATCAACTTCCTGTTCTCAGTCCAAAGCTGATCCAGTGTCCGGAGGGTCTATGTTTTTTTTCTTCCCTAAATCGGGTTGCCTGTTTTTTTTTACCTCCATAAATTCTTAGCTACAATTTGTGACATATTTAGCACGCGAACCGGTAAGAACATCAGCCGGAAATGGCTGTTCTGTTGTCGTCAGGCATCTATCGGATTTGGTTAAAAATAATTTTGATATTGGATTTACAAGGGTTCCGGCACACATTTTTTGTATTTCATCTGTTTTTTATATCTTTATTCACTCAATCCGGCGGAATGAAGATCTTATGTGTGTTTTTTATTTCTCTTTTCCTGCTTTCTGGTATTGATGGGTCTGCTCTTTCTACCAGAAAAAAGAAAAATATAAATACATCATCCTACGGCAGTGATACGGCACATATCATTGCACTCACCGATTCAGGTTTCATCCTTGCGGGTTCCAATTCAAACCTTGCCGCTTTTTATTCTTTACGGGCCTTGCACCTCGCAGAAAAGATAAACTATCGAAAAGGTATCGGCAGTGCCCGGTATAGTCTTGGGAACCTTGAACTCTTGCATGGAAACTATGAGAAAGCCGTTTTTCAGTTCAACCTGTCCTATAAAATCTTTGAGGAGATGAACGATGTCAGGAGGGCGGCGACAGCCAAAGGGTCGATTGCAACAGTTTATAGTTACCAGGGAAAATATGAAGAAGCTCTTAACCAATTGTTCCAGGCTTTGAAAATTCTCGAAAAGAAAAAGGATTTCAAGAGAGCAGGAGCAATTCTGATTAACATAGGAGGGGTTTTTCAAAAAACGTATGACTATACAAGGGCGAAATACTATTTCAGGCAGGCCCTGCTTTTTGTCGGAGAGAATTCACATGTAAGCATCAATACGATCTACACCAACCTGGGAGGGGTTTTTGCGGAAGAGAACAACTATGATTCTTCACTTTTTTACTACCGGAAAGCGCTCAATTATTTTGAAAAATCAAAAACGAATAAATATGCACAGGCTTTTACTCTTATTGAAATGAGCAAAATCTATGGGCAGGTAAAGGAGTATGACAACTCACTGGCAATGATAATGCAGGCCCTGCCGATTTGCAATGCAATGGGATTTACCGTACTGAAGGCAAAATGCTTAACCGAATTTGCTGAAACTTATTGCTTCACCGGCCAGTATGATAAGGCGATCCTTTTTGCCAACCAGGCCCTCGAAATTACCCGGACCGGAAAACTCCTTGAACTTGAATCCTCAAATTTTGAAATACTCTACCTCACCTATAAGAAAATGAACCTGACCTCCCTGGCCCTTCACAATCTTGAAGAGTTGAAAATCGTCAAGGACAGTCTTCTGAAAACGAACAAGATGGAAGAACTGCACAGGATGGATTCAAAGTACCTGACTGAGAAACTTGAACAGAAGGAGCTTATTCTCAAACAGCAAAGCGATCTTTACAAGACCCGGCAGATCCAGTTCTACCTGATCCTTACCCTGGTTTTCTTCTTCCTGGTCTTTGTCTCCATCGTCTTCTATGTTAAACAGCAGGCTTCCCGACGCAAAACCAAGATCCTTGAACAGGAAACTGAGATCAACAAACAGAAGGTGATCATCCATCAGCAGGAAACCGCGCTTTATGAAGCCGAACTGAACAAACAGAAGAATGAAATCCTGGCCATCTCCACCCTCCATGGTAAAACAAATGAAGCTTTGCTCCAGATCATCAACGACCTCCGGCAACTGGCCTTCCAGGAGATTAAAAACAAAGCCGTTTCCGATACCTTATATAAACTGGCCGGCAATATTGAAAAGGTCTCAACAACAGACTCCTGGTCGGATTTCAGAAAATGGTTCACGGATATCCATCCTCATTTTTATGAGAACCTTACCAGGATCTGTCCTTCCCTTACCAGTAATGACTTGAAACTGGCCTCCCTGCTAAGGATGAATCTCAGCTCAAAAGAGATCGCTTCCCTTAGCATGCGCTCACTTGATTCCATCCACATTGCAAAGCACCGGCTTCGCAAGAAACTTGGTCTCGAAGATGACAATACCCTCATCAATTTCCTGTTCTCAGTCCCAAGCTGATCCAGTGGTTGGATGGGACTCTGTTTTTTCCTCGGAATCCGGTTGCGTGATTTTTGTTACCTTCGTGCATTCATAACGGTTTTTAGAGATGTACCTCATCCTGGACCTTGGGAATACAAATAAAAAAATGGCGGTTTTGCCATCGGGGAAATTGACCCCCGAAGCATTCTCCATAACAACCGGCAAAATAGAATCGTACCCGGAAATCTCCCTTCAGGATGTCCGGGAATTCTCCCTCAGGTATCCTGCCATCGATGCCTGTATCCTCTCATCTGTTATCCCCTATCCGGTCATGATATCAGACTGGCTCCGCAAGCGGTTCCGTTACCTGGAATTCAATCACAAGACCCCCTTACCGATCACCAATCGCTATCTTTCCCCCGAAACGCTTGGGAGAGACCGCCTGGCTTCAGCCATTGCCGGGTTCTCCATGTATCCCGGACAGGACGTCCTTGTGATCAACGCAGGAACTGCCCTGACATACGACCTGGTTACATCCGCAGGTGCCTACATCGGTGGAAGCATCTCTCCCGGGATGAATATGCGGTTCCGGGCCCTGCATACTTTTACCGGACAGCTGCCGTTATTAACTTATACAGAGATTGATTTCCTGACGGGAACTGACACAGAGGGGTCTCTTCTTTCTGGAGTTATTAACGGGATGACCGCTGAAATGGAAAGAATGATTCAGTATTACCAGGAAGAATATCCCGGAATCAAAGTCATCCTTAGCGGCGGGGATTTGATATATTTTGTCAATCGGCTTAAAATTAGCATCTTTGCACTTCCAAATATTGTCATCTACGGACTACAACAAATTCTTGCCTTTAATGATAAAGAATCGTTTTGATTACCGCTTTTACCTGACTGTCTTCTTTGCTTTTTTGTACTGCACATTGTCTGCTCAGACTACCATAACTTCGCCTTACTCGCGCTTTGGGATCGGGGATTTGTCCGGCAATTCAAATGCTTGGAATTTTGCCATGGAGGGAACGGGGATCGGCATGCGCAGTCCGTATCATGTCAACTTTATAAACCCGGCCTCCTATACCGCTTTTGATTCCTCTTCGTTTGTTTTTGAGGGGGGCGTACTCTTTAATTATATCCAGCTGAAAACAGATCTCCAGTCGGCAAACCGCACCTATTCATCCGTTGGCTACCTTTCATTTGGTTTTCCGGTTACAAAATGGTGGAGGACTTCAATATCGCTTCTCCCCTATAGTAATGTAGGATATAATGTACTTTTTGATGATAAGATCGTAAATGTCGGCCGGGTCAACAGGATCTATTTCGGCTCAGGTGGAATCAACCGGTTTATGTGGGGAAACGGGTTCAAGCTGACAAAAAATCTTTCCATCGGCATCAATGCGTCCTATCTTTTCGGATCCATGGTCCGTGAATCTTCATCCACTTTCCCGGATTCAATCTTTTATATCAATTTCAGAGAGGCCTATAATATTACCACCAGCGGCTTCTATTTCGATTACGGGGTACAGTATACAGCAAGGCTGAAAAAGGGAGTAAGGCTCACTGCGGGAGGAATTTTTGGCACAAAGACGAACGTAAACGCGAAAACCGATATCCTTGCCACAACCTATTTTCAGTCAAACGGAACTGAATACACCAAAGACACCCTCAAATTGGCGCCCGGTGTTCAGGGAACGATCACGATACCTTTTATGCTCGGCCTGGGCCTTTCTTTTGAAAAACCTGAGAAATGGAATGTCGGAGCCGATTTCAGGTGGCAGAACTGGAAAAATTACCAGGCATTCGGATTGAGTGATTCCCTGGTAAACAGCTACTATATCAGTACCGGGGCGGAGATCGTTCCCGATATAAATAACTATTCAAATTACTTAAAACGGGTCCGGTACCGCCTGGGATTCAGGTTCAACAGCACCTACCTGCAACTGCGTCAGCAACATATTAATGAATATGCCGTCAGTCTGGGATTCGGGCTGCCGATTCGCGGAATAAAAACCGGGATCAACCTCAGCGGCGAATTCGCTACCCGTGGAACAACCCAATCAAACCTGATCAAAGAGACCTCCTTTAATTTTGTGATCGGTTTTTCAATTTATGAACGCTGGTTCGTAAAACGAAAGTACTTTTAATCTTCAAATTCCTTCTCCCTTGCGGTCTTTCCGTTACCGTTCTCTGATTGTTCTTCTGTTGCTGCAAGCAGGCTGCGGAAATGATCTTGAAACCGTCAATGCGATCTCACATACCTACACCGGACCGGTCATGTCGGCGAAGAACATCGACGTGATCTTCAGTGATTCGGGCAAGATCCAGGCAAGGGTTACCAGCATCCTCCTCAATCGGTATACAACCCCGGAATCCTACATGGAGTTTCCCCGCGGCTTTAAGATCAATATTTTTGATTCTGCCCTTCGCACCGAAACGACCATCAGTGGCAATTGGGGAAAACGGAACGACTATTCCAGGGTCATGGAAGCGAAAGGGAATGTGATCGTAAGAAATGAAAGCAAAAAGCAGCAGCTCAATACCGAGCACCTTACGTGGGATGAAAACCGCAGGATGATCTTTACTTCCGAGCGGGTAAAGATCACGACCCAGGATAAAATTGTGTTCGGGAAAGGATTGCGTTCAAACGAATCTTTTTCCGATTATACCCTTCTCCAGGTTTATGGTCAGCTGATGGTCAAAAAAGATTCCATCTGATTTTAGTTGAAGCCTTTGTACTTTCACGAAAATTCCCTAGTTTTGCAAACTCTTAAAAAAAATCATTCATAATGGCGCTAATTGGAAGAATAAGAAAACATTCCGGACTTGCTGTAATCATTATTGGGGTTGCAATTGCAGCTTTCGTTATTGGGGATTTCGGAAAGAAAACAAGGAAAGGAACGAATGAAGTTGGATCCGTTAATGGTGAATCCATCCCCTACCAGGAGTTTGCGAACAAAGTAGAGGAATCCATTCAATACCAGAAGGAGAGTTCCGGAAATGAGAAGATCACCGATGAAGAGACCTATCAGGTTCGTCAGAATACCTGGAATACCCTTGTGAAAGAGCTTCTGATGGAAAAAGAATATGACGAACTCGGGCTTACGGTTTCCTCAGATGAACTTTTTGACCAGGTTCAGGGAAAAGAGCCGCATCGTTTCATCCTTCAGTATTTTAAAGATCCAAAGACCAATGTATATGATCCGATGATGGTCAGGAACTACCTGAAGAACCTTGACAATATGGAACCCAAGAACAAGGATCAGTGGCTCCGGTTTGAGAAGGCGATCAAAGATGACCGGCTCGAAACCAAATTCAACAACCTGATCAAGAAGGCTTATTATATGCCGAAAGCAATGTTGAAGAAGACCTATGCAGAGAACACTCAGTCCATGAATGTCCGTTCTGTTTCACCGGCGCTGACAACCATACCTGACAATATGGTTACCCTGACCGATGCAGATTATCAGCTTTTTTATGATAACAACAAAGAATTGTTTTTCCAGGAGGCGGCTACCCGTGAACTTAACTACGTCCTGTTTGAAGTTAAAGCATCCGACCTCGACCGTAAAAAGATTTCAGAAGATGTGAAGCTGATTTACAAAGATTTTACAGCAAGCAGTGATCTGCCTAATTTTATCAATGCAAACGGAGATAAAAAATATGACAGCACATACAAGAAAAAAGGAGGATTTCCCGGAATACTCGATTCAACAGCGTTGACTTCAAAACCCGGAACCTTATATCCCCCGTTTGAGATGAGCAATACCTGGTACATGGCAAAATTGCTTGATGTGCAGGAACGTCCGGATACCATGAAAGGCTCTCAGCTCCTGGTCACCTTTGCCGGGAGCCAGCTCCAGAACGAAAGTGTAAAGCGGACTAAAGAACAGGCCAAAACCCGTGCCGACAGTTTGTTTGTGATCCTCAAAAAGAGTCCGGAGAAGTTCCGTGAGTTTGCACTCCGTTTTTCTGATTTTCCGACCGCCAAAGATGATGGCGGTGAACTCAAGGCAATTGTTGACGGACAGCCAAGTTATGGGGTCTTTTACAACAGCGGCCTTACCATGAAGCCCAAAGAGATGAAAGTTGTTGAAACTAATATCGGGTATGCAATCTTCGAACTGACTTCCAAAACAAAACCGGTCAGGAAGGCCAAAATGGCCATCCTTCAGCGGAACATTGAACCCAGCAACCAGACCTTCCAGGAGACGTATCTGAAGGCAAGCGCATTTGCCGGACAGAACCGCACAAAAGAAGCGTTCATGAAATCAGCAACCGAAAAAGGACTTCCGAACAGGTCTGCTGAAAACATCCTAGAGATGGACAACAGCGTGGCTGCGCTCACTTCCGCAAGAGAAGTGGTACGGTGGGCTTATTCCGAAAACACCAAGATCGGTGATGTTTCCCCCGTTTTCGACCTGTCAGGCAAATATGTTGTTGCCATCCTAACCGGCATTAATGATAAAGGATATATCTCACTCGAAAAGATAAAAGACAGGATCACCCAGGGGGTCCGCAACGATAAAAAGACGACCATGCTGGCCGACCGCTTATCCAAGGCGATGCAGTCCAATAAAAACATCAATCAGCTTGCACTTCAATTTCAGGCAAAGGTTGATACTGTAACCGTAACTTTTGGCGGGTACAACAATTCAGCAATTGGTCGTGAACCACAAGTTGTCGGCGAGTTATTCACCTGTAAGACGGGTGAATTGAAGGGGCCGTTCAAAGGAAAAAACGGAGTTTATGTGGCCATCATCGACAACATCAATAAGGTTCCTGAAATGCAGGATTTCACAAACCTGAGAATGCAGCTGGAGGCAAATTTCGGAAACCGTGTTGCCGGAATGATCTTTGAAACTATAAGGAAAGCCGGAACGGTTAAAGACAATCGAAAGAATTTCTTCTAATTATTTATTATAGCTGGTTTCTGTTGATCAGAAAACAAAAAAACAGCCATCGTGCTGTTTTTTTTATTTTATGCTGATGGTCCTTGTTTTTGTTGCCCATTTTTCCCTGCTGTTGCTATACTCTTTCAGTACCACGGTAAATGAACCAGCAACAGGATAGATGTGAACAGGGTTGGTCTGTGTGGAGGATTGGCTGTCGCCAAAGGTCCATTCATAAGAAGAGGCATTCTGGGATTGATTCCGGAAAGTGATTGTATCCGGGACAATGGTATCATTGCTGCCCGTATAAGAAAAATCCGCTACCGGTACAGCAACTTTTTTGTAACATCCAGATCCTGCTAACAGGAAGAGAACCGCTGCAAGTAATAAAACTTGTCGTTTCATCCGGAGATTTTTTTCAATAAGTCATTCGATGTGCAATCCTGACCTGCAGGCAGGGAATCCGCATTGAGAAGTTCTCAAGCTTATCCCTGTTGTTACAACTTGCTTATTCCATTTATTCAGCCAGCACCAGAACCTGGTTCTCCAGCACTTCGATCACGCCTCCGTTGACCTCAAAAAAGACCGGATTATCTCCTTTCACCTCGACTTTAATCTTCCCTTTCCGTAACACAGATATGAGCGGGGCATGGTTATTCATGATTTCAAACGATCCGTCAAAACCAGGCAATTGGACCAGGTGAACATTTTCCCCTGCATAAAGGACATTATCCGGAGTAATGATATTGAGTTTCATCTTCTCAGCAAATCTTATTTGTTCTCGCTCAGGATCCTTTTCCCTTTTTCAATGGCCTCTTCGATGGTCCCCACGAGGTTAAAGGCAGACTCCGGGTATTCGTCCACCTCCCCGTTCATGATCATGTTAAAGCCTTTGATCGTATCTTCAATATTTACAAAAACGCCGGGAATTCCTGTAAATTGTGTCGCAACATGAAAAGGCTGAGAAAGAAAACGCTGAACCCGCCGTGCCCGGTGAACGATCAGCTTGTCATCATCGGATAACTCGTCCATCCCAAGAATGGCAATGATGTCCTGAAGTTCTTTGTACCGCTGAAGGATCTTTTTAACATTCTGGGCGGTTGTGTAATGCTCCTCCCCGACAATATCGGGTGAGAGGATACGGGAAGTGGAATCCAGCGGATCAACCGCCGGATAGATCCCTAATTCCGAAATTTTCCGGCTGAGTACCGTGGTAGCATCAAGATGTGCAAAGGTGGTGGCAGGTGCGGGGTCGGTAAGGTCGTCGGCAGGCACATATACGGCCTGAACCGAAGTGATGGAGCCCCTTTTGGTTGAGGTGATCCGTTCCTGCATGATTCCCATTTCCGTTGCCAGGGTTGGCTGATAACCAACTGCTGACGGCATGCGGCCAAGCAGTGCAGAAACCTCAGAGCCAGCCTGGGAGAACCGGAAGATATTATCGATAAAGAACAGAATATCGTGGCCCCCTGATTCCTCATCCCCGTCACGGAAATATTCTGCAAGGGTAAGTCCTGATAATGCTACACGTGCACGTGCTCCGGGAGGTTCATTCATCTGCCCGAACACCAGCGTCGCCTGGCTTTCAAGGAGCTCTTTACGGTCAACTTTCGAGAGGTCCCATCCTCCTTTTTCCATGTCCTCCAGAAATTCTTTACCGTACCGGATAACCCCTGATTCTATCATTTCGCGGAGGAGGTCGTTCCCTTCACGGGTCCGTTCTCCAACTCCTCCGAAAACCGACATCCCCGAATATTTTTTTGCGATGTTATTGATCAGTTCCATGATGATAACCGTTTTCCCAACGCCTGCACCACCGAACAGACCGATCTTGCCACCTTTTGAATAGGGCTCGATCAGGTCTATAACTTTAATCCCGGTAAACAGGACCTCTTTCTGCGTAGAAAGATTTTCAAACAGAGGAGGTTCACGATGGATCGGATAGGTATGTTCTTCTGAAACCTTACCAAGTCCGTCAATAGGCTTGCCAATGACGTTGAAGAGTCTTCCCCGGATCTGTTCGCCGATCGGCATTGAAATCGGGCCGCCCCGCAAGGTCACATCCATGCCCCGGCGCAGGCCGTCGGTCGAATCCATGGCAATTGTCCGAACCTTGTTTTCCCCGATATCGTACTGGCATTCCAGCACAATAGCGTTTCCGTCATTATTGATCACCTCAAGTGCATCATAGATATCGGGTAGTTTACTTTCTTCATCAAAAGCAACATCCACCACGGGACCGATTATCTGTGCAATTTTTGCAACTTTCTTATATTCCATCTTGATCATTAGAAATTTGCGCAAAGATAAAAGAAGTCGGCCATTTATAATAATTTTTTATTTTAAAGGTTATTATTTTACCTTAGATTTGCTGGATAAAAAAAACTGAAAACCTCTTTTGAAACACATGAGAATGAAGTACTTTTTCCTCTTTGTCGTCATTATCCTATTGCCTTTTCGGGGATTTCCCCAGCGGAACATTCCAAATATCATCGACACCGTTGAGACCGATAGCGGTGCTGTCATCCTCTATCGAAACCATATCTGGGAATATCTTGAAAACGAGCCGGTCATGATGTCGTTGGAAGAAGATTCAACAGGATTGTTTTCCCACAGCTGGATCAACGACCAGGTGTTTGCCTATATGGGAGCCAGCAAAAGGGATTCCATCAAAGACACCCTCCTTACGCTTGTTACCAATTCCCGGAAATTCAATGTTCCGGTCGTTGGCAGGCTTTACCGTGGTTTCTCTTACACACACAAGGGAATGGATATTTCACTCAAGAAAGGCGACACGGTCAGGGCTGCATTCGATGGGGTGGTAAGGTATGCAAAATACAACCGGGGAGGGTTCGGAAACCTTGTAATCCTGCGCCATTACAACGGACTTGAAACCTATTATGCTCATCTTTCCAAACTCAAGGTCATGGTGAACCAGGTGGTGAAGGCAAATGAGGTTATCGGACTTGGAGGATCCACCGGCCGGAGCCGCTCTCCGCATCTTCATTTTGAGATCCGGTACAAGGACATCCCCCTCGATCCTCAGCGAATGATTGATTTTGATAACGGCAAACTGATCACCGGAATTTTTCCCATTACAAAAAGTGTATTCTATCCCTCCGATTATGACGGAAAAGCCGTCTATTATACGATCAGGTCTGGAGATACCCTGGCACGTATTGCAAAAAAATGCCATACATCAGTCAAAGAAATCTGTGCCATCAACAAAATTAAAACCACATATACGTTGCGGGTAGGACGATCTCTCAGGGTAAAATAAACAGGCGGGAAATCAGAGCCCGGTTCAGGCTTTCCGTTTTTCTTATGCCTCCATTCCGGAAGCGTTCATCTCTTCGTTGTGTTTGAAAAATCTCCTTTGAAAAAAGATCAGGATAAATACCCCAATGGTTATTGAGGAGTCGGCAATGTTAAAGATGGGCCGGAAGAACACAAACTCCTCTCCTCCCCAAAACGGAAACCATTGCGGAAACCGGGTTTCAATGATCGGGAAATAGAGCATGTCCACCACCTTGCCGTGCAGGAAACCTGCATATCCGCCTTCTTTCGGGAAGAGTGTTGCCACCTGGTTTACACACATGCCTGCAGGATCGTTGAAAATCATTCCGTAAAACATGCTGTCGATGATATTCCCGATGGCTCCTGCCATAATCAGCGAGATACAGAAAATAAGGCCGGGGCTGCCCTTCTGTTTTACCACCTTATTCAGCCACCAGCCAATGATAATCACGGCCACAATCCGGAATAAGCTAAGGATCAGCTTCCCGGAATTCCCTCCCAGTTTCATCCCGAAAGCCATCCCCTCGTTTTCGGTAAAGTGGATAAAAAACCAATTTCCGAAAACACTGTGGCTCTCTCCGAGACACATCGTTGTTTTCACGAAAAATTTGAACGCCTGATCAAGGAGCAGAACCAGGAGGATGATGATAACTGCTTTTTTCAACGATTAAAAAGAATTGAATGCGAAATGTCAGGTTTAGTAAATCTGGTTTGTCGGGGGCGGAGGAACCGGGATGACAGTCTGCTGCCGTTTGGCTTCAATGCTTAACGTGGCATGGGGGACAATGCGCAGCCGGTCCTTGGGGATCAGCTTTCCGGTAGCCCTGCAGATGCCGTAGGATTTATTTTCAATCCTGATCAGTGCATTTTCAAGAGCTTTGATGAATTTTGACTGCCGGGCAGCAAATTTGCTGTTCTCTTCCTTTGAAAAAACCTGGTACCCTTCCTCAAGAACCTTAAACGTGGGAGAGGTATCATTGGTGTCATGATCATTACCCGTTGTATAGGATTCAGTAAGCAACTTCAGATCATTATGAGCTTTTTCAAGTTTGCTGAGGATGATCTCCCTGAATTCTTCCAGTTCCTCATCTGAATAGCGGTTTTTTACCTTCTCGGCAGCGGCTTCTTCAGTCTTTATCTTCACACTCGTTGCTTTTTTCATTGTAGTTGTTTTTTAAAACACTATAAAAAATTCAAATACTCATTCTTCCCGGAAAATGAATCAGATTGATTTTTCAACCTCCGGGGTTACTCTCTGCAGAAAGATAATTACCGTCAGGGTATCTGTTAACCCGATCACATCCTTCCCGGGAGCGTCAATATTATTAACAATTTCGAAGGATTGTGCAAGTGTTTCAGAGCAAATATACAGTAAATTATTCTGAACGGCCAAATTAATCTCATCGTTTCCCTGCAATTTAACCTTGATTTTATCGGTCACCTCAAAATTCTTGTCCTTGCGCAGGTTCTGGATCCTGTTGACCAGCTCACGTGCAATGCCTTCTTCCAGAAGAGCCGGGGTCAGGGTAGTGTCGAGGGCAACGGTCAGCGTTCCCATCACCGCTACCTGCAACCCGGGAATATCATCCGAAATGAGTTCTATATCATCCAGCGTGACCAGGATATCCTGATGATCAATGGAAAGGTGATATTCGCCGTTTTTCTCAAACTCACTAATCTTTTCCTGATCCAGGTTAATCAGTTTCTCAGCGATCTCCTTCATCAGTTTGCCGTATTTCGGCCCGAGCATTTTGAAATTGGGCTTAATCCGTTTGAACAGGATATTGGCAGTATCTTCTATGTATTCGATATTCCTGACATTCACTTCCGAAAGGATCAGCGGTTTCACTGCCTCCACCTGGGCTTTCATGGAATCACTCAACAGGGGAATCATGATTTTGCCGAGGGGCTGCCTTACCCTGATGTTTGTCTTTTTCCTCAGGGAGAGTGTCATGGAGGATATTTTCTGCGCCAGTTCCATCCTCTCCTCGAGGGCACGATCAACCCGCGATTTATCCTGCACCGGGAATTGGGTAAGATGTACCGATTCTACATCCCTGCGGCCCGTTGCTTTGTTCAGGTCGATAAACAGTTTGTCCATGAAGAACGGCGCAATGGGAGCCGCCAGCTGAGCAATGGTTTCCAGGCAATGGTAAAGCGTCTGGTAGGCCGATATCTTATCCGCTGAATAATCTCCTTTCCAGAATCTTCTGCGGGAAAGTCGTACGTACCAGTTACTCAGATGTTCATCTACGAAATCCGAAACAGCCCTTCCTGCCTTGGTAGGTTCATAGTCTTCATAAAAACCGTCAACGGCACCAACCAGGGTATTCAGCTCCGACAGGATCCAGCGGTCAAGTTCGGGCCGCTGGCTGTGTTCGATTTCCGGTTCGGAATAATCAAATCCATCAATATTGGCATACAGCGAAAAGAAGGCATAGGTGTTATAGAGCGTTCCAAAGAATTTACGCTGCACCTCGGTTATGCCATCGGTGTCGAATTTCAGGTTATCCCATGGCTGCGAATTGGTAAGCAAATACCACCGCGTTGCATCAGGTCCGTATTTTGCGATCGTCTCGAAAGGATCAACGGCATTACCCAGCCGTTTCGACATTTTGTTGCCGTCGCGGTCGAGAACAAGTCCGTTGGAAACACAGGTTTTGAATGACACGCTGTCAAAGAGCATAACAGAGATGGCGTGCAGGGTATAGAACCAACCGCGGGTCTGGTCCACTCCTTCGGCGATAAAATCAGCCGGGAAATAATCTTCCAGCTTGTGGGATTTATCGAACGGGTAATGATACTGGGCAAAGGGCATGGCCCCCGAATCAAACCATACATCGATCAGGTCGAGTTCACGGGTCATTTTCCGGCCATCCCCTGAAACCAGGATGATATCATCAACAAAAGGACGGTGCAGATCGAAGGTGTTGTAACTTTCACCGGTCACATCGCCGGGCAGCAGATGATCAAGCGGATTGGAAATCATAAACCCCGCCTTCACCGATTTTTCAATTTCCTCTTTCAGCTGTACAACGGAAGAGATGCAGATCTCATCGGATCCGTCTTCTGTCCTCCAGATCGGGAGCGGTGTTCCCCAGAACCGGGAACGGGAGAGGTTCCAGTCGACCAGGTTTTCAAGCCAGTTTCCGAAACGGCCCGTACCGGTGGATTCCGGTTTCCAGTTGATCGTTTTGTTCAGGCTGATCATCCGGTCTTTGCAAGCCGTTGTACGGATAAACCAGGAATCAAGGGGGTAATAGAGAATGGGTTTATCGGTTCTCCAGCAATGCGGATAGGAATGTTCGTATTTTTCAGTCTTGAAGGCTTTGTTTTCCTTCTTTAATTTGACGATAAGATCAATATCGACAGAGGTGTCCTTTGCAGGATCGAACTGTTCATCGTATTCAGTCTTCACATACCTTCCGGCAAATTCACACATCGGCTCTGTGAACCTGCCCTGCTTATCAACCAGTGTGAGGGATCCCAGGCCATACTGTTTGCCCACCCTGAAGTCGTCGGCTCCAAAGCTGGGTGCGATATGCACAATCCCCGTACCATCTTCTGTGGTAACAAAATCGCCAAGTACAATCCGAAAAGGATCTCCCTCCTCAGGCTGCGCATAGGGAAGCAACTGTTCAAAACGGATTCCTTCAAAAGTTTCACCCTTGTAAGTGGATCCGGTAAGAAAAGGAATATTTTTCTGGTTCTCCGTGTAGCTTTCGAGTTCCAGTCCGGCATTCTTCTCCGGGAAATACCGGTTCAGCAGCTCTTTGGCAAGAATGACGGTCTGTTTTTTGAAAGTATAGGGATTGTAGGTTTTCACCAGGGTGTACTCTATCTCCTTTCCCATGGCAAGACCCGTATTTGAGGGCAGCGTCCAGGGTGTGGTGGTCCAGGCAAGAACGTAGAGTTCTCCAAACAGATCCTTGAAAAGGAATTCAGATTTTTCATCGCGTACAACCTTAAACTGGGCAACTACCGTATTGTCCTTTACCATCCGGTAAGCGCCGGGCTGGTTCAGTTCATGCGTGCTCAGTCCGGTGCCTGCTGCAGGGGAATAGGGCTGGATGGTAAATCCCTTGTAGAGCAACCCCTTTTCATAGAGTTTGCCCAGGAGGTACCACACGCTCTCAATGTATTTGTTGTCGAAGGTTATGTAAGGGTCATCCAGGTTCAGCCAGTAGCCCATTTTTACAGTCAGGTCATCCCAGAGGTCTTTGTATTTCATCACCTCCCTGCGGCATTCCTTGTTGTAATCTTCCACAGAAATGCTCTTACCGATATCTTCCTTGGTGATCCCCAGTTTTTTCTCAACGGCAATTTCGACAGGCAGTCCGTGTGTATCCCATCCTGCTTTCCGGTGCACATAGAACCCCTTCATCGTCTTGTAACGGCAGAAAATATCCTTGATCGTCCTGGCCATCACATGGTGAATCCCCGGAATTCCGTTTGCAGACGGCGGGCCTTCATAGAAAATAAACGGAGGCTTTTGCTCGGTCATCCTGAGACTTTTTTCAAAAATCCCATGCTGATCCCAGTAAGAAAGGATCTCGTCACCGATCTCTGTCAGGTCAAGTTTCTTATATTCGGGATATCTCGTTTTCATCAATTCCTTTGGCTTGCCTCGTAAAAAACGTGCAAAATTAGGAAAAAAAGCGTTCTGTTGTTAGAATTAAGGGGTTTTTATCTGCTTGAATGCGGGAATGCGGAAATTCAATTCCTTTGTGTTACTTTGTGAACTCCTTCGTGCGCCTTTGTGGTCAAATTTTTTTTAACACAAAGAACACAAAGGTCTTCACAAAGGCGCACGAAGAAACGAAGAATCATGAATACTGAACAAAAAAAACACCATTTCACCATCCCGGTCTTCATCCCCATGGAAGCATGCCCGTTTCAATGCATCTTCTGCGACCAGGACCGGATCAGCGGGAGAACAACCATTCCTGAGCCGGTGGAGGTTAATTCCATAATACAACGGCATCTTGCAACGATCCCTGAAAAAGGAAGTGACATTGAAGTTGGCTTTTTCGGTGGCACCTTCACCGGACTCTCACCCGAAAAACAGAAAGTCTATCTGGAAGCAGTTCTTCCTTTTACTGAGAGTGGAAGAATAGCCGGGATCCGGCTTTCGACGCGACCCGATTTTATCTCTTCCCGGATCCTGGAGCTTCTTGGGAGATATCCTGTAAGAACCATTGAACTCGGTGCGCAGTCGATGGACGATGAAGTCCTGAGAAAATCGGGAAGGGGACATACCAGCAGCCAAACGAGGGAAGCCTCTGCTTTGATTCTCGCTGCCGGCTTTTCACTGGGATTACAGATGATGGTGGGGCTCCCGGGCGACACCGAAGAAAAAGCAGTAAATACAGCAAAACGGATCATTGAATCCGGAGCCTCTGAAACAAGGATTTACCCGGTCATCGTGATAAAAGGCACTCCGCTGGAGAAACTCTTCCGGGAAGGGAAATACCTTCCGCTGGAACTGGATGAAGCCATACAAATAACAAAAGATGTAGTGCGTGTTTTTGATGAATCGAATGTAAAGATCATTCGCATCGGGCTTCATCCGTCCGAAGGACTGCTGAACAGGAAGGAATACATAGCAGGTCCGTTCCACGTCTCTTTCCGGGAACTGGTCATGACTGCTCTCTGGACCGACCGGTTCCGGAAAATCCTGGAAGAAAAGCAGGGTGAAAGTATCGGGATCCGCGTCAATCCTGCCGACCTGAACCCGGCGATCGGTTATTACGGAAAGAACCGTAAATTGCTTGAAAAACATTTCCGGTCAGTGAAGTTCCTGCCAGATCCGGAAATTAAAGAAAAGAAATTCCATGCTGATCGTCATTGACAGGAAGATTCCCGCAGAGGCCAAAGAAAAATTATCGGTATCCGGTACCCTGCTGGAGCTTGAAACAGAAGGAATCGTTTACCCTGCCATCTCCGGGCATCCGGATATCTTCTTCTGCAAAACCCCGCAAACACTGGTCGTCTCCCCCAGCCTTCCGGAAAAATACAGCATCCTGTTAAGAGAACATGAGATTCAATTTACCATAGGAAATCAAGCATCCAGCATCCAGCATCCAGGATCAGTCTATTATAACGCAGCCGTGAATGACCGTTACCTGGTCCACCGACTGGAACACACCGACCCGGTCATCCTCCAGCACTGTCATACGTTGAAGAAGATCCCGGTAAAACAGGGATATACGCGTTGCAACCTCTTGCTCCTGAAGGATCATCATTATGTCACCTCCGATCAGGGCATTCACAGAACTCTGCAACGATCGGGGCTGAAAGGAATTTATGTTTCCCCGTCCGGAATTGTTCTTCCCGGCTTTCCGAACGGCTTTATAGGCGGGGCAATGGCAGTTCTTGACCGTTTTATTTATGTTATCGGGAATTTTTCACAATCCCCCGAAGGCAGCGTAGTCAGAGAATTTCTCAAGGATCTGGATTATTCTGTCATTGAACTCTACAATGGGCCTCTTTGCGATGGAGGGGGGATCCTGTTCCTGTGAACAGTTCCACAAAAAAATTAGTACCTTTGCATTGTCCCAATTTCCCGAAAATGAAAAAATCTGCTTTGCTGCTGGCAGTAGTATTGTATTTTGCCTCTTTCTCCTATTCACAGATTCCCGCCGGTTATTATGATCCCGCCAATGGCTTGTACGGCACTGCCCTGCAGTCGGCCCTGCATGACATCATCAAGGGACATACGGTGGTAACCTACCAATCGCTCTGGTATTATTTTGAGTCGACCGATAAAAAACCGGATGGTACGGTCTGGGATATGTATTCGGACGTACCGGGAGGAACACCTCCTTATGTTTATTATTTTAACACCAACCAGTGCGGAACCTATCACGTGGAAGGGGATTGTTTCAACCGGGAGCATTCATGGCCTAAAAGCTGGTTCGGCGGTGAAGTTGAGCCCATGTATACCGATATTTTTCACCTCTATCCGGTTGATGGTTATGTGAACGGGATGCGGAATGACAATCCCTATGGTGAGGTCAGCAGTCCGACCTACACCTCGGAGAATGGAAGCATGATTGGGGCCAATACCACCCCCGGGTATACCGGAAAAGTGTTCGAGCCCCTCGACGGGTACAAAGGCGACCTGGCACGGACCTATTTTTACATGTCGACAAGGTATTATACTGAAGACAGCGGCTGGCCTGGCAGTGATGCAGTTACCGGGTCACAGCTGAAACCATGGGCACTGAATATGATGTTGATCTGGAACAGCCAGGATCCAGTTTCACAGAAAGAGATCGACCGTAACAATGCCGTTTATACGATTCAAAATAACCGCAACCCCTTTATTGATCATCCTGAATTTGCACAGAACATCTGGGGTCCGAATGCCGGGATCGCAGAAAAGGGATCAGGGGTAAGGGTGCTGATGACGTATCCAAACCCTGCTTTGGATCACTGTTATATGATCCTGCCGGTTGCCTGTAATGAAAAAGATTGTGAGTTAAGGGTGACCAATGTTACCGGAACGAATCAGAATGTCAGTTTCGCCTTTGAGGGAAGCAGGGTTTCTGCTGATGTCAGTCAGCTTCCTTCAGGAATCTATTTTTCCACACTTACCATTTCCGGCAAAACCGGAACCTACATCGGAAAAATCGTAAAAGAATAGTTTAACTAATTATGAATTACGAATTCGTAATTCGTAATTTTCAATGCTGATAAGAAGAAAAAGGATTCTAAGAATTATAGGCCCATTTTACCCAGATTGCTCCCCAGGTAAATCCTCCTCCGAAAGCGGCAAGAATGATATTATCCCCTTTTTTCAGACGATTTTCCCACTCCCACAGGCATAAGGGAATTGTTGCACCGGTGGTATTTCCGTAGCGGTCAATGTTGATCATCACCTTTTCTTTTCCGATTCCCATCCTTCGCGCTGTAGCATCGATAATCCGCAGGTTTGCCTGGTGGGGTACCAGCCATGAAATGTCTTCAGATTGCAGGTTGTTTTTCTCCATGATCTCGGCAGAGACGTCGGCCATTTTCGTAACTGCGAATTTGAATACAGCCTGCCCTTCCTGGTAAACAAAATGCTCGCGTGCATCAATGGTATCATGGGAGGGTGGCCGCACCGATCCGCCTGCCTTCATATGAAGGTAGGGCATCCCCGATCCATCCGACATCAGGATGGAATCCATGATCCCAAAATCGTCTGTTGTGGGTTCCAGCAAAATGGCTCCGGCTGCATCTCCGAAGAGAACGCAGGTATCCCGGCTGGTATAATCGGTGATGGATGACATTTTATCACCGCCAACAATGATCACTTTTTTGTAACTGCCGGTCTCTATAAATTTGGATCCGGTGATAATCGCGTAGAGCAAACCCGAACAGGCTGCATTCATATCAAAGCTGAAGGCATTTTTTATCCCTACTTTGTCGCAAATGATATTTGCACAGGCGGGAAACACCATGTCAGGAGTCACTGTAGCGCAGATCAGCAAGCCAATCTCGTCAGGCGAAGTACCCGTTTTTGCAAGCAATCCCTTAACCGCTTCCGCTCCCATGTCGGAGGTTCCAAGTCCTTCCCCTTTCAGGATGTGACGTTCCTTAATACCCGTACGGGTTAGGATCCATTCATCGGAAGTATCCACCATCTTCTCCAGTTCCTTGTTGGTAAGAATATAAGGAGGAGCATATCCCTGGATTCCTGTTATAGCAGCTTTGATTTTCGTCATGAATAGAAAATTAAAAAATCGCTGAATTGATTGGCTGATTAAACATTATTTAATGCAAACCTTTCGAGTGCATGCTTGATCTTCTGGGCAAGTTTTGCCTCATGGATCTCCTTTGACATCAGGATCATGTTCCGGATGGCATTGCCGTTCGAAATTCCGTGCCCGACAAGAACAGTAGAATTGATACCGAGGATCGGGGTACCGCCGTAGGTTTCATAATTGAACCGGTCGAGGTAAGGATCTTTCATTCCCCTTTTTAAAAACACCCTGTACATGGCTTCAATCTGTTTAAGCACAATATTGCCGACGAATCCGTCGCAAACTATGACATCCACATTATCCCTGAACAATTCCCTTCCCTCCACATTTCCCACAAAATTATAATCCTTCGAATCTTTCATCAGCTGAAAGGCAGACTGGGTTGTAAGGCTCCCTTTTTTCTCTTCCGATCCGATATTGAGAAGCCCGACGCGTGGATTCTTGACATGAAAAACATTTTCTGCAAAGAGAGAACCCAGCAGTCCGAACTGGTACATAACATCCGGTTTGCTGTCGGGGTTGGTTCCCACATCGATCAACACGCAATTACCGCCGTTTTCTTTTGGAATGTAGGCAGGAGTACTGGGACGGATGATCCCCTGGATGGTGTTTACACTGTAGATGGATCCGACCATCATGGCCCCGCTGCTCCCGGCACTTGCGAATGCATGGATCTCCTTGTGCTTAAGCATCCTGAAACCTACGGCGATGCTTGAGTTGGGCTTATTGAGCAAAGCTTTTGTCGGCTGCTCATCCATTTCGATCAGATCAGGAGCATCTACAATATCGAACAGGTCAGCGCGGATTTTTTCCTCTTTCAGAAATGCAAGAATAATTTCCTCGTCGCCGATCAGCACGATACGGTCGGTTTTCGGCAACTCCTTCTGGGCCAGGATAGCTCCGTGAAGCGCAGCTTTTGGTGCAAAATCACCCCCTAAAACATCTAATCCGATTTTCATTTGCCTGGAATTAAATTACTGATCTGAATGATGGCCCCAAAAAGATCGATCAGGTATACCCCCTGCGGATGCAAATCCGGTATCTGATCAGATCCCCTGGAAATTATGAGATCTGGCGGGAATTATTCAGCGGTTGCCTTAACGATGGCCTGCTTCCCTCTGTAGTAACCGCAATCAGGACAAGCCCTGTGATACAATACAGGAGCTCCGCAATTTGAACATAGCCCGACTGTAGGAGCAGTTGCTTTATAATGGGTCCTTCTCTTATCTCTCCGTGTAGTGGAGATTTTGTGTTTCGGATGTGGCATAACTTAGTTAATTATGAATGATGAATGATGAATTACGAATTTTACTTTTTTACAACTTATTTTTTACTCTTTTTAGCATTCTTCAGCTGGGCTAAGACGTCCCATCTGGGATCAGGACCGGGCTCAGCCTGAAAGTCTTCCAGCCTGCTGACCACTTCAGGATCACAGGTGCTTTCACCTTGCTCGTTTTCAGGATGTACCCTGCGAACAGGCAGTGAAAGATGAATGTATTCATAAATAAAAGAACTGACATCAAAATGATTCTCCCCGAAGGGTACAACCTGAATATCCTCACTCTCCTCGTGGAATGCACCCCCGAATTTCAGGATAAGGCGCTCCTTCCCTTCAACCGCAAGGTCAAACATTTCATAGCACCGGTCGCAGGGAACCTTGACTTTTCCTTTAAAATCAAAATGGAAAACCAGCAGGTTATCTTCCTTTTCAATGACCAGATGCAGTTGAATCAGCCCATTCTTTATCTCAGAATATTCAAAATGTTCAAAGAACGAATCGTCAATTTCAAAGTCGAACTGATGAGATCCCGGCTTTAACCCCGTTACAGGGATAATGAATTGAGTCAGGTAATCCATTCCAACCTCCCTTTCATCAAAAAGAGCGCAAAATTAAAAATTAATCTGATGAATTACAAATCTTTATTCCTTGCCCCCTTACTAAGGCCTTTGGAAATTAACCGTTTTCCCCTACTTTTACAGGTTCAATTCAACAGGATAACGTTCCTTTTTCTTCTTATCATAACAAGTATCAAAAGACCGTAAAGCCATGTTCCAGAAACTGATTGCCGGAATGCTCCCCTATATGCCGAAAAAACTGGTATGGATCTTTTCCAGAAAGTATATCGCCGGAGAAACCATCGAAGATGCCATCCGGGTATCCCGGGAGTTGAATTCACAGGGCATCAAAGTCACGATCGACCTGCTCGGTGAATTTATTTCCGATCTGAAACAGGCCGAAGCGAACAGGGAGACCTACCTTCAGATCATCGACCGGATCCAGGCTGAGAAGATCGATGGAAATTACTCCCTGAAACCTACCTCGTTCGGACTTCTCCTCGATGCAGGGGTTTGTTACCAGAACATCAGGCAAATTGTGGAGAAAGCAGCAGGATATGATAACTTTATCAGGGTTGATATGGAAGACTCACCCTGCACCGACCTCGAGATAGAGCTTTTCCGGAAACTGAAAAAAGAATTCCCTTCCCATGTAGGACTGGTGCTTCAGGCATATCTTCGTCGTACACTGGACGATATCAAAAATATGGAGGACCTTCACTCCGCGGCCGTTCCCCTGAATTTCAGGCTTTGCAAAGGAATCTATGTTGAACCGGAAGCAATTGCCTTTAAGAAATACCAGGAAGTGAATGACCATTACCTCGCTGACCTCGATCATATCTTCAGCAAGGGAATGTATCCCGGAATAGCCACACACGACAAGCCCCTTGTGGAAGGAGCTTACCAGCTGATCAGCAAATACAAACTTCCTTCAACTGCTTATGAATTCCAGATGTTATACGGAGTTACCCCGGAATTACGAAAAAGCATCGTGGAAAAAGGGCATCCAATGCGGGTTTATATTCCTTTCGGAAAAGAGTGGTTCGGTTACTCCACAAGAAGGCTGAAAGAAAACCCCAAGATGGCAACGCACATCATCAAGGCGCTGTTTATACGCAAGTAACAGCTCGTCAGCTATTTAAAGGCTCTCTCCAGCATTCCGTCGCCTGTCATTTTCAGGCGGTCGAAATAGGACGGAGCAGGTTTCCCAAGCAGTTTATCAACATACATTCTTGCGAGGTACTGACCCAGCATAAATCCCTGGCCGCGCAAGCCGAGGAACAGCCCGAGTTCAGGGTCGATGATCATTCTGGGTTCAACATAATAACCTGCCCATACCGCCTGGAATCCAACGGAGGAAAGTTCCGGGATCCAGTTGGTGAATATCTCGGAGGCGATCTCTGCAAATTCCTCTGAATTGATCCGGATGTTTTTATCTGCCTCCTGTGGCTCAAATGCCGGAGAAGCGCAGCCGATGATCTGTCCTGTTTCGCCAAGCTGTTGTCCGTAAACCGCCATAAACCCTTTGTATTTCCTACGGTCGATCAGCATCCCCAGCGGAGCCCCGTTGATCCCCATCATCGGGAGCCTGCGGGTGATGAAGGCCTGGTGTTTTACCGGAAACAACCCGGTTTCAAAACCCAGCATCCGGGCAAATTTCTCACCCTCGGGACCGAGAGCATTGATAAAGACTTCCGTTTCGTATTCAACATATTTTTTTTCATGATTGAGGGTCAGGACGAAATAATGGTTTTCCTCTTTTCTTATGTCCACCAGGCGGCAATCTTCTTCAACCTTTCCACCCTTGTCGATCCCGATCCTGCGGATGAGGTCGATGACGCGTCCCGGCGTGGCCTGCCAGCAATCTTTTGTGATCAGTGCGGAGATGTATGTGGTAAGTGAGGCGTTGATCCGCGGAGAGATCTCCTTCTGAAAATCTTTGGGACCGACCATGTATGCATTCGACCAGGCCATCGATTCAACAAGTGCATCGTACATTGCCTGATCATGGGCAAAGGTGACATAATTGATGGGACGGTAATTGACATCATGAAGTTCCTGGAGTTCCCTGAAAATTTCATGATTACGGGTGGCTATCTCCGACAGCTCGGGGAGTGAGAAATTGGGACGGCCGCCGGCAATATTGCGCCAGGAAGCCCCGCGGCCAAAGTTGATCAGCACCGGTTCCATCTTCTCTTCGCTGAGGTACCTGAACAGCGCGCTGCCCCCGATCCCTCCGCCTGCAATGAGTGACCTGACTTTTACCTTTTTCGGCAGGTTGCCATTGATGGCCGTGATCACCTTTTCGTGAACCGTACGGGGATAGAGTTCACCCATGGATACCTGGTTTGACAAGGGTCCCCGGGGAGTGGGCTCGCCCACGATGGAAATACCGGAGCCGGCCAGGCGCTGCTTCAGCCGCTTGATGCACCGCTTTCCCCGGCAGGCGCCCATTCCCAGGCGGGTCGTGTGTTTAACCTCATCAACAGAAATGAACTTGCGGTCGCCGATGGTTTCAAGGATCTCATCCAGGGTCACATCATCGCAATGACAGACATAGGTCGGTACTGCACTTTCATATTGATACGGTTCGAATGTCACCGGCGAAGGGTAATTCTCTTTCACAATAAATCCCCTGACCCGCGCAAGTTCTTCCCCGTGAACATCCGTTGATCTTACCCTTGCAATGTTTGTTTTATTGGGTTTCTTCATTATTTTTTCGACAATTCCTTCTCCCAGTTTCTTCCCGTTGTTATCCACCAGGTAGCATGCTGATTTCTCTGTTACTTCATATTCGATCGGAAGAAAGAGCCAGTCTTTTTTCAGGTTATAGCCGAAGATGGCAAGTCCGGGGCACTGGAATACACAATCCATACAGCCGGTGCATTTCGAGAAGTCGATGGCTGGTACCGTACTTGTGGACGATTTGGTAATGGCACTGTTCGGACACGCAAACGCGCAGGGGTTACATGCAAAGCCATAAAGGCAATCGATGAGAACGAACCCCTTTTCCTGCATGCGAACCGGCGAAGGCAGGTAAGGCTCCTCGATGATCCTGACCGGGTGCTGTTGTGAATCGATGTATTCCTTTGAGGTAAGGAGGAACGAATCATAGTCAAACTTCTCTCCCATCTCCTGGAGGATCTCGAACGCTACCTGTTTGCCCCTGACCACGGCGCTTGTACCTTCGCCGATGCGGATGGCATCGCCGGCACCGAAACATTTTCTTCCAAAAATCTCATTGCCCTTGATGAGCAACTGATCATCCGATACAAGACCTGTGCAGATATTGATGGCATCGATCCCGCTGATGATCTTTTCGGTACCGGGAACGGCATTAAAATCTTTGCACTCGGCGATAACAGCACCCGTGATCCCGTCATGATTTTCATTTGGGATCGCTTTCAGGAGGATGTGAGATGTAAAAACCGGGATTCCCAGCCTGCGCACACGGTTAGCCTGCACCGGGAAACCGCCTTCGAAGGCCTGGGCTTCTATGATCGCCTTTACGCATGCCCCTGCCTGCATCAGCTGGTAGGATGTAAGGTAGCCGATGTTCCCGGCTCCGACCGTCAGGATGTTTTTGCCCAGCAGCGTTAGTTCGTTGTTCATCATCTTCTGGACAACTGCAGCCGTGAAGACACCGGGCAGATCATCATTTTCAAACGTCGGCATAAACGGAACGGCTCCGGTGGCAACAACCAGGTACTCGGCATCCACAAAATAGATCTCCTCGCTGAGGATGTTCTTAACAGCGATCCTTCCTCCTTCCAGCAGATCCCAAACGGTGGAGTTCAGGAAGATCCCGGAGGGATCATCGCCGGCAAGGGTTCTGGCAATGTCGAAACCGCGCATACCTCCGAATTTCTGTTCGCTTTCGAAGAAGAAGAACTGGTGGGTCTGCATGAGAAACTGTCCGCCGATCTTGTCGTTGTTATCGATCACAAGGTTGGGAACGGAATGTTTGTTCAGCTCTTCCCGGGCAGCCAGTCCGGCAGGACCAGCGCCAATGATGGCGACCGTGGTCTTGTATACATTTATCGGGGTTTCTTTGATATAGTTGGTCCGGTAAGGCGCATAATCGTGGGGGATCTCCTTCACCTCTTTGACCTGATCGACCCGTGTGATGCAGATCCTTTTTATTTGACCGTCGACAAGCATCTCACAGGCTCCGCATTTCCCGATCCCGCACTCCAGGCTTCGCTCCCGGTTTGTGAGACTGTGGCTGTGAACAGGGAATCCTGCCTGGTGAAGGGCGGCAGCAATGGTAAATCCTTTTTCACCGGTTATTTCCTTTCCTTCATAGAGGAACGTTGATTTTTCTGCAGGGAGGATTTCAAGGATCGGATGGGTTTCAATTTTGTACATGGCAGTGAAGTAAATAGAACGAGTGTTAGGATAATGAGAACGATTGAATGCAGCCGCAAAATTATGGTTTTTCTTGTTCCCGGACCGAAAATCAGCAAGGTTTTTCATAAGGCTCAAAGATGAACATAGAAGCCGAAAGTGACAAGGTTCTCCAGCTGAATACTCCGGCTTACTTTCTCCTCATAGATAACCCTTGTCTGGATGCTGGCTTTCAGGAACCTGTTGATCCGGATTCCAAAATTATTTTTAAGGGTGACATCCACAGGTGCCGTGTAATTTTTAAAAACGAGCAGATCGCAATTCCATCGGAATCTTTTAAAAAACTCTTTGTCTGCAAGAAATTGCAGGCTGATGCCATATTCAAACCGATGGTCCTTTCCTTCCGGAATACCATAATAGGTATCTGTATTCTGCCTTTTGAAGATGCTCTTGTCACGGATCCAGGTAAGTTTTGCCGCTGACAATCCCAGGCTGACCGAACCAAAATCCCGCCATTTAACAGAAAATCCTCCCGAAAAAGTGCATAGTAAAGGTGTACAGAATGAAGAATTCAGGACTTTGACGACCCTTCCGCTATCGTCAACGGAATAATCGTACCCGTTCATGATCCTTGAAGCCAGCGTGGAATTTATGGAAAAGTTCAGTTTCTTCCAAATCCGGATATCGAAACGGGAATTCAATGTATTGTCGTCGGTATTAACCTTGGTGAGACTGTCAAAATAGCTCAGCAACCCGAGATTGTGCAGGATGGATCCTGAAAAGCCGACCAGGCTGTCGGCGGAGATTGAAAAAACATATTTCAGATTCTGGAGGAGGATGACCTGGCTGGCATTTTTATCATGGTGCCAGTTTAAGAAAAGATAATTGCTGAAGGTGAGCGAACCCTCCAGCTCCTGCCTGAAATGTACCTTCCTCCCCGAGATTTCTTTCAGGATTGAATCGGGCGACAACCACGATTGGGTATTTGCTGATGCTGAAAGGATCAGGCAAAGTACCAGGATTGATTTTTGTTTTTTCTTTCTTCCCCACAATCTTCACCATTTTGAAAAAACAGAACCGGGCATATCCGGATTGTTGACTCTTTTATCTTCTGAAAATCCGTAGCATCCTTTACGGTTAACATCTTTTTTAATCATCAACCCGGACGCGGGAGCAGGTAATATTTAACCGCAAAGGGCGCCAGGTTTAAGCAAAGATCGCAATGATGTTTATTTGCTATTTGACTGAATATACTTCCTTACAATTTTTTAATCCGGCTTTTTGTCATGTTCCAGGATTTCTGTATGTCAACATTCAGGTTAATGACCAGGATCCTTAAGTCCTTGCGTTTTTGTGCGGAAGGGATGGTTTCAAAGAGCCGTTCGTTCATTTTCCCGATGAATTTTGCCCATGTATTGATGACCAGGAAATCGAATTCCCCCCTGACGGGAAGTTTCGTTGAAGGATCCGGAACCGCCACAATCTCCGAAAACAGTTTTTCGATATCAATGAAGGTGTCAAACTGATAAACGGTGTCTTTTTTCAGGTGATCTACAAAATATCCCCCCGACCACTGACAGCGAGCCGAGTCGGTTGCAATCTTTTTAAAATCCGGGTTGATGATCATGGTACTAAGAATGTATTTTTTCAGATGAGGGTCCTTCACCATTTTAATGTAGCTTGTCGAATCCTTGAAAACATAGAAGTTTTCAACAGGGTAATGGTGCTTCTTTAAGAACCTGGTCAGCGATTCCGCTGACTCCGCTTTTGGGTCTGTGATCCCATAATGCATTTTTAGTATTGATTGACATCCTGTAATCTGGAAGAACAGCAGAACCATAAGGAATAAAATCTTTTTCATAGAATACATGTTAAGGAGATTGTTGAAGATTGAAACAGAAAAGGGTTGGCAAAAAGCCACCTTTCAACCAACCCTTCAATATGTTGATCACTTAAAAATAACGGTCACAACATCTCCGTTTTCCGTGTAAGGATATCTTCCCGGTGAAAGTCTGAAAGAGGCCGGCAGGCCAAGTTTTGCGAGGATCTCTTCTGAGAATGTGCCTTCACCATCAAGAATAAAATACCCTCCTTTTAAAAATTCTTTAGAGGTGCCCGGAAGAATTCCAGCCTTGATTGAGAATGTAAACACAATTTCATTTTTAGGTCTGATATCCAGGGAGCCTATAATTTTCCCCGGTGAAACCGGGCTGTCAGAACCCCCGAATGAAATGTGAAAACAACAGCCATTATCCCTTGGTAAACAGCTTTTAGAAGGACCGTCCCAGTAGGCTTTTGATGAAAACTCAATGGAGATCAGTGCAGGTGAGAAACACACGGCAAACGACTCCTTAAAAGATGCGGTTAAAATGACAAGGATCAAACCCGAAACAAAAAGTATCTTTTTCATACAATTCAATTTTTAAATTTCCTGCTGCCGTATTCCCCGCCGGCAGCCTGCGGTCAATCATTTGGTTGTGGAAGCAACGATTGCGCCTACCTGAAAAAACCACCCGTCCTGCGATCATTTTTTCCGTTTAACCTGGTTGTTCCTCCCCTTCATACCTCCTTTTTTTGGTTACTACTTTGCTTAATCGGCCGGGAGGATAAAAAGTAATACGGTCAGGGCAACTTTTTTTCCAACTTTTTGGGTTCAAAACTTTAAATAGATAAAAATCAAAATTTTACAAGAAACGCTTGGATATTAGTTGGAAATTTTTTAGTATCTTTGCACGCTCAATCAAAATTCAGAAAAACGGTAAAGGAGTTTATGGAAAAAGCAAAGGTTTTATTTGTTGCTCAGGAAATCATGCCTTACCTGAAAGAAAGCCACATGGGCCATATCGGCAGGCACCTGCCGCAGGGGATCCAGGAAAGAGGAAAAGAGATCCGCACATTCATGCCCCGGTACGGCCACATCAACGAGAGAAGGAACCAGCTTCACGAAGTGATCCGCCTCTCGGGAATGAATCTGATCATTGATGACACCGATCATCCCCTGATCATTAAAGTAGCCTCGATCCAGCAAGCCCGGATGCAGATCTACTTTATTGACAACGAAGACTACTTCCAGCGGAAATTCATGCTTACCGACAAGAACAATAAATTTTTCAAAGACAACGACGAGAGGGCCATTTTTTACTCCCGGGGCGTCCTGGAAACCGTGAAAAAACTTGGTTGGGGGCCTGATGTCGTGCATTGCCACGGCTGGATCACGAGCCTGGTCCCGCTCAATATCAAGCGTGCATACCGCGACAACCCCCTCTTTACCGACACCAAAGTAATTTATTCCATTTACGACGACGACTTCCCCGATATGCTGTCGAAGGAATTCGCCAATAAAATAAAAATGGATGGAATCACAACCAAGGACCTCAAACACTATAAGAACGCAAATTACGTTAGTATGATCAAGGCAGCCGTCGATTTTTCCGACGGGATCATCTTCGGCTCCCCGGAAATCAACCCTGAACTGAAAAAATATGTCAAAGAATCGGGCAAACCGCATCTCGAATTCCAGCCGATGGATAAGTACATCGAGGCCTATTCCGATTTCTATGATGAAATACTTGTTCAGGAATCGGTTGAAGTTGACTAATTACGGAACTTTCTAAAACTGCTTCTTTTGAAATCGAACTCATTCCGCATTATCAGCGTACTTCTTTTTCTGGTCGTTCTGCTTTTCCTTGCTTACTCCTGTAAAAAGGACCCTTACCAGATCGGAAGCAGCCTGCTTCCTCCCAGCGACACATTGAACATCAAAGCAACCGACACAGCCTCTTTTGTGGCCTATTCGGTATTACAGGATTCGGTCCGGACCGACGAAACCAAGCTGAGCATACTGGGGTCCCTGATGGACCCGGTCTTTGGTTCTACCACAGCAGGGTTTTACATGCAATACAGGCTTTCAGCAGAAGCTCCTGATTTCGGGATTAATCCCAGCCTTGATTCCATCGTTCTGATGATGCCCTACGGTACGGTATATGGGGATACCAATGCCCTGCAAACCGTAAAAATTTATGAACTCAGCCAGAGTATTTATTACGACAGCTCTTACTATTCAAACCGTTCGGCCGAAACCTACGGGATCCCCCTGGCAAATTGCACCTTCAAATATACACCCAGGGACAGTGTCAAAGTAGCGGGTGTTGAAACAGCACCTCACATCCGGATCAGCCTGAACAAACTGACGAATTATTTCGGAAATAAACTGCTCAATGCCCCGACCAATGTGCTCAGCCTGAATACAAATTTCCTTGAATTCATGAAAGGGCTTTACATTGAATCAGCCAGGGTTCCCTCAGGCGGAGCCATCTTCGCTTTCGACCCGACAAGCTCCCTGTCAAAAATCGTCATGTATTTTCATAATGCAACGGATGATTCCCTTCATTTCGACTTTGTGGGCACTGCACTTTCTGCACGCTTTAACCATTTCGACCACAATCAATACCTGGATGCCTCACCCGGTATACAGCAGCAGGTTATCCGGCACGACACCACACTCGGGAAGAACAACCTCTACATCCAGGGTTTGGGAGGGATCAGGGTGCGTTTCCGGCTTCCTTTCCTTGACTCGTTCGGAAAAGCCGGAAAGATCGCCATCAACAATGCGGTTCTGACCATCCATAATTTCGAAACCGACACCACGCTTGCACCACCGGTCAAACTTACCCTGGTTGTTGTTGATTCAGCAGGCCAGGTAGGATTTCTTATCGATGAGAACGAAGGAACCTATTACTTCGGGGGTGCTTACAATACCTCTTCACGAAGCTACCAGTACAGGATCACACGACATATTCAGCAGGTCCTTGACGGGAAGTTAAAAAATTACGATATGTACCTCATGGCCAATGATCCAACCACCAATGTCCTTGTTCCAAACCGTGTGATGCTGACGGGGACAAACCCGCAAATTCCTTCATTATCAGCTGACCGGATCAGCCTGCAAATTGTTTATACAAAACTTCACTAGCCTTCTGTTCCTGTTCTTTTTATCCTGGAATCACCGGTCGTTTCACGATTTGAATATTCCGGTAAAATCTGCTACCTTTGATCCTCTTAAGTCATTACTATGTGTGGAATTATAGCTTACATCGGTCCAAGGGAAGCCTATCCCATCCTGATCAAAGGTTTGCACCGGCTCGAATACCGGGGGTATGACAGCGCAGGCGTCTGTATCCTGAATGACGAGCTGAGCATCTTTAAATGCAAAGGAAAAGTCTCCGAACTGGAACTCTATGTAAAAGATAAAGATATCTCCGGAACGATCGGCATGGCACATACCCGATGGGCAACACACGGAGAGCCTAACCAGGTGAATGCGCATCCCCATTTTTCAGGGAATAAAAGTCTCGCAATTATCCACAACGGGATCATCGAGAATTATGCCACCCTCCGCAGCGAGCTGATCAACCGCGGATACAATTTCATCAGTGAAACAGATACCGAGGTACTCATCCACCTGATTGAAGACATCAAGGAGAACGAAGAGGTGGAGCTGGAAGAAGCTGTCCGCATTGCCCTGAACCAGGTAATCGGCGCGTATGCCATTGTGGTGATGTCGAAAGAGAACCCGGATCTCCTGATTGCAGCACGAAAAGGAAGTCCCATGGTGGTGGGTGTCGGTAAAGAGGAGTTCTTCGTCGCATCGGATGCCACACCTATCGTCGAATACACCAACAACGTGGTATTTATGAACGATGAGGAAATTGCCATCATCGAGCGGAACAAAAAACTGCGGATCATTACCATCCGGAACCAGAAGAAAACTCCCTACATCCAGAAGCTTGAACTCAGCCTCTCTTCCCTTGAAAAAGGAGGATATGCTCATTTCATGCTGAAAGAGATTTATGAACAGCCACGGTCGATCCGCGACAGTATGCGCGGACGGTTGCATCCGGAACAGGGGATCATTGCCCTCGGGGGGATCAGGGAGTATGAGCAAAAACTCATCAATGCGAAGCGGATCATTATCACGGCATGCGGAACTTCCTGGCATGCCGGGCTGGTTGCCGAGTATCTTTTTGAGGATCTTGCCAGGATCCCGGTGGAAGTGGAGTACTCCTCCGAATTCCGATACCGCAACCCGATCATCAATGAAGAAGACATCCTGATCGCCATTTCGCAATCGGGAGAGACCGCCGACACCCTTGCGGCCATCGAACTTGCCAAATCCAAAGGGGCAACCGTACTGGGGATTTGCAACGTGGTGGGATCCTCCATCGCCCGGGCCACGCATGCAGGCATTTTCACCCATGCCGGGCCTGAAATCGGGGTTGCCTCCACCAAAGCATTTACTTCCCAGGTTGTGGTGCTTACCCTGATGGCGCTGAAGATCGCACTGAAAAAAGGAACTATCACACAGTCGCATTTCCACCAGATCCTTTCGGAACTGGAAACCATTCCTGACAAGGTCGAGGCTACCCTGAAACAGAATGACCAGGTTAAAGCAATCGCAAAGAAGTTCAAGGATGTCCGGAACTTTCTCTATCTCGGCCGCGGATACAATTTCCCGGTTGCCCTCGAAGGTGCGCTGAAACTTAAGGAGATCTCGTATATCCACGCCGAAGGCTATCCTGCCGCGGAGATGAAACACGGGCCTATTGCACTCATCGACGACCAGATGCCGGTTGTGGTCATTGCCACGAAGAAAGGCACCTATGAAAAGGTGATCAGCAACATCCAGGAGGTGAAGGCACGCAAAGGCAAGATCATCGCCATTATCAATGAAGGCGATACGGATGTAAAAAAACTGGCCGACCATTACATCGAGATCCCCGAGACGGAGGAATTCCTGGTACCCATCCTTGCAACGATACCCCTGCAGCTTCTTTCCTACCATATCGCTGTAATGAGGCATTGCAATGTTGATCAGCCCAGGAACCTTGCAAAATCAGTAACCGTGGAATGATCCGCCGCATCCTGAAATACGCCATCATTTCCCTGGGATGCCCGTTCTTCATCCTTATCCTCCTTAGTTTAACCTCTGCTCCTTTCTGGACCTGGTACGGCATGAGTACGAAACATGCAGGTATTCACCGGCCACCCGATTTCATCATCGTGCTTGGTGGCGGGGGAATGCCCAGTGAGTCAGGACTGATGCGGACATGGTATGCAGGCAAGGCCGGAGATCATTTCCCCCGTTCAAAGGTCATCATTGCCCTTCCGGGGGATACCGCCGACAGCCTCAGTTCTGTCTGCCTGATGAAACAAGAGCTTCTGATACGTGGAATTTCGGCAAAGAGGATCTCCTTCGAATCCGAAGGAACCAATACAAGGGCCCAGGCATTGAACATCAAAAAAATAATTACGAATTCCGAATGTTCTATCCAGCATCCAGCTTCCAGCATCCAGCTTCCAGTATCCAGCATCCTTATAATAACTTCACCCGAACACCTTTACCGCGCAGTTCTTTCTTTCCGTAAAGCCGGATTTTTAAAGGTCGACGGCATGCCGGCCTTCGAGACTGCCATTGAGTCCGAACTTTCCTTTAACGACCAGCTGCTGGGTGGTAAAAAATGGGTGCCCTCTGTCGGTAAAAACATTACGGTCAGATACCTGTTCTGGACACAGATGCACTATGAACAGTTGATCATAAGGGAATGGCTGGCAATTGTTTATTATAAGCTGAACGGGTGGATTTAGCCGGATGACGGAAGTCAGAGGTCAGAGAAATTAAGCTAGAGAAGGGAAACCCGACTTCCGTCTTCCGACCTCCGTCATCAGACCTCAGACCTCCGGTTTCGTATTAAACAAGTTCATGGTGCGATCGATGCCAACAAGAGCAAAGTTTTTAATGATATCCACGGCACTGGTGATCTTTGGTAAGAGCACTTTTTCTTCCTCCTTTGTCCAGCGGCTCAGCACATAATCCACCTGGCGTCCTTTTGCAAAGTCATCGCCGATACCGATCCTGAGGCGCGCAAATTCATTGGTTCCGATCTCTTCAATGATACTGATCAGGCCATTGTGACCGCCGTCGCTGCCCTTTTTCCGTAACCTCAGCGACCCAAGCGGCAATGCAAGGTCGTCAACGATCACCAGGATGTTTTCAGGAAGGATGTCTTCCTTTGTCATCCAGTACCTGACAGCTTTTCCGCTCAGGTTCATGTAGGTCGTTGGCTTGATCACGATAAAATTTCTGCCTTTCAGCGAAGCCTTAGCCACGGAGGCATACCTTCCGGATGCAAATTCCACCTTCCTGTCAAAAGTAAAAGCATCCGCTACAACAAAACCGATGTTGTGACGGGTATTGGCATATTCGTCGCCGATATTTCCGAGTCCGACTATGAGGTACTTCATGAGGGGTTAGGAGTTAGCTATTGGGTGTTGGGCATTGGGCATTGGGTAGTGGGTATTGGGCTTTAGGCATAAGGGAATTGATAACTGATAATGGACAATTGTCAACGAATAATTTATTCGTCAATTAATGAACAAAGATAAAGTTAAACTTTAGATACAAAAGCCATTTCCAGGTGTGTTTTCATTTCCGTAAGGTGAAGTACAACCGAAAATAGGTAAGGTTGAATCATCTACTCCCTACTACCTAAAGGCCAATACCCACTACCCAATACCTAATGGCCAATGGCCAAAAAAAAGGTACAAAGTTGAACAACCCTGTACCTTCTGTGAATTGGAAAATGAAATTATTTCTTTTCCTTCTCTCCTTCGCCTTCTTTGCCTTTTTCAGCGCCTTCAGCAGGTGCAGCACCTTCGGCGGAAGCGCCTTCAGCACCGGGAGTTTCCTCCACAAGCACGCGGGCTGTGCGGACACCAACGATAATCGTATTGGGAGAATCCATGAAGGTGATGTTCTCCACGGCAAGGTCTTTGACTTTCACGGAGTCACCAATGTCCAGGGGATCAATGGAGACTGTGATTTCATCGGGCAGGTGCTGCATCAGCGCCAGAATCTTCAGTTTCCGGGTCTTCAGGATCAGTTTCCCGCCTTTCAGCACGCCGGGAGCTGTGCCGATGACCTTTACAGGTACACCAATATTTACCGGCTTTTCCGGTTGGATCTCGAGGAAATCGATATGGAGGATGTTGTCTGTTACCGGATGGTACTGTACATCCTGGATTACGGTATTGTATGTTTTTCCTGCAATCTCGAGGTTTACAATATAGACCTCGGGAGTAAAGATCAGTTTGCGGAAAGCTTTGTCGCTTGCCACGAAATGAATTTGCTCCTTACCGCCGTACATAACACAGGGGACATTTCCCTCCTTGCGATGTTTTTTAGCATCTTTTTTCCCTACGTTCTCGCGAAGAGAACCGCTCAATGATACTTGTTTCATAAAATCAGTTTGTAAAGTTTGTAAAGTTATAAAGTTATAAAGTTATAAAGTTTGTAAAGTTTTTAAAGTCATAAAGTCCCTTATTATAATACTATTTCGCCTTTCGCTTTTCGCCATTTATTTTGGGCCTGCAAAGGTAATAATTTTTTCTTCGGAAACTAATATGGATTGGAATATTCGTGATGCGTAACGCGTCACGATTTTACTCGCCGAACTTGAACAGCGAACTGATCGACTCATGGCTTTCCACGCGTTTGATAACTTCCGCGAAAAGGCTGGCGGTGGAGATGACTTTTACTTTTTTGCTTTGCTTTTTCAACGGGATGGTATCGGTTACGACCATTTCAAGGAGGGGTGATTTTTCGATCCGTTCAATGGCATTGTTCGAGAAGAGCGGATGGGTGCACATGGCGCGAACGCTGTTGGCCCCGTTTTCCATGATGATCTCGGCTGCCTTGGAAAGTGTACCTGCAGTATCCACAATGTCATCCACGAGAACAACATCCCTTCCTTTTACTTCACCCACCAGGGCCATCTTTCCTATTTCGTTGGGCTTGCTGCGCTGCTTGTAGCAGATCACGAAGTCGGTACCCAGGAATTTTGCATAGGTAGCCACCCTGCGGGTTCCCCCTGTATCCGGTGAAGCCATGCTAAGGTTGGGAAGGTTCAGCTTTTTCAGGTATGGCACAAAGATTGACGAAGCAAAGAGGTGGTCGACCGGAACGTCGAAGAAACCCTGGATCTGGTCGGCATGGAGGTCGATGGTAATAATGCGCTGAACGCCGGCCGTGGAAAGCAGGTTTGCCATCAGCTTGGCCGCAATCGAAACGCGGGGCTTGTCTTTGCGGTCCTGGCGTGCAAATCCGAAATAAGGGATCACTGCGATGATGTTTCGGGCAGATGCTCTTCTTGCAGCATCGATCAGCATGAGAAGTTCGAGCATGTTACTGGCAGGAGCAAAGGTCGACTGCACGATAAAGATGTCCTTTCCCCTGATGTTTTCCTCAAAAGATGGCTGGAACTCGCCGTCGCAGAAATCAGTAACGACGACTGTTCCGAGGTCTGTTCCGTAGCTGAGGGCGATCTTCTCTGCCAGGTACTGGGTGGACCTGCCTGAGAAAATTTTTACATTTTGGGGCATACCGGGAAGGATTAGGGGTTAGAATGGCGAAATTACATTGTTCCGGTCAATATTCCAAATCGTTTCGCGGAGGTCGGAGGTCAGGGTGCAGAAGATGGAGGATGGAGGATAGAGGATGGATTATTTCTGAGATCGGAGGTCAGAGATCAGAAATCGGACCTCCGACCTCGGTTACAGACCGCCTCTAAGTCTCCCTTTGGGATATATTAGAAAAAAAATATACCTTTGCAGCCCCTCTTCTTTGCCCGGATGGCGGAACAGGTAGACGCGTTGGTCTCAAAAACCAATGAGAGCAATCTCGTGCCGGTTCGATTCCGGCTCCGGGTACCCCGTTCAAATGCGAAGTGTGAAGTGTGAAGTGTGAAGTAAAATAATTCACACCTCACACCTCGCACTTAAGACTTATAATTAGGACTTCCTTTCTTTCCTGCCCTTCTCCAATTTTTCTGCCATTTTTCTTTTAATCTTTACAAACAGCCGAACAAGTTGATCAATCTCATCAAGGAGTGAAGCTATTTTATCTCCATCCAACAATTGAATCAGGATGAGATATTCCAGCCAAAACAACGTTTCATCCGCTTCTTCCGTAACAATACATATCTTGGCAAAGAATTCGCTGTCAGATAGTGCCCGTGTAGCGGCCCTGTAATTTGCAGCGACGGATGATGATGAACGGATTAACTGATTAACTATAGGCCTGTCGATCGATCCAATCTCTATTCCGAGAAGTACTTTTCTGGTATCACAGGCCATGTTCATTGTCCTTTTCCTGAGTTGTTCATTGAACATTGGAGTCTTTGTCTGATTAATAAGAATTTTTCCCATTAATCTGCCCGATATGAAAAGGTAATATGGTAAATAAAAAAATCTTTCATTCGTGGTTAAAAAAAGTCCCGAGAAACGTATGACCTTTTCATGATTTCGCCGATTAAGAGGAAAAATCCAATACCCATGAAAAAACAAACTGAAATTGAAAAGGCCGCATTCGATTTTGCTCTTCAGATTTTCAATCTGATCGACTCTTTTCCGAAAGAGGAGAAAGCACTTTTTGGACATGAGCTGGCCCGGGAAGCCGTAAAATTGAGCTCAGGGATCGTGACCTATATCTACCTGTATGATCTCAATGCAGCATTCGACTTTCTTAATAATGCATTCAGCGCCACATTCCGGGTTGAGATTTATCTTCTGGCTTCAAAAGATCTCCATTTTGTAGAATCCATCGACGACCCAATGAAATCATTACAGAAATTAAGGAAACGTCTGGATAAAATATTGAACCGGTTGCCGGAAGAGGATGTGTTTTGACAAATGCAAAATGTGGTAAAGTTCGCATTTTACATTTCACAGTTTGTCTCACCATGACATTTGTTCTACTTTCCATGACATTTGTTCGACTTTTGATGACGTTTGTTCGACTTTCTATGGCATTTCTTCGACTTTCTATGACGTTTGTTCGACTTTCTATGACGTTTGTTCGACTTTCTATGGAATTTGCTTGAATTTCATTGAACATTTTTCGATTTTCCATTTTTTTTCTTGATTTTCCCCTAGATAATCAAGCTTTCTGTAAAACGTTTCCACCCTTTTCCACCCCCCCGGAGGTTTTTGGGAGCGTATTTTTGTTGCGACATGTTACAACGGTTCCGGCCGGGATCAAAGTTCTTAACCTTAAAACATTAACATTATGACAACACAATCAGAATTATCGAAAAATTACAGCGGTATCTTCGGCAACCAGGTTGTCCTGAAAAACCGCAGGGGCAGAAGCGTCATCACCATTCCCCCGGCAAGGCCGAAAAAGGCGCCGACAGTTAAGCAGTCAGCAGCGCGGGAGCGTCTCAGGCTTGCGGCGGCCTACGCTGCCCGTGCGATGCAGGATCCGGTATTGCAGGCCGAATACGCGGCCAAAGCACGGAAAGGCAGGTCAGCCTACCACCTGGCCCTTATCGATTTCCTGCGGTCTCCCTTCATCCTCCAGGCAGATACATCGGGGTACCATGGCAACAAGGGAGATAAGATCACGATTTCCGCCGGCGATGATTTCAAACTCGTCTCGGTAACGCTGAAGATCTCCAGCCATGACGGCACGCTTGTCGAAGAAGGAGACTGCGTGATCAGCATGCCTTCGGGACAATACGTGTATGCTGCCCGGGAACAGCTTCCCTCAACCGATGGCGTGGTAATCCTGGTCCGCGCAACCGATCTTCCCGGCAATGTGACCGAAAAATCCGTCACGCTGTGACCGGTGTAAAGGAAAACCCGGCCCTTTCACACCATTAAAAAAATGGAAGAAGGCCGGGTCCTTCCAAAGCCTCTCAAGCCTCGTGCTTACTCTATGAAGGCCCCGCATTTCGGGGCCTCTTTTTAGTTTAACTTTGCATCTTTAATTTATACAGTTATGAATACGAAAATTCAAAAACGAAAACTCGGCAGAAGCGGTCTCGAAGTTTCTGCCCTTGGGCTTGGTTGCATGGGGTTAAGTTATGGATATGGCCCTGCAACTGACAAACAGGATGCGATTAAATTAATCCGGGGAGCCTTCGAAGCGGGTATTACATTTTTTGACACTGCCGAAGCCTATGGACCTTATACCAATGAAGAAGTTCTTGGTGAGGTCGTTGCTCCGTTTCGGAACCAGGTTGTCATCGCTACTAAATTCGGCTTTGATGTAAATGCCTTTCCGGGGCTCAACAGCCGGCCTGAGCATATCAGGCTGGTGGCTGAAGAATCACTCAAACGGCTGAAGACCGATGTGATCGACTTGTTTTACCAGCACAGGGTCGATCCCAATGTTCCTATTGAAGATGTTGCTGAAACTATAAAGGACCTGATAAAGGAAGGGAAAGTGAAACATTTTGGACTTTCAGAAGCGGGTGTCAAAACAATTCGCAGGGCTCATGCTATACAGTCGGTCACGGCATTGCAGAGTGAGTATTCTCTTTTCTGGCGGGAGCCGGAGGCAGAGATCATTCCCCTTCTTGAAGAACTCGGCATCGGCTTCGTGCCGTTCAGCCCCCTGGGAAAAGGATTCCTGACCGGAAAGATCAGCGATAACACCACCTTCGACAAATCAGACTTCCGTAATAGCGTTCCCCGCTTTTCACCGGAAAACCGAAAAGCAAACCAGCCCCTGGTTGATCTAGTCATACAACTTGCGGCAAAAAAGAGGGTCACGCCTGCCCAGGTTGCACTTGGCTGGCTGCT
The DNA here is from genome assembly GCA_026391795.1 of Bacteroidota bacterium. GTDB lineage: Bacteria > Bacteroidota > Bacteroidia > Bacteroidales > FEN-979 > FEN-979. The sequence continues at coordinate 39,152 of JAPLDI010000007.1, forward strand.
TGCACAGAAACCCTGGATCGTGCCGATCCCCGGAACCACAAAACTGGAAAGATTGAATGAAAACCTCGGTGCCGTTAGGGTAATACTTACTCCGGAAGAACTGAAAGAGATTGAGTCAGCCTGTTCTAAAATCCAGGTTCAGGGTGACAGATACTCAGAAAGCAGTGCGAAACTGATTGACCGGTGATTCCAAATCCCACTGACATGAAGAATGTAATTGTCCTCGGTGCTGGCGGAAGCCTTGCTGAATATGTGATTGAGGAACTGAATAAACAAACCGATGTTCACCTGACGCTCTTTTTGCGAAACAAAAAGAGGTTAAAGCTCCCTGAAAATTCGGACTGGACGGTCATTGAAGGGGATGTTATGGACTATGCCACGTTGAAAAGTGCGGTGGAAGGACAGGATATTGTCTATGTAAACCTTGCCGGGAACCTGGAAGCGATGGGAAAGAACATCGTAAGAGCAATGAAAGAAACAGGAGTTAACAGGGTCATTGCAATCAGTTCAATCAGTATTTATGATGTTCCCTTGAGACAGGTCCTGGTTCCCTACAGAAAACTTGCTGATGTGATTGAAGGGTCAGGCCTGGACTACACCATTTTGAGACCAGACTGGTTTACTGATTCAAATGAAGTGGATTATGCCATTACCCGCAAAGGTGAGCCGGAACAGGGGACAGCCGTTTCCAGAAAAAGCATAGCCACATTTATAGCAACAATCATTGAGAACCCTGGGTTGAATAAGAATGAAAACCTGGGAATAAGTAAACCTGAATAGATTATTATGGATAGCATTAGTGAAAAGACCTCGGTTAATTTGACGGAAACAGCCATAAAGAACCACGAAGTGCTTTGGCCCGGATACAAATCGAAATTTAAGGAGACCGATCCGGAGTTGATTGAAATCTTCGACAATTTCGCTTTTGATGATGTAATCAGTCATGATTCCATGGATATCAAGACCCGTGTGATGATGATTATGGCTGCTTCAATCGGATGCCAGGCGTTGACGGAGTATAAGATGATGATCAATGCGGCCTTGAATATCGGGATATCTCCGGTTGAAGTAAAAGAGGTTCTATATCAGGCTGTACCGTATGTTGGCATTGCCAAAGTAATCGATTTTGTAACTGCCACCAACGAGATATTTTCAGATCGCCAAATTCCACTTCACCTGGCATCGCAATCCACCACCAGCAGGCAAACAAGAATGGAGAAGGGACTGGAAAAACAGAAAGAGATTTTTAGCAGCGTCATTGATGAAATGTATAACAAGTCTCCAAAGGATTTGTTACATATCCAGCAATACCTGTCGGCCAATTGTTTTGGCGATTATATCACACGTAAGGGGCTGGATGTGCAAATACGGGAAATGGTAACACTCTCATTTCTCATTGCCCTCGGTGGCACGGAATCGCAAATTAAAGGGCATATTCGTGGCAATGCCAACGTTGGAAACACCAGGCAGACGCTCATCAACCTGATGACCCAACTTTTGCCCTATGTAGGCTATCCCCGCACCTTAAATGCGATACAATGCTTAAATGAAGTATTACCCGAATCACGGGTATGACCCCCAGGGAAAGTCAAAGACACTCGATTTATCGGTGCCCATGGACCCAGATTCCGCCGCAGAGCGAGGTATTATACCCTCCGACTTCGTCGGGATTGTTCGACTAACAAATTTTTAATCACTACGTTCAAAAAATTTGAGTCTCACGAATAAAAACAATAAAAAACAATAACGATGAAAACAGAGAACATAAAAGCATACGGAACCGAGGCAGCGGATAAGCCTTTACATTCAATGAATATTAACCGCAGGGAACTTCAGCATCACGATGTGGAGATTGAAATCCTTTACTGCGGTATTTGTCATTCAGATCTGCACCAGATTAAAAACGACTTTGGAGGTGCTACCTTCCCCATCGTTCCCGGTCACGAGATGGTTGGAAAAGTAACCAGGGTTGGGGAGCATGTGAAAAATTTTAAAACAGGCGACCTTGCAGCGATTGGTTGCATTGTAGATTCCTGCGGAAAATGTGAATATTGCGGTGATGGTTTCGAACAATTTTGCGATGAAGGAGTGACCTTTTCGTTCAACAGTCCGGATAAATATCTGGGGGGCGTTACCTATGGCGGTTTTTCCGAAACCTATGTCTGTAATGAGGCATATGTGCTCCACGTACCGGAAAAACTGGATCTGGCATCGGCAGCACCGCTGCTTTGTGCCGGAATTACCGTCTATTCCCCTTTGAAACACTGGAAGGCAGGCCCCGGTAAAATGGTCGGCATCCTTGGGATCGGTGGTTTAGGGCACCTGGCAATAAAAATAGCCAGGGCGATGGGAGCCCATGTGGTTGTGTTTACCACTTCTCCTTTAAAAGTTGAAGATGCCAAACGCCTGGGAGCAGATGAAGCGGTGTTATCGACTGACAAAGAACAGATGAAAAAATACGCCCGTAAAATGAATCTCATACTTGATACGGTTTCGGCAAAACACGATGTGAACACCTACCTTCATCTCCTGAAACCGGATGGCAGCGTGGTACTGGTGGGATTACCACCGGAGCCGCTTGAAGTAAATGCGTTCAGTGTCGTTTCGGGTCGCCATAGTTTTTCCGGGTCAAATATCGGAGGGATAGCCGAAACACAGGAGATGCTGAATTTTTGTGCCGGACACAATATAACTGCCGATATTGAACTGATCAATATACAACAGGTCAACGAGGCATTCGTCCGCCTGGAAAAGGGGGATGTACATTACCGGTTCGTTATTGATATGGCATCATTGAGGAATCCTCAATAAAATCAACCCCTTTCGCAAAATCGATGATGAACTGGCGGTTAGATCTTTCACCAGAGTAGTGTAACCCGTACAAGTGCGAAGTGTGAAGTGCGACGTGTGAAGTAAAATAATTCACACTTCACACCTCGCACGTAAGACTTAGAATTAGGACTTCCTTTCCTTTCATTTTCATCCTGTCAATCTAAAAGCCGGAGTTGTCAGGTTATTCCGGGACAGACTGTTCAAAGCAAGCATTTTTTCAGGTAAATCTTCAGTTTTATGAATTCTTAACACTTTTTACCTTATATTTGGTCTAAATAAGATTAAATTTACCGACCGATGTGGATTTATCGATTTGTTTTCTATTATTTAATCCTTGAGATAAAATGTTTTATTTAAAACCAGAAAAATGACAAATACAGAAATAGTAAAACAGGCCTATGCCAGTTTTGCAACAGGCAATGTACCGGGGGTTTTAGCCCTGTTTGACCCTGCAATTGAATGGAATGAATGTAAGGGCATGCCTTTTGTGGATGGCGATGGCACTTACATAGGACCCGATGCAGTCGTATCAAATGTTTTCATGAATTTACCGGTATACTTTGATGGATTTAATATTGCAGTAAAGGAAATTATTGGAGCAGATGATAAAGTGGTCATGGAGGGTTATTACCAGGGAATTAATAAAGCTACCGGCAATCCATTTAAAGCCAATGCCACTCATGTGTGGACACTCAGAAACGGAAGACTGGTTCGCTTTTTTCAGGCCGTGGATACGGCTGCCATCATCCGCTAAATCTGCCACTTCATCATTCACGGGTATGCCCCCCGGGCAGGCCCATGGAAACTGCTGGCGCGTGTTTGTCTTCAGTGCTGATATTAAAAGAGCGCCAGGAACCTCTTTTCTCAAATCTTAAAAGATCAACATGAGTGAAAATAAAAAATTATCAGAAAAGTTTTTAGAAGTATTACAGCACGAAGGCGTTGTATCCATTGTATCGTGGGGTGTCGAAACGCATGTTGCGAATACATGGAATTCATATCTTGTGGTAACAGAGGATGAGCGTATCCTGATACCTGCTTCTGGTTTCAGAAAAACGGAGAAGAATGTGAATGTAAACAACAATGTTAAATTAACCCTTGGGAGTAAAGATGTTCTGGGATATAAAGATTATCCCGGAACAGGCTTTCTTATTGATGGGACAGCAAAATATATAACTTCCGGTGACGAATATGATTTTATGAAACAGAAATTCTCATTTCTCACAAGGGTGCTGGAGATTACGGTAGGATCAGCAAAGCAAATGTTATAACAAGAAGGCTGACCAGATCAGGATATGATCAATAAAGAATCTTATTGTTTCGCGATCAGGTAACTGTATGGCTGTAAAACAAGCTCTGTGGTCAACGTGATGCTTCCTCCGGTCATGGCATCTGTCCATGCTGTATTTTGAAGCGGGAGCGGCAATGCAAAATTGATAACCTGGTTCCTCAGGTTCGAAACCACCAGGACTTTCTCTCCCTCCAGTTCTTTGGTAAATGCGCAGATATCGGCATCGCCGTAGGAGGTAAGCTGGTCCCGCCGCATCGCTGCACTGGCGCTCCTGAAAAGCAGGATCTTTTTATATTCGGCCGTGATATCGGGGTTCAGGGTCCAGTCAATTTTTCTCCCGGTAAACGGAAAAACGATCCTGAATGGAGTTCCAACCTCCTGCCCGTTGTAAACCATGGGTACCCCTTTCATGCAGGCGGTGACCACGAAAGCCGCCATGGAACCCTTCCTGCCCCCGAACAGATCGAGCGGTGTGCCGTCAGAACCATTCACATCGTGGTTCGTGGTGTAACGCACCACCTGCTGGCCATTGGTTGCATTCGTGAATTCCGTGTTATTCATGTCGTTGATCAGCAGGGCAGAGGCATTGTTGCTGTAGATGGTTTTCAGCAGCCCGTAATAGCTGAAGCCAAAGTTGTAATCAAATCCGGCAAGGAAGTTGGCACTACGGTGCCCTTCGGCCAGGATCAGCAGTTTGTGGGTTGAAATGTTCCGGAGGGTATCGATCGCCTGCGTCCAGAAATCAAGCGGCGGGCCGTCGGCATAATCGCAACGGAAACCATCCACATTGGCTGCAAAGACCCAGTATTTCATATCCCATATCATGTGCAGGCGCATGGCTGTGCTGGTAAAATTGAGCTGGGCAACGTCGTTCCATCCCATTCCCGGCGGACTGACGATGTTCCCGGCGCCATCCTGCAAGTACCAGTCCTTGTGGCTGGTGATCCAGCCATTATCCCAGGCGGTATGATTTGCAACCCAGTCAAGAATGACACACATATTCCTGCTGTGAGCGCCATCGACAAGGTTGCGTAAGTCGTCCAGCGTGCCGAATTCAGCATTGACGGCGGTATAATTTTTCACGCAGTAGGGTGAGTTTACCGACTTCAACGTACCAACCGGGAAGACCGGCATGAGGTAGATTACATTTACCCCCAGCGCTTTTATTGAATCAAGCCGGGCGATAACGCTGTTAAAATTGGACTGCGGGCCGAAGGCCCGCATGTTCACCTGGTAAATGACCGCGTCCTGCCGGTCGGGTACATTGCCAAACGGCGTGCCATATTGCGCGGGGATCGTATCGGTAACGGGCGGTGTAACCGGGGTGTTGACCGTGTCAGGCTCCTTGCTGCATGACAGCAGGACCGACACGAACAGAAGTAAAAATAAAATCCTTTTCAAGAGTGAAAAATTTCGTACGATGCAAAGGTACGATTAAATCAGGGGCTTAAAATTTCACTCTTTTATGAATCTGCCTGCTTCCGCCCCGGCGTTGCCGGTTAATCTCACGATATAAACTCCTTTTGCAAATTCACGTATGTCAATGTCTGTTTTACCTTGCTGCATCTGCCGTTGCATAAGGATTTGTCCCTGCAGGTTGTAAACGGAAATAACAGAATGCCCGGTCATTTCTGTACTGATCGTCACTCTATCGGATGCAGGATTGGGATACAGGTTGAGAAAGTGTTTATTATTTCCAGAATTATCCTGGATGGAATTCCCCATTCTGTAAATAAATTTTACAACAACCGCTGATCCGGCAGGAACATTGAAATGAGTCGCATGCGAGGTAACCGGCAACGATGTCCAGGTATACACAGGAATTCTCCCCAATGAATCTACCACCTTTTCGCCAAGGGTAACCCGGGTTGTATCTCCCAGGGAATCGGAACGTAGCCGGAGGTATTCAGCGGCAATATAGTTACTGTTCCGGATATCTACCTCTAAACTTATCACTGAATCAGGATTTTGCCATGTCTCTTTATTTATGATCGTAGTGTATATATTGTGCGAGGCATCAATTACGCTATACGTATCAAGATTAATATGATTGTTCCATACCGTATCCTTAATGAACTTGCCTTTGCTTCCGATCTGGAAAGCAAGAATTCCATAGGCAATCGGATGTGCACGATAAACATTATGGTATTTTGAAAAAACAGTATACGGCCCCTCAAGTGCTCCATGAAAATTGACCCCTGCACAACTGTCATAAGCCAGCTGATACATATAGTCCAGTGCCCAGAGGGCTGAAACAAATGCATTGCTCACGCCCCACATTCCTCCATGAAACAATGAATTGGTTTCACTCATGCGAAAAGGAATATGGCCCCTGCTTGCATACTTGACCAATGAGTCCGCCACATGAGAAATATAATCAAGGTTGTTCTTCATCAGCAAGGAATCCGTCTTCTGCTTGATTATTTCGTGGGTTGTATCTTTTCCTCCTTCTCCACCATAATTATGTTGCGTAAGCATAGCTATTTTAGAGGGTATGGTGTCCATATCCCTGCAGAATGGCTCCGTCCATTCGTAGTGATTATCGGCACAACCGGGTCCCGCAAAAACAGCCGCAGGTTGAGATTGTCTGATTGCATTAAAGTAACCCATAAATTCCGATTCATATTGTTTAACCATTTATGCCGGTGGTGGTATACGGTATAGGTGTTCTACATACTTATCGGGCTCGTTACCCACTTCAAATCCAAAGAGCTGACCAGGGTGGTTCTGGATAACATAATTTGCTTCGGTATCGGCAAGCGGAGGATTATTATATCTCAGATTTAAACCCAGTAAGACCTTGCAACCGGCGCTGTCTGCAAAAAGAAATAAACTGTCTAATTCTGCTTTTGTGAAATGCTTATCTGTCGGATCCGGGCCCAGTGTGACTATATCTACTTCATCGCCTCCGACACGCATTGATTTAATCCCGCATGTCTTAAAAAACCGGATCAACGTACTTTCGGAAGGACCAAAATAACCCTTGTTCAGGCAGTTCTTCTCGAACGACAAGCCGGCAAAATCGGAAGCGATCGGGTTTAATGTATCCTTTGGATAAAGCTTGATGTATATCGTGTCCTGCGAAAAACCAGCAAGAGAAAAAAGAAAAAGAAATGTAAAGCAAAGAGGTCTCATGGTATTTGTTTTATAGCAGCTACATCCTGGCTGGACAAAGCCGCCTGGTTGTCAGTGTGAGAGGGCGGGCTAAAGCAATCTATCTGTTTCTTGTGAAGTAAGGTTTCCTGATTATCATTGGCTTTAAGTACAAAAATATAAATTAAACGTTCAAAATGTCCGTTTCCTCAAAAAAATCCAGTTGGCACGGGTTAGAAACACTCGTGAGCCTGGCCGGGATATTTGCCAATGAATTGGGAAGATCGTCTGATAAAAGAATCCCGGCAACTTCTTTATAAGAATATCCTTCGTCCGGCATCAGGGGACTTTGATTATTGCCTGAAACTTATTATTTTTGACTGACCTTTATTTACGGGCGTTATCATAAATCTGAAAAAGACTGACCACGAACATCATGCAACCCAATAATACATACTCTAAAACCTGAAAGGAGTAAAATCATGTCTACTTTTTTGAAAATCACATCGGGGATAATGAAAAGCAGGCTCACCATCACAACGATGATGATGCTGATCCTTAGTTTAGCGATGCTTTCTGCCTGCAAAAAAAGCAGTTCAAGTGATGAGGAAAAACTTGGAACTACCGATGGAACGCTACGGTTCGTTTTCCTGGCCGACAGCCGGGGTGATTCGCTCGGCTATACGATTGACAGCACTTCGTTAAATCCGATCATTCGCAGGATTGACACCTTGAAACCCCAGCCATCCTTTGTGGTTTTCGGTGGTGACATGTGCTACCGGGGTTATATGAATAAGAAATACACTTTCCAGGAATTTAAAGATCTCTTTGCAATGCTGACCAACAAGGGGATCAAACTATACACGGCCGTGGGAAATCATGAGCTTTATCATGAACACGCGTCGTATGGTTATTTTCTCGTCAACCAGCAGCAGTTCCAGAGTACTTTTTCCGAGAACCCCTCCAACGGTCCAACCGGCTATACTCACCTGGCCTATTCTTTCACCAATGAGGCAACCAGTTCCTTTTTCGCTGTGCTTGATCCCTATTTTGTTTACAGGGACACCATGGAAATAAACATGGGCGGACATATCGATTCGACACAAATGGGCTGGCTGAAAACACAGGTAGCCCGGTCCAGTGCATTGCATAAATTTCTTTTCATTCATGTCCCCTATTATTATGTCGACAACGACTCGACGGAAGCGTCAGAAGCAGATACAACCATCACCCGGCTCTGGTCATTCATTGACGCCAATAAATTCGACTTCTATGCATGCGGACATTCGCATCTGTATGCCCGACGGACCATTGACGGCGGGTTGGCCCCGAAACCGCAGACCACACCGCCAACACCAGGCTGGCAGAACAATGTGGTGCAGCTTCTTTGCGGCACTTGCGGTGCAGGTTCCGGCGGCGGTTACATTGATCCGACCGTCAGAACCGAATGGAACGTTCACAACGCCCACAAAACCTATTACTTCAGTGTCGTTGACATCTCCGGCAAGACTGTAACCGTAAACAGTTACCAGGGTTATACAGGAGCCTACACCGTGTTTGATACTTTCACCATTACCAAATAAAGCGTACGACGATTCTGAACAGGAGATCCATCTTGATGCGATCACGGGTCAGGTAAGTGTCCACCCGTTTATTACTTTTAAAAGTTGCAGGACCTTGATATTCTTTGATCGACATTCAAACATTTCCTCTGATTAGGTAAACACTTATTTACAGTAAATTATAAACGGAATCATCAATCTTTAAAGGAAACTAACATGAAAAAAAAGGGAAAACTGATTTACCTGTTTCTGATTTTAGGGGTTTCATTTATCTTTTCCAACAGCTGCAAGAAAAGTAGTGACTCCGGCAACAATTCCGGTACAGTTGTAACCGTGACCGATATCGACGGGAACGTTTATCCCACGGTAATCATTGGCACCCAGACCTGGATGGCTGCTAACCTAAAGACTACGAGATACCGCACCGGTGATTCGATACCTCATGTCGCTGACAGTCTGCAGTGGGTGGCACTTACAACTGCAGGATACTGCAACATTAACAATGACCCGGGGACCGTGAATATTTATGGGCGTTTATACAATTGGGCTGCGGTAACCGACAGCAAAAACATAGCGCCCGCGGGCTGGCATGTGCCTACAGATGCGGAGTGGACGACCTTGCTGACATACCTGGGTTCAGGCGCCGGAGGTAAACTCAAATCAACCGGAACAACATACTGGAACAGCCCTAACGCAGGCGCAACAAATGCAACAGGGTTCAGCGGCCTGCCGGGAGGCGACCGGTCCAGCAACGGATTATTCCATTACAAGGGAATATATGGTTGCTTCTGGTGCACCACAGAATTTTCGGCCACAGATGCCTGGGAACATGTGCTTTCTTACATCAGCAGCAATGTTACCCGGATGTCATACTCCAAAGGATTGGGGTTATCGGTTCGTTGCGTAAAAGATTAAGAAGATGTAAAGAGCGAAGTCCGGGATAGTTTGCATTTTAGATTTTATTTCTATCTGTGATGAAAGGCTGGTGAAACCCGGCCTTTCACGTTTTCCGGAATTCCTGCAGCAGATCCCTGAAGGGACAATCCGGCAATATTGACCAACCTCTTCTGGTCATTAAGCACATCCCGTCATTCAAACATTTGATCCCAAATAGTAAACATTTTCCATGATAATTGAACCGCATGAACAAATCGTTAACAAAACATTAACTATTAATATTAAGACTTATTCTAAATTGGATGTACCTTTGTCCTTTGAACCCTAACATTATAAACTATGAAAAATATTCTTTTCAGTATCCTCATACTGGTCCCAACCCTATCCTTCACAACAGGAAATGAAAAGCTGTCCGGTGAAAACGGAATGCTGTCGGGTACTGTGACCTGTAAGGATTATTACGAGTTGTCCAACCATGCAGATGCGGGAAGTGAAATTTATGCCATTAACGAAGCCGATGTCAAATCAACACAGTATGGAGACATCGGAAATGTTATTGATAGTTTTCAGGGTAACAAATCCGACTATTCCCTGGCGGTATATAATACCTTAGATATTGCCAGGATCACGAAGCTGCATGATAATTTTGATGCTGCATCGAAATTTGCATTCAACTATATCAGTGGGTTCAGGAAATTACCTGCCACTGTCAGGACTTCAGCAGACGGGAAAGGAAATTATAAATTAAACTTACGTCCGGGCAGATATTATGTCGTAGTTATTTCCGGCCTCGTAAAAAGCAATAACATCGTTGAGTCCAAAGGGAATATTGAGTATAAAATTGTGGATATCCGGTCAGCCGGAGAGACCCATCAGAACATTAGTTTTGAAAAGAGTGAAAACAGTATGGTTCTGCTGTTAACAGCCCGGCAACGACAAGGGTGTTAACCTTCAATTCTTCAGCAGGAGTTTCGAAACGATGTCGTCGAAATAGGGCTTTTCTTTGAGGCTGGAGCGTGAGCCGGGGAAATAAATAACCTTTAACTCAATCCGGTTGCTTTTCCCTGCCGGTTGACCGGAATTAGTGAACCTGTCCTCGCTGATTAGGCTGTTCAGAACCACGGCAAGCCGCATATCATTTTTCAACCTTGTATTGTCGATCATCGGAAACTCGAAATAATTGACCATAAACTCGGTCTGTCGAGGCATTTCGGGCGCCCTGTTTTTGCCGGGATAATTGGTTTGAATCGTCAGCCTGACTTTTACAGAAGCATCGGTGGTATCGTAATCCAGAATTTTTATCCGTACAACCTGTTGCAGGGAATCCCAGCTCTTTCCATTGAAGACCGAATCCGGATAGGTGCAGAAGGGATCCGTTCCATTTAATGCCGTTGAATTTTGTTCATATAATTCATCGATCCGCGCTTTGAATTCGCTGTTGGTTTTATATTCTTTTTTGTTTTTATAGGGAAACAATGTGTCTACATACGTTAACGTAATGGGTGATGATACAGCTTCGAGGGTAGATATCTGTTTAGCGATGGTCGCTTTCGACATTTTGATCAACCTGTATTTATAAGCTTGTCTTAAAGCCGGAGACTTTGTTTCTTCATTATTACACCTGTTCAGGTATTCAAACAGCGGCATCAGGTTCAGCGACTCATGAAAATTATAGGTGAGCAGTTCAAGCTGAAGGATCTTTTCATCGAGTGTTGCGCTGGCTTTATCTTTCAGGATATTGTTCATGATGGAGTTGAACATATCCTTTCGAAGTGCGCTTTCTGAATCTTCGCGTTTGGTCATTAACTCGGTGTAAAGCTTGGTTCGTGCGTCCTTTTCCTGGTTTTTACTAAGGTAATCGGAAGCTGCATAACTGACGAACGCAATCGTGAGGGCTGTGATCAGGGCACCAAAGGGACGCAAAATGATGTCAGCCTTTTCCCAGATGTCTTTTTTGGGTTTTACAGGTTCTACTTTTTGATCAGTTGCCATTTCGAATTGTTTTGAACCAGGATGAATGTGTATCCGGTTGGACTGCTGTTTGAAGTTACATCGGTAACGGCTCCACCTGCATTCAGCTTAAACTGGCCCAGCTGTTTGATGTTCATGGTGAAGTACCCGAAAGCATCGGTACTGTCTGATTTAATTACTGTACCCTCGTTGGTTGTGATTTTTACCAGCTGTTTCGCAAAAGGTTTCCCGTTTTTGGTTATGGTTCCAAAGATGTCTCCTGCAAAGGTCAGTACCGGGAGTAAAAAGATTATGAGAAGTAACAATTTTTTAATTTTCATGGCTGTAATTTTATGGACACACTAAAGGTACAATTAATATTAAAATAAAATCCCCTGCGAGGAAGGATAACAATTCAACCTAAGAATGGAACAGAAATCAGGGGGAGCTTATACAACCAATCAATATTTCAACTATTTTTACAGATATGCATTCTGAATATTCAAGGTAGTAAAAACAAATACAACCTCGGTATGAAAAAAATAATCTACATTCTTGCATTGCTCGCCATCTCAGGCTTGAGCAACATTACAACTGCACAACCCATTGCAGGAGGAAGAGCATTCTCTCTGGCGGTTTGCGATAATTATACCGTAAAGGCATGGGGGTCCAATGCGTTTGGTCAATTGGGAGATGGAACCCACACCGATAGTAATGTTCCTGTTTCCGTGAATTCTCTCACGGGCATCACAGCCGTCGCCTGCGGAGACCGGCATTCCCTTGCCCTGAAAAATGATCATACGGTATGGGCCTGGGGAGACAACAGCAATGGTGCACTCGGAAATGGAACCAACACAAACAGCGATGTTCCTGTGCCTGTAAATACGCTCACCGGCATCATCGCCATTGCAGGCGGACGTTACCATTCTGTTGCGCTGAAAAATGACAGCACAGTGTGGGCCTGGGGCTTTAATGGTGAAGGCGCACTTGGAAACGGAACCAACACCAATAGCAACTTTCCAGTCCCTGTAAGTTTTCTTACTGGTGTCATTGCCATTGGGGCAGGTACTAATTTCTCCGTTGCCCTCAAAAAAGATGGCACAGTCTGGGCCTGGGGGTACAATACTGATGGTGAACTGGGAAACGGAACAAATACCGGAAGCAATGTCCCCGTCCCTGTAAGTTCCCTGACAGGCATCACCGCCATAGCAGCAGGATATTTTCACACACTGGCACTGAAAAACGATCATAAGGTTTGGGCCTGGGGTTACAATGGCAATGGACAGCTTGGAAATGCAACCTTCAACAACAGCAATGTTCCCGTTGTCGTAAGCTCCCTGGCAAGCGCCATAAAGATTGCAGGTGGAAGGCAACATTCCCTGGCTATCATTACTGATAGTACGGTTTTGGCCTGGGGAGGTAATACCAGTGGTCAGTTGGGAAATGGAGGAAGCGTCGCCAGCAATGTTCCGGTACAGGTAAGTTTTCTTACAGGCATTACCGATATAGCGGCGGGTGAACAGCATTCTCTTTCCAGGAAAAATGACGCCACTGCCTGGACCTGGGGCAGCAATACCAATGGCGAACTGGGAAATGGAGCCAACATCAACAGCAATGTTCCTGTGCAGGTGATTGAACTGTGCGGGGTGCTTATTGTAAATGAGATTGCACCACTATTGTCCTTTTCTGCTTATCCGAACCCTTGCAACGGTCATTTTAATGTGGCCCTTTCCGGAGATAATGGGAATATTGAAATCTACACCGTTCTTGGGAAAAAAGTTTATCAATCCGAAATTAAATACCGGAGAACCGAAATTGATTTATCCGGACAGCCGAAAGGAATTTACCTGGTAAAATTCTTTTCCGGGCAAAAAATGCAAACAGAAAAAATAGTGATCCAGTGACAATTGCGAATGACAAAAAACCTGGAACCATGAAACTTCCCCTTCCGCCTAGAACAATCCTGCTACCCTCTCCCGTGCTCATCATAGGAACCTATGGCCCCGATGGCAAGCCCAATATCATGAATGCTGCCTGGGGAGGAATCGCCTCAAGCAAACCGCCTTGCATCAGTGTGTCGATCCGGGAGGCGACACTTACGTTTCACAACATCAAGCAAACAGAGGCATTCACTATAAATATTCCTTCTGAAAAACATCTTAAGGAGGCTGATTTTGCAGGCATCGTATCCGGAAGAGAAGTTGACAAATTCAAGAAGACCGGCCTCACACCGGAGATGAGCAAACTGGTCAATGCTCCTATCGTGAAAGAATTTCCCTATGCCCTTGAATGCAAACTGGTAAGGCAGGTCGAACTCGGCTCGCATACTATGTTCATCGGGGAAATCGTCGGAATGATTGCCGACAGTGAGGTTCTGAACCCGAAACAGGTTCCTGACATTGAAAAGGTGAGACCCATGCTGTATGGTTCCTTCGGCAGCAGCGCCTATTATGGTATCGGGGAAAAACTCGGGGATGCTTTTTCCGTTGGAAACGAACAAAAAGAAAAATGATTGGATAGAATGGCACCTTCCCTTTGCAGGTGCGCATGCCCCCGGGAGGATAGATCTGTAAAAAGCAGCTAATTAAGCAGGAGGGAATGACGTATATACTGGTCGTCCCTGGAATAGATAAATAAACAGGTCCCTTCCCGGATGGCCTCCACGACCTGTTTGACCTGATCAGGGGGTAGTGAAGGACAGCCAAAGCTTCTGCCCAGCCGACCGGTTTTCCGAATGAAATTCTCGGTCGCATAAGCCGCCCCGTGAATGATGATCTCGCGTTTCAGTGCGTTATCATTAAATCCCTTCTCAACGCCATCAAGAATGAGCGACAACCCAACACTGGATCCCACGATCTCCTCTTTCGTCACATAAAAGCCCAGGCTGCTCTGACAGGAGCCTGATACATTCGAGAAATGCTTCGCATACTCTTCGCCTGTATTTTTTCCATGAGCCACATAGGTGTTGAATAAAAGTGCTTTGTGCACCAGGTCGATCACATAGAGCCTCTTATTTTTACTCGATTGGGAAAAATCAACGATCGTCAGGATCCCTGAATTCCGGAGTTTGCCAACAGCCTCCAGTTTCCTGAGGCCCTTAAGCGCAATCCGGAATACATCGCCAGAGAGACCCTTATCCGACAAATTCAAGGCCGTGAAGAGATCGGGTTGATCTTCCATGCCCGGAACCGGCATTCCGGAACCGGCCCGGTTCATCACAGGGACCAGGAAAATCAGGAGGATTAATAAATACGTTCTCAAGCTGCAAAGGTACGCATATATTTAAGATCATTAATATGATTAAGATTCAGTATCAGCAAGTTTCGTATTTTTGCGGGATGGGGTCCTCATCCGTGATGAAAAATGTTCTGCTGACTTTTCTTTTTCTTATGATCTCTTTCCCTGTATTTCTGCAGGAGAAAGGATCACCTGCAACATCAGGCAAGCCTGCAATCGCCACAACCGGTGTTGACAGGGCCGGGCTGATCGCCTTTGCGAAACAGTACCTTGGCAAACCTTACCGGAAGGCAAGCATGGATCCGAAAAAAGGATTTGACTGTTCGGGGTTTGTCTATTTTGTCTTCAACCATTTCAGCATCGATGTTCCCCGGAGTTCCGGGGAATACAAAGCGCTCGGAACGGCTTTGAAGCCGCAGGAGTTTAAAGAAGGGGATGTGCTGGTCTTTTATGGATACAAGGACAAGAGCCATATCGGCCATGTCGGCATCATCGTTGAAGCCGATGGCATGAAATCCAGGTTCATTCACGCCTCTTCGGGCAAGGCATACTGCGTGATCATCAGCAGCCTGGAATCACAGGGTTATCATGGCCGTTTTTACAAATGCATCGATGTGATGGGGAAATAACTAATCCTGCGTTACTTTTCATCGAAAAGCAACTCACCCAGCCTTTCATCCAGCTGATAAATATCGTTATAAAAGTTTATCACTCCCTGTGGATTAACCCAGGCCGTAAGATAGCCGATATAGACAGGCATCTTGTTTTTGAGCAGGCAGGTACTCTCCTTTCCAGCGTGTATGGCTGCATCGATCTTTTCAGGGGACCAGGCCGGATCATCTTTCAGAATTTCAACCGCCAGGTCTCTCGATTTTCCGACACGGATACAGCCATGGCTGAAGGCCCTGCTCTCCTTTGAAAAAAGACTTTTGGCGGGCGTGTCGTGCATATAAATGTCATCGGCGTTTGGAAAGATGAACTTGACCAGCCCCAGTGAATTGTTCTTTCCCGGTTTCTGCCTTACGATGCCGTTCTTCCATTCCATGTTGTGATTATTCAGGTAATTCTTGTTTTTTGCCATCCCCGGCTTGACCTCTTTGTCGATAATGCTCTTTGGCAACACCCAGTAAGGACTGAATACGATATACGTCAGCATCCCGCTGAAGATAACAGTTTTCGTCACGTTTGTCCCGACAACCACCGGCGATTCGAATTCACTTTTCGAATTGCGGACCCGGTTCAGTTTGAACGACGGGATATTCACAACGATATAGGCTTTCGCCCTTGCAAATTCAGGGGAGATCCACCGGCATCGTTCCATGTTGATGATGATCTTTTTTATCAGATCCCCGACGGGGATATTCATCTCGTTAATGAGTTTCGGGAGTATTGATTTGCCGGGATTGAAACCGTTGCGCTGCTGAAACATTCGTACCGCATCCTCCAGTTCCGCATCATATTTGTTGCTCCCGTTGTTTTGTCTGATATCGCCGGTAAGAAACAGGCGCTCCCTGATCTGCTTTATCGCTTTTGCAGTATCCCCTGGCTTATAGGCCTTTAATTTGGGATCCAGGTCAATCGGTTTCCATCCGCCTTTTTTCTCAATTTCCCGGTATCGTTTCAGGAAATCCCGCAGTTTGTAATACTGGATGAAGAGGATACTGTCGTTTCGGTCAATCAATCCCGGATCGGATATTACTGAATCCAGCAGAACGGTGTAAGAAACCTGCTTGCGGGGCAGCAGCCAGCCCATCGCGGTGGTTGTGGTATCATCGAGTCCCTTGATAACTTTTCCGGCATAGAACAGGTAAAGGTTGGTCATCATTAAATCCGTTTCCGTCTGGGAAAGGGTATTTTCCACATCGTTGTCAAAAATACCGTCAATTTTTGCCTGATAAGGGAATTTTGAAGATACTCCTTCAACATTTAACGATTTGACTTTGCCGTAAAGCGTCTGACCAAACTCCACGATCCCCTTGCCATCGTACCAGATCTGCGTGTATTTGTGCTCCCGGTAAACCAATTCTACATCCTTCCTGTATTTGTTTAGTTCGGGATAGGTGCGGTAGAACTTGAACACCAGGTTGCTGTCGAAGGGCAGGTTGCTCCTGTGATTAAGAACGCCGCGCAGACGATCGTCACTCTTGCCGGCCAGTTTTTTTTTAATCAGTTTACAGGATGTGCCTGAAAGCAGAACGGCGAGCATTATAGCTGTTAATGTGAACGTAAGGTGCTTCATAAGGTTTCAATTTTCACTGGGGGATGCAGAGGTCAAATTATGTGGGTATTGAGTATTGGATCAGCAAAAGTATCAAATGTCCTGAAAGTTCTTCAAGTTTTATAAGAATCGGGCAGAAGCCGGTTGTACCTTTGCACTTTAATTTCAACAGGTTAATCATGAAGACAAAAATGCCAAAACGCAAATTGGGGAAAAACGGGCCGGAAGTTTCAGCTCTCGGGCTCGGCTGCATGGGAATGAGCTTTTCATACGGTGCCCCGAAAGACAAGAAAGAAATGATTGCACTGATCCGTTCAGCCGTTGAACGGGGCATCACATTTTTTGATACAGCAGAAGTTTACGGACCCTTCACAAATGAAGAACTGGTCGGTGAAGCATTGGCTCCTTTTCAGGGCCAGGTGGTCCTTGCAACAAAGTTCGGTTTTAAACTCGACCCGAAGGGCGGACCCAAATGGACTGGCCTGGACAGCCGCCCCGAACACATTAAAGAGGTTGCCGAAGCATCGTTAAAAAGATTAAAAGTTGATGCAATTGATCTGTTTTACCAGCACCGTGTTGACCCGGATGTACCGATTGAAGATGTAGCGGGTGCAGTGAAAGATCTGATCAGGGAAGGCAAGGTGAAGCACTTTGGTTTGTCTGAAGCAGGGGTGGCAACGATCAGGAAAGCCCATGCAATTCAGCCTGTTGCTGTGCTTCAAAGTGAATACTCGCTGTGGTGGAGAAAACTGGAAGCAGAAGTGATACCGGTGCTTGAAGAACTTGGAATCGGTCTCGTTCCATACAGTCCCTTAGGGAGGGGCTTCCTGGCAGGCAAGATAAACGAAAACACGAAATTTGACAGCACCGATTTCCGCAGTTCTCTTCCCCGGTTCACGCCCGAAGCACTCAAAGTCAACCAGGGATTGATTGACATCCTCAACACGATGGCTTCAAGAAAGAATGCAGCCCCTGCTCAGATTGCGCTCGCCTGGTTGCTTGCACAAAAGCCCTGGATTGTACCAATTCCCGGCACCACCAAACTGAACCGCCTTGAGGAAAATATCGGAGCAGCCGATGTTGAATTCACCCCGGATGAACTCCGTGAAATAGAAGATGCAAGTTCCAAGATCAGGGTGCAGGGTGACAGGTATCCTGAGCAGATGGAAAAGATGACAGGTCGCTAAAATCAAAAAAATGAAAAAAGTAGTATTAATCGGAGCCAGCGGATTCGTCGGAACCGCTCTGCTCAAAGAAATTTTGAACCGGGGAATTACCGTCACGGCCATCGTTCGGAATCCTGAAAAAATAACGATCAAGTCCGACCTTCTTTCAGTGGTAAAAGCCGATGTTTCTTCAGCCGAAACGGTTACTCTGTTGTGCAAGGGGTTTGATGAAGTCATCAGCGCCTACAATCCCGGCTGGACAAACCCGAAGATCTATGAAGATACATTGAACGTGTATTCTGCAATTCTTGAAGGTGTCAAAAAAGCAGGCGTGAAACGTTTGTTATGCGTTGGCGGTGCCGGTTCGCTGTTCTGTGCGCCGAACCTGCGTGTCATGGATTCCGGAGTGATTCCCGAAGCTTATTTGCCGGCCGTAAAAGGGTTAGCTGAGTTCTATCTGAAGATCCTGATGAATGAAAAAAACCTTGACTGGATTTTCTTTTCGCCTGCAGGAACCATTACCCCGGGACAACGTACCGGAAAATTCCGTCTCGGGAAAGACGACCTGATCGTTGACAAAGACGGCAACAGCAATATCTCGGTCGAAGATTATGCCATGGCCATGATTGATGAACTGGAAAACCCCAAACATCATCATGAACGGTTTACCATCGGGTATTAAATCCGTTAACCACGATACCCTCTCCACGATCCTGGCTTCAGGCTCCTGCTGGCGCGCGTCTGTGACGCGTGCCAACTGAGCTTTTTCTTCCTATCTTTACCGGGACAAATTTTATGCTCCCGCTTACCAGCGTTTTCTGATCTCCGCTGTCAATGTAACCCGGGGATGTCATCATTTTTGTCACCCTGGCTCTGCCTGTATAGAATATAACCTCTAATTAACAAGAAGATGAAAAATATCCTGATCACATTTTGCATGGTCGTTCTGATCTATCCGTCCTCGCAGGGGCAAAAAAACTGGAAAGCCTCCGACTATAAACCGGTACCTTACCGCAAGGTGATGGTACTGGCAAAAGTATTGGATACCCGGGCTAAAAAGCAACTTGAGGATTATACTGCAAAATTGCTGAAAGACAAGGGAATCGTGGCGATCCCTGCTTACGCAAATGTAATGAAGACCGATGGTGTATCCCGTGAGGCATTCCTTAAAATAGCAGATTCGCTGCAGGTGGATGCACTCCTGGTATATGAAGTCAACGGGACACAAAAACATACCGAGGTCACTTCAACGGTCAGTGTGGGTGTCGGTGTGGGCGGCTACGGCGGCTATGCGGCCACCAGTGTCCCGATTTCGGCAAACACCAGACAGGTTACCGCGGTCAAAATGAGCGTTTACTTCTATAACCGCGCATCCGTGGATGAACAATGGGCCAAGGAATTGAGCGGATCAACGGCTGACGGCACGGATAAGCTGGCCTATACCTTTGCAAAGGCTACGGTCAAAGACATGATGAATGACGGGTTGTTTGTTACGAAGAAATAGCAGACAGGATTGAATAATCGAACAGATGATCAACCCTGCCTAATCCTTCACACAGCGTACACTGAAACCATATGTCGTGGTCCAGTTGTCGCGGAAGGCTATGGCACTGTCGTAATTGAGTTCACGGCCCCATGCGTTTCCGATGCCGGTAAATGTCGACGACCACCAGAACCCGGTGTGGCCAATCATACTAAGGAAAAAATGACCCCCTTCACGGCTGCCGCCGGGAAGCGCAGAAAAAAGACTTGCATTGGTGGCGCCGGTATTGGGTGCGAACCACAATCCTGTAGCGTCCTCAATTGTCCCGGTGGCTTTCATTCTTCCCCCGGCTATACTTTCTCCTTCAAGAAAGCTGGTCAGGATGGTCCATTCCGCATCAGAGGGTATATGCCAGCCCACAGGGGCGAGCTTGCCTGTACTCACCGCATTCCAGTTGTACAAGGCTCCATAGACGCTTTTGTAACTGATATCATTATTCAACCAGCAGTACCCGGGGGTGCTTAGATACCTCCACGTCGCGCTGTCGGCAACGAGGGGAATCGGAATTCTATTGCTGTAAAGGGTTGTCCGGAGATTCTCGGCCATCCACCACTGGTTGCCGATCTTTACAGTTTTATACTTGTTCCCGTCAGCATCGGTAACGGTTCCCGTCGTGGCATCCAGAGTCACGCTATCCTTTTTCTTACTGCAACCACCTGCAAGCATCAGAATAATTCCCAGAAAGATCACGATGCTGGTCCGGCTCATTGTCCATTTCTTCATTGAGTTCAATAATTGATAGTAAGAAATCCGCTGTCTTTAGGGAAGAACACATTCATCCGAAAGTACAGTGTAAATTTGATTGGTGCAAAAATACTTCCTGTACTGATTTTATGATCCGGAATTAACATTATTTAAGAAAACCAGCAAGGGGAATGATTACCAACCGCAGGTTCCCGAAGGCGGTACAGGTATGGTGAGGCTTGATTGTCTTGCCTCGGAATAGCCGCAGGCATTTTTCTCCCGGTAGTGTATCGGAACAAACGACTGGGGTTCAAAACGGCCGAAAAACGCAACCCTGCTGTTTCCGGTTGTCCGGATGGCTGCTTCCTGCCACAATTGGGTATCTTCATTGAAAAATTCGCAACCTGAAGTGGAGGAATTCTCAACCGGGTGACTGATCTCATAGAAACACAAAGGCCCTTCGATCAGCGATGCCTGGAAATTATCTGTGGGTACCGGAGGGGCCGAAGTGCAGATAAAATACCAGGCGGTATCCTGTTCTGTATGAGAGAGAAGATTGGTGGAGAGAATGACAGGATAAGACTGGTTCCCCTGAACGGAGGGTTTAACCCAGATCTTCACTTTCCCGCTGTGATGCTGGGGCAGGTGTCCGGGAAGATCAAATGGTTGTATTTCAAAAGCCGGTGAAGACCATGCATAGGTGGCATCAGGATAGTAATTGGCGCTTAAAATGGTGTTTGAGGAGTCGAAGGAATTCTCCGACAGGGAGATCTGGTTTGGCGTGCCTGAAAAAAAAGTGATCGGGGATGCCTTCTCCCCTTCGGGTTTGTAAACCCTCACGTATTCGATCTCAAGATGGGCCGGAAGCGTTGCCGGAAGCACCGAGTCGTGAACACCAACAGTGTTCGGGCCCGAATTGAACCGGAGGCAGAAAGGACCATCCGGAGGGAAGTAATACGCTGGATTCCCGGATGTGCAGCCTGAAGGATTATCCGTCATCTTCATGGTATAAACCTGTTTGTTATTCACATACCAGGTTATGCTGTCACGATTCCATTGAACGGCGAAAACAGTCCAGCCGGTAACACTGTTCGGATGGGTGTGAACGGTATAATAATTTTCCACTTTCTGCAACCCGTCAGGCTTCCTCCAGTGATATCCGAAGTTAAAACCGGCGGAATCGTTGGGCCGGGTTTCGAACACATCGATCTCATTATCGTCAAGTATGTTGGGATGGATGATGGTGGGGTCATCAGAATCAAGTACACACCAGAGCCACATCGCACTGCCCTGCCCCGGGGAACAGTAGAGCTGCCTGACCTTTGCTTCGACATACCCGGTTCCGTAAAAGTAGTAGCTTTTGAAGGTGTGATTCGCTGTATCCACCGTCATCGTTTTGATCTCACCCATGGAGTAGGGACAATCATTTACCGGGACATTGGTGTTCCAGAGCCAGGCATAGCAGGTATTCCCAGGGTTATCGTCAGGCGGACCCTGAATCTTTCCTGAGGGGCCGGTTCCAGTGCTTTTCATGCAGGGGAAGGAGACGTTATCCTGGTTCCGCATGAAATTAAAAACGCAGCCAATATCGTCATAGGGCTTGCTGACATTCCAGTACTTTGCAGGATTCTGAAATGCCTGATCAAGCAGGAGGTAGAACCCCGGTTTATCGGGCGGGTTTACCGGGCATGGGGGTATCTCTATGTTCAGATCACAACTCGCAGGTTTCGTAACCTGCGAACGGATCCCGGTCACGGTCATCAGTAAAAAAATAAAAAGAAGAACAGCCCTGTACATGATTACATTCTTCCGTTATAGATCATTTACTACCCAGTTTGATAAACTTTGACGACACACTTGCAGTTTCACTGTTTATCCTTGCAACATAGATGCCTTCCGGGAAACCGTAAAGATCAGCCTGGATCTCCTTCGATCCGTAACAATTTTCAATCAGTACTGATTTCCCTGTAAAATCGAGGATCTCAACTTTAACTAAAGGAACGGATGACCGGATGGTTAATTTATCAAAAACGGGATTGGGAAATACCGTCAGTTCCGGACCTTTTTTGTTTTCACCGATGGATGAGGATCCGTGAAAATAGCAGTTGTGATTAAAAAGGAACCCGGTAAAGTAGGAACCCGGAAGGGGAGCAATGTGGGTATAGGATACGAGAATGCCTTGATGAATATCAACTCCCCTGTAGGTGCGATCCATCGCTTCAAAATAAAAAACCTGCTGGAAGGGATCGATCGTAGCCTGTTCGTTGAGAAGGGTATCCGCAACAATGTAAAAAGTTGACAGAAAAGTGACCGCGCCGTTGGCCGGGTCGATCCTGGCAAATTTTCGCCCGTGCGCAATATTGCCTGCGAGACCGTAAAGGGTTGAGTCATGACAATTGTATTCCATCGGACCCAGCCGGTTAGCCGAATCAATCCCGAGGTGAGTATCAAAAATCCGGTTGCCTGAATGAAGATCAACTCCGATCAGGTGATTCGTCGGATTCTTAATCGTCGCAAAATAATAGATGCTGTGAAGCGGATCCAGGGCAGTGCCTGTAAGGACACTATAACTGGCTGCAACGGAGCTGTCGGAAACGGGTGTCACCGATCCGGTGAAGGGATCCAGTTTTGCGAGCCGGATGTCCAAACCGGCAGCATCCACTGCTATACCGTAAAGTGTCGAATCACGGTAATTATATACCATCCCCCGGAAGGTTGAATTTAAATAGTTCGTGATGGAGATCCTGCGGATCAATTCTCCCGTGGCAAGATCAAAAGCCAGCAGATCGGAGCCGGATGAGTAGTAGAAAATACGATGGAGGGGATCAAGGGTCCTGCCATTGGCGCCGGGAACCTGAACCACGGCATTTGCGGATATCCGTGCAACACTTCCGTCGGAAGCATTGATTTTTGAAAGATAAAGTGCGGAACCCTGCGTAACGACCGATATTCCGTAGGTTACAGAATCAGTCTGGGAGACTGCAGACAGACCGTTTAAAATTGCAAGGAATAAAATTAACAGCTTCTTCATGACGTATGCCTGGAATAACTGAACCAGGCTCTGGATTCGTATATCCTTCTGTAAAAATATGAAATTATATCGCGGGTCAGTTATCCCTGATACACCTCACAGACTGGCCTGCTCTTTTCATGGGAAAGAGGGAATAGATATCGCTGAAACACCAGCGCAGGCTCCGGTACCATGCCGAAGTGGCATTGTATGTGGTCGATGTCCAGAAGGCGTCATCGTGATTGTTATCCGGGGCCAGGCTCCAGGCGCCGCTGGCATTCCTGAAGTTGGCGCAGAGAGCGGTAAACCCGACTGAATTTAATCCATAGGTCGAATCCATGTATGCCCAGCGGGTATTGCAGCCCTCCTTCAGGATCCTTCCGATGATCCTGCCTGTACCTCCCAGGGGCACATTTTTCGGCTGTCGTCAACCGCATAGAAATTGTACAGACGGCCATAAAATTCGCCTTCGGCGGGCAGGTTGTGAAAATCACAATACGCCCCGGTGGTAAGACTGCCCCATGTGGCGCTGTCGGGCACATTCGGTATGGCTGATCCGTCCAGGTACCGTGTGGTTTTCAGGTTTTCCTGCATCCATAACTGTGACCCTATCCTCACAACCGCATAATGATTGCTGTCGGCATCGGTGCAATTGACAAACGAAAAGGTCACCGTCTGGTTGTGTGTTGGAAACAGCATGCTGACAGTCCTGTAATTTCCCGATTTCCCGGTAAGTTTGAGTGTATCCCCAGCATTGAACTGCATGAGAACGATTGACCGGGTTCCCCTGAATTGACCCGGATCCGTTGTTCCGTTTACATCCGGTTGCATCATTTTCATGACTGCCGGTTCCATCGCGGTAAATGCAGGAGATCCAGCTCCGGCAGCCTTGCTGATCAGTTTTGCCGAATAAATATGCCGGTCTGTTTCAATCTTCACGATGTAAACCCCTGCCTCTATTCCACTCAGCTGAAACCGGTGTTCCCCTTTCTGAAGAAATTCTTTTTCGTGCAGGATCGTTTCCCCTGATATACCGTACAACCTGATGGATATATCGCCGGCTGAAGGCACCTGGAATTCAACCGAACAGGTTCCCGGGCAAGGGTTCGGATAAAGATTCATCGTGTATTCCCGGGGATTGCCTGTCTCCTTTATCCCAACTTCCCGATCGAGGATCAGGGTGTCTGTTCCTCCAAGAAGCAGGCTTGTGCATTGCGACAGGTTTTCCACTTTTACGGAATCAACGGTTGAGCTTGCTCCTGTTCCTGCAAAGGTAATCTGGTAGAACTGCGCCCGGAGTTCACAACCTGCAAGTATCATGAATAGCGAGAGGGTAATTGTTTTCATGTGATGTTGAATATTTGTCACACAAATATAATTAATCAATTCCTTGTCCCGAGAGCTCAGGATTCGAGTATTCAATCCAAAGGCGCCTTCTTCATACTTCTTTTCTCGTTCCGGTACTTCGACAGGTTGATCAGCAACACGCTGCTAAGGATCACAACCAGTCCGCTCACCTGCAGCAGGCTCATGTGTTCGCCCGCGAAAAAGACGCCCAGCAGGACCGCGATGACGGGATTAACATAGGCATAGGTGCTCACCTGGGCAGGAGGCCTCACATGCAGCAGCCACACATACGCACTGTAGGCTGCCAGGGATCCGAAAACTATAAGATACAGGAGAGATAACCAGGAGCTGACGGCGACAGCCTGCCATTTTAAACCGTTCCACTCCTGGAATAAAAAACTGCCGACGACAAAGGCGTTTCCCGCGGCCAGCATCTGCCATGCCGTGTTAACCATTGTGGATCCTGTGGAGTGATACTTTGAATAGAGCGATCCTCCAGCCCAGCTCATGGTTCCGATCAGGAGGATGAACAATCCCAGTAGTTCATTCTTATGGTGTGTTGAGGAAAACACACCCACTACATTTTCACCGAACAGCAGAGTGACCCCTATAAATCCAAATATAAGACCTGTTATGACGGAACGGTTTGAAAGGTTTTCTCTCCACCGGGGGAAATCCAGGATGACAAACCAGAAAGGTGAAGATGAAATAAGGACAGCCACCAGTGAACTGGGAAGCCATTTTTCTGCCCAGATCACGGCACCGGTCCCTCCCAGCAGCAGCATTAATCCTGTGATGACGGCAGGTTTTATCTCTTTCCAGGTGCCGGTCCGTTCTCCATTTGCAAGGCACCATACCAGCAAGATAATCCCGGCTGCCATAAACCGGATTGCCCCCATGATCATGGGAGGAAAATCCTTCAGCGCTACCTGAATAAAAAAATAGGTGGATCCCCAGACAATGTATACCGTAGCAAAGGCAAGTATAACCATTGCGGGTGGTGCCTTTTTATGCTGGGGGTTCGACATGGGATTTTTTCTGGAATGGATCAACCGTTGATTATTATTCGATGCCATCAAATTCACTCCGTTTTCTATTGTTCTTTATCGTGTCATCACTATGATCGCACCGGTAATGTAAGCGAGCACCCAATAAAAAAATGCGGCCTGCGACCAGCGGAGGAATTTTACAGACAGGATTGAATTCAATCCATTCGTGGCAACATTTCGATATGAGAGAATTGTATCAACTAACATTGCCGCCAGGGAAAGATACCCGATCAGGCCATGAAAGGAAAATCCTTTGCCGGAACTGATCACCATGCAGACCGTGGAGGTTATATCGAAGACAATGCCGAGGGTAAGAAAGGTCAGGACATTTCGGGTAATGGATTTTTTCCGGCTTTGAATAACAATGGCTGTGGCATATGAGATGAGGGCCAGGTTGACGATGGATATTCCGGCGATGAGAACAGGTTTCATAGAATCATTTTTTGCATTACAAAAATAGTGCATTTAAGCCCATATCCCACATCTCACATCCCATATCCCACATCCCATATCTCACATCCCACATCCCATATCCCATATTTTTTTCCGACTTTTGTAACTGCCATAACGATAACCGCCTCCGTCCCCCTCCCCTTCTCCCTGATGGCCAAACCCCAGGGCTCCATGTAACGGGGTGGTTCGGGATCGGACACGTGCCATTTCCCGAAATAATGGGTTTTGTAACCTGCAGCACGAAACCAGTCACCGATGGTCGGAGCACCGATGGAGTCAAGAAAGTGTACGTCCGGGATCTACTTGAACAGCCCGTCGGTACGTTCAACACCGGTAACCGTGGGATACTGCCCCGTCATGATACAGGACCGGCTCGGCACGGATGCGGCAGAAGCGGTATAATGCTTTTTCAGAATTACCGCGTTTTGCCGCAGGCGCATTAACCCCTGGAAATAGTGTGAGTAGGTATTCCCCGGGGAAAGGTTCCTGAAGCCAAGGATCTCTTTCATATCCTGAACGGCGCCTTCATTCGGGGCATACCCTTCGGGCGGGGTCTGCATCTGATCGACCATGATCAGCAGGATGTTTGGATGGGAATCAGTCTTTGTGCGGGGTGTTTCACGAAATCCTGTGAGCCCTGCCACCGCTAGAATCGCGGGCGGAAGGGCAATCAATTTTCCGGAAATCTTTTTCATGATGAAGTGATTTTAGTATTCCTGACGGGAAGATTGATGAATGATATATCCGTTCATTCATTTATTCACTCATTCAGGATCACGATCTTCTTGCTGACATTCACCCGGTCGCCTGTAATGATAACCGTGTACAGGCCATCCGGAACGGGCCGGATATCAATTGTCCGGATCAGTGACCCATTCACGATCACCTGCGGTTCTTCCCGGATTTTCGCTCCGAGGTTGTTGTAAACCGCAATGGAGAAGTATGTTTTCGATGCTGTGTTGATGGAAACAGTAAACGTTCCATTACCGGGAACGGGGTAAAGGGTGATTGCACCGGATAAACAGGAACCAATACCTCCGGTGATAATAAGTTTATGATTCGAGGTATCGGATGAACAGCCGTTGAGGGTCACCACATCCCAGTAATACCCATCCTGTGTGGCGACATAGGTCTGCGAAGTTGCGCCGGAAATGAGCGTTCCTTCGAAGTACCACTGGTTGCCGCCGGGGGCACTGCTTTGCAAAGTAGCTCCTGTATTGGTGACCACTGGTGCTGGTGGGATGGGATTCACAGTAACCGTGATACCGGTCCGTGTGGCGCTTACCCCGCAATTTGTGCTGTCCTGAACGTAATAGGTGATACCGGATAGTAAGATTGGTGTATCAAATGTGGTTCCGCCACCCAGCCAGCTTCCTCCCGAAGGTGAATCGTACCATCCCAGCGTTCCTGTGCCGCTGGCAGTAAGTGTAGTTGAGTTTCCGCTGCAAATCGACAGGTTCCCGGCAGGAGTAGTATTGACGGGGGCCGCCGGGGAAGGGCATGTGGAAGTATACTCATAGAAACCGCCTGAAGTTCCTGTCAGGCTGGAGACCCCGGTTCCCATATATCCTTTCGTCCCGATGCAAAAACCAGAAGCACATTCCCATCCACCTCCTCCGAAATTGGCTTTTTGTGTCCAGGTATTTACATCAGGATCATATTCCCAAAAATCGTTTGTCAAGTTAGGATCGATGTTTCCGGTACCGATATATCCTTTCGTTCCGATGCTGAAACAACCGGCAACACAACGGTTTGCTCCTCCAACATCGGCTTTCCGCGTCCAGGTATTGGATGAAGGATCATACTCCCAAAAATCTTTTGTGTAATTTGTCGGATTTGCATAACCGGTTCCCATGTACCCCTTATATCCGATATTGAAACCCACTGAAGAACTTCGTATGCCTCCGCCGAAGTCGGCTTTCTGAGTCCAGGTGTCGGAAGCAGGATCATATTCCCAGAAGTCGCTCAACGTATAAACAATCTCATTCCAACCAGTTCCGAGATACCCCTTGGTTCCGATGCTGAAGCCAACCGCCTGCCACCGTTTCACACCGCCGAAATTTGCTTTCTGGGTCCAGCTGTTTGAGGATGGGTCATATTCCCAAAAATCATTTTTGTATTCATAGGTCACATCCTCCTGGCCGGTTCCTATATAGCCCTTGGAACCAATACTGAATCCAACGGCAGAATGCCTTTTTGTTCCCCCGAAGTCGGCTTTCTGGGTCCAGGCATTGGTGGAGGGATCATACTCCCAGAAATCCTTAAAATAGTTATTATTAACATCAACACCGGTTCCGATATACCCTTTGGTCCCGATGCTGAAACCAACAGCATTTTGCCTGGCAATCCCCCCCACGGTGGCTTTCTGGGTCCAGGTATCGGGCAGCTGGGCTGACGTGTAAACAGCGGTTGCAAGGAGAGCAACAACTGCTAAAAAAACATATATGGTTTTCATAGGTTATGATTTAAGGTCTCTTTTTTCATAACACCTTTAGAGTCTTCATCTCCTCAAGCGTGACACCGGGCGGCATTTCACCTTTTTTAATTTTTCCGGTTACGAGCTTCGCTATTTTCCGGGCATCGGCTTTTGTCTTAAAGCCTTCATTACCGGGCAAACCGGGAACGTTTGGCTGGTGAATAAACAGTTGCTTATCAACATAAATATCATAGCCCCAGGTTTTGTTCACAGAGGGAATCAGTGTGTAAGTACAAATAGGGATTTTGGGTTCTTCCATGCCTGCGGATGGGGAGCCCTGTGGCTGAATTCTGCCTGCCTGGGCGAAGATTGCAGAAGAGAGTGCAATCAAGAAGAATATGAGGACAGATCTCATTACTTTGCAATCTTTGAGAAATATGCCTGCTAACCTGAACAGCTTGTATTTGTGTGGCTGATCTGCAAGAGGAACCTTCGCAAAAATCCTCACTCTCTTCTGCCGATCAAACCTATTCAAAGATATTCAGAATTATTTTCCTATGCTAATCACCTGCCGGGAATCTGAACTATTATTTTATTACTTCGTTCCAGAAACCTGAGTCCCGCAAATAAACTTGGCAGATAAGGAAATATGCCCGATTTTTGCATAAACCCGAAACCTTTGAAAAAACAATTCCTGATCATTTCCTGGCTGTTCCTGACAGGAATAGGTAATTTGTCGGCCCAAACCGTTACCATTGCCGCAGCAGCAGACCTCCGGTTTGTAATGGATGAACTGTCAAATGAATTCAGGAAAGCCAATCCCGGTATCAGCGTCGAGGTTATTTACGGTTCTTCGGGCAACCTGTACCAGCAAATTGTAAACCAGGCTCCGTTTGATATTTTCTTTTCAGCCGATATTTCCTACCCGAAAAAGCTGGATTCCCTGAATTTAGCGGGCACCAAACCAAAACTCTATGCCATCGGTCACCTGGTGATGTGGAGCGCGAAACTGGATGTTTCAAAAGGGATTGAATTGGTAACCGGCATCGAAGTAAAGAAGATTGCCATTGCCAATCCAAGGGTTGCCCCCTACGGAAAACGGGCCATGGAATGCCTGAAATATTACAGGGTGGAGAGCCAGGTAAAAGACAAAATTGTGGAAGGTGAGAATGTATCGCAGGCCGCCCAGTTTGTATTGACAGGGAATGCTGAAGTGGGACTGATTGCCCTCTCCCTGGCGCTTTCGCCGGAAATGAAGGCGAAGGGAACGTATTATACAATGGATGAAAAAAGTTATGCAAAACTTGAACAGGCCTATGTCATCATCCGGAAATCGGAAACGAAGATGGATGTGTTACGGTTTGTACAATTCATTGAAACAGAAAAATCCAGGAAGTTGTTTTCCAAATATGGATTTAAGTTGCCGGATGAAAACTAACAGATGCATCAAGGATGAATGATCTTTTTTTTCAAACCGTCTGGATCTCCATAAAACTTGCATCGCTCACAACGATTGTCCTGTTTTTTGCCGGTATACCTGTTGCCTATTTTTTAACCTATTCCTCTTTCCGGTTAAAAGTTGTTTTACAGGCATTCGTGAGCATGCCACTGGTTCTGCCCCCTTCGGTCCTGGGCTTTTACCTGCTGATTGCCTTCAGCCCGAATTACTGGTTCGGAGGATTTTTAGACCACTACCTGAGTATCCGCCTGGCATTTTCATTCGCAGGAATCCTGATCGGTTCCATCATCTTCAACCTGCCCTTCATGGTAAATTCAATCCAGACCGGTTTTAGTAATTTACCGGTCTCCCTTAAAGACGCTTCTTACACCCTGGGAAAATCAAGATTGACAACCATTTTCAGGGTCTTGCTCCCGAACATCAAACCGGCCCTCCTGACGGGTGTGTGCCTGACCTTTGCGCATACCATCGGGGAGTTCGGGGTGATCCTTATGATCGGCGGAAATATCCCGGGGAAGACCAGGGTAGCCTCTTTGGCTGTGTATGATGAGGTTCAGGCCCTGAATTTTGATATGGCAAACAAGTATGCCATTTTCCTGTTCCTGTTCAGTTTTGGAGTGTTGCTTTTTATTTACAGCGTAAACCGGGAATATCTGAAATGGAAGAGATTTTAATCGACTTGCAGGTACGAAAAAAGATTCACACCAATAACGGGGTGGAGATCCTGGATGTCAGTCTGACGATTCCGGAATACGGACTGGTTACTCTTTTCGGGAAATCGGGAACCGGAAAAACAACGCTTTTAAGGATCATTGCAGGATTGACACAACCCGACAGCGGATACATAAAGGTAGGAACCGAAACCTGGTACGATGGTAAAAAAAGAATAAACATTAAACCGCAACAGCGGAACATCGGATTTGTTTTCCAGGATTATGCCCTGTTTCCGAACATGACGGTGAAGGAACATCTGCTGTATGCCAGTCCCCAAAAAGAGACCCGGTATATTTCCGAACTGTTGGATGTTTTTCATCTTAAGGGATTGTGCAACCGGAAACCCGGGAAACTCTCGGGGGGTCAACAGCAGCGGTTGGCAGTAGCCAGGGCATTGGCAAGAAAACCCCGGATATTGCTGCTTGATGAACCCTTATCCGCCCTTGACAGCGAAACGAGGCAGGTTCTGCAGAAAGAACTCCTGCAAGCCCACCGTGATTTTCATGCCACGACAATCCTGGTGAGCCACGACATTGAGGAGGTCTCCAGGTTATCGGATTTTGTCTATGTGATCGGGAACGGGAAGATCCGGAAAGAGGGAAAACCCGGGGATGTTTTTCCCAAACCTGAAATCACAAAGGAACTTCAGCTCGTCGGTATTATTACGGCCATTGAAGACAACATCCTGACCGTCTCCGTGAACGGGACTGTAATGAAAATCCCCTCAACCGTGGAGGAAATTAAAGATCTGAAAATTAACGACTCGATCTTATTCACATCCCGGATCCCCGATCCCAAATCCCAAATCCCACATCTCAACTCACCGGGATCTTAGCTGCATTTTTCACCAGCCACTGATCAAAGGTCTGCAGCTCCGGATTCAGTTTGCGGGCGTAGTTCAGATCGCGGATACCCACGTAATACTCGTGAAAGTCGCGCTTGAAC
The DNA here is from genome assembly GCA_026391795.1 of Bacteroidota bacterium. GTDB lineage: Bacteria > Bacteroidota > Bacteroidia > Bacteroidales > FEN-979 > FEN-979. The sequence goes on from JAPLDI010000007.1 coordinate 71,018, forward strand.
TGGAACATGTTTCCCATCTCATCGGCACCCGGGAATCCAAAACCCCTGTAAACATTCGGGTCGACATCATTGTACCTGACTTCCTTGCCCAGCGCCTTCGAAAGAGAAGCAGCCAGTTGAGTTCCGGTCAGGTGCTCACCGGCGATGTATACCTTCTTCCCGATCAGTTCGGGTCCCTGTTTGAAAATACCATATGCACATTTGCCAATGTCCTCGGAGGCAATTCCGGGTAAGCGTTTGTCACCCATCGGCATCGTGATGTAAAGATTTCCGTCGGGACCTTTCTGAGGACCGGTTCCGAAATAGATCATGTTATCCCAGTAATAGGCCGTGTAAAGAAAAGTGACAGGAACTCCGGCTGCAGTAAAGAAGTCGTTCGACTCCTCCTTGGCATCAAAATGGGGAACTTTGTATTCTCCCAGCAGGGTTGGCATGCGATTATCCGTCAGGGGAATAAATTTACGCGTATCCTCAAGCGTCGACCAGATGACATGCTTTACTCCGGCTGTTTTCACTGCAGCTGCCATGGCACGGGCACCCGCTTTTTCCTTTTCCGGGGAAAAATGAGCCCAGAAAAAGGTTACACAATAGGCTCCGTATGCACCGGCAAATGCATCTTCCAGGCTTTTCTGATCCTCCAGGTCGGCGAAAACGACCTCTGCGCCCAGTTCTGCAAGTTCACGTGCCTTGTCGCTGTTCACATTGCGGGTCAGTGCCCTCACTGCAAAAGGACCCTCTTTGTCATTCAATATGGCCCGTACAAGGCCTCCGCCCTGAGCCCCGGTGGCTCCCATCACTGCAATTATCTTTTTTTCACTCATGTTGGTATCGTATTTACTGATTAATTTATGGACTATCTGAAAAACAACCCGCTCCGGTCATGGAACCGGAAAAGGATGGGCTGAGCCGCAAAGATACAATCATTATTAATAATTAGTCTAAATTAAACAAATTACTTATCTAACCTGATGTGGGATGTGAGATGTGGGATGTTGCAGATTAATTATATTTCTTCTCTGGATTAAAACGGGGATTCGAGTTTATTAATTATTTTTGAAAAAGAAACCTGCCCCATGGAAGCAGAACGAACAGGAAAACCGGGTCCCGCCCTTACGATCATCGTCATCGCCATTTCCATTTTCATGACCAACCTTGATACCAGCATCGTCAATATCGCGATGCCTGCGTTTACCAGGATTTTCCATGCCGACACCGGCGAAGTTTCGCGCGTGGTGCTGATGTACCTGCTTGCAACAGTAAGCCTTCTTCTGGTCTTCGGAAAACTCAGTGACCTGAAGGGCCCGGAAAAAATATTCACCCTTGGCTATCTGGTTTTTACGGTGAGTTCAGGGCTGTGTGCCTTTGCCCCGTCGATAGCCCTGCTGGTCCTTTTCCGCTTCCTGCAGGGCATTGGCAGTGCTATGCTCCTGGCCACATGGGGTGCTATCGCGGTGAAGTACCTGCCCATGGAGATCCGCGGGCGTGCCTATGGACTTGTGACGGTTTTCGGCGGCGTTGGCATGGCGATCGGTGCTCCGGTGGGCGGATTCCTGATAAAGTATCTCTCCTGGAAATGGATCTTCCTGATCAACATTCCCGTTGGAATTGCTGCATTGATCCTGATCCGGCTCATCCTGAACCGGAAAAATGACCGCAGGGAACAACAGGAACGGTTCGATTTTCCCGGCGCTGTGCTGAGTTTTTTCGGGATCCTTGTCCTTTTCACCCTGCTCCACACGGGGCAGGATTTCGGGTGGCTCACCTGGAAGACGGCACTTCTGTTCCTTACGGCTGCCGGGTGCCTGACCGGTTTATATTACCGCGAGAGAAAAGCCGTTTCCCCCCTCCTCAACATCCGGATCCTGAAAAACAAAAAGGTGCTTGCCGGGTTTGCAACCACCGTCATCGTAACGATGATCCTGATGGGCTTTAATTTTCTCTTCCCGTTTTTCTTCAGTTTTGTCCGTCACCTGGAACCGGAAAAGACAGGCCTGCTGCTGATGACCTTTCCCATCGTCACCATCCTCGTAAGCCCTGTTTCAGGATATTTATGCGATAAGGGAAGTCCCCGTACGGTTAGCCTGGCAGCATTGTTCTTTATCCTGGTTTCGGGGATGCTCTTTGCCACGTTCGGGATTCAGACAAGTTATTACTTCGTCATCTCCGCATTCCTGCTGTTCGGGATCGGGCTGGCGCTTTTCTTTACGGCAAATACAGCTCTCCTGATGAGCCATGCAACGCCTGCCGTGTCCGGTATGTTTACCGCTTTGATTTCGGCAGTATCTTACCTCGGGTCGGCCCTGGGGATCAATTTTTTCGAACTGATCTTTTCGTTCAGGTTTCCTCAAACCGGAACCGCAACAGCCATCGCATCACTCCCGGCAGACTTGCTTACGCAGGGGTTCTTTTATGCATCGGTTTTTGGGATCATTCTCGCAGTCACCGGAATTATTGCCGTCCTGATATCAAAAGAAAAAAATAAGCCCCTTACTCCTTCAAGAACAAACGGTTTATGAAGAAAACAGAGCCCGTCACGCTTTTTCCGCTCAGCCACCCGCAGGAACGGATATGGTACACCGAGATGATGCACCTTAACACTGCATTCGCCAACCTGCCGTTCAAAGTTGTCTATCCCGGCGAACTCGATCTTGACATCCTCGCCGAGTCGATTAACCATGTGATACGCCTCAACGACGGGTTGCGTATCCGGCTGCATGCCACAGAAGAAAACGGCCTGATCGAAACCCGGCAGTACGTGGCAGATTTCAGGAAACGTGAGATCGACCATTTCGACTTCTCAGGGCCGGGCGGCAATGTCCGGTTAAACAACTGGCTGATCTCGCAGAGCAGGGAACCTTTTGTCCTGCATGACCAGGATCTTTTTTATTTTGCAGTAGTCCGCTTTTCTGATTCCGAATGGGGCTGTTTTTTCAAAATCCATCACCTCATCGCCGATGGATGGACCATCGACCTTGTCGTTAAATCGATTGAGGAAAACTACCGGAAACGCCTGAAGGGAGAGAAACTCCCCCTCGAAAAAAAACCCTCCTGCCTCGATTATCTTTCTTATGAGGAAGCCTATCTTTCCTCATCCGAATGCGAAAAGGACAGGAAGTTCTGGCATGAAACGCTCCTGCCCCTTCCCGACGAGATCGTTTTGCCATTCAAGAAAAACAAGACCGACAGCATCCGGGCCAACACGGTTAAGCTGGCCTTTTCACCGAAAATCAGGGCCCGGATGCATGAATTTTGCCAGTCGAACCATACCTCGGTATTCAAGCTGATCCTTTCTGCCCTGGCCGTTTACATCAACCGGATCACCGCCCTTGACGATGTCGTTTTCGCCACGGTTAATCATGGCCGCGAGACGGATGAGCAGAAACTGATGACCGGAATGTTCGTCAGCACCTTTCCTGTGAGGATCAGGCTTGAGAAGGATGTGACCTTTGCATCCCTTGTCCTCCTCGCCGGCGATGAACTGAACAAGGTGATCAGGAATTACTCCCGGTATCCGCTCGACCGGCTTATCATGGAGCTCCGGGAAAAAACCGGACAAGACCCTTCCTGGCTTCTTAACATTTTGCTGGTAGGGCATCCTAACCTTACTGACGACGCAGTGAAACTCGATTACCTGTTTCCGGGTTATGAACCCAGCCCGCTTACCATTCACATCAACCCTTCAGGAAAGGATGCAGGCGGCATCCTCGAACTTCAGTTTGACTACCATTCCGATCTTTTTGAAGAAGAGAATATCCAGCAGGTCTTCGCTGCTTTGTCAGCCATCCTTGACCATGCCCTTTCCGATCCGTTGCAGCAAATTGATCAGATTGAACTGGTTTCGCAAGAAGAAAAAGAAAGACTGCTGGTGCACTTCAACGCTACGGATCACCCCTTCCCCAAACCCCGGTTTGTCAAGGAGCTCTTTGAAGAACAGGCAGCCCGGACTCCTGCAAAGACGGCCGTTGTTTACCTCGGAAAAACGCTGACCTACGACGAACTCAACCGGAAATCGAACCGGCTTGCACATAAGTTGAAGTCACTGGGAGCCCGACCGGGCGCGGTGATCGGCATCCTGGCCGACCGTTCCCCCGAAATGATCATCGGCGTGATGGCTGCCCTGAAATCGGGATGTGCCTATGTTCCCATCGATGCCGCCTATCCGGGAGAGCGGATCCAGTACATGCTCGGCGACAGCCGGGCATTCGCCCTGCTTTCACACCGGCACCTGCAGGAAAAGAGCGGTTTTACGGGGCTGGTCATCGGTCTTGACGATCCTGAAAACTACCATGGAGACGATACCAACCCGGAAACCATCAACCAGCCCGACGACCTGGTCTATATCATCTATACGTCAGGGTCGACCGGTAAACCCAAGGGCGTGATGGTGGCGCAGTGGCCGCTGGCCCATTTTATTCTGTGGCACCAGGCACTCCATCAACTAACCGAAGCAGACAATACAACAAAATTTGCCTCTTTCGGTTTCGACGTTACCGTTTGGGAGATCTTCCCGACCCTGATCTCCGGGGCTACCCTGCACATCATTGCCGATGAGATCAGGCTTTCACCCATCCAGCTGAACGAATATTTCGAAGCCAACAACATTACCGTGAGCTTTCTGCCCACGCAGTTCGGCGAGCAGTTCATTGACAATATTGAAAACCATTCCCTCCGCTGGCTGGACGTCGCCGGCGAAAAGCTCCGTTCATTCCGGAAACGTCCCTATACGCTGATGAACGGATACGGACCGACGGAATATGCCGACTGCACGACCTGGTTCATCGTCGATAAATATTACGATAACATCCCCATTGGCAAGCCCATCTGGAATACCCGGATCTATATCCTCGACAAGTACAATAAACTCAGGCCCGTCGGGATCCCCGGGGAATTGTGCGTTGCCGGGACAGGGTTGGCTGAAGGATATTTTGGCAAGCCGGAGCTGACCGCCGAAAAGTTCGTGGACGACCCGTTTTACCCCGGCCACAAGATGTACCGGACCGGTGATCTTTGCCGGTGGTTGCAGGATGGTAACATTGAATACCTTGGCCGGATCGATTTCCAGGTCAAGATCAGGGGATTCAGGGTAGAACCGGGCGAGATTGAGCAGGCGATCAAGAAACAGCCGATGATCACGGATGCCGTGGTGATCGACCGGACCGACACCTCCGGGCGCACGTTCCTGTCGGGCTATTACGTTGCCGACGCTCCTGTTGATCCGGCAAAGATCAAAGAGAAGCTGGGAATCGACCTGCCCGAATATATGATCCCGCCGTTTCTTGTCCAGATTGAAAAGATGCCCCTGACACCCAATGGGAAGATTGACCGCAAGGCGCTTCCCGAACCTGAACGTTTGCCTGAAGAGACCAGGGCTTTCATCGCCCCGGTCACGGAAACGGAAAAATCCCTGGCAGGCATGTGGAAGCAGATACTGGGAATCGATGCTGTCAGCATGAACGACGATTTCTTCCTGCTGGGCGGACATTCGCTGAAAGCAGCCTTATTACAGGCCCGGATCCAGAAAGAATTCCAGATTCAGCTTTCCCTTCAGAACATCTTCCACAACCCGGTACTCCATGATCTTTCGCTCCTGATAGACAAAAGTGCGAAACAGGACTACGTGAAGATCACACATGTTGCAAACAGGCCACATTATCCTGTTGCTTCCGCCCAGAAAAGACTGTTCATCGTAAACCAGATGGAAAATATCGGGATCACCTACAATATCCCGCTTGTGTTTCTCATCGAAGGCAATCTTGACACCAACGCGCTCAGCAAAGCCATCGAAGATCTGGCCAGCCGGCATGAAGTATTCCGCACCTCTTTTGACATCGTGGACGGGGTACCGGTTCAGATCGTTAACCCGAAAGTAAGAATAAAAAGGTTTTACCAGGAAGCCCCTGAGGAGGATGCCGGGAAAGTCATCCGCGAATTCATCCGGCCTTTCGACCTCCGGACCGCTCCGTTATTCAGGGCCGGCCTGGTAAAGTTCGGAGAACATAGACACCTGCTCATTTTCGATGTGCACCATATCGTTTTCGACGGCTGGTCGGTGGATATCTTCCTGGAAGAGCTCTGGGGCCTCTACAAGGGAAAAAAACTTCCTCCCCTCAAACTCCAGTACCGCGACTATGCTGTCTGGCAGCAAAACCTCGGTGCGGGTGAGCTAATGAAAAAACAGGAACAATACTGGATCCGTCAGTTTGAGGGTGAACTCCCGAGCCTGAATCTCGAAACCGATTTTCCGAGGGGATCTTCCATGACATTTGACGGCGCCCGTTTGGCCATCGAACTCGACAGGGATTTGACAGACGCCCTGAAGAACCTGGTCCGGGAGGAAGGTGCCACGCTCTTTATGGTATTGCTTTCTGCCTATTCGATCCTCCTGTCAAAATATACGAACCAGGAAGAGATCGTGGTAGGAATTCCTTCCTCCGGAAGGAGCATCCCCGAGCTTGAAAAGATGATCGGGATGTTCGTAAATACACTTCCGGTGCGTTCAAAGCCATCGGGAGAATCAACCTTCCGCACTTTTCTTTCCGGAATGAAAAGCCTGGTGCTGGATGCATACGACAACCAGGATTACCAGCTAGACAGCCTGGTTGAAAAACTGGGGATTACCCGGAATTCGGGCCGTAATCCTTTGTTCGACGTGATGTTCGCATTCCGCAGTCAACCCGGAGATATCGTTCTGAAGGAAATTACGGTTAAACCTTTTGAGTTTACTTTCAACATCACCAAGTTCGACCTTACCATCGAGGTCATTGAAAAGAGCGATACGATGAAGCTGGAAGTTGAGTACCGCAAGCACCTTTTCAACCCTCTCACGATTGAAAACCTTGGCAGCCACTATGTCAACCTGCTGCGCGAAATTGCCACCGGGGCCGGAAAACAGATAAAGGAATTCAACATCCTTAACCCGGAAGAGAAGGAGTTTTTGCTGAAAGGCTACAACAATACCCGGGCTGATTATCCCCGGGAAAAAACCATTTTTGAACTCTTCGAAGAGCAGGTTGCTGCTGACCCCGGGAAAACAGCAGTCATTCATGATCGGCGCACGGTTTCCTATTCGGAACTGAATGAGAATGCCAACGGGTTTGCCCGTTTGCTCCGGGAAAAAGGAATACAGCCCGACCAGGTCATCGGCGTGATGATGGAGCAGGGAATTGAATTTATCACTGTCATTCTCGGCATCATCAAAGCAGGAGGCGCATACCTGCCCATCGACCCCGAATACCCGGAAGAACGGATCGGGTACATCCTGGAAAACAGTCATGCTCCGATCCTGATCACTACTCCGGAAGCCCGGCCGAAAGCCATTCTTTTCCAGGGTGAGATCATGGAGATGAAAACCGGGCACCGTTTCGAAGGTGGCACGGGGAACCTCCCAAAAGTCAACAAGCCCGACGACCTTGTTTACATCATCTACACGTCGGGATCTACCGGAAAACCAAAAGGCGTGATGATCACCCACAGCGGGCTCGTCAACTACATCACCTGGGCACGCAAAGTCTACCTTGAGGGTGAATCTGTCAATTTCCCGCTCTACTCCTCCATCTCTTTCGATCTTACGGTGACCTCTATTTTCACACCGCTGGCTTCGGGCAATGCAATTGTGGTCTATGCGGGGGGCGATAAAAGCACGTTGATCAAACGACTGGTGGAAGATAACAAGGCCGGGATCCTGAAGCTGACCCCCACGCATCTTGGAATGCTGGAGAACATTGATTGCAGCCACTCAGCGATCAAAAGGTTCATTGTGGGCGGGGAAGAGCTGCGCACTTCGGTGGCCGGTAAGATCTATTCGAAGTTCGGCAACAATGTAAAGATATTCAATGAATACGGCCCCACAGAAACCGTGGTAGGATGTATGATCCACCTTTTTAACCCGGAAAAGGATACCCGTGCGGCCGTCCCCATTGGCATTCCGGGCGACAATGTCCGTATTTACCTTCTTGATAAATACCTGATGCCTGTTCCGGCAGGCGTTTCAGGTGAGATGTACATTTCCGGCGACGGGGTTGCCAGGGGGTACCTGAACCGGCCCGATATCACTGCTGAACGGTTTTTACATGATCCCTTTTATCCCGGCCAGCGGATGTACAAAACCGGCGACCTGGCAAAATTCCTACCCGAAGGAGAAATTGAATTTCTCGGCAGGGTCGACTTCCAGGTGAAGATCAGGGGATTCAGGATCGAACTGGGTGAGATCGAAAGCAAGCTGATGCAACATCCCGCCCTGAAGGATGCCTTAGTGCTTCCTCAACAGGATGAAAACGGCATCAATTTGCTCTGCGCCTATTATGTTTCCGACAACAAGATCCCTGTGAATGAGCTGAAGACCTTTCTCGCCGGGTATCTTCCTGATTACATGATCCCCTCCTATTTCATCCCGCTGGAGGTAATCCCGCTTACCCCCAATGGGAAAGTCGACCGGAACAAATTGCCCAAAAGTGGTGAATCGGTTTATACCGGTATTGAGTATGTGGAACCCCGCACCGAAACAGAGCAGATTGTGCGCGACACCTTTGCCGCAATTCTCCAGGTGACAAAGGTGGGCATTAACGACAATTTCTTCGACCTGGGCGGGAATTCGCTCCGGGCAGTGGCACTGGTGGCTGAATTGCAGAAATATTTCGAGGTCACGATGAATGATGTATTCAGGTATCAGACCGTTGCCCTGCTGGCAAAGAATGTCAGACCCGGGAAAAACCGGATACTGACCCGGCTCCGGGAGATCCGGGAAACAATCCCGGCCGGCATCTCATCGTTGAGTGAAAGTATGAGAGACCGGAAGATCAGGAAGTGCCTGTCAGACTATGCAAAAGAATATAAAAAATACCAGGCCATCGACCTGTCGAAGAAACGGGATTACCGGCATATCCTGCTGACCGGCGCCACCGGGTTCCTGGGCGCTTACCTGTTGCGCGACCTGCTGACCTTGCCGGGATCTGAGATCTACCTTCCTGTCAGGGCCGGCAGTGAAGAGGAGGCCGCCGAAAGAATCCGGGAAAAAACCGGTTTCTACTTCGGTGAACAATTTTATCCTCTTTTCAGGGAGAGGATCCATGTTGTACGGGGCGACCTCTCCTCCGAAATGCTCGGATTTCCGAAGGAAGTTTACGATGACCTTGCCGGAAAGATTGACTGCATCATTCATTCTGCAGCGCTCGTCAAACACTATGGGCAATCTGAAGAGTTTTTCAACAGCAACGTGAAGCCGGTAGAGAACCTGATCGCATTTGCCGGCACCGGACGGAAAAAAGATTTTCATCATATTTCAACCCTCTCCGTGGGAATGGGAAATATCCCGGGCAAACAGATCAATCTCTATACGGAATATGATCTGGATTCAGGACAGAAATCCGATCTCCATTACCTCGTCACCAAACTGGAGGCTGAAAAAAAACTGAATGCTGCCCGAGCCGGAGGATTGATGGCCAACATCTACCGGATCGGGAATATCACCTTCGATTCCAAAACCGGCCGTTCGCAGGAGAACCTCGGCGACAATGCATTTTTTCATGTTGTCCGCAGTTTTGTCAACCTGGGATTTATTCCCGACAAGCTGGATGAGGTCGAGTTCTCCTTTGTTGACCAGGTAAGCAGGGCCATCCTGCATCTTTTCAACCGGGAATCGCTGCAAAACGAAACTTTTCATATTAAAAATTCACAAATCGTAAAGCAGTCGGAGATCCTGACAGCGCCTGAACTGGATCTGAGGATCCGGAAAATACGTTTTACCCAGTTTATCGACCAGCTGATTGAAAACTACACGGTGGAAGAATTCCGTCCGTCGATCGAAGCCATACTGTTGCATTATGGCTGGCTTGAGGAGGAGCCGTCCGGTGGGGAAACCACCCTGTTCAAACCGTTAAGTAACAAGACGGACTACATCCTGAAAAAAACCGGATTTCGCTGGCCCAGGCTGAAGGTTCAGCAGATGAACAGCCTGATCATTGAAGCATTGAAGGATCGGATCGGCCAATTCAGGGAGATCACCCTGTTCAACACCCTGGGCATACCCGATGTTGAGCGGCTGGCGAAACTTGCCATCCAGCAGCATTATCCTTCCGACAGCGAAATCTTATGGGAAGGAGAACCCAATCCCTACTTTTTTATCATTACAAGGGGAACGGTCGAGATCAGCCGGCATTCAAAATCGGGATGGCTGGGAACAGTCATGGTTGCCGGTAAAGGCGATTTCCTGGGGTCTGACCAGCTCTTCCAGGAAAAACACTCCTCCAATAACGCCGAAGCAATTCTTGGGGATGTGCACGTGTATGCATTCAGGACCGAAGATTTTAAACAACTGGTCATTGAATCGCCCGCATTAAGTGCCTCCCTGATACGGATCCTGGCCGAACGGGTGAGCCGGCTGACAGACCTGTTTGTGAATATGAGTTAAGGCAACGATAGATGACCGAAGTCGTTTATACGAGGATCGATGCGGAGATGCCCCTGCCTGAAATGCCAGGACATCTGAATGGACTTTCGTCCGAAAAACTCGAACGGTATCATTCACTTCATCGTCAGGATGACCGGAAAAGGATGCTGGCCGGTGATTTGGTGTTAAGGACAACGCTGGCAAAAAAACTCCGCTGCGATCCCTCATCGGTTACTTTTCTTTCTCAACGCCATGGCAAACCCATTCTGGCCGGCATCAAAGGAATTCATTTCAACCTTTCACACTCCGGAAATTATGCCGTTGCCGTTATTTCATCCAGTGAGGCAGGGATCGACATTGAAGAGATCCGCACTTTGAAAGAGCCTGGCAAAATCGCGGAAGTCTTTATGTCGGAGAAAGAATTTGCATGCTATTCAAATTTGCCGGAAGAGTTACGGCAAAAATGGTTTTACCGTATCTGGACTGCGAAGGAAAGTTATATTAAACAAACAGGGAATGGGATTTTTGAAGGACTGAAGTCGGTTACCATTGATTTTTCAGGACCCCGGATTCTGGCTTACAAAAACAACAAACCTTTGTCCGCCCTCTTTTTCCATGAAATTGATATCGATCCGGGCTATTGTGCATTTGTTTGCTCGGAGGATCAAACGTGTTCGGATCCGGCGGGTTTCCACCTGAAGAATGAACTGCACAAAGAAAAAGGGATGAACTTCTTCACAACGCAGGTTATCGGGGATGTTGTCAGGTCATCCATAATTTAGTAATTTTGACGATCTGCGTGTTTCAACAGACATGGAACAAATTATACCCCTCAACCCCCATCCCCTTCTCCTTCAGGAGAAGGGGCGCCGGGGATGAGGGGATAAGTAAAAACAAACTATCCCTGAATGATATCCCTCCGCCAATCTCCCCTTCTGTTACTTTTCCTGGTCAGCAGCCTGAACCTGAAAGCCCAGCAATGGGTCTTCATAAAGGAAAAGGAAGGAATTAAAATTTATACTCGTACACCCGAAAACTCAACCTTTAAATGTTTTAAGGGCGAAACCGTGTTCCATGCCAGCATGGAAAAACTCAGCCTCTACATCGGCAATGTTAAAAATTTCAACTGGTGGGACAAGAACGTGAAGGATCTCCGGGTGATTGAAGCCGAGCCGGGCAAACACGCCAAATATTATCTTGTGTATGATCTTCCATGGCCCCTGAACGACAGGGACCTCTGTGTGGAAGCGTTCATTACTTACGACACGCTGAAGAGGGAAAAGGTTGTTTCTTCAAAGCCGCTGCCGGGAGCCGTTCCCGAGCAAAAAGGGATCGTCAGGATCAAAAACTACTGGCAGAAATGGACACTCACTGCGATCGACGACAACAACGTTCACGCCGTTCTTGAAGGTTTTGTCGATCCCGGGGGAAGCATCCCTTCGTGGCTTTACAACATGGTCATTACGGAGACCCCGCTCAATGTCATGGGAGGAATCAAGGCAAGGGTTGAGCCGGGACAAAGCAAATAAAAATGATCTTCACAAACAGGACTGACCCTACCCGGCTGTGGCAGGGTCGATAATTCCGGATACTTCCGTTACCACGTTCGCGGGGAAGCCGCTTTTACTGGCATGCTCCAGGATCATTTCCTTGTTGGGCGCAATGTATATACAATAGATTTTATCTGTTGTCACATAGCTTTGTACCCACTGTATCCGGGGGCCCATATTGATCAAAACCCCGCAGGATGTCTGAGAAATGGCTTGCAGCTGTTCGGCAGAGAACTTTCCCGCACCGGGTATTTCCCTTTCTATCAGGTATTTTGGCATATCCGTATCTTTTTTATATCAGTTTAGGCCACAAAGATACATCACAATTTAAATTTATTCTAAATAATAAATTGATGCGGGCGACGGCCTTTCAGACCGGCCTGCTCTCTTAAACGGATAACGAAGGATCCCTATAGGAGAAACCTTTGCAACTTAGACAAGACTTAGAGGAGACTTAGAGGAGGGTTAGACGAAAAGGAAGGGCAGGATCAATTCAGGGCGGGGTCAACATCCCGTTCGGTCACGATTCCCGGCATATCCCAAACGCTGACGCGAAGAATGGAATCCTTTTTCAACAACGAAGGATCTTTCACAAGATACTGGAAACCAAACTGGGGATTTCTTTCCGTGGCTTCTCCTTGTTCCAGTATTTTTCCACTGGAGGACAGAATACAGACGGATACTCCTGCCACCATGATAACATCGGTTGCCTGGATTATGAGTGTAACTTCCCGTCCTCTGGGGCCACGTTCAATCTCAACACCAGTGATCTTCGGGGGTTTCATAAAATCCTTGATGGCCAGCTGGTAGATCCCAATGTTGGGTTTTTTCCTTTTCCATTTCCTGAGAGGCTCTTCATATTGAGCCCTGAGCAAAGGGTCGGCCAGCACCCGGCGCGCATATTCCTTGGCCTGTTTAAACCGAATGAGGTGTTTTATCTGTTCCCCGGAAAGGACACGTTTCGATACATCGGGAAGCGACCGCATCACCCCGTCCTTCTGAAGGACTACGGTGCCCAGTTTGCCACTGTAGGAATGGGTCAAGATATTTCCATTGTTGCGAGCCATTTTCCGAAGTTATTTAATCCGCTTTTTCTTTAAATAAATGTCACTCTTTGCCCGGGTTTGCTATTTGTTAAACTGCCATTTTTCTGCAAAAATGATGCCATCTTTGAAACAATTTCAATCTTTCAGCCTCCGGGTTTCATCAATTTTTTACCCATAAGGATCTTGCTTTTATCTTTCAAATCCCGCATTTCACAGAACAGATTTGCATAAAAGATCCTTCCAGTGAATCTTTGTAAGTACAACATTAAATCCTTATGAAAGGTCCCCAATGAAAAATCATTATCCGATCGTGGCAGGGTTGCTGTTCTTTATTACCGGTATTATCGCCCTGAAAGCACAAAGCCCTTTTAATACCAATGAAAAAGACAACACCCTGTACGTTTACAGCCAGGAGTCATCTCATTATAAAGCCGCCGATTCAGAAAAGGACAATATACTGTTTCATAACTCCACGGGCACGGTTAAGGATGTTGACGGAAATATTTACAGTACCCTGAAGATAGTATCCCAGACATGGATGGTTGAAAACCTGAAAGTCACTCATTACCGTAATGGCGATGAAATACCCAATATCAGGGACACAACAGCATGGGGACGGCTGACAACCGGCGCCTGGTGCTGGTACAACAATAATGATTCCAATGATTCTGTTTACGGAAAAATGTACAACTGGTTCGCAGTTTCCGACAGCCGTATTATAGCACCAAAGGGCTGGCATGTTCCCGCCGATGACGAATGGAGTACATTGATATCCTTCCTGGGAAAAGAAGATGTGGCCGGAGGAAAGATGAAGGAAACCGGCACTGCGCACTGGAACAGTCCAAATACGGGCGCAACGAATGAAAGCGGGTTTACAGCCATTCCCGGCGGTTACCGCTACACCGACAATGGGTCCTTTCGCCAGATGGGAAATGACGCTGACTGGTGGAGCACGACGGAGGTTGATGCAACGTATGCGTGGTTCCGCAACATCTATTATAACTTCCCTGTATCCGGACGCTACTACTATAACAAACAGAATGGTTTTTCGGTCCGGTGCGTTAAAGATCAGTAAGAAGAATTACGATTCGCAAGGTGCATTGATTTGTACCACACATACCTCAATTTTTACATTTCCCCGCGGCCGGAAGTGACCTATCTTTGTATTCCTGAAAACAGAACTGACTTTTGCCAAAGACAGGTGCACCTGAAAGCGGCCGGAGTCACACGATTAAACTTTAGCATCATGGAAAAAAACGCAATCATCTCGATAAAACCACTCGGTTTCATGTGGCCGGTAGGAAATCCGTTCCTTTTTTTCGCCCATCACCTCGACCATTACCCGGCCGGAAATGAAGAGATGGGGCCGAAGGATTCGCTGAAAGGGAGGAACATCGGTGAAGACTTTACACTCAAAGACGGCTGGCGGATGTATCATGGCGAAAGGATCCCCGGGTTTCCGGTACATCCCCACCGCGGATTTGAAACCGTCACCATTGTGAGGACCGGCTTCGTCGATCATGCCGATTCGCACGGACAGGCCGGAAGATATGGCCGGGGCGATGTTCAGTGGATGACGGCCGGGGCCGGTTTGCAACACAGCGAGATGTTCCCGCTGCTGAACGAGGATAAGGAAAACCCGGCGGAATTATTCCAGATCTGGCTGAACCTGCCGAAAACAAAAAAGTTTGCAGAGCCCCATTTCAAGATGCTCTGGTCGGAAGATATTCCGGTTTATACTTTCAAAGATGACCGGGGAAAACAGGTATCTGTCAACGTCATTGCCGGCAATATCGCGGGTGTTACTGCCCTTTCCCCCGCACCTGATTCCTGGGCTGCCGATCCCCGAAACGAAGTCGCCATCTGGACCATCCGGATGGAGGAAGGCGCCGAATGGAGGATTCCGGCAGCAGGAGGGCTGGTGAACCGGACCCTGTATTTCTATGAAGGCTCTTCCCTTACGGTCAATGGCACTGAAGTCAGCTCCGGGCAGGCAATCGAATTAAGGGGGAGTTCAGAAGCAGTCATTGTGAACGGCAATTCCGCGGGCAACCTGGTCTTGTTGCAGGGAAAACCCATTCCGGATCCGGTTGTTCAGTACGGCCCGTTTGTCATGAACACAGAGGCTGAAATTCAGCAGGCATTCCAGGATTTCCGGAAGACCTCGTTCGGCGGGTGGCCCTGGCCGACGAACAGTCCCGTTTATCCCCGTGATAAAGGAAGGTTTGCGCTACACAAGGACGGTACGGAAGAGATACGGAAGAATGAAAATTAAGGCTTGACAGCAATGAAATGGCCAGACCCTGCAAAGGTGATTCCTGGAATCCGGTAACTGATGTTTATTTACTGGTCCATCGTTGAATTCTGTTTGCAGCATTTTGCCTGATATTGTAATAGTAAAAAGGATAATCAAAGCTATGGTAAACCCCTTTTGGAAACCCGCTGAGTGAATCCAATATGGCTATTCTCGATTCATCGGCAGTTGTACAAACCAATACTCCCTTTACGGTATCGACACGTGCATCAGCGTATTGGGGAATTCTCACCCATACGCCTGTTTTATCCGGGAAGAGTGATCCCAGGCCTTGTGAGGTGTCTGCTAAGGTTTCGCCCCGCGTCCAGGTGATCGGATTGATCACAAGGCCCACTTCCCCATAGATTACAGGATTCACTCCGGTAAAATCATTTGCTTCCGTGTTGTATGAAATAATCACCCCAAGATCATCAGGCCCGGTGGCAAATTTCAGATGAGGATTAGCCTGAAGAAATGCGTTTGTAACAGGACCGCCGATAACATAGGCAGCAATCATTCTCGAATAAACCTGGGGATTCGATTTCAGGTATCCTGATAACAGGTTGCATACAATATTTGCCCCTTGTGAATGTCCGGCTAAAATAAACGGTCGTCCCTCATTGAAATGCCTGATATAGTAATCGAAAGCTGCTGTTGCATCCGTTGTGGGAATTCCTGCAATTACGTTTAACCGGTTTTCCGGCGAGGAGTTGTCCTGACGGTAGTAGGGTGCGTAAACATTGGCTGCGGTGTCAAAAGCAGTAGCTTGCCGCGCGAAGGCCGATGCTGCCCCTGCCATCATGAGTGAGTCGTCAATCGCACAAATCATGGGAGTGGAATTGTTCTTTGTCCAGGATGTTGTTGGATACAGGTAGAAGACATCCGCTTTGTAAATGGTCACAGGCAGTGACAGCCAGTGCGAAGACAATGAATAATCTGTGGTTGTTGAACCCACGGTTGTATTGTCATTTTTTTTGCAGCCATGGCTAAACAGCACAACAAACCCCATTAGCAAGATTGAGTAAATCCAGATTCTGTTTTTTCTCTTCATGGTTTAGAATTTATTGTTTTACAAATTTTCCAATGACAATGTCATATTCAGTCTTAGCCTTTACAATGTATACCCCAGCAGATAAATCAGTCATATCAAAAATCGTCTTCAGGCTTTCGCTATTGATTGTTTTAAGAATCTGGCCCTGTATGTTCAAAATCTCCAGGGTGGCTTTCTGGTTGCATTCAATCGTAATGTTATCCGTTGCCGGATTTGGAAAAACTGAGAGGAGGGATGAATGGGTTGTCTCCTTTACTCCAAAGATTGCACCACAGCTTCGCATGGGAAGACCTACCGTTACAAACAACGGATCAACGCTGATGATGCGGTAAGAACGGTTAAATGCAGCCGCAGTCTGGACATAGCGTGTGGAGTCGGGCCAGTTTTCATCAACAACCTGTCCATTTCTTTTGGCGACCACATTCTGATGTTCATGGCCGTTGAGTACAAGATCGACATGATTTGAATCGCAGATGTTCAGGAAACGGGTCCTGTTATTCAGGATAGAATTATCGGCGGTATCCAGGATTTCACCGGTATAGGGTGTGCCATCCGAGTTGGTTCCGGCGACATTCACAGCAGGATGGTGGAAAACAATAATTTTTCTTTTGCTGCTGTTGCTGATCAACACGTTTCTGAGCCAGTTGATTTGTGTATCGGAGAGTCCGGTTCCTTCAATATTTTGCGGATTGGGAGGAATACCATAAGGGCCGTCGGAACCTGACCGCAAAACCACAACCACGGCCAGGCTGGTTGCGATCACATAATCTGTATTCGGCGAAATGTTTTTTACATAATAGGTGAGTGTGTCATTCGAGATGGGCTCTCCGTTTCCCAGGAAGCCCGTCCAGTATTCGTGATTCCCGGGTGTAAAATAAACAGGAATTGTCAGGGCAGAGTCAATAAAATATGTGCCGATGCCAGGGTTGGTCTGGACTGGTGGAAATAAGTATTGCGTAAGTGTCGTATACATTCCATCGGGTCCTATATTTCCCACGTTCGAAATATCCCCGCTGACAACAACAAATGCCGGTTTAGGCTGTAGTGCTTCAAACTCTTTCATTGCACACCGGAAGTATTGCGCATTAACATCACTGTTTTCGGCAATCGTGTCAGAAATGTGCAGGTCCGACACCGCTACAAAGGTAAACTGAGCGAAAGAGGTCAACGTGGCTGCGCAAATAATTGAAAAAAGTAAAATTTGTTTCTTCATTTTCCTTTTGTTAGTCTTGTGAAATTGTAAGGTTCTGATATTTTCTAATCCAACCATCTGTTATGCCGTCAGCCCTGAATCTGAATCAGGAATAACAGGAACCGGTTTTCATGACTGAAATTTACACTCCTGGAAATTTCCGTTCCTGATCATCAAACCCGTTCTATCCGGATTGTATTCTGTTGCCAGGCAAAATTGAAAATCATGTGGCTCAACTGCAGCAACGGTCTTCCGGCAAATGATATGCCAGAAAAGCCTGAAAAGGGACATCTTTCGTTCATGGAAAATTAGCAGCTGGAATCCAGCACATTACAATTAGAAACCTGCGAAAATATTTCACCGGGAAATGCAACTCTTTTTGTTTCAGCGAATAAATTTAAACTATCCGCACACATGTGCGATTATTTGCAGCCGTTTATTATTATCTTTATCACAATTAAACGCACACCAATGGAGAACAACTCAAATTCAAAAATCCTGAATGTTACGCTTTGGGCCGCCCAGGTGATCTTAGCCTGTATGTTCATCATAGCCGGGTATATGAAAACAACCACACCCATTGCGCAACTGTCGGCCTCGCTTCCCTGGACAGGGGAGATCCCGGCATGGCTGGTTCGTTTTATCGGGGCGTCGGAACTCCTCGGGGCCCTGGGTTTATTGCTTCCTTCGTTGCTACGGATCAAGCCCATCCTCACACCGCTTGCCGCTTCGGGGATCATCTGCATTATGCTGATGGCGTCGATCTTTCACCTTGTAAAAAACGAATTCCCGCTGGTCGCGTTTACGCTGCTCCTCGGGCTGGTTGCTGCATTCATCGCATGGGGGAGGTTTACAAAAGTTCCCGTCGGGATAAAAAACAAGCCGGAGTAACCCGGCTTTACAATTAAAATCTGATCTCCCCGAATCACTTTACCCGATCTTCACGGAAGTCATCGTCAGCGATCCCATGACGGGTTTGTCATTAAAGAGTCCGATTTTTTCATTTTCCTCCTTCAGTGCCAGTGCATAGAGAAGGGGCAGAAAATGCTCGGGTGTAGGGATGGCAAGGTCAAAGGCTTTGCCCTGCTCCCGGTAATTGATCAGCGGTTGATGGTCGTTCGAAAGGATGTACTTTTTCATCTTCTCATTGGCTTCGATGGCCCAGTCATAGCCGAATCCGGGTTCGTTCATCTTTCCCCAGTCAACCAGCCCCAGGTTGTGTACCATGTTCCCGCTGCCGATGATCAGGATGCCTTTTTTGCGGAGCGGCAGGAGCTGCCGGGCAATTTCATAATGGTCCTGAGCCTGCCGGGAGTAGTCGAGACTCATCTGGATCACCGGGATAACCGCAGCAGGGTACATCCTTCTGAGCACACTCCAGCATCCGTGATCCAGTCCCCATTTCTGATCCAGTGCAGTTTCCTCCTTCACTGTTATTCCTTTGACCTCTTCTGCAAGTGCGGGACTTCCCGGTGCGGGATACTGAACTTCAAACAATTCCTGAGGGAATCCTCCAAAATCATGAATGGTTCTGGGCTTTTCCATTGCGGTAACGAAAACGCCCCGGGTTTCCCAATGGGCCGAAACGCATAAAACGGCATTGGGCTTCGGGAGTGTTTTTCCGACGCTCCGCCATCCGTCCACGAATTCATTTTCTTCGATGGCATTCATGGGGCTTCCGTGCCCGACAAACAGCACAGGCATCTGCTCCGTGCTGCTGAAGGAGGAGGCGAGCTGGTTCAGTTCATTCAGTTTCATAGCGGCTCCTGCTAAGGGTATCATTGCCAGTGTTGAAAGAAAGGTTCTCCGTTGCATCCTTTATTCGATCGGGTCTGGTTCATGCATGTAAAGATACGTCAATTTGTCTTTTCATATCAATATCCTGCCTGTGTCCTGTCAAGCCAGTGGTCAAAATTTAAATAATTAATCCACTCAGGAAATGTTGAATAAACCTGTTTCAGGTTTTTCACTTTCTCAAACCCCGGGTATGAACCCCAGGGAAAGTCAAAGACACCCGATTTATCGGTGCCCATGGACCCACATTCCGTCCCGAGTTCTCGGGAGGTATTATACCCTCCCCCGAGCACTCGGGGGGATTGTTCGACTAACAAATTTTTAAGCACTACGTTCAAAAAATTTGAGTCTCACAAATACAAAACAAGGAGGATAAACCTGCAATTCACGATCCAGAATAACATTGCAAAATTCCGGGTAACTTTATTTTCAAGAAGAGGGATGCTCCAATTTTCATTCTTTATCTACCTAGTGGAAGAGACCGACTGGGGTTTTCGATTGAGCAGGGTGAAGTTGATAAGTCCCCTGATGTAGCCAATACCATAAGTAATATGAAGAACAAAAAAGATCCAGGGAAGGTACAGCATCAACCCCCATTTATTCGCATTGACAGCGGACCTGATGGAGAAGATTAAATCGCAGATAAAGTAAAGCCCCAAACCTCCCAGAAGGACCCCACCACAACCTCTTGAAAAAAAGGAGCCGATTAACATCACGAGCAAAAAGATGACCCAGACAGGAGGAACGAATTGACGCGGCTGGATTGCCATCCCAAGCTTTTTATTCACCAGGGGCCTGAACATGCTGTACTGAAAAAACATGTTCAATAATTTTTTCACGGAGTCACGGGCGTAATAGATAATCCTGACTTCGGGAACAAGATAAATGGTCCCGCCATTTTTAAGGAGTCTCCCATTAAATTCAATGTCCTGGTTACGAAGCAATTCTTCGTCAAAAAATCCAATCTTATCAAAAACAGATTTGAGGTAACACCCGAAAGGCACGGTATCCACCCTGCGGATTTTCTTAACGTTCAGGCGGTATTCTGCATTTCCTATCCCGAAAGGTGACGAGAGTACCCGGGCAACTGCTAATGATTTCAAGCCCGGACCACCGGGCATGGTGACCCAGGTTCCGCCAACATTGTCGGCTTTCAGCTCAAAAAGAGATTGAACCAGGAGGGACACATAATTGGTTGGATACTCAGCATGGGCATCCATTCTGACGATCACCTCTCCATGAGCCAGCCTGATCCCGGCATTCAGAGCAAAGGGAACATACTGTGCAGGATTATCCAGCAATCTAAATTTTGGGTCTCTGGCTGCATACCCGCTGATAATTTCCCGGGTGCTGTCTGCACTGCCTCCATCAATAATCAGAATCTCGAGATGATCCCCCGGGTAATCCTGCTGAACCAGGTTTTCCAGAAGGGTTCCGATGAACCTTTCTTCATTGTAGCAGGGCACCAGTATGGAAACAAACGGGATCACTCTTTCATCGGGTTCAGGTAAATAAAAAAAATCAGCTGTAAAAGGTTTTAATCAAGTAGAGATAGGCTTCATGCAGGCCCTTTACGGATCGCGGTTTTTTAATGAAACCTGTAGTGCTGTGGCCAGAATGGATCACTTTCAGTTCGGGATCAAACAACGTCCTCAGATTCAGGGTCCGTCCCGTTTCACTGATAAAGATCTCTTCCCCGAAGAGTGGAAAAGGGTAATCAAGAGTACCTCCCTTTTCAAAAAAGGACTTTGCGAAAACCATGAAGGAACCATGAATCCCATATGTTTCACTAGGTTCTGAAGAAACCTGTCCGCTGACCTTCATTTTATATCCGGCCCAATGTTTAAGAAAGGAGATCAGGAGCAACCCGGAATAGGCAAGGAAATTCCGGCTGAAAAAAGCGATCGTCCGCATCTTTCTTTCTGAAATCCTTTGAGGAAGATAGGGATTGATATGTTCCCCGTCAAAAGACGATATGACATCCGGTCCCAGGATATCAAATCCCTTTGCCGAAATTTTCAGGGAGAGTTTTCTTAACATTTCCGGATCCGGAAATATAACATCTGTATTGGAGATGATGACAGCTTCGGGCATCAGTTTCCTGCGCGACAAATAGGTGTTCAATCCGAAACGGGCACCGGGCAGATAACCCAGGTTTTTCCCTGCATCGACAGTACTTATATCTCCTGATTCTCTGGTAATATCGTTGAGCAGAGAATGATCTGCCACACCATTGATGACCACCAGTACTTCCATTTCATCCGTTTTATAAGGGATTACCTGTGACCTGATGAAGGAACAGACCTCTTCCTCATTGAAATAATTCATAATGACGATCAGGATCTTTTCAGCCATAGGGTAAAGATAAACATATCAGTTGGTCATGGATCCTTCCTCTTGCTTATGAAAAACAACGACAAGCCAAAAACCAGGATTACGTAAAGCAACGATGAGATGAACGAAATAACGGAAGCCGCTTTAATCCCGTATTGAGGCACAAAAATCAGATTCAGCCCTATGTTCAACAGCATGCAAAAAAGAATGGCGAAGATCATATACCGTTGTTTGAACAACAGTTCCAGTGGTTTATTAACGAAAAGGGCAATCTGCCAAAGGAATGCGCTTCCGATCAGTGACAGCGATACCAGCAGCAGGTCTCCTTGCTCCAGGTGAAGCACCTTTGTGTAAAGGAAGTCTTTCGTTGCCAGGAAAAGGATAAATACGACACCAAAGACAACTCCTTCCAACATCAGGGCTTCGCGGATGTATTTTCCGGCCTCTCTTTTCCGGCCGTTATTCCAGCTATCCATCACCTTCGGGTTGTAGGAAAGCAGGATCGCAATCGTTGAAAATGATGAAATTTTGAAAAAGAGGTCTTTGATTGCGGAATAGGTCCCAACCGCCGCATAGGTGTCATACTCTTTGATGATGTACCTGTCGGCAATATTCATCAGATATGAAAGCAACAGCCAGAGTGTGATGGATAACCCGTAACCCATGGCTTTTTTAGTGAATTCCCGGTCGAAGAAAAATGTAAAGTAGTCCAGTCTTTCTTCTTCTCCATTGATAAATAACCAGCGGCCGATTTCAGCAAAGACCAGGCCTGCCGACATAGCCATAAAAATGATTGTGAATTTATGAATGGCAAAAGCATAGATCAGCAACAACAGTACAAGCAGGAGGATAAAATTGTAGATGCCTTCAAAAACGGCATATTTTACAGGTTTCATGGCAGCCTGCCAGACTGTAAGGCGAAACAGGAGAACATTGTACATGAATGTATAGAAAAGCACGATAAGCAGGCTGTATGGTGGTAGATGAAAATAAAAATGTCCTAAAAGGAGCATGATGATAACACCTGTCCCCGAGGAGGCAAGCATCAGGTGGAAAAAGTGATTCAGGGCATTTTTCGTATCCGTTTTGTAAGAACTGAGGAAACGGAGGATGCTATGCTGTATCCATCCGAACGTCAGGGTCGACACCAGCATTGTGGCATAAAAGATGAGTGAGTACCTTCCATATTCCTCCCCGCCCAGAAACCTGATCCCGAGAACGATGATGGCAAGGTTTACCAGGGCAGGAATGATCTTCCCGGAAAAGTATATTAAAATATCCCTCTTCATGGTTCCCGGTTCTTCATGGCTTTTTCTTTTTACACCTCATACAGACAGGACCCTTTCACATATCCTTTCGATGTCCTGATCAAGCAGCCCTGAACCAGAAGGTAAACACAAGCCGTGGCTGAAGAGATGTTCTGAAACACCATTCAGGTAAGAGGGGTATTCTTTAAAGACCGGCTGCAGGTGCATGGGTTTCATCAAGGGCCGGGAATCGATGTTATCTGCTCTCAGTGCTTCGAGGACCGACCGGGAGTTAAAACGATCATCGGATTCATTGAAGATAACCGATGTAAGCCAGAAATTAGAAAAATATTTTTCCGTTGGCTCCGATTGAAAAACCAGGCCCCGGATAGTTGACAATAATCTGCGGTAACACTGATTGTTGTAACGGCGGGCTGCCACCCTGTCGTCGATGACCTCCAGCTGGCTGCGCCCAACCCCTGCCAGCACATTACTCATCTTGTAATTGTATCCGACTTGTAAATGTTCAAAGTGAAGGGCATCCTCTCTGGCCTGTGATGCCAGGAATCTCGCCCGGTTTGCATATGAAGGGTTTGCTGAGATAAGAGCTCCGCCGCCGGAAGTTGTAATGATCTTGTTTCCATTAAAAGAAAGGATTCCCATTTCACCAAATGTACTGCAAGGTTGCCCGTTATATTTACTCCCTAAAGCTTCAGCGGAATCTTCGATCAGCGGGATATCATATTTTGCCGCTATGTCAACGATTTCTTCCATGCTGGCAGGCATCCCATAGATATCCACAACAAGAATGGCCTTTGGTTTTTTATTTTTTTTCAACCTGTCGTTGATAGCTTCTTCAAGCAGCTGCGGATCCATGTTCCACGAATTCATCTCACTGTCAACAATTACCGGCATTGCTCCCTGGTAGATGACCGGGTTCACGGTAGCGGAAAAAGTAAAATCAGGGACGATGACCTCATCCCCCTGTCCAACTCCCGACAGGATCAATGCGAGGTGTATTGCAGCAGTACCTGAATTAAGGACGGCCGCATGGTTGCCAGCCAGGTATCGCGATAATTCCTGTTCAAACTGGTCAACATTGGGTCCAAGCGGGGCGATCCAATTTGTGGCGAAAGCCTCCCTGATGTATTGTTCTTCCCCTCCGCTCATGTGGGGAGGTGACAGCAATATCCTAGTATTCATAATTCTGCTTTCTTAAAATTGTGTAGATAATAATTTTCAAATCGACAATCAAAGAATGCTTTTCCAAATACTTCATATTTATTTTCACCTTATCAGGAAAAATTACAAGATCGTTATATTCCTTCGGATCTTTCACCCCGGCAAGGATCTCTTCCTCGAAAAAATATTTCAGTGTTGCCGGTCCTGTAATACCAGGTCTCAACGACAGGATTCTCTGTTCTTCACCCTTCAACACATCTGCATATCCAGGGACATCCGGCCGGGGCCCTACGAAGCTCATTTCACCCAACAGTACATTTACTAATTCAGGGAGTTCATCGAGCTTCCACTTTCTGAGAAATCTTCCCAATGAGGTGATCCGGGGATCCTCCGATGTAGTAAATGTATTGAAACTTTGGTTATTCACCATGGTCCTGAATTTAATGATCGAAAAGAGCCGGCGATCCTTGCCAACCCGTATCTGCCTGAAAAACACAGGTCCATGCGAAGAGCTCTTTATGGCAAGTGCAATGGATAATAACACCGGAAACAGGAATACCAGGGCAACCAGTGCCAGCAAGCGATCAAAAATATATTTTGTTGCGCATTTCAATCCAACACGAATCACAATCCGAAAATAGTATTTTTTAAAGTACCGGACTCCTCAATCCTCTTTTAAATAAAATCTTCCCCGGGTATCAGCGGACATTCCATAGTGAAAATTCATTTTCTGCTTATTTCCCTGAAAACTTATTGGAATAATATTATTTGCCCGGTTGTATCCCGAAACCAGGATCCCCGTTATGATTTTCCTGATGTTTTTCTTCGGCGCAAATTCCGATGACTTACCTGGCAGTGCATTCTCCAAAAATCTCCCGGAGCCGGGAGTAATAGGGTTAAGCAATATCGTTCTGATAGCAATCGCTATCGCTGTATTTATGGTTGAACGATCTGAACCGGCCGATTGAAAAATTCAAATCCCTGCAGGTGAACCATTTGTTTTGCGGAAGTCGGGAAAGGTAAATTAAACAGTCGGGATGGATCTAATCTTTATTAGTAATAATTTAATCTCTTAGGCTGCACAAAGCTGACTTTATGTAGTAATTTTACAAAAAAACGATGAAAAAATCAATTCTGATTCTGGGTATTTTTGTGTTTGCAGGCATCAGCAGCGCATCTGCACAAATTGCGAAATCAGCTTACAGGATCGCAGACAGGATCCACCTCGAGGGCGACGGCGGCTATGATTACCTGACGATGGATGAGGCCACTTCAAGGTTATACGTTTCTCACGGGACCATCGTCCAGGTTGTGGATGTAACCACAAAAAAAGTTCTCGCGACGATTCCCGATACGAAAGGGGTTCATGGAATTGCACTGGCCAGGGATCTCAATAAAGGATTTATCAGTAATGGCCGTGACACATCCGTGACCATCTTTAATCTGAAAACGAACGAAGTGATCACGAAGGTCAGGGTAACCGGGAATAACCCCGATGCCATTCTTTATGATCCTTTTTCTCACAAGGTGTTTACCTACAACGGAAGAAGTTCCAGCTCCACCGTGATCGATCCCAACACGAATAAGGTGATCGGAACCATCGACCTGCCAGGGAAACCGGAATTTTCGGTCACCGACGGAAAAGGGAAAGTGTATGTCAACATTGAAGATAAAAGCGAGGTTTGCCAGATCAACCCGATGACCTTAAAAGTTGAAAAGACATGGTCCGTCTCGCCCGGCGAAGAACCCAGCGGCCTGGCAATCGACAGCAAGGAAAACCGGTTGTTTGTTGTTTGCGGGAATAAACTGATGATCGTTCTGAATGCGGATAACGGTGCGGTGGTTGCCAAACTGGATATCGGCGACAGGGTTGACGGGGTTTCCTATGATCCGGTCCTGAAAAGGGTGTACAGCTCAAACGGGGAAGGAACGATGACGGTAGTTAAAGAAGAAAATAAAGATTCTTTTAAAGTACTTGAAAATTTCCCTACACAGAAGGGGGCCAGGACCATTACGCTGAACCCTAAGACACACAAGATCTACCTGCCTGTTGCCGAATATGGGGAGACACCGGCTCCAACCAAAGAAAATCAACGGCCCCGGCCGCCGGTAAAGCCCAATTCTTTTACGATCCTTGAAATCGAGCCGATGTAATCTTAAAAAGAACCCTTCAGCCGGATAAAGACCGAGGTTTGCGAAGAACCTACCGTTTCCGGAGCATAGGACTGAAAGGTCTGCGCGATCAGGGAAAGATCAAGGTTGTTCATGAGGGAGAAGGTAAAGTCAGGAATGATGAAATACATTTTATTTGCAGGATTGTAAATGCCTGACAAAGCGATCCTGATGAGGGGCGTGACCGGATAAGAGATGCTGGCAAACATGGAAAAACCGTTCAGGAAGGGATTCTTTGCATTCAGCAATGAGGGGTTGAACTGGTTAATCAGGACATTGGATGAATTGGTGGGGTTTGAATTGTAAAACCCTTCAAACTGGATAAAGATCGAATTTCTGAACGTATAATCGTATTCGACGGATGAAAGGAAAACACCGGTCGTATCGCCAAAGTGTTTCAGCGGCTGAAAGATGCTCATCTCTCCCTTGAACCCGCCTTTCGCGATCTGTCCTGCCCATCCGAGTCCCAGCACCAGGTCGCTCTGGGTATAGAGCCCCCCGATGGCCTGAAAATCATATTTCCACTGGTTGAAACGGTAAAACCCTGCGGCGGTGACTTTTTTATCCTTGTCGGCTTTCACAGCAATTTCGGCCCTGGAAGAAGGGCTCGTGAAATACTGCAGCCTTACGGCATCGCTTCCCGGCTTTTCCTCGTAATCAAAGTCAAAATAGGAGTAGGTATTGAAAATATCATTGGGGTTCCATACGGAGGTCTGGCTCCAGTTTATTCTCTGCCTCCCCACTGTAACCTGGAAGTTATTCCGGGTATAATCGAGCCAGAGCCGGTCGACTGCCAGGTTCAGGACATAAGATTTCCCGGAGAACAGGTTCCATGACAGGTTGACCAGGCCGTTATCATAGGCAATAAAATCAGCATACTGGGGACTTATCGCAACAAGGTCGCCCCAGTAAAAACGGTTTCTCTCTTCCAGGCAGAATGTAAAACTTTTCGAAATATTCCATTTGAAATTGTTCCGGTTGTGGATGAGGTTATCGGTCACCCAGGGATGTTCAATCGTATGGATGATCACCGTCTGCATGTCCTTCACATACCCGTTGAAAGACCAGCTCCGTTCTTTTTTTTCAACAACCGAATCCTGCGACCAGGCATGAACAGTAAGGAAAAGGAAAAACAACAGGAGGGCGGGCAACCTCATTCGCAACATCGTATTCGCTGAAGGTGCTGATCCAGGGACCGGTGGCCAGGATGTAACGGGCATCAGGAACCCGGCCGGGTTGATGAGACATCACTCAGGATCTTTCCGTCCTCGAGTGTGACCACTCTTCTTGCCTTGGCAACGACTCTTGAATCATGCGTGGAAAAAATGAAAGTGATCTTCTCTTCCCTGTTCAATTTTTCCATGATCTCCAGCAGGATTTCGGCGGATTTTGAATCCAGGTTGGCCGTGGGTTCGTCGGCCA
Source organism: Bacteroidota bacterium (assembly GCA_026391795.1). Taxonomy (GTDB): domain Bacteria; phylum Bacteroidota; class Bacteroidia; order Bacteroidales; family FEN-979; genus FEN-979. The sequence continues at coordinate 98,685 of JAPLDI010000007.1, forward strand.
GGATGAACTTGGGCTTTGACGCCAAGGCCCGGGCAACAGCAACCCGCTGCTGCTGTCCGCCCGAGAGCTTGTTCGGACGGGTATTGATCTTGTCATTCAGGCCGACGGAGTCAAGTAATTCCAGCGTCCGCTGATCCCGCTGGTCCTTGTTTACACCCTGCAGCTGCATGATGAATTCTACGTTTTCTCTGGCAGTGAGCACCGGGATAAGGTTAAACGACTGGAACACGAAGCCAATGTTCCTCAGCCTGAAATTGATCAGTTGCCTGGAGGTTAACCCCGTGATATCCGTATTGTCGATCATGATCTTGCCGCTGCTTGGAGAATCGAGGCCTCCGAGCATGTTAAGCATGGTGGTTTTCCCCGATCCCGAAGGGCCAACGATGCAGGTGAACTCCCCCTGTTGAAATGCCAGGTCCACGCCATTCAGGGCATAAACAGGCATGGTATTCGCGTCGTAGACTTTGCTCAGGCCGGTGATTTCAATAATATTCATACCGTGGTTTTTTGGATTTTATCCGTTCTGTTCATGTTTCGCTTATTATTCGATGCGGATGGCTTCAACCGGTTTCAGCTTAAGCGCCTTTCTGGCAGGCACTACGGCAGATAAAATACCTGTCAGGACGATCATGATTGAAAGGTTGAAGTACAACTCTTTTTTAATGAAGGGATAGATTTTTGGATCGAATCCGAAAGCCCCGAGTCCCTTTGAAAAATCAGAGAGATCAATGCCATGCCGGCTGAACAGGGCAATGAGTGCTGAACTCAGCACCATTCCAATGATCCCCCCGATCAGGGTCAGGAAAATGGTTTCGAGCATGATCATCCTGAAGACCCTTGATTTACTCATACCAACAGCCATCAGCATACCCAATTCCCGGGTGCGTTCGAATACGATCATCAGCATGGTATTTACAATGCCAAAGGCAAGTGCAAACAAGATGATGCCCAGGATCACGTAAACCTCGATTGCAATTGCCGAAGTGACCATACTCATATCGGGCCTGATGTTCATCCAGTTTTGAACCAGCAGGCCTGGCAACTTTGACTTCAACGCCTGCTCAACAGCCGGGATGCTGTTGTTGTCGTTGAGGACCATCGCGATTTCCTGGATGCCGCAATTCCCTCCCATGATCTTGTCAAGATCGCTCTTCCTTACAAATACATTGGTTTCATCGAAAACAGAATTTGCCGAAGCAAAGATCCCGGTTATTGAAAATGCAGCTTCGTAAAGGATCCCGTCAGAACCCTGAAACCGGAGGACAATTTTCGACTTCATCCTGACCTTAAGTTTGTCGGCCAGCTTTCTTCCGATTACAACCTGGTTCTTCCGGGTGCTGCTGAAATATCCTCCCGATGAGTCGGGAATGGTTGTATACAGGCTGAAAACTTTCTTTTCCCGGGCAGGATCAACACCCATGATCTGGATCCCGGCTGCTGCATTGGGAGATGCAGCCATTCCGGTAATCCTTGAGCGGGTACAGACGGCTTTTACCAAAGGGATATTCGAAATTATACCTGCGATGCTGTCCGCTTTGGGGATATCATATTTTGATTCGTAATTTTTGAGAAATTCGGGATTGTGGACCTGGATATGTGAAACTTCGTTATTTATGCCTGACCTGATTTTCTGCTCGACCATCCCTGTAATGATGGAAACAGTAAAAATGCCTCCTGTCAGGCCAAGGGTGATGGAGGCGATAACGATAAGGCTCCTCACTTTGTTTCTCCACACATTCTTGAATGCAATTATAAAGATCATGGCAGAAATTATTTATGAAGTGCTTCCGCAACGTTCAGTGTAAAGATCCTGCGTACAGGATAGATGCAGGTTACAAAAACAATAAGAATGACGGTGATAACATTTGTAATAATAAAGTCGGATTTCAGTGCCAGGGGCATCAGTGGTTCAATGCCATAAGAGATAAATGCCTGGGCCATGTTACCCCAGAGGTGAAGCGGGTTGAATTTGAAGTAGAGCATGATGGGCATCGCCGCCGCCACTCCTGAAAGAAGTCCGGTCAGGCCGATGAGGATCATCTCAAGGACCAGGATAAACGCCAGCCTGCTTTTTTGCATACCCACCGAAACGATGACCCCGAACTCCCTGGTTCGTTCGTTTGTCATCATAATCACGGTGCCGAAGACCCCGAAACCCACGATCATATATAGTATAGCGATGATGATCTTACCGCCTGCTGTCTTGACCTTCAGCTGCTGCATGATCTCAACCATCATCTCATCCCACCGCATTACCTCGAACTTTCCCCCATCAACCCTGCGCTGAAGTGCATCCCGTGTGCTGTTGATCTCTTCCGGATTCTTCAGCGTAACGGAAAGGGATGTAATCCTGTCATCAGCACTGAAAAAATCCTGGGCAGCCGGAAGATTCATATAGACCATCTGGTTATCAAGAACGGGGGAAGGGAAGTGAACGATGCCGGTAACAGGATATTTCCCTGCTGCGCTTACACCATGAAATCCCTGTCCGATCAACACCAGCGTATCACCTGCCGTGAGTCCCAGGAAGGAGGCAAGCCCCTGGGAAACCAGGATACCTTTGCCGCGTGGTTCAAGGTAACGGCCCCTGACCACCTTGGCCGAAAGCTTCGTCAGGGCATCTTCCCTGGCGGGATCGGTGCCGGCAAGCATCACCCCTTTTGTTTGCTTCCCAAATGACGAAAGTGCAAAATATTCCAGTCGGGGAACGGTTTTGTCGACATTTTTTACGGATTTTACGACCGCCAGGACAGAATCGTTGAACACCATGGAATTGTTGATATCCCGGTCGTCCCAGTATCCTTTCTTATGGATCTGAATGTGCCCGGAATACGATTGAATAACAATGTCGGAGAGGTTGTCGAACCAGCCGATCTGCAACGACCGTACAATCAATGCCAGGAATATAGCGAGAAAGACAGATGCGGCCGTAAGCAGGGTCCTTCTCTTGTTTCTCCAGATATTGCGCCATGCAAGCCTGATATTGTTCATCTTACTTTATCTTTTTCATGTTCTGCTGGGAAAAGAAACTCTCGTCAACACCGGTATTGAATTTCATCTCGTCGATGTGCATCACGGTTTTCTGTCCTTTCTTGTTTTGAGGGATCATTTCAAGCCGGGTCGGGATTTCACGATCGCCCATCTGCCGGATATCATAATTATTGGAAATATTGACAAGTTTGTTGTCCTCGTCATAATATTCGACCATCCAGGTATCGTATCCGTTCACCGTGACCCACATGATCACCTTGCCCCAGACAACCGCAGCATCCGGCAAAGGGATGAGTTCGATCTTGTAGCACTCCATCTCCCTCACCTTCTCCCTGTTCAGCAGCTTATGGGTATAATCCACAACGATCGATGACTGCTTTACGAGGTCATCATTTGTAAAATCGGATCCCATCCATGATTGCAGCATCATGGAAGGGGGGATCTTGATGGTTTTGTCGATGGAAGGCACCCAGTTCCACATTTCCGTCCTGATCTTTAAAAAAACCTGTCCCTTGTCCTTTGCCGGTGCGGTGATCAGCACAAGGGAATAGTCCCTGCCTTTTGACCAGGTCTTCATGGTGATGGTGCGCGTCCAGTCGGGACGTATCACCGTCATGGTCATGGTTCCCTGGCTCGACAGGCCCCGGGTCTTGTTATCCGCTTTCCGGATGATCTCCGTTGCGGTCAGCTCCTGGGCATTGGCTGCATTGAGTCCTGCTACCATCAGCAGGAAAAGGATCCGTGTTTTCATTTCTTTAACTTTTTGTCAGGGGATTTTGGATATAGACCAAGGATCCGCTTTTTAATCAGGTTAAGCGGGTAATTTTCAGGATCGGCGATGTATTCATAGGTAACTCCGCTGATCAATGTGCTGAGGAAAGCAACCTCCAGCGCCGGATTTTTATACTCCTGCTCCTTAAAATAGCGTTCCGCCATCTCCAGGGGTTGCTTCGAGGCAGTCCTGATCTCCTCTTCCAGGATCTTCATAACCGCAGGCTGGCTGAATATTGCCATGTACATTTTCCATACGGTCAGGTTTGATTTCAGATGGGTAAACAGCCGGCTGATATATCCGGAGAGGGTATCCCTGTTCACTGTGCCCGAATGATCAGGATCAAACAGGTCCATCATTTCTGCCATCACTTCATCGAAAATCGTCTTCAGCAATTCCTCCTTGCTGCTGAAATAATTATACATCAGCCCTTTTGACACCCCGGCGTGGCGGGCCAGGTCGCTGATCGAAACGGCATGGTATCCGGAAGCGGCAAAACATTCAATGGCAGCATCGAGGATCTTCCTGCGTGCACCCACCCGGATTTCTTCACACTGTTCACTTGTTTTCGGACACATACTTTATGACTGAACGGTCGGTCAAAGATAAATTAAATCTCCAGACTAAAGAAGAAAAATACCAGTTTTTTTTTTGCCGGATGATCAGGAACCGGGAAAAGGTACAGAGATCTCTTTCAGGACGGATTTGACTATCCTGACAACAGGGATATTCACCTGTTGCGCTATACTTTCCAGAATGGATTCGATTTGCTCGCAGGGTGCATTTCCGATCCGTCTGACGGGAAACGTCTGACGCAGCTGAATCAAGGAGTTCACGACCGGGTACCTGAATCAGTCCCGGTTGAAAAAGTTGTTCTCCTCAAATACCAGTAAGGCACATTGGTCACTACTCTGCCGTTGCCGGCTTCACCGCATTTTCGAGCATGATCTTGACGGTATCGTAATTCAGTGCGGCAAAGATATCTTCAATCTGCCGGGTGTATTCGCTGTTGTGGCTCATCAGCGAATTTTTCACAAAGAAGTTATTGTAGCCAAGGTCGCCGGCTTCGATGTAGGTGGCAAGGGCGCAACCAACCGCGCTCAGACCGGTGATGAAGACCGTATTGACATTCCGGTCTTTTAGGATCTTGTCAAGACCGGTCTCTTTGAATCCGCTGCCATGCTGTTTTATTACCATGGGATCTTCCGGAAGGACCATCGTAGTCTTCGGGAAATTGAACCCTTCCGTTCCCTCTTTCGGGCCCCTCAACGGATCGGAATGATAGACCCTTACCACCGGGAATCCTTCCTGCCTGAAAAGGCCGATCATGGCGTTGATCATGAAAAGGGCGTTTTCTTTCTCCTTGTCCTGTACCATTGGCAGGAATTCATTCTGGATATCGATCACGAGCAGTGCCGGGCGCATGCGTTTAGAACCGGGGTCTGCGCTTCCCTGTGCAAAGGTGCTGCCGGCAACTACCAGCAGGAATAATGCAAAAAGCAGTTGTTTTTTCATTTTTTCAGGTTTTGAAGAAAAGCAACTCAAATTTCCTCAAAGAATACGCAATTCGCAAATAATATCGGTAAGCTCATAGAAAAAATCGACGAACAATCACGGGTGGCAAACGGAGGTCCTGAACTTCCGTGGGTTTCAAGCGGGGATGTGATTACAAACAAACCCGGGAGGGTAATGAGTCTAGACCCCTGGGCTGCTCTTTCGCTAAGCGAAGCGGAAGCTCCTTAATGATAGGCAAAGAACAGGACCGGTGGAATTAAAAGCAGGCAGCCGAGGATCAGAAATACGATGGATAAAGGGAACATAAACCTGAGCCATTTGTCATAGGAGATTTTCCCGATGGCGAGGACACCCATGGTTACTCCACTGGTCGGAAAAATATTGGTAAACAACCCGTCGCCCAGCTGGTATGCAAGAACTGCCGTTTGACGGGTAATACCAATGAGATCGCTTAATGGCGACATCAGGGGCATTGTCAGGGCAGCCTGCCCCGATCCCGACGGCACAAAGAAATTCATAAATCCCTGGAAAAAGAACATCATCTGGACTGAGATCGCCTTCGGAAAATGACCCATGGTTCCTGAAATTCCGTTCAGGATGGTATCAATAATTTTTCCATCGGTTGCGACAATAAGCATCCCGCGGGTCAGGCCAATCACAAATGCGGCTGTCATCATGTCACGAGCACCGTCAAGGAAAGCCCCTATGATTGTATTTGAGGGCAGGCGGAAAAACAGCGCTGCAAGAATGCCCATAGCGAGGAACAATCCTGAAATCTCATTGATGTACCAGTTCCAGACGTTCACCCCGACGATGAGAAGGACCAGCGCTGCAAAAAAGATCATAAGCACAAGCTTTCTCTTCAGTGTAAAAACAAGATCTTCTGAGGAATGATAAGAAGAGAGGTCCCGTGAACGGTCTAACTCGTAAACCAGGCTCTTTTCCGGGTTCTTTTCAATTTTTCTTGCATACAGCATGACAAAGATGATGGCGGCAGTCATCAGGACAATCCAAACCATGATCCTGTATTCCCATCCGCTGAAAATTGGAATCTCTGCAATGCCCTGAGCGATCCCGATGGTAAACGGGTTGCTGAAAGCGCCCGCGAAACCTGTGGCTGCCCCGATAAAAGGGATTGCTACGCCGGTAAGGGAATCATACCCCATGGCCATGGCCAGTGGGATGGTGATCAGGATAAAAACCATCACCTCCTCACTCATGCCAAAGGAAGCCCCTGCCAGTGAAAAGAGGAACATGATGATGGGTATGACGAATATTTTTACGCGGGGATTTTTCCGTGTAGCCTCCAGGATGCTCGATAATCCGGCATTGATCGCCCCGGTCTTGTTAAGGATCCCGAAAGCGCCACCGATTAGCAATACAAAAGCGATGATCTGTGATGCCGATATCATCCCCTTGATCGGAGCCGTAAGCAGGGCCATCAGCCCTTGCGGCTGTTGTTCTGTCTGGTGGTATGTCCCGGGAACAACAACCTGGCGTCCGTGATAGTCGTGGCGATCAAACTGCCCTGCCGGAATGATCCATGTCAGGATAAGAAAAAGTAAAAGAATGAGGGAGACAATGATCAACGTGTGCGGGATCTTTTTCTTTTCCATTGAAAAACTTCTTAAGGGTGTGAAGCGAGAATCTGCAAATATATTTTTATTTTTCTTTTTGTCACTTTTTTGCCGCTAAATTTTCAATAATCCTTTGTTTCGGCGCTGAAAACAAAAAAGAAACCTGGCTCAGCGGAATTCCCTGAATGGACAGGACCCCGGCATTACAAATTCTCAGCAAACAGTTATCTTTAAAGCTTTCGTAAAAAATTTTACCCAATACGTGATAACAAAAGCAGAATTTATTAATATCTTTGAATTATCAGAAGTCAAACCTAAAACTTAAACCCTATGAAAAGAACTTTACTATTTCTTGCAGTAACCTTGCTTTGCATTACTGAAAGTTACTCCCAGGCTACTTTTAATACGGGGGCTCTGGAGGTCGGAGTAAGCCAGTATGGCAGGTTCCGGCTTTCCACAACAGACGGCACCTTGCATCTGCAACGTGCTTCAATCCTTGTCGGAACTTCATCGACAGAGGTATTTGACTACACAAATGATGCAAACGAACTTGACCCAACGGTATTGGTCACCAGCCCTACCTTGAGTGATTTTGAGATTTACGGTTCCGTTGACAACTCATATTCCTCCCTGCCACCGAATGTAGTTGTAAAGTACAATGCTTACGGGTGGACTTCCGGGAGTTATACCGTCGTCAAATTCAATGTCACGAATAATGAATCGAGTGCCATAACGGCTTCCATAGGATTGGATATTATTCCTGAAATAAATGAGACGTATGGATTCGATACCGTTACGTACAACAGTGGTGCAGGTGTTATCCGGTTTCACAGAGGTGCAGTGGAAAACATGGGGATGAAACTCCTTTCCGCATCCTTTTCTTCCCTCTATTCATTCGAATGGTTTACAGATTATTCTATAGACTCCAATTACTGGAACTGGATGAATTTTGGATCCCTGCAGCCCGTTTATATTTCGCCCACTGCAGACGGACCTGTTACAATTACTTCGCAGGCTCCGGTCGTTATAGCTCCGGGGGAATCCTTTAATGTGTATTATGCAATGGCACTTGGAGCTGATGAGCAGACAATGTTATCCAACATCTCGGAAGCAGAATTAAAATATCAGTCGGTGATTGCCTCTGTTTCAAACCTTGTCCCTCCAGCTGCTGAATTCAGCCTCGGGCAGAATTATCCAAATCCGTTCAAGAATTCAACTTCAATCCGCTATACGTTACCCGGTGATGGGTTTGTAAGCCTGAAGATCTATAATGTTATCGGGAATGAAGTGGCTACTCTTGTAAGTTCAAACCAAACACGAGGTTCACACATGGTTCAGTATGGTGTACAAGATCTGCCAACCGGGGTTTATTATTACACGCTCAGGTATAATGACGAGGTCAGGTCGAGTAAGATGTTCGTGAATAAATAATCACGTTGATCGTTTCAGGGTGGATTTACACACCTGATGTTTGACACACAAAAACCGGGAAGAAGATGAACGGACGTTTATCTTCTTCCCGGTTTTTTAGCATTGTCTACAGTTTGATCTGGGCAATCGTCATGGCATGCGGACTAACCCCTGTCAGCCAGTCTTCCTGGTTGGATCCGTCCAGGTTGGCCCTGATAATCTTCCCGTCGGGACCAGAGTTTGAGATCTTAAATCCCCAGAAAAGCTTGTTATTCTGAAGGTCAATGGTTACCCCCCAGGTGGCTTTTGTTCCGTAATCACCGATCTTGACCACGTTTGTACCGTCGATGTTGCACATATAGATGCCATTTTCAGTAGCTACTGTGCCTGCAGCTGCATAGAGGGCCATGTAAGTTTTCCCGTTCCTGAAATCCATCTCGATTGCGGTGCCGTCGATGCCCGGAATAATTTCTGTAAGTCCTGACCCATCCATGTTCACAGACCAGTATCCCCCGCTGTAATCCGTTTTATCATTGACCAGGTATATTTTGTTCGATGCCGGGTCGTATTGCATATCAATCGGATACTCGGGCGGACTTCCGTTTGTGTTAATAAAGACTTCGGGATTACTGCCATCGAGGTTGGCCCGGTAGATCCCTCCCGTCCGGCCCCAGTAAATCTTATCGGCGAGAACGAAAATGGCTTCGGCATCTCCTACGATCTCCTGACCGGGAACATTGGCATCAAGAATTTTCTGTGGATTCTTGCCGTCGGCATCGAACCGGTAGATAGCCTTGACGGAATAGTCGCTTATATAGACTTTCCTGTGGGCTGTATCAACTGCAATTCCGTATGGTCTTTCCATGTCGGTAGCAACAAAATCCTGAATGAGTGGCGCAGCCGTATCGATAACGACCATGTGGCCATTTCCAAACGTTGCACCCCGGGTAGTAAAGTAAAATACATTGGTCAGGCCGGCAAGCGGATCTTTGACATTCACAACCATGGTTTTATTGATTGTGTTGTAATATACCTGATTTTGCGGTGTACAGGTCAGCTTGACACTGTACAGCCCGGGTTTCGAATAACTGGTCACAGGGTTGGCTTCCGTTGAGGTCTGGCCGTTTCCGAAATCCCAGGAATAACCTACAGCATTCAGCGACAGGTTAGTGAAGGTGACTTCACAGGGTGCGTATCCCTCGTTGTTGGCAACATAACTGAAATCGGCCACGGTACTTGCAGGAGGAGTCCCCATATCCTTTTTTTTGCATCCGGCTGCCAGTGACAGGACGATCAGGATCAAGATGAGATATAACAGGTTTCTTTTCATAGGTTTCTCTTTTATCAGATTGAAAAATGATCAATAACCAGGATTCTGTGTCATCAGCGTATTGGTTTGTAACTCGCTGAGCGGGATCGGGAAGAGCGTATGGTTCTGATCGATCCCCAGGAGGATGGTTGCTCTTTTTGTCCTGACAAGGTCAGACCACCGTTGGCTTTCAAAAGCAAATTCGTGTCTGCGTTCATTCTCAATGACCAGCTTCAGTTCGGTGTAATCAGTGGATGTGGTGGGGGGCAGACCAGCCCTGGCCCTGAGGATGTTCACATCATTTCTGATATCCTCCAGGGCTCCGTTCGAATAGGCACGTGCCTCAGCGCGGATCAGGTACATTTCGGCCAGGCGAAGAACATAAATCCGGTCAGTTCCTGCAGTGACGTCTTTGTATTTGTAGCCAAACGGCAGGTTTGTTGAATCGAAAGTGATGGAAGTTTCAAACCGGACCGTATCTGTAAGATGGAAACTCTGTACGAAGTCGGAAGGCGGGGATACCTCATACCGCCCCAGAAGGCTCCTGGGATAGAAATACTGGGCCAGAAGTGTGCGGTTCTGTGCATCAGATACGATTTCAAAAACAGACTCGGTGGTATTCCCGTTGAACAGTCCGGGATAATCCGGTGAAAGCGAATAGCCTCCTTCATTGATCACCTTGCCGGCCTTTTCAATGGCGAGGGTGGCAATGGATGGATCGCCGGTTTGCTGGAATTGGGTAAGGTAAACCCTCGCCAGTAATGCCGTTGCACTGAAAGAGGTGGCCCACCCCAATGCCCTTGTCGACGGCAGCAGCTCTTCTGCTTTCAACAGGTCAGAAATGATCTGCTGATAGACCTGGGGTACCGTGTTACGGGCCTGGTTGATGGTGCTGAGGTCAAGCGTAGGCTGGGTCTTGATCGGAACCCCTCCGAAAAAACAGACAAGGTTGAAATGACATAATGCCCTCATAAAAAGACCATCCCCGGTATACATGTTCTTGTCTGCCGTACTCATATCAATATCGGGAATCTTTGCGAGAACATTGTTGACGCGGTTGATACAATCGTAGTTGGCCGTCCAAATCCCGTCGATGATGCCATTATCGGCAGCAATATTATTATCGGCGATCTGTGAATAATCCTGCGTCGTCCCGGTCCAAACAAGATTGTCGGCAGCAAGATCCTCCACGATGACCTGGTAGCGTCCGTAGATACCCGTTGAGTGCAATGCACTGTAGGATCCTGTAATGGCGTTTTCCACACCTGCTTTGTCCTTGATAGCCTCTTCCAGAGAGATGGAGTCTGTAGGCTGAACATCCAGCAACTTGTTACAGGAAACTGATGTAAGGCCGATCAGGATCAGTATAATTGATAATTTTTTCATCTTTTTCAGGATTAAAGGTTAAAAAACAAAGTTCAATCCAACCAGCAAGGTGCGCGATTGCGGGTAGGTGAAGAAGTCGGTTCCGATAATGATATTGCTGGAACCTCCATAGTAATTTACTTCAGGGTCCATCCCGAAATAATTGGTGAAGGTGTAAAGGTTTTGAATGGAGGCATAGATTTTGGCAGACTTCATGCCGATATGCTTGATCCATTTCTTCTGAAAATTATAGCTCAGCGTAACATTTTTCACCCTGAGAAAAGATCCGTCTTCGATGAACCTGGATGATTTATAAGAGTCGCCCGCTTTGGGGAACTGTGTAATGTCGCCCGGTTTTTTCCAGCGGTTAACCATCCGTGTTGTCTGGTTGTCTTCACCGGTTCCCGATTCAAGGTAGATAAGTGTTGCATCGAATACGTCGTTCCCATAAACACCCTGGAGAAAGATAGAAAGTTCAAAGGACTTGTAGCTGAACACATTGGTCACTCCCATGGTCCAGTCGGGGTTCGGATCACCGATCTTTGTCCGGTCCAGTGATGTGATAATCCCGTCGTGGTTGATGTCCTCGTATATCAGGCTCCCGGTTGTAGGGTCGACACCCAGGCATTTGTAGCCGTAAAAGATGCCGATGGGTTGCCCCACCTCAACACGGTTTCCCCCCCGGCCCATGTCATCAATCGGCTGATCATTGTATAGGCTGAGCACTTTGTTGCGGTTAGCAGCAAAGTTCAATGAGGTAGTCCATTTAAATTCCTTATCGATGTTAACGGTATTAAGCATGACCTCCAACCCTTTGTTCTCCAGCTGGCCGATGTTGGACGAGATGGTGTAATAACCGGATGATGCGGGGATGGGTCTCTGAAGAAGAAGGTCTTTGGTATGGTTGTAGTAAACATCAAACGTAAGGTTGATCCTGTTTTTGAGTACCGAAACATCAAGACCCAGACCGGTCTGGGTGGTTGATTCCCATTTCAGGTCGGGATTGGGCAACTGTATGGGAGCAATCCCTGACTTACCGCCATAATTGTACCCGCCACTGTAGAGCCCCAGCGAGGCAAAATCCCCGATCCCGTCATTGCCGGTAAGGCCGTAACTGGCCCTGAGCTTTATTTCATTGATCCATTTTGCCTTCTTCATGAATGGTTCTTCCGTCATACGCCAGGCAAAAGAACCTGCCGGAAAATATCCATAATGATTGTTGGCCCCGAATTTCGAGGAACCGTCGGCTCTTGCAGTGACGCTGCAGATATATTTGAACTTGTAATTGTACTTCAGTTGTCCAAAGTAAGAATTGAGAACCCGGTCGAGGGCGGTTGCAGAAGCTGCCCGGATGGTGCCTGCCGAAGTGATATACTGGAGGTTGTCGTTCGGAAAATTAATGCCTTCGATATAGGTTGTCCGGTTTGCATATTTCTCAAAGCTGTAACCGACAAGGAAGTCAATGTTGTGTTTCTCCTTGATCTGCTTGATATACTGGAGAACATTGTTTGTCGTGACGTTACTGGCATAATTGGTTCCTTCGATGCCCAGGCCATTGTACTTGGCCCCCTGGCGGGTGGTTGTCGGATCGTAACTATGCTCTCTGAGATTGTAAATGTCAACCCCGAATTTCGATGTAAACGTAAATCCATCCAGGAATTTATATTCAACATACGCATTGCCACCGGTGCGGTTCGTATAGGCCATGTTCACTGAGTTTTCATAAATGGCGACCGGGTTTGCATAGGGACCGTCTTCATTATAGGTTCCGTCAGGATTGTAAACCGGGTAAATGGCAGGTATTGACATGGCATTCGGCAGGGGACCGTAGAGGGTTGCATCCCCTTCCACCCTGGCGTTTTTCGCGTAGGTAATTCCCACACCTCCACCGACAGTCAGGTTGGGAAGGATTTTATAATCTGCGTTAAGACGGCCGTTGTAACGTTTGTAGGAAGTTCCCTTTACAACACCATCCTGGTCATAATAACTTCCGGAGATGAACAGCCGGAATTTATCATTTCCGCTGCTGACCGAAAGTTCTGTATTTGAGGTGGGGGCCACCTTCAGGATCTCCTTCATCCAGTCGGTATTGATCCCCTGGACATTGGTTCCTTTATATTCATTCCATTGATCGGCGTTCATCATGGGGATGATCCGTTCTTTGGGAAGCGTTTGCCATCCGTAACTCGTGTTAAGCGAAACGTCTGTCTTTCCGCGGGCACCCTTTTTTGTCGTGATCAGGATAACCCCGTTGGAAGCACGGGCACCGTACATGGATGTTGCGGAGGCGTCTTTAAGGATGGTCATTGATTCGATATCGTTGGGGTTGAGGTCGGTCATGGCATTAAGTTCCTGACCGCTCATTCCGATTTGCGAATATTCCCCGGTAATCGCGGGTATTCCATCGACAACCATCAGGGGTTGATTGCTGGCATTAATGGAACTGCCCCCCCTGAGCTTGATCATATTCTGCCCCCCGGGCGTCCCCGACTGAGGTACAACGGTAAGCCCGGCGGTTTGTCCAAGCAAAACCCCATCAATGGTGCGGATGGGGATGTTCTTGATCTCATCCTCATTCACCAGTTCAATGGACCCGGATATCAGTTTTTTGCTGGATGTGCTGTATCCGACAACCACTACCTCGCCGAGAGGAATGTCCTGGTCAGCCATTTTAACATTGATGACCGTGTGCCCGTTGACATCAATTTCCTGGGTCTGCATTCCGATGTACGAAAATACCAGAATCCCTTTTCCGGGGGCCAGGAGTGAATACTTACCGTTGATGTCGGAAGTGGTTCCTTTCGTGGTCCCTTTGACAAGAATGGTAACACCCGGAAGTGGTGAATTATCATCAGAGGAATGAATCCTTCCACTCACAGGAATGTCCTGTGCAACCAGCTGCTGGAATAGTACCCAAAACAATAATAATAAACAGTAAGGTTTTTTCATGGGTTAAAAATTGGTTAGTATTTATTGTTTAATGGAGTCAGGCTGATAGTTACAGGAGTGATATCCATCAGGATCCGGGTAACTGTAAAATGATCCTGCTGAGGAGGACTGACGGAATAAAATCCTTCAGACAAAGGGGTTTTGCGCAAGGTGAGCAGGAACCCTGAAGTATTGCTGACAAAGGAGACATTCTGAACGGTATCTGTTTCTTTGTTATCAATCAGGTGAGCAGTGATGAGATCACGCAAGGAGACCTGGTTCCCGGATAAGATCCCTGCCTGATCGGGAGGGTGACCATGATGATGCTCTTTGCCTTTCAGGGATTGCCTTCCGGTAGCCGGTAGTATGTTCCCGGTTGCAGGATCATAGGAATCGCCTTCTTCAAGATAGGATAATGAAAGGTTCTCGATAAAGGGTATGTCCTGGACATAAGAGATACGGGCTCCGGAAGCATTGAGAATGGTGACCCCGGAAGCGCCGGCAACGCTGATCATGTTTTTCTGGCTGTTGTATATCAGGGCAGTGTTTTCATCAACACCAAAACCCAGGCTGAACTCTTTTTTTGCATCCATCAGGGCCAATGCCAGCCTACCGAGACGGGGCCTGGCATTAAAATGCTGATCGACCAGCCCGCAAGGGAAAAATCCAAGCCCGCTCATGACCAGCACCCCCGTATCTTCCGGAAAATCATTCCCCTGGTAGCCCCTGATAATACCATGGCACAAAGCTGCAATACCGGTCCCGCCCCCGATCATGACCTCGCTCATGATCGCGGCACCTGCACTGCTCCCGCCAATCACCCCACCCGAACGATATACATCCCACACTGCCCTGAGAACAGGTGTCTGACTTCCATCGGGGCGGTAGAGTGTTTTCAGGGTCCGCATCTGGTCACCACCGGTAAACCAGACTGCCGAACATTTGCTTATGATTCTGGCTAACCGCGTATCATTCCCGTTATCCTTCCACTCCGATTCATTTACATCCTTGGTACTGTCATCATCGATCATGGCCACATTCACGAGGTGAATGTTTTCAGGATTTAGCCCGTAAGAAATCAGGATGTTCCTGAAACTTGCGTATGACTGCATGGGGACGCCACTGGCTGAGGGAATCACGGCAAATGTGGCTTTTTCCTTTCCTCCCGCAAAAGCGATCAACTGCTCGTAGATACTTTTGTTGTCAGCTTCCAGCCCCCCCCCAACGATTACAAGGTTCCCTTTCGGGGCTGACTGTCCCATGGATTCGATGACAAGAAAAAAGAGGGATAGTACAAGTAAAGGTCTTACCATACTCTTTCGTTAAATGATTTAATTGTCTGGCAGGAATAATTAATTGCTAATATATTAAATTTGTTAAAAACTGAATAAATTAAAAATTAATTTTTCTCAACTTTGCCTGTTAAAATCCAAGATTATGCTGACACTCCTGAAAAATGCACAGGTCTATGGTCCGGATCACTTCGGAAAGAAAGATATCCTGACTGGCGGACATATCATCCTTGCCATAAATGATCACCTGGAACCTCCCGCGGGAGCGGATGTGAACGTCATTGACTGTAAAGGACTCCGGATTGTTCCCGGGTTCATCGACAGCCATGTGCATATTACAGGAGGGGGCGGTGAAGGCGGGCCGGCAAGCAGGATGCCTGAACTCCAGCTAAACATGATGTTTGAGGGCGGTGTCACTACCGTGATTGGATGCCTTGGTACGGATGGCATCACCCGAACAGTGGAAAGCGTGCTGATGAAAGTCAAATCCCTGCGGGCACTGGGTGTTTCCGCCTGGATGTATACCGGGGCATACCAGGTTCCCACCCCTACAATTACAGGCGATATCGGAAAAGACATTGCCCTGTTCGAAGAGATCATCGGGGTTGGCGAGATTGCCATCTCCGACCACCGTTCTTCGGTCCCTTCGGTTGCAGAACTGGCCCGCATCACAGCCCAGGCCCGCGTGGCAGGCATGATTGGCGGAAAGGCCGGCATTGTTAATGTACACATGGGAGATGCCAAGGACCCATTTCGTCCCCTCCATGAAGTGGTCGCCAGCACCGAGATGGGATACCGGCAGTTCGTGCCGACCCATTGCAACCGTAACCCATACATATTTGAAGATTCCAGGGAATACGGGAAAAAGGGCTATGTGGATATCACCACAAGCTCTTATCCTTACGATAAGGATGTAGAGATAAAACCATCAGTGGCGCTAAAACAGCTGCTTGAAGCAGGTGTCCCTGACGATCATATCACATTCACATCCGATGGCTGTGGTTCGCTTCCCAGTTTCGATGCGGAAGGAAGGCTGATCAAGATTGATATGGGTTTGCCGTCATCCATTCTGAGGGAGATCAAGGAATCTGTGATGGAGGATAAAATCCCCCTGGAAACCGCTTTAAAAGTTGCCACTTCCAACCCTGCCGATATCCTTAAGTTAAAACGGAAAGGTCATATCCGGGAAGGTGGCGATGCAGACTTGCTACTGGTTGATGATGGGTTCAATATTATTTACCTGATGGCGATGGGCAATATTGTGCAAGGGTGATAAAGTGAAAATATTTTTATTTAATTTAAACTTGCCTGCTTCATTATGAGAAGATTCGTTTTATGCACCCTGGTTTTTCTATTGACTGCCAGTATCCTTCGGTCACAAACGGAAACCCATTCTGTGCCGCCGCCTTCGGTGAATGATTTTACAGGGATCCAGTCATTTCTCTCATCCGACTGGATGGAAGGGCGCGAAGCCGATACCCGCGGTGGGTTCATGGCAGCTGATTTCATTGCCTCCCTGATGCAGCTCAACGGACTGCTGCCATACGGTGATACCGGTAATATCAAAGAGCACCGAACAAACCAACCCTTCAACCGTTCCTATTTCCAGGATTTTGAACTGATCCGTTACCGGGTTGAGAAATCTTCTCTTGCCCTTATCAAGGCGTCGCCGGAAGGAGAATCGGTTCTTCAATTCGTTCCCGGCGTCGATTTTGAGACCAGCCCGGTTCCCTTCAGCTTAAAGGAAGAGGCATCACTGGTATTTGCCGGTTACGGTATTGAAGCCCCGGGGAAAGGTTATGATGATTACCGTGGCATTGATGTCAGGGACCGTATCGTCCTTATTGCAGCAGGATTCCCCGGCCATTCTGATACAACTTCCGCTGCCTGGAAAAAACTGGGCAAGTCCTTCGGCAGAGAATTCTCAAAATTATCCGTTAAACTCCGGGTAGCTGAAAAACACGGAGCTAAAGCAGTGATCCTCATTGGTCCGGAAGGAGGGACAGAACCCTTCCTCCCTGCAATCCATAACCGGGATCTTATAAACAGTGCAATGAACTCAGCCAAACCAGAGCCTGATTACGAGGATGCCGAATATTACCTGCCCGGAGATACAGGCATGGTGTACATTCCCTGTTTCAGCCTGAGTACCGGTGTTGCCCGTCTCCTGCTGATGGGGACGGCGATTGACCTGCCCGGCTTTGAAAGAAAGGCAGCCGGTGACTTGCTGTCATCGTCGATGGCTGTCAGCGGGAAAAAACTCAGGTTATCGGTCGAGGTTGCACGGGACGCGGTGGGGGTCCGGAATGTCCTCGGAATAATTCCCGGCCACGATACCGGGAAGAACATTCTTATCGGGTCGCATTTTGATCACCTGGGGGTCAGAAAAGGAGTGATCTACAACGGGGCCGATGACAATGCATCAGGGGTTTCCGGAATGCTGGCATTGGCAAAAAACTGGGCGGGCCATCCTGAAAAACCGTCGTGCAACATTATTTTTGCAGCCTGGACCGCCGAAGAAAAAGGGCTTTTAGGCAGCGACTGGTTTGTACGGCATTCGGGGATCCTTTCCGGCAGTTTGTCGGTTGTCATTAATATGGATATGATTTCAAGAAGCGCCCCTGAAGATACGCTTGGCCGACAACTCAGCATTGGAACGCTGCCCATGAATGAGGACCTGAAGACCTTGGCTAAAAAAATCAATTCACACCTGAAACATCCCTTTGTCCTTGATCTCTGGGATGTGACAGGACACACGGGAAGCGATTACGCTCATTTTGCAGAAAGGAAGATTCCGGTAATGACTTTTTTCTCGGGATTTCATGATGACTACCATACCCCCCGCGATATCTGGTCAAAAACAGATCCCGTGAAGATGGAGGAGATCCTGAAGATCGTCAATGAATGCATCCTGGAAACGTCAGAGAACCCTCCGGCCAGAAAATGATATCAATCTGCTTTTTGGGCAACACTTCTCACCGTTACGTCATCCAGTGCCCTCATGTTGACCTCCACACCGATTCCGGGTTTGTCAGGAACGTCCATGGTACCGTCGGGGTTAACCACAAATTCAGGTATCACGATATCTTCCTTATAATATCTTTTGCTTGCCGAAATATCACCCGGCAGGGTGAAATTTGAAAGAGAAGCCAGTGCCACATTGCCTGCCCTGCCAATTCCGGATTCAAGCATACCCCCACACCACACCGGAATGTTCATGCCGGCGCAATAATCATGAATCAGCCTGGATTCGGTGAACCCTCCTACCCGTCCGGGTTTAATGTTGATCACCCTGCAACTGTCCAGTTCGATAGCGGCCCGGGTGTCGTCAAGTGAGTGGATGCTTTCGTCGAGGCAGATGGGTGTTTTAAGCTCACGCTGGAGTTTAGAATGATCAAAGATGTCTTCATATCCGAGGGGCTGTTCAATCAGCAGCAGCCCGTAATCATCCATTTTTTTAAAAATACTGATATCCTCCAGCCTGTATGCTGAATTGGCATCCACCTGAAGCAACATTCCGGGAAACTGCTTTCGCAGCGCCTCAACGAATTGCAGGTCATTACCCGGGGCGATCTTGATCTTGATCCGTTTGTAGCCTTCTGCAAGATAACCCTCAACCTTTGTAATGAGTCCGCCTACCGAATCCTGAATGCCGATGCTTACACCGACATCAATCTTTTTACGGGTCCCTCCCAGCATCCGGGATAAGGAAATGCCTTTTGTTTTCGCGAAGGCATCCCATAAAGCGGCTTCAAGACCTGCTTTTGCCATCATGTGTCCCCGGACCTTGGCATACATGGCAATGGCTTCATCAACACTCTGAAGATCTTTGCCCAGCAAGGAGGGAATTAAAAAATCTGTAAGGATGTGCCAGGCGGTCGGGACCGTCTCGTAGGAATAAAAGGGAGTCCCTTCAGCCACACTTTCACCCCATCCGGTTACCCCTTCTGCATTAACCTTTACAATGATATGCTCTTCATCATATTCGGTACCCATCGACGTTACGAACGGGCTTACCAGAACCAGCTTGACATGCCGCAGTTCAATTCGTTCAATACGCATACTGTTTTTTTTAATGGTTTATACCATGGATTATTGATTCTTATTTCTCAACACGTAAAACAGGAAATGGACTTCCCTTCTTTAAAAGACCGGCATACCTGTGATAGGTCTCCAGTCCAAGCATCGACTTCGGCTCCAGGGCAAGCACCACAAGGATGCCTTTCAGCTGGGCTGTCGGGATAAAAATAAATCCGTGATCCGGGGGAAGTTCCTTCAGGATGTCTGATGCAAGCTGAGGATCTGCAACCCGATCCCCTTCAAAATCCGCGGAGTCGACTGAGGTTATTCTGTATTGCACAAAATGCTCACCCGGATATTTTTTCAGGGGGATCTGTTCAAGCGAAAGTCTCTCTGCCCACTCCACCAGATCTTTATTATCTTTTGGGATCAGGTATCCTGATGGCTTCCTTACATCATAAATTGATTTCACCACAGGGCGGTAATCTTTTACAGTGACCAGGGTGTCGTTGTGTGAATAATAGGAATAGAGCGGGATCGTCAGGAATTGCCCGTTGGCAATGTGTTGTGATTGAACCGATATCTTCTGCCCGGGATCAGCGGATAGCAGCTTTTTTCGTTCCCCGGAGATGAGGGTCCTGATCTTTCCCTTATTCGAATAAGTGTACTCGAGCAGCCCCCGCATGCCGGCCATCTGTCCTTCGGCCCTGTGCTGAAGGTTATCAATGGAATCATCCTTGCCGTTCATGCCTTCCTGGATAAAGGAAAAAGTGCCCTGAATCCCGAAACTCTGTCGTCCGTCATTGATATCGAAGGTACTGTGCCTGATATAATCGATTTCGGGCGGACCACCCGGACTATAGGTGAATGATGAAAAATTCCTGGCATGAAGATAGCTGAAAATAAAGGGAAGATAATCGTCATCTGATAATTTCCGGATGCTTTCTGCAACGTTCAGATTGGTCGTCGTGCCTATGTTAAGATCTGTGTTTTTCCGGTATCCGTATTTTTTCCACTCCTCACCGAATGGTGAATATTCATGAACATCCATGGTCACTTCGAAGAGGTACCTGTCAAAAAGCTGGTGCAGTGCGATTGTTTCAGGTTCGGTAAGGATCAGGTGGTTTCGGTTAAGATCCATCCCATTCGCGTTACGCCTCTGGTTGACCTCTGACCCATCCGGATTTACCTGGGGGATCAACGCCAGGTCGATTTTATTAAAAAGATAGCGGTTTACCGGTCTCAGCAGTTCCAGCGCAAGCAGCAACGCCCCCTCCTTTCCCGATTGTTCATTCCCATGCTGCTGGGCAAAGATGAGGACTTTAATTTTCGTGGTATCCTTACCAAATCCTGACAAGGAAAATTTCATTGCATAAAGGTTCCTTCCCTGCACTGAATGCCCGATGATTTCTGTTTTCATCAATCCCGACTTCCTGCCAAGAAGCTCAACATAGGAAGAGAGTTCAGGATATGAGGTCAGCTTACTGTACTTGTTGATGACCAAAGGAGGTGAAGGGGTCTGGGCAATAACCACGACGGAAACCAGATGAAAAATTGTCAGCAGTATGGCTGCCTGTTTCATGGAACGGAAGATTGAGTTCATGGTAAAGCGAAAATAGGAAAAAATATCACAGGTCTCACTTCACCTTCACAAATTCTGGTTGAAAACGATCTGAAGGAATCTCTGCAGATCAGACCGGGTAATCACGTGTACGAATTCTGGGAGTTGAAGAAAAGCATTATTCTTAACTACCTATTGTATCCATTATAGATTCTGTTTAACTTTGCTCACCTGTGATGCAGGAGGATATAATGACATTTACATCCGCTTTCTAAATCCAAATTCATAAAAATCAATTCAAAATCAATTCTATGAATTCAGCTCAGTTCCATCTCTTATTTACACATTTGCCGATCGTCGGTCTGGGATTAGCAATCCTTGTCAATCTTTTTGCCCTCATCCGAAAAAGTGAGGAACTTCAGAAATTTTCTCTCTGGTGTTACCTGGTTCTGGGTATCTTCGGACTCCTTGCTTACATCACCGGCGATGGTGCAGGAGAGATCATGAAAACCTACCCGGGGATCACGGACGATGTCATTGAACCTCACGAAAACATGGCGCTTTTTTTCTTTATCGGGCTGATGATCACCTCCGCATTTTCCATCCTGGCCCTTTATCTGGTCAAGACCCGGGTTCATTTGCTGAAACGGTTCAACCTCTACCTTCTCATTGCCGCACTTCTGATCAGTATCCTGGCGGTGATGACAGGATCTACGGGGGGGGCGATCCGCCACACGGAGATCAGGCAGGGGATGTATAAAAAATAAATTGACCCTGATTTGTAATTGTCATCCGGTGAGTTTTCTTAACTTTATAACCAGATATACTTTATCACTCACAAAAACTGCACTTTTATGAAAAGGACACTTGCCTTCATGATCATTCTTTCCATCGCATTTGCGGCCTTCACCGGGTGCAAAAAAAAGAGCTCTGAGATCACCTGCAATCTCGCCACTGCCGTCAACACGCCACCGGTTGATATGCAGGTAGTATATTCAGCAGCCCAGTCGGGGGATGGTGTCATGGTATCGTTAACCTATCAGACCATCACAGGACCCGTCACTGTTGCAAATCCCAAACTGCCATGGAGTGACACTGTCTCAGTGCTTACCAGCACCAATGTGAAGATGACAGCATCCGGTACGGTCAAGAATGGCAGCCTGATCATAGCCTATAAAGGCAGCAGCGGAGGTTCGCAGATCCTGGGCAGCGATTACTGCGAGCAATCGTCGGATTAGGCGCACGATACAGGCGTACACCGCACTTAAGAAAAGAATTATTTAGTATCTGACTTGGGCTTGTCGACCGTGCACTGGATCCCGGCTTTCCTGCATACGCTTAAGATGGCATCTACCGCATAATCGGTTGATTGTTTCTCTGCATCGTCAACATGGGCGGCAGAAACTGTAATCTGCGAAAAACCGTCGGACAGAGAATCCACTTTTAAAGTCACATCCGCTTTTCCCTTTGTGAATTCCACCTGGCGTTGTGCATTGTCGATACGGCTGATCCCGAATTTCTTGTTATGCGTCAATGTATCCACAACGGCTTTATAGACACGGTACGTTTTGGCATCGATGAGTACCGTTGCGACATCGGCATGGGTAGAATGCATCGACTTGATCTTCCTGGCAATCGTAACGAATTGAGCATGTACCGGCACCAAAGCAAGGAGAAGGAATCCGGTCAGGAGAAAGAGTGAATACTTTTTAGTGGTTTTCATGACAGTTCTTTTTTTAATCCCATTAGCAGGAACGTTCCCGGCAAATATATCAAGATTATAGCTTAAAAAACCTGCCCGGTTTTTATAAAAGCATGGAGATTCATTTTATCATTTTTTGATTTGAATATAATACATATTCAATTCTTCCTTATTATTTTTGATGCTTTCTCAACGTGCATGTCTTAAAATCTGACACCGTAAAATGAAATAATCCTATCCTCCATGGCAACAAAGATTTCTTTACCCCGATCGGTACAGGGTGTGTTTCTCAAACAGGTTACTGATGAATTTGTAAGGCAGCCGCTGCAAAAGGAAGAAATCCTGAGGCTGAGTGATATTGAGCATCTCCCAAAAAATGTTCAGGCATACATTATAGGGACCGGTGCCATCGGGAAGCCGAGGGTTCAGAACCTCTGGCTTGAATTCGATGCGAAGATGTTCAGAAAACCGGGTGACCGGCCGATGGTATGCGATGTGGTTCAATACAGCTTCTTTGGTACCTACACCAGGATCTTCTTTCTCAAGGCAAAAATATTCGGAATCCCTGCCCGGGTGCTGCATTCCTACATCAACTGCAACGCAACGATGTGGGTTCGCATCGCTTCCCTTTTCAACATGGTTCATATTACCGGTCCGAAACTTACGGCAACGGAGACTGTGACCGTGCTGAACGACCTTTGTGCCTTCGCGCCTTCAGCCCTGGTCGACAAGCGGCTGAGCTGGAAAGAAATTGATTCCCAGAAGACAGAGGTCACGCTGCATAACGATCCTTACAAGGTGAAGGCTTTGCTGTATTTCAACAAGCAGGGTGAGCTGATCAATTTTGAATCGGATGACCGGCCGGATGTCGCCGGAAAACCAGGGCGGCAGGATTTCAAGTGGTCGACTCCTCTTCGGAATTATAAAGAGACCGGTATTCTGAAACTGAACAGCGAAGGTGAGGCAATCTACCATTATCCGGAAGGGAATTTTTCCTACGGAACATTTACACTCCGAACGATAGAATATAATCTGAGCGGACCCAAAGAGAGGTAAAACCGTTTTTAGTCGGTTTCTGCGAAAGCGTGAATTGCTTACCGAAGAGCATGTCAGGATTTTCTCTTAGCATAGTAAAACCTCCAGTCGAACCCCAGCCGGATGCCGAGTGACCAGATCGGTTTCAATTTTACGGGTTCAATATCTGCAGGGTCAATCATGGTTATTTTTCCGGGAATGTCGACACCAACGCTGAGCTGCAGAAGAAAACTTGCACTCTGTCGTTTTGAGAAGGTTCTGACCGGCCGGTATTCCAGAAAAGGAAAATCAAGCTGGGTTGAGCGCATTGAAATCAGCGACCATAAACCGGAACTTCCCCGGTCATCGGGAACCAGGAAAGCATCGGGTCCCTGTAAACTTCCGTAGAAACATACTCCTACCTCCCTGCCGAGGATAAACTGGAATCTCCCGATCGGAGTGATGAGTCCGGATTGCCATGGAATAACCCCTCCCTGGCCAGCCGTTGCGACCATTTTATTAAACGTTTTGGGAGCGGCAAAATAGAGGATCGGTCCCACGATGAGAATGTCGCCGGGAATCAGGTAGAAGGGAAGCCGGAGCCGGCCGTAGAAAGCTTGCCGGGATGGAACCGCCGAAAGGATGGAACCGAAATATTTGTAATCCTTTTCGTGCATGATCTTTATGCTTGAAGGCCCGTCGAGCCGCCAGCCCAGGTCGAGAAAGACGAGCCCGTCGCCCGATTCGTTCAGTACGCCGTCCATGCCGAGGCCGATGTGAAGTGCCACTTCGAGACCCGGCAGAACGCCGGCGGTTTGCTGATCGGGACTGAATCCCCCGGCCATGACGGATATCCTTGCTGCAGGTGCGATCCCGATAAAGGGACCTAACTCGGAACGGAACCGGGGAAATTCACCCAATCCGGTTGCAAGTCCGGGCACAGGGGTGGTGACAAGGATAGCGTCAAACATATCCTCCAAAAAAGGATCAACCGTACGGGGCGGCATGACATTCGCCCGGGCGATGTTAAAAGTATCGGGGGAGACCATCCCGGGCTGGTCATTGATTAAAAACGGACCTGTCTTCCCGGCTGCTGCATCCAGGAGCTGTATAAGGCTAAGCAGAACTGTCAGGGATGCCTTGTCGGCATCCTGCGGACGCATATAGGCATCGCCCGTCAGCACAAGCCGGTCGCCCTGCCATGTGGTTACTTCGAGTCCATTTTCGTCATAATAATCGTGTGTGCCTTTGCGCAGGGCTGCGTTTCCCCAGGTTCCTGCAACGTGTCCTGCAGCAAAGCCGTCTTCAAGGAAATGCAGGCCGAAGGCTTCATCGGCAAGGAGAGAAAGGGCAAGAGAGGAACGCTGTTCAGGTGTCAGCGTTTCGGTTGCCAGTCTCCCGGCTTTTAACATCGCGCTCGTATGGTACCACATATAGGTCCCGATGAGGTTCAGGGCACTGCCCTCACGGAAACAAGTATCAAAATAGTCGACCGCAGAGGTATTCACGTCAGGCCTGGCAAGCATGAAGTGTACATTGTTCGATCCGGCGCGGGATACATACTCAGGGTCAACCTTAAGCAGCCGAAGATCTGAATTCCTCAACTCCCCTTCCCTCTCGCTCCGGGTCGTTGATTCTGCAATCCCTGTCTTGAGGCGGGCCGCAACATCGGCGACCTGAAGGATCCAGTTGGTTTGAAGGATATTGTACACCATGTTTCCGGCCGAAGTAGAGTGATCTCCCCCGATGGCAGGCCAGGCAGCGTAATCAATGAAGGCCGGTTTTTCACCTTGTGCCACATCCGCGACCGACTCATCCAGCCGGTTCTCGAATCCCTTTCTTGCCATGGCCCAGATCCGGTCAAGCTGCGCCCTGTGTGCAGAATCCAGTTTCTGAATGGCCAGCAGCATGATGTCCCTGTGCTCGGGATAAACCCAGGCTCTACAAGGATTCGAAACAGTGAAGATCATCAGGATGATCAGCAGTGTCTTTTTAAACATAGGCTACCTGTTCCGGATACTTTATATTCATATCGTGTCTTAACATTGAGCAAGCCTGCGTGGTTATTTTCTCACTTTCACCGGGTAAGGCGGCTGAACTGGCTTTTCCGGAGGATTTGCTTTCAGTTCCTCCAGCACTACCTGGATGGCTTTTTCCAGCTGGGGGTCTTTACCTGCCGCTACTTCTGCCGGGAGTTGTTCCACCTCGATATCAGGAGCGATGCCCTCGTTTTCGATCCGCCATCCGTCTTTGTTCCAGAAAGCCACGTTCGGGGCAGTGATAAATCCCCCGTCCATCAGCCCGGGAAAGTTGAGGATGCCGACCAGTCCGCCCCAGGTTCTCTTTCCGATGAGCGTACCCAGCTTCAGTTGCCGGAACGACCATGGCAGGTAATCCCCGCCGCTGCCGGCATATTCGTTGATCAGCATCACCTTGGGACCCTGGATGGAGGCATGAGGAGCTTTGATGTCATCGCCATAGCGTGTTGCCCAGTAATTGAGGTAAGGCCGGCGAAGAATATCAACGATATAATCGGCCAGTGATCCTCCTCCGTTGAACCGCTCATCGATGATGATCGCGTCCCTGTCGGATTGGGGAAAGAAATATCGCTTGAAATAATCGTGACCTGCATTTGCCGTATTCGGAACATACACATAGGCAACCCTCCCGTTGGTGGCAGAAGTCACTTTTTTCAGATTGTCTTCCACCCAATATCTGTTCCTGAGATCCCCCTCGCTTTCAATGGGAACCACCTTGACCACCCGTGCATCTTTTCCATCAGGATCCGGACTGACCCTGATGTCGGTAAGCTTGCCTGCGGAATTCTCAAAAAGGCTGTAAACACTAACGGGTGCCTTAAGGTCAACTCCGTTGACCGCCAGCAGGTATTCTCCCTCTTTTACATCCACCCCGGGTTCCGTCAGCGGCGACCTCAGTTCGGGAGTCCAGTTCAGTCCGCCATAAATCTTGGTGAAACGGTAACGCCCGTTTTCCACCGAATAGTCAGCCCCAAGCAGTCCCACCGGGACGGTTTTCGCCGTTCTGAATTGTTCCCCGCCAAAAGTATAGGAATGTCCGACCGAAAGCTCGCTGCAAAGCCAGCGTGTAAGCCTTGTAAAATCATCACGGCAGGAGAGGAAGGGCAGGAATTGCTCATACCTGGCCTTCATGGCAGGCCAATCCGCTCCATGCATTCCAGGGTCATAGAAATAATCCCTGTTGATACGCCAGATGTCTTCATACATTTGCCTCCACTCGGCAGGAGGATCGATGCGTATCTGGGCAGCCTCCAGGTTCAGTCCCCCTTTTCCCGCTTCGATCTTATCGCCGGTCTTCGTCAGGAACCAGGCATCGTTCAAAGCATAGAGGATCTTGCTCTTGTCAAAGGAGACCACATACCCGTTCAGGGCATCCAGCACTACATTATCTTTTTTTGATTCCAGGCTGAAGGTATGAAGCTTCCCGGGACCGTTCCCATCGGGGGAAGGATTCTCAAAGAAATAGATCTGTTTTTCAGGACCCGCGGATAAACCTGAATAAACACCGGCAGGAACCGGAAGGGCCAGGATCCTGTCGGAAAGGTGCTCAGTGTCGACAACTGTTTTTGCAGCAGCTGCAGTGTCTTCCTTTGCCTTGTCCTTGTCCTTCTTTTTGTTTTTGTCTTTTTCTTTTTCCTTATCTGCATCCTTGGATTTTTCTTCGGTTCCTTTCTCTTCATCACTCTCTTTCAGCAAGGGATTCGGGGAGGTTTTATCCAGGACAGCGATGTACAGGGAGTTTTTCATGCGCATATCCTGCGACGAAAGGTCGAACCACTGGCGCACCGGGCCGGCATCGGTCGAACCAAAGAAATAAAGGTACTTGCCGCTTTTATCAAAAACCGGTTCGGAACAGTCGCTTAACCCATCCGTAACGGGATAGGACTTATCCTGATCAAGTGAATAAAGGTAAACCCGGAGAATATTTGTGGGCGTTATCATCCCATATGTTATCCATCTTGAGTCGGGCGACCAGTCGGGGATCGTCGCACCAAAGATGTCATAGATCGGTTCAGTGGCAATCTTTTTGATTTTTTCTGATGCGAGATCGATCCAGTACAGATTAAAACCGTTATCGGTATAGCTTATCATTTTGCTGTCGGGCGACCAGGTGGGATTGTAGTAGAACCCTTTCCCGTTCAGCGGGTAAGATTTTGATTTACCTTCAGAACCCAGTTCGGTAACTACGAGCTGATATTCGCCGGAAGCATCGGAAAACCAGGCCATCTTTTTTCCGTCGGGCGACCAGGCGGGACTCCGTTCATATACCCCGGGTGTGTTTGTAAGATTCCTGGGATCGCCTTTTTCACCGGGCACCGTGACGATGTCTCCCCTTGCTTCAAAGACAGCCCGGGCTCCGCTGGGGGAGATATTTGAATAATGAATGTTTTTTGCGGCGGATACAAACCGGGGACGGAGGTTCGGCAGATCGGCCGGCACATGAATATGAAGTTGCTTTGATGCATTGGTTGACAGGTCAAAAAGGTGCAGGTATCCGGCCTGTTCAAAAATGATCCGTCCGGCGCCGTACCCGGCTGAATTAATCGGGAAATCGCTGAAACGGGTCAGCTGTTTAATCTCCGTCGACCGGGTATCGTAGGAGAACAGGTTAAATTCACCATTCCGGTCGGAGAGAAAATAAACATAGTCGCCGATCCACATTGGCCGCCAGTCATTGCACCCGCCTTCCGGTTGAGGGATCTTCACAACGGCAAGATCCGGGAGGTTGCAGATCCAGATGAATGAGATCCTTCCGCCGCGGTAGTTTTTCCATTGCTGAAAAGCATTGTAATACGGATTGTAGGCGATCTTCTTCCCGTCGGGAGAGAAACTGCCATAGACTCCGTTCAGCTTGTGCAGTTTCTCCGGGAAACCGCCGGTCAGCGGGACAAGGTAAAATTTCGGCAACCCTCCGCTGAATGACTCCCGTGTGGAAGAGAAAAGCACTGATTTCCCATCCGGCGAAAATCCCCTTGCAAGATCCGCGTCGGGATGCCAGGTAAGGCGTGTGGGAACTCCTCCTTCAACAGGGATGGTAAAAACATCCATATTGCCGTCGTACTGACCCGTAAAAGCGATGATCTTTCCGTCGGGTGAGAAATTCGGGGAAAATTCACCACCCTCCCCGGATGTGAGTCTCGTTACGTTTGATCCGTCCAGGCCTGCAACCCAGAGGTCGTTGGCATAAACAAAAGCGATATGGGAGTTGCTGACCGACGGGTCAGTCATCATGCGGGATTCACCCGGGTTCTGTGCCCCGGTCATCAATCCTGAGAACAGGAGTAAGGTCATTATAAGATACTGCAGGGTTTTCATAGTTGCTGTTTTTTATTCAGAACAAATATAATTACATCCTTTAAAAAATTAATAACAAATCGGCAAACTCATTTCTCTGTTCAATAAGATCTCAGAATTATTTTCTGGGGCAATTTGT
The DNA here is from genome assembly GCA_026391795.1 of Bacteroidota bacterium. Classification (GTDB taxonomy): domain Bacteria; phylum Bacteroidota; class Bacteroidia; order Bacteroidales; family FEN-979; genus FEN-979. Next base: position 127,613 of record JAPLDI010000007.1, read on the forward strand.
CACCCCGAGTTTGTGAAGTCCTTTAGTACTTGCTACTTCCCTTCTTTTTCATAAAAGTCAACTGCCGTTCCAAAAAAAATGTATGCCTATGTGGAATATTTCTAAATAACGGAAGTATCTTTGTCCCGCCCCTGCATAAATCAGGAATGTATAAAACAAATAAAAAACCTTCATTCTGAATACTAAACAAAAGTCAATATTTCATTCAAAAACAAATGTCATGCTAACTTCTCAGACAATCCATAACAAACCGGTTTCAAATATTGATTTCTTCAAACCAAGCCTATGGGCCCTTATTCTTTTGATACTCCTTACCCAAGCTTGTAAAAAATCATCGGATACAACACCGGCACCTGTTACATTGCCAGTCCTGTCCACAACTGCTGTAACCGATATCTCATCGACCGGAGCAACCAGCGGAGGAAATATAACCAGCGAGGGCAGCTCTCCGGTCACTTCCCGGGGAGTTGTATGGGGAACAAGCAGCAACCCAACCATCGTTCTTCCAACCAAAACCTCTGATGGATCAGGAAGTGGAATCTTTACCAGCAATCTGACAGGTTTGACATCGGGTGCCAGATATTATGTAAGAGCTTATGCCACGAGCAGTTCCGGGACAGCCTATGGAAATGAGCAAACATTTACCGCCACTGCTATTGTTCAGAATGATATTCCGGTTCTTGATGGCAAGATTGCAGCGTTCATGAGTACATACAATATACCCGGTGCCTCGCTGGCCGTGAGTAAAAATGGCAAATTGGTGTATATGAAGGGATACGGTTTTGCCGATCAGGGTGCCAGTACATATGTCACACCGGCTTACCGGTTCCGGCTGGCAAGTGTAACCAAGACTTACACGGGAGTTGCCATTATGAAATTGTTTCAGGAAGGAAAACTCGATCTGGATGGAAAAGTATTCGGCGCCGGATCAATATTGGGTACAGATTTCGGGACGCCTCCTTATAACCCGAACCTGACGGCAATCACTGTACGCATGCTGTTGCAGCATATTACAGGAGCCTGGGGTGCTGCAACCGGTGGTGATGTTATCGACCAGAACCCGGCCTTTACTAACAAACAACAACTTGACTGGATCATTGACACGCGGCCCATGCCTGATGCGCCCGGGTCTGTTTTTGATTATAGCAATATCAACTATTTCATCCTGGGGCGTATCATTGAAAAAATTACCGGACAGACATATTATGACTATATCCATAGCATCATGACCCTTATTGGTGCGACCGACACTGAAGCTGCCGACAAAACCCTGGCGGAAAGAAAACCACTTGAAGTGGTTTACTATGGTCAGGGGACTGATGCTCCCTATGTTTATAACATTGCATTTCCGCGAAGAGATGCGGATGCAGGGTTAATCGCAACTGCAAAAGATCTATTAAAACTCATAACGGCCGTGGATGGATTCAATACCCGCCCGGATATCCTGAATGCATCTACAATAACTCAGTTTATTACCCCGTCATCGGTCTTTTCGGGTTATGCATGCGGGATTGGCATCTGGAGTGCCCAGAATCTCTGGTTTAACGATGGTTCCCTGCCCGGAACCCGGAGCTGGTTTATGCGTCATGATAATGGAATGTGTGTGGCAATTTTATTGAATTCGAGGCCGGATGTTGATCCCGGTAACGCATTTGCCTACGCTTTTCAGGCGCTGGAACTTGATATTGTCACAAACGCCTCTTATTCCTGGCAGGATATCGACCAGTTTTAGGATTATTGTTTCTGTTAGTCCTTCGTGAATCACGGGTATGAACCCAAGGGCAAACCCGTGTCCTGCCCTGTCCACTTCCACATAAGGAAAAGGAATGAAGGGGATGAGGTGAATAGTCAATAGTGAATACAGCTCCTTCAGAGAAATCCTATATTGAGATTATGACAAGATGAGTTTTCATCATGCCACCTGTGAAAAGTTTCTTACATTTTTTTGTAATATTGTATCTGTTCTACAGCAGGATAAAGGAAGGGGTGGAATTTGAAGATCCTTCATTGGCATCCCTGTCAAATAAAATAACCGACAAGGACAACGATATGAACATGATTAAAAAAACGATTTTACCTGTTATCCTGGCAACAGCCTGGATCAGCCTCTCTGAATTTGTGCGAAATGAATTCCTGGTAAAATCGTTCTGGACAGACCATTACAAGGCACTTGGGCTTACCTTCCCTTCAGCACCCATAAACGGGGCGCTATGGGGTGTATGGTCGCTTTTTTTTGCGGTGGCAATATTTATTCTTGCAAAAAAATTCACCCTGATCCAGACCACATTTCTTTCCTGGTTTGTCGGGTTTGTCCTGATGTGGGTTGTCATTGGCAACCTGGCTGTTCTGCCATACGGCCTTTTGGTGTATGCTATCCCACTAAGTATCCTTGAATCATTCATTGCCGCCTGGATCATCAAATACTTCCAGGGTAAATAAAATCCATCAGAACATGTACGTTCTCATCGCCATCTTTATCCTTGATGTTGTTGCTATAATGGTTTATCATGTTGCAGGCAATAAAAATTATTCCCCATGAAAAAAACCTTTTTCATCCTGTTCATCTCCGTCGGGTTATCTGCCTGTTCAGACAAAGAGGTCAGGCTCCGGGATTTTCCAATCACGCGGCAGGCTTTCGAATACAGCTGCGGCCCTTCTGCAGTCCAGGCCGTCATGGCCTATTACGGAGAAGAATTCCGGGAATCAGAATTACTCCCGCTATTGAAAACAGGAAAAGATGACGGGACCTATACCAAAGATATCGTTAAATTTCTTCATTACCAGGGGTTATCGACACAGTTAAAATACGGGATGACGACGGAGGAACTGTTCCGTTTCATTGATAAAAATATCCCTGTTATTGTACTGATCCAGGCATGGGGCAGCGAGGAAAACTTTAAGAACAATTATAAAGAGTGCTGGGACGATGGCCATTTTGTTGTGGTAATCGGATATACAGACAAGAATGTGCTGATCAGCGACCCGGCGTTGTTTACGGAAGGCTTTATCCCTGTCGGGGAATTCAGGAACCGCTGGCATGACCTCGATGAAGGTCAAAAGACCTACCAGCTCGGGATTGCGGTTTATGGAAAGAAGCCAAACTTTGTTGAGGAGAAGATGGAACGGATAAAATGAAATGATCCATTCCTGTCCGCTTGCCCGGTTTTTTAAGGATGCCAGGTTTTGCCCTGTTAAGACCGGGCTCATGACTGCCGGGATCATGGATCCCGGATGCCCCCTGTAAATGTTAATATTTTTTAACTGAATTTTTTTTTACATAAAAAAAATTCAAAATATTTTTGTGCGATTTTTTTAAACCAGCAATTATGGACGTACGTGTTGAAAACATTACCAAAACCTATGGATTTCAAAAGGCGGTCGACAATATCTCATTTAATGTGAATCAGGGGGAGATTGTTGGTTTCCTGGGGCCTAATGGTGCCGGGAAGACCACGACCATGAAGATCATCACCTGCTTCATGCCACCCAACGAAGGGGATGTCAAGGTGGGGGGTATTTCCATTCTGTCTAACCCGGAAAGGGTGAAGAAGCATATCGGTTATCTTCCTGAGACCAACCCTCTTTACAAGGAGATGCCGGTTGTTGATTACCTGAAATTTGTAGCCGAGATCCAGGGTGTTCCAAAAGGAAAAATCCGGGAAAGGATCCTTGAAATGATCCAGGTCTGCGGGCTCAGGGGAGAGAAGCACAAAAAGATCGGTGAGCTCTCAAAAGGATACCAGCAGCGGGTGGGACTTGCACAGGCCATGATCCATGATCCCGATGTGCTCATCCTCGATGAGCCGACCTCCGGTCTTGACCCGAACCAGATCGTAGAGATCAGGGAACTGATCAAGAAGATCGGAAAGGAAAAAACGGTGATCCTCTCTTCCCATATTCTTGCAGAAGTGGAGGCCACGTGCGACCGTATCCTGATCGTAAGCGAAGGGAAGCTGGTTGCCGACGGAACGGCTTCCACACTCCGGAAACAGGCCCAGAACAAGGAAATTGTCAAAGTAACCATCGAAGACGGTGAACGCAATGAGGTTTTTCGGACATTGCAGAAACTGGAAACCGTCGAGCTTGTTGATCTGCTTCCAAATTACACCCAGGCATTTGAAGTGCAGAGCAAGGCAGATCGCTCCTCCCGGAGAGCTATCTTCAAGCTGTGTGTGGAAAAAGGCTGGACCCTGACCGAAATGACACCGGTGGAGAGGAAACTGGAAGAGGTGTTCAGGGATTTTACCGTCAACAATTAATTTCTCACAAACCTAACAACAGAAAAGAATCTTTTTCAATCAAATCATATGGAAAAAATCTGGATAATCACAAAACGCGAATTAAGGTCATTTTTCGATTCCCTGATGGCCTATGTCATGATCGTGCTCTTCCTGGGGTTCAGCGGGTTTTTCACCTGGATCTTCGGGAATGATGTGTTCATGGTGAACCAGGCAAGCCTTCAGTCCTTTTTCGGGATTGCATTCTGGACCCTTTTCTTTTTTATTCCGGCTGTTACAATGGGTCTCCTGGCCGATGAGCGAAAATCGGGCACACTGGAACTGCTCGTCACAAAGCCTGTCAGCGACTGGCAGATCATCCTCGGGAAATTCCTGGCCGCTTTCCTCCTGATCTGCATCACACTGGCACTGACCCTGCCCTATTATTTTACTGTCGCCTCCATCGGTAAAATCGATCATGGCGCAGTCTGGATGGGCTATCTCGGACTGCTGTTCATGAGCGCCTGTTATATCAGCATCGGCCTGTTTGCAAGCAGTGTGACCAATAACCAAATCGTTGCCTTCCTGATTGCCTTGTTCGCAGGGATTTTCTTTCATCTCATTTTCGGACTAGCCAGCAGTGGCTCGGGCGGATGGTTTTCCGGGATCCTCAACTTCCTAAGCCTGTCAACTCATTTTGAAAGCATGTCGCGGGGTGTGATTGATTCCAAAGACATCTTTTATTTCCTCTCTGTAATCCTGCTCGGACTTGTGGGCACGGAAATCATGTTATCAAAAAGAAATCTCTCAAATTAACCTCAGGGATCGAAACCCATAATCTTCCATCGTTATGAAAAATAAAAAATCGATTCTCACCTATATCCTTTTATTCGCCGGAATTATTATCGTTGTCAATATCCTTTCAGACCGGTTTTTCCTTCGGCTTGATTTTACTGCGGATAAACGATATACCCTCAGCGAGGCGACCAAAGATATCCTGCATTCCCTGAATCAGACCGTGACTGTAACGGCCTATTTCAGCGAAGAGATCCCTCCTGATTTTTCGAAGGTCCGCAGGGACTTTAAGGAAACCCTGATTGAGTATTCGAACCGGTCAAAAGGCAATGTGGTTTTTGAATTCATCAATCCCAACAAGGATGAAGCTACTGAACAGAAAGCCATGCAGGAAGGCATCAATCCTGTGATGATCAATATGCGCGACAAAGACCAGGTGAAGCAGCAGAAAGCGTACATGGGTGCAGTTCTTCATTATGGCGACAAAAAGGAGGTGATCCCCTTCATTCAGCCCGGAGCGGCCATGGAATACAGCCTTTCAACCAGCATTAAAAAAATGACGGTTGACAATAAACGGAAAATAGGAGTTCTTACCGGGCACGGGGAGGCCTCCATGAATTCCATGCCCCAGGTGATGCAGTCGCTTTCGGTTCTCTACGATGTGGAACCGGTCGACCTGAAAGATGCATCGCTGAAGCTCGAAAACTACAAGACACTGATCATTGTCAGGCCGAAAGATACGATCCCGGATGACCAGCTGATGAAACTGGATCAGTACCTTTCCCTGGGAAAAAACATCTACATCGCCATGAACCGTGTAGACGGCAATTTTCAGAACCTGACAGGAACAGCAGTGAGTACAGGCCTTGAAAAATGGCTTGAGAAAAAAGGAGTGAAGGTGACTCCCGGTTTCATCGTTGACCAGAATTGCGGGAGCATCATGGTAAATCAGCAGCAGGGTGTGATGACGTTCCAGTCGAGCCTTCGTTTCCCTTACCTGCCCCTGATCACTAAATTTGCATCCACACCGGCTACCAAGGGGCTGAACTCCGTTCTCCTCCAGTTTGCAAGCCCGATTGAGTATACCTCTACCAGGAACGATGTCTCCTTTACTGTTCTGGCTTCAACGTCGGAAAAATCCGGAACCGAAAACCTGCCTGTCTCTTTCAACATCAACCGGAACTGGCAGGAAAAGGATTTCCCGTTGTCGGGCCTTACGGTGGCGGGAATCCTGTCGGGAAAGATCTCAGGCAACCTGACCTCGAAGATCATCGTGGTTTCCGATGGCGATTTTCCCATCAACGGGGAAGGACGCGAAGCCCGGCAGATACAACCCGACAACCTGAACTTTTTTGTCAATGCCATCGACTGGCTTTCGGATGATACCGGCTTGATTGATCTGCGGTCGAAGGAGGTGAATTCAAGGCCGATTGACCAGATGGAAGCAGGCAAAAAAGCTTTTCTGAAGTACCTGAACTTTTTACTTCCGCTGCTCCTTATCATCGGATACGGGTTTTTCCGCTGGCAGCAGCGGAGGAACCTGAGAATAAAAAGGATGAATGAAAATTACATCTGATTCTGAAAGAACAATGTCGAACCTATGAAAAAGATAAATAATAAAATTCTGCTGGCCGTATTTCTGATCCTTGCTATTTTAGCCATAATCATGATCGTTGTCGACAACCGGAAAGGTGAACGGAGCTTCCGGGAGGAACTCTTCAGGATTGATTCAGCTGCGGTGACCAACATTACCATCCATCCGAAAGGAATGAAGAGCGAAACCATTGATCTGATAAAGACCGGCAGGACCTGGGAAGTAAAAGCCGGCAACCGTTCTTATCCTGCCGATACGATGACCGTCCAGCGTATCCTGCAGTCGCTCGCCAGGGTAAAGGCTGAGCGTGTGGCAGCAACGGGGAGGGATGGTTGGAAAGGACTTGAAATGACTGATTCATTGAGCACGCGTGTGGTGGTCAGCCAGGGCAAGGATGTTACTGCCGACTTCAGGGTTGGAAAGATCTCTTTTAACCGCAATGCGATGTCGGGATATGGCGGTAACCAGAATGTGGATGTAAAATCACACATCCGGGTGGCCGACGACGAAAAGGTGTATGTTGTGGATGGTTATCTTTCGATGATGTTCCGTGACCAGCCATCAGCTTACCGTAACAGGATGGTTTTCCGGTTTAATAAAGCCGACCTGGCAAAACTCACGTTCGTTTATCCGGGCGACAGCTCTTTCCAGCTTGTGAAATCAGGAAGCCGGTGGCTCGTAAATGACAAGCCGGCAGATTCAGCGAAAGTGGAAAACTGGTTAAACTCCATTGCAAATTGCACCAGCAGCGATTTCGCAGATGAGAAGATGCAGCCGGTTGTTTTTCCTTTCACATGCCGAATTGAAGGAAACAACATGAAAACCATCGAAGTCAAAGGAGCCTGTGAGGAATCTTCAAAATCGTATTTCATCATTTCAACTTTTAATACTTCAGCAACATTCGGAGGGCCGAATGCGTATCTCTTTAACCAGTTGTTCCCCGGAAAATTGAAATTTGCTGTCACAAAGGACGCTCCTAAAAAAGGGAAGAAGAAATAGAAACAAAAAAAATCCCGGTGTTTCCGGATTTTAAAAAGGATTGGGGAAGAACTGAGAGGTCTTTTCATGATATTGCCGGTATTCATCTCCAAAAATGCCTTCGAGCAACTCTTCCTCTTTATGAATAAATTTCCGGAAAACGAGGTATCCGACAACGCTTGTTGAAAGCATGATCCAGGAATTAAGAACCAGGCTCAACCCGGGAATAAGAAAAAGCAGGAGGGCCATATACAGGGGATTCCTGCACAGGCGATAAGCGCCTCCTGTGACCAGCCGGTTGTTGCGGATCCCCGGCAGCATCATCCGGAGCGTAGTAAAATAGAGCACCAGGGCAATTGCCAGTAAAACGATCCCGGCGATAAGAAAGGGCTCCTGTAAAGTCTTTCCAAAAGTCAATTTTTCAGGAAAAATGATCGTCAGGGCTATGGTCATTGTCAGGTAAGGGAGAACGATCCTGCCGATCTTAGGACCTACTCCGAAGAAATTCAGTTTTTCCATGATCCGGTTTTTGATTTGAACAAAAATAGCAGGTTTTTTCAGTAAAAAAAAGCATATTGTTTTTTAGAAATCAATGGCATCCGGTAGGATCAAAAGTCGGGATTTAGTATTTTTTGCCAATTTTTTTTTATTATTATTATAATTTAGACTGAATCAATATTGTATTTTTCATCCTACCTTGCACGCTGTTTTGACAATCAAATGTAGAATCAACAAAAAAGTAGAATTATGAAAAAGAAAATAGGATTAGCATTGATAGGTATGTGCATGGTCGCAGGAACCATGGCCCAGTCATCTTCCGATACCCCGCAAAACGTTGTTGAAACCATGTACCTCATCCCGAAGCGGGGAATGGAGGATAAGTTTGAGGCCGCTGTAAAGGCGCACGATGCGAAATTTCATCCTGCAGGTCCTTTCGTGGCAGGTTTACGGAAAGTAGAGTATGGTGAGAAAGCAGGTTGGTATGTGTTCGTTTACGGACCAACTACTTATGATAACCTCGACAACCGCCCTGCAAAGGCCAACGGTCACGATGCTGACTGGAGCAGCACGGTTGACCCTCTTGTTGAGACCTATGGTTCAACCTCGCTCTGGAACCTTAACAAGGACCTTTCCTATGGGTATGACATACTTCAGAAATCGAAATACTATGAACTCTGGATGGTGACCCTGAAACGTGGTGAATACTACCGGTTTAAGGCTTTGTCGGAGAAGCTGAAGAAGGCTTATGAGTCATTGGGAACAACGTCATTCGTTGTGTTTGACAATCCCCTTCACACTGCCAATAGTCCTGACATCGGGCTGATCTGGAGCTTCAATACATACAAGGAGTGGGCAGATGATCCGGGACCTAAAGCTGCCTATGAGAAAATTTACGGAGCCGGCAGCTGGCAGCAGATGATGAACGAGTGGAAAGATATCCTTGTTGATTATAACTCAGAGATCCGGTCGTTTGTGAAATAACCGTTCTCATTTTAGTCTGATTCTTTTCCCGCCCCGGCAGAATCTGCCGGGGTTTTTTATGTAATATTAATGCTCAAAAGGGTAAACATTACCCTCGGTGGCATGCTTTTCTTAAGAATAATTTTTCAGAGTTTCTTTTTACAACGTCTGACACACTTATTTCCCGAAAATCTTCTTCAGGAATGCTTTCATGTCATCCCAGGAGTCCTTGTCGGCTGTGGCATTGTACTCAATGGGCATGCTAAACCGCTTTCCGTTATTTGTGGATTCCGGGTTTGTAAAGGCATGTGTCGCGTTCGCGTAAACCCTGACTGTATAATTCGCCCCGATAGAATCCAACTGGTGTTTGAAGGTCTCGAGATCGTTCATGGAAACGAATTTATCACTGCCGCCGTGGCATACCAGTATTTGTGCTTTCAGGAGGTTCTTGTCGGGAGTAACTCCGCCAAGTCCGCCGTGAAAGCTTACAACCCCTTTAAGGTCTGCACCCAGCTTTGCATCATTGAGTACGATGAATCCCCCGAAACAATATCCGATGGCCGCAATGTTAGCCGGATCAGCCTCCGGAAACTCCCTGATTTTTGTTTCTGCAGCATCAAGCCTTTTTCTGGCAAGCTGCGGATCTTTGTAAAACGGTGTCGTCAGTTCCTGTGCTTCCTTTGGATTGGCGGCAGTTTTCCCGTTCCCGAAGAGATCAACAGCCATGGCAAGATAACCCAGCTCCGCCAGTTTCCTGGCCCGCATCTTTGTATATTCGTTAAGTCCCCACCATTCATGAACGACCAGGACAACCGGACGTTTCCCTTTGATGTTCGCATCATATGCCACAAAGGCCAGGGATGTGACATCACCTGTCTTGTAACTGATCATTTTTTCTTTGATATTCGAAGGTGGGTTCTTTGAAAAAGCGGGTAAAGCCAGTTGGGTCATAAGGATACAGCTAAGCAATAGTGTCTGAACTGAATTTGTTTTCATTCTTTCACGGTTTGAAATCACAATTGATAACGATGAAAAAGCTGCCCGGTATTTCCGGGCAGCCGGTATTATTCAACCCTGATCAGATCCTGAAACAGGATCCTCCTGTTCTTTTAATCAATCATCGTGCCTCTTCAAAGCCTCACCGCCATTGTCGCCGATGAGGAGCCATTTGGTTCCCTGTTTCATCAGGATATCGGTCCATCTCCCCTCCTCCATTTTCTTTTTTCCGTCAACCTCATTGGCCATCGAATAATAATAGTCGAGGATGGCTACATCGCCAAAAACCCTGATCCCGACCGGCTTGATAGAATAATCAAGGACTTTTCTTCCCTGGGCAAAGAGCTGAAACCATTTCTGGACCTCCGGCTTGGTTGAAGGCAAAGTGTTGTTATCGTCCCATCCCATATAATCAGGATGAAAATATTCAAGAAAGGCTGCAGCATCACCTTTTGTCATTGCAGTCCACATGTCAGTTTCGACCTTCCATACCTCTTTCTGTGCAGCCGACCATTCCTGTGCTTTTGCTGATGTATTCAGAATGATTCCTGTCACCAGGAAAACACCTGTCATGAATGTAAATATTAAATTGGTTTTCATACGCTATCTCCTGTTTTAATTTTGTCTGTTTTTACTTTCTGATTTCCAGGTCCTGATGATTTTCAGTAACAGGATCCTTGTTTAAAAAATATTTTCAAAGGTAATGGTACATTCCTCTTTATTTAGACTGATTATAGTTAAAAAATGTTAATGCTCTAAAATTGCAGGTCACAATTCCCGGCCAATCACGGGTATGAACCCCAGGGCAAGCCCTGGACCCAAATTCCGTCCCGAGTCCTATGGAAGTATTATACCCTCCGCTTTCAGCGGGATCGTTCGACTAACAAATTTTTTTATCACTTCGTTCTAAAAATTGGAGTCTCACGAATAATTAAATAAATATTGGTACATTGTGCCCTCAAACCCATTCAATCATTAATCCGTAAGCCATGAAATTCAGCGCAGCCCAGATCTCCCAGCTTGTCGGGGGGCAAATTGAAGGCGATCCTGAAGCCTCCATTCAGAGTGTATCGCGAATCGAAGAAGGCAAACCCGGTTCCATTTCTTTCCTTTCAAATCCGGTTTATACGCATTACATCTATACGACGGAGGCCTCCATCGTAATTGTCAACAAATCCTTTGTCGCCGAACACCCGGTCAAAAGCACGCTGATCCGGGTTGAAAGTGCCGAAGTGGCTTTTGCAAAGCTTCTTGCATTATACAATCAGATAAAAGACAACAAGAGCGGAATTTCCAAACAATGCTTTATTGCCGGGACAGCTTCGCTGGGCAGCAACCTCTATATCGGGGAATATGCCTATATCGGGGAGAATGTCAGGATCGGGAACAATTGTAAGATCCATCCGCAGGTCTATATCGGCGACAACACAACAATCGGCGACAACACGGTTCTTTACCCGGGTGTAAAGATCTATTCTGACAACATCATCGGAAGCAACTGTATCTTTCATGCAGGCACCGTCATCGGAAGTGACGGATTCAGATTTGCGGTCGGGGCTGAAGGTAACAACAAGATACCACAAATCGGGAATGTGGTGGTTGAAGATGATGTGGAGATGGGCGCAAACTGCACCATCGACCGGGCCACATTAGGATCAACCATCATCCGGAAGGGCGTAAAATTTGATAACCAGATTCATGTTGCCCACAATTGTGAAGTCGGTGAGCACACTTATATTGCTGCAGGAACGGGGATAGCCGGATCCTGCAAGATCGGGAAGAACTGCCTCATCAGCGGGAATTGTTCCATTGCGCCCCATCTCACCATTGCCGACAACACATCCATGGGCGGGGCGACGGGTGTATCCAGAAGTCTTACAAAGCCGGGGTTAAGCTATCTCGGCTCGCCTGCCATGGAGGTTTCAAAATTCCGAAGGTCAATCGTTTATTTCCGGAACTTCGAGGAGATCGTTGCACGAATTACCAAACTGGAGAAGAACAAGGTCTGACCAGAAAAACAGGATTTACAAATTTGTCGTTCTTCGGACCAAAGAAGAATCAGTTTACATCCTTATTCCGGAAAACCAGGAACCGGAAAATCAGAAGGTAGAGGAAAAGCTGGGAGAAGAGGTTGATGATCATGACATCGATAAAACCGATGCCGAAAATGAAGATAATCCTGAAGGAACGGAATAATCAATTTGTACAAAAAGAAAGCAAAAAAACCTCCTGCTAAGATTGGCCTGTTTCGGGGGTTTCTTCCGGATGTAAAATTCGTTTTTTCTTTATCCTCTTGGTATAATAAAGCGATACACTGATCAGGATGACTGCAAGGAAAAAGAAGGCGACCACCCGGTAGCCAAAGGACAAATTCGCCAGGTCGACAAGAAAAAGGTAAACAACGGTTACCATCAGGTTTACGATTGCCATCCAGCGGTATTTGATATTGTGCAGGAGAATACTGAGCAGAAAATAACCGACTGCAACAGCCGTCCAGGAAAGGGTGATGTACCGCTCGGGGACAGCATGATAAAATGCATAAAGCATTGTGAAAAACAAGGCAGCCAGGTACATGTTCCTCATCAGGTCGGTTTTAAGGGTCAGCCTTTCTCTTTTCAGTTTCAGAATCCGGGCAGTAGCAAATGCAACGAAGGCAAAGCAAAAGCTGATCTTGTCGATGGAATGGGAACCGGCCAGGTAAAGCACCAGTATTCCCAGGTATAACAAGGAATTTACAACCACGATGATCTTTGACCGGAACCAAAGGGCCATGGAGACGACGAGGAAACTCTGAAGGGCAAGAAAAAAATAGGCATCCGGAAGTTTGGCAAATCCGTAAAATGAAATACTCAGTGCCATGAATCCGAAACAGGCAAAGAATGCAGGGACGAAGCGTGATGGAGCCTTCAGATGCAGCCAAACCGAAAAGAGAAGACAAAAGACCGCGATGGAACCAAACATTCCCACATAATTTGAGGGAAAATAAATTGCAGTAACAGGTAAGATTGTCAGTGTGAACAAAAATCCGTTCAGGAGTACGATCGTATTCAATCCTTTGACCTCGGAGTCATTTTTTCTCCTGATTAACGTCGGTATTGAAAAGAGGGCACCGGCGGCAAAGAGATAGAACAGGCTGTAAGGATGAGAAGGAAGGAGGTCAAAAGGATGACCGAGAAGGGGATTATTGATGAGCCAGAGGAGGTGCGACAGGTAGACAAAGATAAGTGATATGATCAGGAGGCGCCACCAGTTATAACGATAAAAGAAATAGAGGGCGGCAGCGGCCGATAATGTGAGAAGGGACATTGTAATATGCAGGGAATCGCCGATGAGGGCAGTGACCATGACCAGAATAAGTGCTATTCCGGTCAGCAATTCTGATGAGTGCCTCCAGGCCCGGTAAACGAGGATCCCGATTGCTGCCATCACTAGCACAAGGTCCAGTTCCTTCCATGGAATCAGCGGATGAGTGGAAAAGAAACAGAGCCGCAGGGTGATGTAGTAGATCAGGATATGACCACTGATAGTGAGCGTAAAAACCATGTGCGAAAATGATTTTCTCAGGAAATGCGCCAGGATGAACACGCCGGCGGCTGAGGCATATCCCAGTGCACTTGCCAGAACCGGATAGCCCTGGTTTCCGACAAATGCCATCAGGAAGACGACTCCAAACAACAGGACGAGACTTCCCAGCCATGCAAGTCCGTATTCCCCGATATTGGATTCAATTGCAGCTTCATCCATAACCAGAATCTCATCGTCTGACTCCGTCGCAATCTTTTCAGATACCGATGAAGAATGCCAGCTTTGTTCCGGAATGCTTTGTGATTTAAGCCGGGATTCGATGTTTTCGATCCTTAACTCCAGAGCCTGAATCCTGTCCAGAAAATCCTCCGGCGTTGAACCTTTCGGAGCAGATGGTTGCGTCATGGTGACCTCCTTTTTTTCAAAACAAGGGTTATGAAATAGTATCATAACCCTTGCCTGCAAGTGAATGAATAAAGAGTTGATTTCTTTATTTGGCCTTGAACGTTTTCATGTAATGAACAATGTTCCATCTTTCATTATCATCGGTGATGGTTTTCTTGAAAGAGGGCATTTTCCCGCGTCCTTCGGTGATTTTGTAAAAAACGGATCCATCGGCTTCCTTCTGGAATTTGGCCGCGGTAAAATCGCCGCAAGGGACATCCAGTGTGGCTGCTTTTGCACCATCACCGAGACCTGTGGCTCCATGGCAGGATTTGCAATGCTTGGCATACAAATCTTTACCGCTGGCAATATTTTCCTTGCTGGCGGCAGTCGGGCTTTTCATGCTGACAAATTTTGCAGGGGCTACCCATTCCGTGGGAGTCTGTGCACTGACGATCATAAACAGTGCTGAGGTCATAAAGACTGCAGCGGTGATCCGAATGATTTTTTTTGATAAATTTTTCATAAAACCTCCAATTTTAAACGTGAATTATTAACTATGAATTAAGATACTGATTCTGGTTTTGCGTTTTTCCTGCCAAGGTACCTGATCCTGAAGACGGTAAATACAACATACATATAATGAAACCATACCAGGGAAAGGAGAACGATCAGGGTGTAGACCATCCACAACGGGGCATTGGTATCACCCAGTCCCCTTCTGACCGGAACCTCGGGAGGCAAAGGTTTCCCCCAGTTTATGGTTCCGCTTGCCTGGACATTTCCATAGGTTTCATTGTCTTCGATTTTTGCGATCACTGTGAGGTCGCCGATTGAATCTCCGGGAAGTGTTACCGGAAAATCAATGGTGGCTTCTCCTTCCGCGAGGGTGGCTTCGCCCACTTTCAGGAGGCTGAATGTACGCGGAACATAGAACTGGACTTTCAGATCGCTGACCGGCACAGGGGTTCCGTCTTTTCCTCTTTCCCATAATTTGCAATTGACGAACTTGACGGTATCCTTTTTGGAGAATTTCAGCTCCATGTTCACATTCCTGACCCCAACCGATGACGAGGCATTCATCAGGTTCCTCGATGCAGCGAAGGCGGCTTCAAAATTATATGCTCCCTTATTTCCTTCTGAAGCAAAGATATCGGCCGGGATCTCAACAAGGCATTTTCCCTTTGCACCGGTTTCCTCTGTACCGATCAGTTTTTTCTCTTTGCCCGAAACGTAATAAAATTTGATCTTCATTCCTTCCAGAGGAACAAATTTCCCCTCCTTCTTTGCACTGAGTTTAGCAGTAAGCACCCGCGTCGCATCTGTGTTCAGGTACTCGAGCCGGAGTGAAGTCTTTGTTCCTGTCTCATCCTGTGCCTTTGCCCCTGTGGCAACCAAACCGGTCACTACCAAAATAATGGCGATGGCAATCGAATCACTTTTTTTCCGCACCTGGATAATTTTCTTCATCTGTTTCTCGAAGACGAGTTTGCGTAACCTCGAATAATCCTTTTCCTCGCCGGTCCTGACAACTGGCATAATCGGTATGAACTTTGAGAAAAGGTAAAAGAGCAGTAAAAACAAAGCAACACCGGCAACGGTCAGGGCCCACTCAACCCAGGTGGGAGAATAATGCGCATATTCGGGTCGCAGGTCATGTACAGGAAGTAAAGGGGATTCCAGCGTGGGGATGATAATAAGGTAGCGCTTTACCCAAAGAGCAAGAACTGCGATCAGCGCTGCAAATGCGATGGTATTGATGTTTCTCAAACGAGGAACGGTGACAATAATGATGGGCAGTAAAACCCCGATAAATACGGCAAAAATAAAAGCACCATAATATTCCTTCGGACTGAAAAGCCGGAAAAGCACCTCCATGTCCCATTTAATTGAACCGTACCAGCTGGTCAGGTATTCGCTGAAGGTGAAATAACCATACAAGGCTCCCAGAACGATCATGATCAGGGCAAGGTAATTGAAATGTATTTTTGTGATATAGGATTCAAGGTGGTAGATTTTCCGGAAGACCCACATCACAACGATGAGAACGCCGGTACCTGAGTAAACCGCCGCCACGACAAAATAAGGTGCAAAGATCGTGCTGTGCCATCCCGGGCGCAGTGTCATTCCAAAAATCCATGCCAGGACGGAGTGTACAAGGATTGCCAGGGGAATGATGACGATGGACAAGAGGTCAGTGACCATATTCAGCAATTCTTTCTGCTTTGTCGTATCCTGGTATCGGGCGGATATGAAACGGTAGATCGGGTTCCTCCATTTTGCCCTGGTCACCGGGTTGTCTCTTAACAGGGCCGCATCACGGATCATGGCAAGGTAGAGGAACAGGATGCTCCCCGATAAATAGGTTGTGATTGCGATGACATCCCAGATGATGGGAGACTGGATCCTGCCATGGAGCAACAGGTTCGGCAGCCTGTCAAGCCGTCCGATACAAAGAAGAATATAGGTGGGGCCGATCATGGTCGAGATCACCGTGATCATTTCAGCCATGCGGATGATGGGTGACCGCCAGGGAACCCTCAGAAGATGAAGAATGCCTGAAATCAGGGCCCCGGCATAACTGATCCCGATAAAAAAGATAAAATTCACGATGTACAATCCCCAGACAACATTATCGCGCATACCGGTAACTCCATGGCCCTGGGTAATCTGAACATAGAGCGCATAGACTCCTACAGAAATGATCAGTAACATGGCAACGATAAATGCAATGCCCTTTTTGCTGATCGATTCCAGCTGTCTCCTGGAAAAGTCCAGGTTTCTCATTGTTTTTTCATCAACCTTCATAGGGGAAATTATTATTCAGTTAGTCTGGCTTCCTTCTTATACAATGCTGTTTCTTCCTCGCTTAATCCTTCGAATCCTACTTTGTAATCAAAGGCCCTGTCAACAGGAGGAAGGTAATACACACTGGGTTCCGTTCCCAGCTCTTCCATAAACCGATAGGCTGCCCTGTCGTGGATCAGTTCACTGAACCTGACAGTTTCAGTCCCGTTTGTAACAGAATCCTGATTCTTGTCACCATACCAGTAAACGCCATTCGGGCAGGAGGTCACACACGATGGCAACTCACCCTTCCGGACCATATCCGGACAGAAATCGCATTTGCTTACCGTCCCGATCTTTGGAGGAGCACTTGTTTCGGGAGAATATCGCTCCTTCGTCGGGTTTGGAAGTTTCGGCTCTTCCCAGTTGAAAACCCTTGAGGAATAGGGACAGGCTGCCATGCAAAATTTGCAGCCAATGCAACGTTCGTTATCAACCAGGACAATCCCGTCCGTACGTTTGAATGTTGCCCCGACAGGACAAACCTTTACACAGGGCGGGTTGTTACAATGAAGACAGGGCTTAGGAAACCAGTATGGAGCCGTATCCTGGCCGTCGCGCATCAGGTAGAATTTGATCCAGTCCATGTGCGCAGGCAGGTTATGCATGCTCTGGCACCCCTCCAGGCATTTCCTGGCATTCCTGCATTTTGCAAGATCGATGACCATGACCATTTTTTTACCAGGCATTCCCTGACGCGCTTCCTGATTGGAGACCGGTTCGCAACATGTATGTCCCTTGTCAACCTCTACCAGTTTCCCATCTTGTGTAAGCACCTTGATCTTCTCCCCGGTTTCCCTGGATTCGGTTTCCGAAAAAGCGGATAACATTTTACTTCCACCAACGATCAGGGCACCGGCTCCAGCGGCTACACCCAGTTTTAAAAACTTTCTGCGGGAGGCGGATTTATCTTTCATTCCTTGCTGATTTTACTTGTTAAAAAATAGATCTCCCGGCATTTCTGCCTTCGAGTCAATAAATTAGGCAACTATTGAAATAGGGAATCTGCTCTTCATTTCAGGTGACCAAAACTACATTTTAACACATTCGCATTTTTTGATATGTGTACGGTATTTTTCTGCAATATAAAGGAAATTATCCCTCGTTTGGAAGGAAAGAAAACGTATTAACATTGATATATATCAACATTTCTTACCTTTACTGCGGAAAGCTATAGGATCATATCCTCCACCCTAATCAGAACGACACGGAAAGAGATGCCAGTTAGCCTGAATAAAACAGAAATGAATTGCATTTCCTGTGACTGCAAGTCACAATTATTTTCCTTGCTTACAGATGAGGAACTGGACATGGTACAGAAAAACAGGGTGAATGTGGTGTTTCGGCCCGGGGAGACCATCCGGAAACAGGGTACTGCGATGACTCATGTAATTTCTGTGAACCGCGGCCTGGCAAAATTATACCTTGAAGGGATCGAAAACCGGAATGCCATCCTGAGGCTTGTCAAGCCGACAAACTTTATCGGTGGCCCTGGGATCTACCTTGACATGATGCACCATTATTCGGTTACGGCTCTTATGGAGTCTTCCGTTTGCTTTATTGATATTCATGTTTTCAAAAAAATCATCAAACAGAACAGCCTTTTTTCCGACGAATTCATGAAGGATTTCAGCAGGAACACGCTTGCGGCATACAACCGGCTGATCAACCTTACCCAGAAGCAGATGCCTGGCCGGATGGCGGATACGCTTCTCTATCTTTTCCATGAAATCTTCCAATGCAACAAATTCCCCATGCTTATCTCAAAGCAGGATCTTGCAGACCATTCCGCGATGTCAAAAGACAGTGCGGTGAAAGTCCTCAGGGGATTCCAGAATGACGCGATCATCCGGATCACCGACAATGAAATGATCCTGCTGGATGATGAAGCCATGAAGAAGATCAGCAGGATCGGATAGCTGCATGATCCTGCTTAATTTTTTTTCCCGGCCTGTATACTTTTTCCATGAATCCTCTGTTTTGTTTTCAGAAATGATATCATAAGCTGGTTTAATTAAATCGTGTATGTTAAAATGTATACTCCCTGCCATAACGATTGCAGGTATACAACTTAAAAACAACTGAACAATGAAAAAAATCACGATTCTGATGATCTGCTGGGCGTTTACCCAGTCGGTCTTTGCCCAGGATACCGTTTCTTCCCATTCATCCAGAAGCAGCAGTGAGTTCCATACCCTTTTCGGAAATGGAAAGGGCGGATGCAAAATCCCCCTGGGATATTTTTTTGAACTGAATGCAGGATATACTCAATTCGGAAATCAGGATGTTTTTCTGCCCGGCATAAGCATGGGACTGATCCTGGATCACCACTGGACCATCGGCGCCACGGGAAGTTTTATCGGAAATATGTACGGGTTGCATTTTCCTGACATTTATTATGACTCCACGATCACCGGTTTGCATGGAGCCTATCTGCACGGCGGTTATGGAGGGCTTTTGCTGGAATATACCCTGATGCCTACGTCGCGGGTTCACGTTGTTTTTCCGCTGATGATCGGGGGAGGGTACATGTACTATTCAAATCAAACAAATCACACTGATTCTTCCTTTTCCCATCATACCAATCATGGCTGGCACAACCATTCCATTTCCAGCGATTACTTCTTTGCTATTGAACCGGGTGTGAGAGTTGAATTCAATGTGATCAAACCGCTCCGGATCGGACTGGGTGTCAGTTACCGGTATGTTCCCGACCTGGACCTTATGAATACCTCCTCCGGCCTTCTCAACCAATTCACGGCCAAACTTACCCTGCGTTTCGGGAAGTTCTGAGGATCAGTACCGGATCATTTTGATGAATTCCGTCCGGGTCCTATCTTCAACTTCAAGAATGTAAACTCCCGCAGAAAATCCTGAAAGGTCAAGGGTTTCCGATTCAATTCCTGCGGCATCTGCTGACGACTTTCTGAAAATTAGATTTCCGGTCGCGGATCGGATCGTCATTCCGTGGATTCTGTTGTTCCGGTCACGGGTGCTGACGGTTACCTGATCCTTTGCAGGACTTGGATATGCAAGAAATGACCGGCATTCCTGAAGATCCTGACTGCCGGTTGGAGTTGTACAGGATAGCATATGTGTGATGCGGGAAGAAGATTCCAGGGAATCTGCCAGGTAAAGATAAACGCTGTAATCCATCAGGAAGCCATGACCGAAGGAAATAACCGGAAAGCGGCCGTCGGCAATGGTAACGTTATTGCCTGCAACGGTTCCCGGGTAATATATTTCAGAGGGTATTGCACGGTTGTTTCGGCTTGTATCCGTAAAATTCATGGAACGATGACCCACCGGAAAGTTCTGGGAGACCCCTGAGAGGGACAAGAGAATCATCAGGACGGATAAACATGATTTCATGGTTACACTGATTTTCATCAATGATATCAGATTTCATAAAAGAAGTAAATATCCCATCTGAACATCCCAAAGTGAAAATCAGCTGGTAACTTTTTTTCCATCCCGCCTTGAATATTCATGCCGCAGAGACAAGATAATTGCCGGGATAAAAATAAATTTTTATTTAGACCATTTCCATATTAGCTTTGCATCTCGTTTTAATTTCTTGTTTTTCAAGAACAAACAAATTCACTGATTATTTAACTTCTTAAAAA
The DNA here is from genome assembly GCA_026391795.1 of Bacteroidota bacterium. Lineage (GTDB taxonomy): Bacteria > Bacteroidota > Bacteroidia > Bacteroidales > FEN-979 > FEN-979. Next base: position 148,036 of record JAPLDI010000007.1, read on the forward strand.
AAATCCTATGAAATACATAATGAAGGTTCGTATGTCTTTGGATAAAGGCAATGAAGCACTGCGTGACCCGCAATTTGGCCATAAGATGAGTGAGCTGCTCGCCGAGATCAAGGCAGAAGCAGCCTATTTCTCAACCATCAGGGGGCAAAGGGGTGCATACATCGTCGTTAATCTGAATGATGCATCTGAGCTTCCTGCCGTTGCAGAGCCGTTTTTTTTATGGCTGGATGCGGATATTGAATGGATCCCGGTGATGAAACCGGAAGATCTTGGGAAAGCAGGCCCCGCAATCGGCGCGGCCGTAAAAAAGTGGGGATAATTTCCGTAAATGGCAAGATGGTAAAATGGGAAATTGGGATGACAATCATCCTGTTTTCTGTTTTACCATTTTACTTTTGATCCGGTTCCTTCATTTCCAGGCCCATGGTTCCAAGTGTTCGTGTCAGGATGTCTTCCCTTTTGGGGAGAGGGACAAACCCGGGAACGAAAGCCGTGGAGGGATCAATCCGGAGTAATGAATCAACTTTCATCGTTTTCAGGGAATCCTGCACCACAGGAATAAATGTTACAGGCAGGCCAAGGTCCCAGGCAAAACTTCGGAGTGCGGCAGTCTGCCCGGGGTCTGTGGCCACTGCAATCTTTTCAAACCCCATCGTTTTAGCCATCCGGTAAGCATAGACCAGGTTTTCGGTACTGTGTTCGGCATTGGTTTCCGAGAAGACATGTTCACGGGGAATTCCGAGAGCCAGGGCATACAGAGCCATGATCTTTCCTTCGACATAAGGGGAATAGACAGCATTGCCGGAATAGATCACATTGCGTGCGATCCCTTTTGAATAAAGAAAATAAGACCAAAGGACCCGTTCCTTCATGATATTGCTTTCCCAGGTTCCATTCTCAAACGGAATGCCCGGAACAATGATGATGTCGAATGGGGCTTTAAGGATGGCTTTATGATAGGATTTGAGTGGTGATGAGCAGGATGCTGTCAGGATCAAGCATGCGATGCAGGAAAGAAGCCTGAACCTTATCATCTTCATAAGTGTGAATGATATAACTTTTCCCTATAATGGTGTAACAGATACCTTCATGAAGTGCTATACTTTCGTAAAAATAATCTTTTCCTTTCAAACGAAAAACGGTTACCTAAAAATATGAAAATGAAAACGAGCATAACGATCATCCTTTTCCTTGCATTTATAGTTGGATCCCCTGGTCAGTCTTTCAGTGGAAATGGCCCTGTAGATCCTGCAGGTCCCGGCAGTGGAATCCTGGGAATAGGTTTTGGACCGGGAATTCCATTTTACGGAGGGAGCGGTTTTGGACCCGCCATCATTGTTCATTATGATCACAGCATCTGGCAGGCAGGTCCCGGAACAATAAGCCTTGGAGGACAGATCGGAACCTCTTTCTTCTGGTATCATTACTCACATCAGGAGGTGAACTACAAATACAGCTGGACCAACATCGGGATTGTATTCAGGGGGGCCTATCACTATGGATGGAAGGTTCCGGGCCTGGATACGTACGCAGGTTTCGGAGCAGGGACATGGTTCAGCATGTATAATGACGGGGGATATGCTGATTCCGGCAGAAATTCCTCGCATGTGGGATTTCTTCCCACAGTATTTTTCGGCGGATCGTACTACTTTAATGAGGTAGTCGGCGTAAATGCTGAATTGGGTTATAATTTTGCCTACGCCTCGATCGGCCTGAATTTCAGATTGACCAAATAAAATTCAAGGACGGATGGGATGATCCGGATTTTTTCCGAAATTTGAAAAAGATACCCAGATCTTTTTACAAGCGAGGAAATGTCTCCAAAAAAAAATACCGAATTCCGTCTCAGGTCGTATTATCCGAATTACTATTCCCTGCAAAAAATACTGGATCATCCTTTTGAGGAAGGCTTATCCGAAACTATCCCGGGGTTCCTGAAGCCCGAACTGGAATTTAAAAAGCCCGGAGATCCCGAATTTCAGCCGATTCCCATACGGAATATCGACGGGTATATCCTCTGCCAGCCCGACCGCGATCTGGCACGGCAATACCTGGAGCTTCTCGGAGCTTCCTACCGGAAGGATGTCACTGCCCTGAAAACAAAAGAAGTCATTGCCCGCCGGTTCCTGAAACAGATGCAGTCACGGTTCGGATCTTTAACGTTTATTGAGAACAGTTCTGTTGTTCCATCGGCAACGACCAATCCCTATGACGAAATCCTCCTCAGTCAGAAGGGCAAAGTATTGCTTGATCTCTACCACGAAGGTTACCCGGTTCCGGATTTCTGTGTGCTCACCTCGAATTCATACAAAATTGAGACCCCTGAAAGAGAATCCTGTTTGCTGGCGGCGATTTCAAACCTTGAAAAAATGACGGGAGAGCGGCTGGGAGACCCTGATCGGGCGCTTGTGTTTGCCATGCGCTCGGCAACACCCTATTACATTCCCGGACTGATGCCAACCTATCTGAACGTAGGGGTGACGAAAGATACAGTACGGTCGCTTGAACATCAGTACGGCCGTCCGGTCGCAACTAAGATTTACCTGAATAACCTTCAGTCGTTATGCCAGATCCTGGGTTCGGGTGAAGAGTTTTACAAGAAAGAAAAAGGGAGTTGCCTGCCGGTTACGGAAGATGCGGAGGAGCGCATCGATCATCTTTTCAAAAAGATTGAGACCCTTGATGAACGGATCCTTTATGATGCCCAATACCAGGTGAAGATGTTCATGGGTGTTTCACACAGCTTTTACACGCGGAACCAGGACCTGATCTATACTTTTCAGCGCGGGCATTCAGCCTTTCCCGCACTGATCCTGCAGAAGATGGTTTGGACGGTGAGGAACCAGGATTCCTATCCCGGTGTTTTGTACAGCCGCCATCCGCGTACCGGACTTGGGATCCAGATCGAAAGTGTGAGAGAAATCTTCGGAGAAGAGATCATGACCGGTACCATCAACGCAAACCAACGGGAGTTTTTCGACCGCAATGAAATCAAGGAGGAGTTTTCAGCCATCTATCACTTCACCCCCATGCTGCCCAAACTGGAGGTTAAACTTAAATCACCTGCAACCATTGAATTTGCTGTAGAATCCTTTGACGGGATTTCCCTTTTTGCCATTCTTCAACTGAATCTTTCCGAACTTACCGGCCGGTCGACATTGCTCACAGCCATCGACCTTTATCAAAAAAAAATCATCACCAAAAAGAGGGTGATCCAGCTGATCCGGCCCTACCATCTGCGCCAGATTTTTTCCGAGCGTATCGATGACAACTCCTGGGATCTGCTCAGTTTATTCGGCTACGGAGTTTCAATACTTCCCAGGTCAGCCGTCTCCACAAAAATATATTTTACCATGGCAAAGGCACTGGAGGCGAAAAGAAAAGGAGAGAAGGTATGCCTTTGCAAAGAAAATTTCATTCCTTCTGAAACGATCTTCATGGGAGAACTGGATGCCATCCTGAGCATGAACCCTCTTGCCATCCACGTAGTGACGGCCTGCCTGGGATATGGGATCCCCGCCTTCATCAACCTGAAGAATCATCAGATGAGCCTGGCTGAAAATGCCATTGTCAACGAAGCCGGGGTCGTCCTCCATGAAGGAGACTGGATCACCGTATCGAGCAAGCATCATTGCATTTATATCGGGAAGGCAAACTATAAACCGGCCCGGTTTCAGAAATACCTTGAGGGAAAAACCCTCGAAATGGAAGAGAAGGAGGAAAAGGTTTTCATCAACATGGCAAGGGCCTACAAAGTATACCAGGAGATCCTGGATACCCTGAATACGGAGGAAGCCATGACGCTGCCTGACCTCATCAAACTGATCCGCAATGACTATGACCAGCAGCAGCAGAAAGCCGTTGAATTTGTAAACGGGTGGTTTGACGCTCACCGGGATTATTATTATTCGGAGATCCTGAAGAGCGGACCCGGATCGCATCTCGATCAGCACAAAATCTACAGTCTGCTGACCACCGACAGGAGGATCCTTTTCTTTAAAAATATGATACGGATCTGCAGGAAAGAGAATATCTTCGGATTTTCAGCCGGTGCCTTCATGCTCGGCAGGTTTTTATGCCAGCCTCACCCGGTGAGTTTCTGGAGGGCCTTTGATCCATCCGACATCGTCTTCCTTCTCAATGAACATATTCTGTTCGGGAAATACATGCAAGTGCTGACTGAATTCGGGGAGCGTCACCTTACCCGTACCAAAAACAAACTGCTGATGGACGACCTGAGCAGCATCACCCTGTCGTCGATGGAGCCTGACCTGTTCATCACCTTAAAATTATGCTCCCCTGACTGGAATGAGATAGAATCATACATTCAGCCTGAACAGGATAAGGATACCCGCAGCCTGATCAATCTTCTGAAACAACCCTATGGTAAGCTTTTCAACTATGATCTTCCCTGGTCGTTTGAAAGACTGCAATCCATCTGCAGAACTGAAAAGACGGGGATGCCTGACAGGGAGTCCGTTTAATGGTGAAATGGTTAGGTGGCTGAATAGGTAAATGGCAAAGTGGCAAAATCGTAAAATATCTTATGAATCCGCTGATTTACCTTTTGGTTAAGGTCAGTGCGACTCCAGTTTGGCCGGTTCTATTTTCGGTGCTTTCCTGCCCAGGTTGAAGTCGCGCGAGAGGCTTATGGCATAGGAATAAGAGGGGGTAAGCTGGCGACCGGTGTAATTCTTGTAGAGTGGCATGTCGAAGACAACGGTTACATTCCATTTTCCGACAATCGAGTAGCTAAGCTGGGGAGATATATACAGGATATCATACCCCGTATTCACTTCCGTTTTCCCGCCGTACGTATCATGGGTCTTGTATTCATTCCTCAGCTGAAGGATTCCAAAGAAATATTTCGCGATCTTTTTCGAAACAAAAACGGAATTCAGCAGGATGTTGCCATACTTGTATTTTGTTGTGTCGGTTGTTCCCTTTCCGGGAAAATTGTAGTCATACCGGTTCGTAGTAAACAACCTCATGGTGACCGACGGGAAGCCGATGTTGAAGAACACCAATGCATTTGCACTGAATGCATTCGTGGAAGGCTGGATATCCCGGTTCAGCTGAATGCCATTGACCATCTGGGGATCAAAACTGAACGGATAACGGAAACCTGCACCGGCTGTAAGTTCGATTTGCTTCGCGGGTTTGACAAAAATGCCGTATTTCAGGTTGAACCCGCCGTTCGACAATCCGTACCCGGTTGTTTTCATCCCGTTGAAGACATTGTTGTCAAGGTATACCTGGGTTTTATTGATAAAGTAGCCGAAATCCATTTCCAGGGTAAGCCTGCGTGTGAGACCATATCCAAAAGCAAGTCCTGTAAAATTATAATTGGCCGATTGCAGCGGGTTATTATCGGCATGGCTGTCGCCTTCATAATATTTATCCGAATAATTGTGCCGGTAAAAGGTGGCTACCCGAAGGTAATTTTTACCCAGGATACCTACATATACAGAGGCTCCGACAGGGCTTCCCGTTGAACAGCATTGAGCATGCAGTTTACCGGGATAAAAAAGCAAAATCACTGCAAAAAGCAGGACACCCGCAGGTTTAAACATGGGTCCTGATGATGATATCCTTCGTTTCGGAGTTGTTGTTTCTGTCCTTCACCGTGCAATGGATCGTAAAATTATCGGCGTGGCATACCGTCCATTTGACTTTGCTGTTGATGCCATCCGGATTGGGAATGAAGGTTCCGAAGTCACATGTCCAGGTGTAGGTCAACCCATCTCCCGTGGCAGTAGCAATGAGGTTGGTTGCCTCATTCACGGCAATTATCGAATCACTTGCGGTAAGGCTGATAAATTTAAAAGGGCCGGTGGAATTGTCAGGAGCTGCAGATTTTTTACTGCATGACGCCAGGGCTACGATCAGTATCAATCCAAGAAAAAGTATGCGCTGCTTCATATTTCCGAAATATTAATACACCTCTTTATACCTGTTATAAAAAACGGGAACTGAAAAGCTCCCATTGAATTACAAAAGTAGGAACAAAATGCTCAGGCTATTACCTTAATATAAGAAAACATGAAATAATTCATGTTTTTAATGCGGGTGACACTTATGTTTTCAACCTTGACCCTGTTATAACCACCATTAAGTGACCGTTGTCAGGATCTCGTTCTGCGATTTTAGCGTTGGAAAGTGATTTTCAGTAAAATTCTGCTATTCCGGGTCTTTCCTTTTGCATTATTTCGGGAGCGTGTTGGTTCTTTACCGTCTGACTCCGCAAAAAATCCAAACCATCCGTTGGCCTGCCCTTTTTCAGGAAGCTTTCTCCTGATTCTCTGCGGAACGAACCATCGGCTCCGCAGGGATCAGTTTCTCCGGCGGCCGATCCGGGTATAATTTTGTTCGTACAAAACCCCAAAAAACCAACGCCATGAAAACAATTGCAAAAACCCTCATCGCCATCAGCGTAATCATGATCGCTCTTTCGGCTTCCGCCACAAACCCTATCACCTATGTGGCCGGTGTACATTATAAGGTAGCCATCCATTTGCCCGATGCTCCTTTTAAAGCAAACAATGTTTATGTTATTATGACCGACGGGGAAAAAATCATTGCTCCTCCCCAGCCATTCACTCTTAACAAACTCTCCTATGATTTCTATGAAGCAAATAATGTTAAAGGAACCCGCACCGCGATGCTTGTCACGATAACCGGCCGTACGCCTGAGCTGTTCAACAGCAATCCTGACAGCAGGTCGAGCAGATTTTTCCTGGGCGAAACATACGACTTCAACCTCTACATTGCTTTCCCGGCACCGACCCCAATCGAATAATTCCCTGGAATATACCAGAAAACCGGACGAAAGATTCGTCCGGTTTTTTTATTTAATCAGGGACCGAAGATGATCGATCAATGAGTACTATTCTCTCTCCTGAGATCACTTCACCTGAGGTGTGCAATTAAAGAAGAATCCATCGGGCAGGAATCGGCTGTCAATTATTTCACCCTCTCTGAATTTTTCCGGATTAAAGGTTGCATTTGTTTGATCTTCATAGGAAGAAAGAACCTTGAATTCGGTCCGCCGGTTTGCCTGGTGTTCCGCTTCGGTGCATGGAACTCCATTGCTGCATTTATTCGTCAGCTGGGTTTCTCCATATCCATGGGCCGTGATCCTTGACGCTTCAATTCCCGTAGAAATAATATACTGAACTGCTGATTCTGCACGGCGCTGGGAAAGCCGGGCGTTGTATTCGTCAGACCCGCGGCAGTCGGTGTGTGATCCCAGTTCAACGGTAATGGAATTCTCTTTCATTATCCTGACGAGATTATTCAGGGAGGGTTCGGCATCCTTCCGGATGTTCCATTTATCAAAATCATAATAAATGTTCTCCAATTTGAATTTCCGGTTTAATGCCAGTTTATCAAGGAGCAGGTCCCTGGGAATGGACAGATTGTTGCGCAAATCTGTAACCTCAAAAAAGAAGGGTAAACAATCTGCAATGTAACCGTTTTTCATTGCCTTTACCAGGTAGTGTGTGCCTTTTTTTACCGGTGTTTGAAAGCACCCGCCTGAATTTGTCTTGAGAACAAGGACTTTGCCTGATTCATTGTCCATTAAAAAGACCGTTGCCCCCGGGATGGGTTCGAGTGTGGTTTTATCCTTCACACAACCTGAAACCATGTCAGGGACAATTGGTACAACCGCAATTTTCATCTTTTCCTGCGGGATTCGGTTGAAACAATACAGGTCATCTGTTCCTTTGCCATCAGGACGGTTTGACGCGAAGAGACCTTTGCCTGTGTTTTTATATTCAGCAAGGCTGAAGTCGTCATAGGAGGAGTTCATGGGGATTCCGAGATTTTTTGGGGGTTCCCATTTCCCATTCACACTCCTGCTGACAAAGATGTCCAATCCTCCAAAACCCGGATGCCCGTCAGATGCAAAATAGAGATCTCCGTTGTCGGCGATAAAGGGGAACATCTCATTTCCGAAAGTATTGATAACTGGTCCCAGGTTTACAGGAATGCTCCATTTCCCGCCTTCACGTGTACAATAATAGATATCGGTACCCCCCGATCCTCCTTTCATATCAGAAACAAAATAGAGCAGTTTCCCATCGGGCGACAGCGCAGGGTGCCCGACGGAGTATTCGTCGCTGTTGAGGAAAAAGGGAGCAAGTTTTTCCCATTTGCCATCTTTCCTTGTAGCATAAAAAATCTTTAACAGATGGGTCCGTACACTTTTATTGTCTTTCTTTCCCTTATCCTTATGAATAAAAGTGCGGTTCAGGAAAAGCTCCGTATAATTCTTGTTAAATGTAACCGGTCCGTCGTGGTATTCCTGGTTAAACAGTCCCGGGGCAAGTTTCGGCGCATCGAATTCACTGTAGAAATCATCAAGGTAAACCGGATCTGCACAGAAAAGGTGCAGAAAGCTGTTTCCGGTCCACCCGTATTTTTTATCATCCAGTTTGGAGAGGATCCTGTCGCTGGTAAAGATGATTCCATTGTCGTAGAAGGCAGGTCCGAAGTCTGATTGTTTTGAATTCAGTACAGATGCATTTTTAACTTGAAAAGCAGGCGGATCCGACTGCCATTTCATTGCGCTATCGCAGAAAGAAGCAAAGATTTTTCCCGTGTTTTCTTTCTGTGCAATTGAATCATAATGCAGAAAGATGGTTTTTGCTTTCTGATATTCGCCTGAAGAGCGCAATGCCTGTGCGTAATAATAAAAATTTATTGGATCTGTGCTTCCGGTTACAAGTGCCCTTGCGTACAAAGCCTTTGCATTCAGCATATCATTTTGTTTGCGATAGCATTCAGCCATCAGCAGTGTCGCTTCAGTTTTTGTATTCGGGTCGTTCTTTCGAAGGGTCTTCTGAAGAAGGATGATTGCTTCCGAATAGTTGTAGAGTTCCATTTCCTTTTTAGCCTTTTTTATCTGTCCGAAGGATGGAACGGCAAGAACGACCACAAGGAAAAGGAAGAATACGGATCTACGCTTGTTCATACGATGCTCTGTTAAAGATTAAAAATACCTGGGAGTAAGCATGCGGTTCCTGTCAAATAGATCGAAACCACATCCGAGACGAATCTCGTGTGAGCCACTGTTGTATGCTTTCAGACTATTGAACCAGATGTCATACGAGTACCCAAAAGTGAAGTTTTTGGTAATGTTTACCTCTACTATCAGGCCCACGGCTGCATCGGTGCGGTAAGAGGCTCCAAGTGTCATAATATTATGGATCATAAAGCTTGCATTCAGATCGGTCTGAAATGGGGCATTCTGAACATATTTACACAGGATCGATGGCATGAACACCACATTGTCACCCAGGGGGAAAGCGCCTCCGGCCATCCCATAAAAATGCCGGAGGAGTTTGGTATAACTGTTCTGGGTATCGGTCGGTGATGTACTGGATACGATCATCTGGTTTTGAAGAAGGTGCTTTGATGAAAGACCCACATAAAACTGGCTCCCATAATAATAAATTCCAAAATCAACATCCGGCATGACCTTGTTCTTGACCTGGTTGTTCAATTCAAAATCATTTCCATTCTTCGGATCAAGAGCATTCCAGTCAATGTCGGAATACTTGATTCCTGCAGCAACTCCGAACGACAATTTCGTAGTGGAGAAGATGACCCTGTAAGCAAATGATCCCAGCACACCATAATCAATAGAGGGACCCAGTTCATCCCGGTATGCATCCAGCCCCAGCCCGATGTGCGGGTTTCTAAGAGGTGTGTGAGCAGTAAATGAAATAGTCCGGGGGGCTCCTTTAATGCCCACCCATTGAATCCGGGTGAGCATGTCCATGGCAAAGAGTTCCTGGCTTCCGGCATAAGCTGGGTTCAGTGCCAGTTTATTGTACATATATTGTGTAAAAAGGGCATCCTGCTGGGCAAAGGTTGCAGAACCAACAAACAGAAGGAGGATGATCATTATCTTTTTCATTTCTGACATTTTAAACATGAATAACTAATTTAATCTCAGTCATAATCAGGATTATGGATTATCTAGAACTTCCGCGGATAAGTACCCACCCGGTTCGAGTTCCCCCATCTTTGATTGTTACGATATAGTAATAGGTTCCATCCGGTAAAGGTTCGTTTTTAAAATTATCTCCTTTCCAGATCTGAGAAGAATTGTTATAATGTTCAAAGGATTTGACCTTGTCTCCCCAGCGATTAAATATCTGAACGGTATTATCCGGGAATTCCTCAATTCCATCGATAATCCATCCATCATTGGACCCGTCGCCGTTGGGAGTAATTACATTCCAGATGATCAGCCAGTCTACCGGAGATTGAGTACTGATGTATATATAGACCTTCGTCGTGTCGCAAACTTCCGGGTACTGATTGTAACAGAGAATGTAACATAAGGAATCTCTTCCGGAGAAATCACGGTTAGGTGTATAGCGTATCAGATTATCGCTGAAAACGCTGGCCAATCCATTCACGGGACCGCCACAGAGCGTTACGCCCACTACCAGGTTTTGTGAATAGCTGTCGTTTGACAGTTCATTGATATCGATAGGTATATTCACAGCGGTTGTATCAAAATCCCTGACCGCATGGATTACCTGGATTCCCTGGTCCATGATGATTCGCACACTGTCGGTATTCTGGCAGCCTGTCATCAGGTCGGTAACGGTAAGTGTAAATGTGACATCATCGCCCAGATGAACGGTCTCAGGGTGATCCGTCGAAGCCCCGATCAGCAATGTTGAAGGCTGCCAGCTGAATGCATATACCCCTGATCCGCCTGACGCAAGGCCAAGCAGCGTAGTAGTTGAATTCCGCGGGATGGTCTGGTCGTTACCGGCATTGACACCGATCGGCTGGCTGATGCTGATATTCATCTGACTGGTTGCAACAGCATATGTGCATCCTCCGGTACCATGAATTGTCAAAGTCAATACAATAGTTCCGGATTCTCCTGGTGCTGGCGTATAGGTCGGCGAAAGTGTTGTTTGTCCGGAAAGGACACCCAGACCATTTGTCGTCCAGAGTATGGAACTGAAATTTGAGGCGGTTGCCCCTGTAACGGTATAAGGAACGCCGGCACAAATGGACCCGTTCGGACCTGCATTGGCAACCGGTGTCCCGGTGAGTGTGAGGGTCATGTGATCTGTGGCCGCTGAACATGGAATAATGGGATCAATCGTCATCGTAAGGACGACAGTACCGGTCAGAATATCCACAATGCTTGGGGTATAAACCGGGTTCACTGCGTGGACATCATTGAATGTTCCGGTTCCGCTGGTTGTCCAGGTTACTGACAGGTAATTTACAGCTGAAGCTCCAGAAAGCGTGAAAGGCTCTCCCGCGCAACTGGTGGCATCCGGGCCTGCATTGGCAATGGATGAATTGGAAATGGTCAGTACCATCTGATCAGTCGCCACCGGGCAGGGTGCAAGCGGTGTAACTGTCAATGTCAGTGTCACCTGTCCGGTCTCTCCTGCAGCCGGGATATAGGTCGGTGCAAGTGTGCTGGCATTCATGAGTGATCCCATCCCGTTATGCGTCCAGAGCACGGAAGAATAGTTTTGAGCCGTAGCTCCTGTTATCATGAAGGAGGCACCCTGGCAGGTCGATTCATCAGGGCCTGCATTGGCCACAGCTTCTTTCGACAGGGTCAGTGTCATGTTGTCTGAAACGGCAGGACAGGAACCCCCTGCAACTGCTGTCAGCGTCAGGATAACATGTCCATTAAGGATATCCGATGCACTCGGGGTATACACCGGGTTGAGGATTGCCGGGTTATTAAAGGTTCCTGAACCCGAGGTGGTCCATTCCAATGAAGTATAATTTGTTGCAGTTGCAGCAGCCAGTGTTACCGGAGCAGATCCGCAAACAGATAAATCCATGCCGGCATCGGCAGTTGCCTTTGGTTCAATCTGAAGGAGCATGATATCTGTTGTTGCTCCGCAGGGAGTATTTCCGAATGCAGTCAGTGTAAGCGTAACGGTTCCCACCTCATTCGTTGACGGGGTATAGGTTGGTGTCAGCGTGGAGGCATTGGTTAACGTTCCCTGGCCATTGGAGGTCCATTGTACTCCTGTATTATTGGAAGCAGATGCACCGGTAATGGTATAAGCTGTACCCTGGCAGATCGTTACATCCGGACCTGCATCAGCCAGGGGAGCCGGAACGATATCCAGTGTCATCTGGTCAGTGACCGTCCCGCATGGCAAATTTCCGGTAACGGTTAGTGTCAGTGTTACCGGACCTGTTTCGTAGCCCGCAGGGTTATATGTAGGAGTCAGTGTAGTGGCGCCTGACAATGTACCGGTTCCGTTATGTGTCCAGAGGAGTGATGTATAGTTCTGCGCTGTTGCTCCTGAAACCAAGAATGGCTGGGCCTGGCATGTAGTTCCGTTGGGGCCTGCATCTGCAACCGGGGCCTTGACAATGGTCAACGTCATTGCGTCGGTCACATTGGAGCAGGGTAAATTGCCGTTCACCGTAAGGGTAAGAACCACACTGCCTGCATTGACGTCAGCTGGGCTTGGCAGATAGACGGGGTGAAGGACCGCCGGGTCAACAAAGGTTCCTGTTCCGTTTGTCGTCCAAACCAATGAACTGTAGTTAGAGGCTGCAGAGCCGAGGATGGTGAAGGATGAACTTTGACAGATCGTAACGTCTGGTCCTGCATTGGCAATAGGGGCAGCGAGAATGGTTAATGTCATCTGGGATACTGCAGTTCCGCAAGGGGTATTGCCGGTTACTGTAAGGGTCAGAATAACAGAACCTGTTTGTGCAGGTGCCGGTGTATAAGTAGGATTCAGGGTATTGGCATTTGTAAGCACTCCCGGACCCGGAGCTGTCCACAACAATGAGCTGTAGAACTGAGCCGTGGCTAAGGTTACTGTGAAAGGAACACCCTGGCAGGTGGATGAATTTGGTCCTGCGTTGGCAATTGGCGCCCTGTTGATGGTCAGGATCATGAAACTGCTTGCATTTGCACAGGGAGGATTGGATGTTACGGTAATGGTTAGTGTAACGGATCCGCCCAGGATATCAGCAATACTTGGAGTATAGATTGGATGCAGTACTGCCGGGTTGCTGAAGGTGCCTGTGCCGGAGGTCGTCCAGTTGATCATGGCGGCATATTGGGCAGTTGATCCATTCAACTGGTAAGCCGAACCTTCACATATTGTGGCATTCGGACCTGCACTGGCGGTTGCCTGGCGCGAAATGCTCAGCGTCATCGAGCTGCTTGCATTTGCACAAGGAGCATTGGCAACCAGGTTCAGTGTCAGGACAACACTTCCCGCTGCAATGTCAGCCGCACTCGGGGTGTAAACCGGATGAAGGATTGCAGCATTGCTGAAGCTTCCCGTACCGCTTGTCGTCCAGTTCAGTGTTGAATAATACTGGGCCGTCGAATTGCTCAACGTATAGGTCGATGTTTCGCAGATCGTCGCATTCAGTCCTGCATAAGCAAGGGCCTGCCGCGTGATGCTCAGGGTCATCGAGCTGGTTACATTGGTACACGGAGCATTGGCATTGGCCTGGAGTGTCAATACAACACTTCCTGCTGCGATATCCGCTGCACTCGGCGTATAGACCGGGTGAAGGATTGCCGGGTTGCTGAAGGTACCGGTTCCAGAAGTCGTCCAGTTCAGCGTTGAATAATACTGGGCCGAAGAACCACTCAAAAGATATGTCGATGTTTCGCAGATCGTCGCATTCGGTCCTGCACTGGCAACCGGCTGGCGCGAAATACTCAACGTCATCGAACTGCTTGCATTTGCGCAGGGAACATTGGCAACCAGGTTCAGTGTCAGGACAACACTTCCCGCTGCAATGTCAGCCGCACTCGGGGTGTAAACCGGGTGAAGGATTGCAGCATTGCTGAAGCTTCCCGTACCGCTTGTCGTCCAGTTGATGCTTGCATAATACTGTGCCGTCGAATTGCTCAACGTATAGGTCGATGTTTCGCAGATCGTGGCATTCGGTCCTGCATAAGCAAGGGCCTGGCGCGTGATGCTCAGGGTCATCGAGCTGGTTACATTGGTACACGGAGCATTGGCGTTGGCCTGGAGTGTCAATACAACACTTCCTGCTGTGATATCTGCTGCACTCGGCGTATAGACCGGGTGAAGGATTGCCGGGTTGCTGAATGTACCGGTTCCCGAAGTCGTCCAGTTCAGTGTCGAATAATACTGAGCCGAAGAACCACTCAAAAGATATGTCGATGTTTCGCAGATCGTCGCATTCGGTCCTGCATTGGCAACCGGCTGGCGGCTGATGTTCAATACCATCGTATCGGTTGCATTCACACAAGGTGCGGTTGAGGTCAGGTGCAAAACCAGTTTGACGCTGCCGGCAGAAATATCTGCTGCACTTGGTGTATAAACCGGGTGCAGGATTCCGGAGTTAGCAAAAGATCCTGTACCGGTCGATGTCCAGTTCAGCGTTGTATAATACTGGGCAGTTGAACCTGTAACCATATAGGTGGAAGTTTCACAGATGGTTGCATCCGGACCTGCATTGGCGATCGCCTGCCTGTTTATGATCAGGGTCATGGTATCATATGCATCCACACAGGGGGCAATGCCTGTCAGGTGCAATACCAGTTTGACGCTTCCTGCAGCAATATCTGCCGGACTCGGAGTATACGTTGCATTCAGCAGGTGTTCGTTGTTGAAATTGCCATTACCCAGTGTAATCCATTCAAGGAACGTGTAATACTGGGCCGTTGCACCAACTATGCTGAAGGTCGAAGTCTCGCAGATCGTACCGTCCGGACCTGCATTGGCAATTGCCTGACGGTTGATGTTCAGGGTCATCGAACTAATCACGTTTGCACAAGGTGCATTGGCGTTGGCATGTAAGGTCAGGGTCACACTTCCTGATGTGATATCTGCTGCACTCGGTGTGTAAACAGGATGCAGAACTGTGGCGTCAACGAAGGTTCCTGTTCCTGAAGTAGTCCAGTTCAGTGTTGTAAAATACTGGGCCGATGATCCGCTCAGTGTATAGGTCGACGTTTCGCAGATCGTCGCATTCGGTCCTGCGCTGGCTATCGGCTGGCGGCTAATGGTCAAAATCATCGAGCTGGTCACATTCGTACACGGAGCATTGGCGGTCACATTCATTGTCAGTGTTACTGATCCTGCTGCAATATCCGCTGCACTCGGCGTATAGACCGGGTGAAGGATTGCCGGGTTACTGAAGGTACCGGTACCTGAAGTCGTCCAGTTCAGCGTTGAATAATACTGAGCCGAAGATCCACTCAAAAGATACGTCGATGTTTCGCAGATCGTCGCATTCGGTCCTGCATTGGCAACCGGCTGGCGATTGATGTTCAATACCATCGTATCGGTTGCATTCACGCAAGGTGCAGTTGAGGTCAGGTGCAGTATCAGTTTGACGCTCCCGGCAGAAATATCTGCTGCACTTGGTGTATAGACCGGGTGCAGGATTCCGGGAGTAGTAAACGTTCCTGTTCCGGAGGATGTCCAGTTCAGCGTTGTAGAATACTGGGCCGTTGAACCTGTGACCGTATAGGTGGAAGTTTCACAGATGGTTGCATCCGGACCTGCATTGGCGATCGCCTGCCTGTTTATGATCAGGGTCATGGTATCATATGCATCCACACAGGGAGATAGGGCTGCAAGATGCATTATGAGATGAACACTTCCTGTAGTGATATCCGCAGGGCTCGGAGTGTAAGTCGGATGAAGGAGTTCGTCATTGTTGAAAAAGCCTGTTCCGGTCGTTATCCATTCCAAGGTTGCATAATACTGTGCAGCAGATCCATTCAAGGTATAGGTGGAAGTCTCACAGATCGTACCGTCCGGGCCTGCACTGGCAACCGGCTGGCGGCTGATGTTCAATATCATCGAACTAATCACGTTTGCACAAGGTGCATTGGCGTTGGCATGTAAGGTCAGGGTCACACTTCCTGATGTGATATCTGCTGCACTCGGTGTGTAGATCGGATGCAGAACTGTGGCGTCATCAAAGGTTCCTGTTCCTGAAGTAGTCCAGCTCAGTGTTGTATAATACTGGGCCGTAGAATTGCTCAACGTATAGGTTGATGTTTCGCAGATCGTGGCACCCGGGCCTGCACTGGCTATGGGTTGTCTCGAGATGTTTAAGGTCATGGAGCTGACTGAATTCCCGCATGGAGGATTGCCATTGGCGGTCAATGTCAGAATTACGCTTCCTGCTGCTATATCCGCTGCACTTGCAGTGTAAACCGGGTGTAACATATCCGGATCATTGAAATAGCCGGTTCCTGACGTTGTCCATTCCAAAGTACTGTAGTTGAACGCCGACGAACCGCTTAACGCATAAACCGATCCTTCGCAGATCGTTGCATTCGGTCCTGCTGATGCCGTTGCCTCTGCATTGATTGTAAGAGTCATTGTCGATACCGCCGGTAGGGAACAGCCTGAATTCGGGCTTGCTGTCAGCGTTAAGGTGACTACGCCCGTTTGGCCTGCCGTCGGGGTATACGTCGGGATAAGGGTCGTGGCATTTGTCAGAACACCTGGCCCTGGCACCGTCCATAACAAGGAAGCATAATTGGATGCACTCGCTCCGCTTACCGTAAAAGCGGTCCCCTGGCATACCGTTGCATTGGGACCTGCATTGGCCACCGGTGCTTTGGTGATGGAAAGGGACATTGAATTGGTCACGTCGTTACACGGAGCATTGGCATTTGCCTGGAGTGTCAGTACAACACTTCCTGCTGCGATATCCGCTGCACTCGGCGTATAGACCGGGTGAAGAATTGCCGGGTTGCTAAATGTTCCGGTTCCAGATGTCGTCCAGTTGAGTGTTGTATAATACTGAGCCGAAGATCCACTTAATGTGAAGGCAGCTGTTTCGCAGATCGTCGCGTTGGGTCCTGCACTGGCAATTGGCTGGCGCGAAATGTTCAATGTCATCGAACTGCTTGTATTTGCACATGGAACATTGGCAACCAGGTTCAGAGTCAGGATTACGCTTCCTGCAGCAATGTCAGCCGCACTCGGGGTGTAAACCGGGTGAAGGATCGTGGCATCGCTGAAGCTTCCCGTACCGCTCGTCGTCCAGTTGATGCTTGCATAATACTGCGCTGTTGAATTGCTCAATGTATAGGCTGAAGTTTCACAGATCGTAGCATTCGGGCCGGCATTGGCCAGCGGTGCCCTGGTGATGGAAAGGGTCATTGAGCTAGTAACGTCAATGCATGGAGCATTGGCATTGGCCTGGAGTGTCAATACAACACTGCCTGCTGCAATATCTGCTGCACTCGGCGTGTAGACCGGGTGAAGGATTGCCGGGTTGCTGAAGGTACCGGTTCCCGAAGTCGTCCAGTTCAGCGTTGAATAATACTGAGCCGTAGAACCACTCAAAAGATATGTCGATGTTTCGCAGATCGTTGCATTCGGGCCTGCATTGGCAACCGGCTGGCGGCTGATGCTTAAGGTCATCGAACTGGTCACGTTTGCACAGGGGGCGCTGGCATTTGCATGCAGGGTCAAAGTGACGCTGCCTGCCGTGATGTCTGCCGCACTCGGGGTGTAAACCGGGTGAAGGATCGTGGCATCGCTGAATGTGCCAG
>JAPLDI010000013.1 GCA_026391795.1 Bacteroidota bacterium
GCAGGTACCTTTGTAGCAAAATTTCGAGCTAAACCGTGCGGTGGGCAAGGGTTTTCTTTTTGGTACTTTTACTTTGACCAGGATTCATAAAGAAAAAGTACACCGCTAAAAAGCAGGTCATTACCTGCCGGGGATTTCTTTTGCTGCTTTGCTTTGACCCCATTTTACCAAAGAAAAGCAGTCAAATTTTTGTTTTGTAGCGAAAAATCATACAATTCGTTGATTTTTCGCTTTATAACGGGTTGAATACCCTGTTTTTTTCTCTTTTTGCCTACGGAGTGCACGCCCCGCCCTATCGAAAAATGTAATTACACTTTTCAGTTTCCGAGGGATATATGAATTAATACAACATATATAGTATCTTGACTATGTAAAATTCGTGAGAAAGAGAAAAGAAAGGAAGATGCTCCCCTATGCTATCGTTGGTTAAGCATGAGCATATCGTTTGAATGATCCTGCTCCCCTAACAGGGAGCCAAGCACCCAGTAATAAAGATTGTCTGTGGCATCAGATAAGTCAGTCGCTTTCCAGCGCGGCTGATCACGCTTGCGTTCGGAGGACTTATCCTTCTTGAATTCCTGCGGAAGGATTGGCGCACCATCCATGGAAACAAAGGTTTCCATGGCATTGTTCATATTGACACGAAACTTCGGCAATGCAGGATATTCACCGGATAAGAACTTATGCCAGAACTGGTATTTGTCCATATGGGAAGCCTCATACAGCTCTGCCCGCAGGTATACGCTCCATCCGGCTTTGGTAAGTTGATCCCTGACATCATCAAAGTATGAATTCCGGGAGGCTGCATCATTGCGCCGGTTTCCATCTGATCCCCCATACAGGTACAGGGTTTTGTCCTGTTTATGCTGATAGTAATCAATGAATTTCCCGATCAGAAGAGAGAGCGTTTCGTTCTCGACATAGAAGTTTTTAATGACAGGGAATTCATTGGCCGTCCGGTGCCACTGGCTGACCACAATACAGTTCTGTGTAGTGCCAAAGTCAAAGGATACATACAGCGGTTCTGAAGGCAGGCAGTCCAGGTCACCCCGACAATCGAAAGAGGTTTTGTTTTTAATGTCATACCCCAGGGAATCATAGAAATCATAGTTGAAGGATTCCGTATAGGTATGCTTTGATGATGAAAGCAGCGGATAAAACCCTGTTACATTCTGTTTCCTGCGTTTATTCAGAACTTCCAGGTCGTAAACCACCTTTGGCAATACCCGTTTGAGATCCCGGAAGTACATTTCGCCCAGGATAAATTTATTTTCGAGGGCAGATGCTTCAAGGTAGAAATATCTGCCGGGATATTTTTCTGCCAGGGATTCATATTCAAAGACCCATTCACCGTCAGGGGTCAACGGCATACTGCCCAGGAATAAGGTGCCATGATGAAATGCCAGATCTCCGAACCGTTCCCGGTTGCCTCGATTGGCCGGCAGTACATCAGCGTCTATGGAAGATTTCTTCAGCTTGGTGCACTCATCAAAGAGCATGGCATCATAGGATCCCGAACGAGCCATCTCAGGCCTGTCGAAAGAATTGAACTCCACGACAAAGCCGTTGATGAAATGAATGCAGTTCGTGTAATCCAACGGAGGCTGATATGGCTCAGCCCAGTTGAAACTCTTCGGAGATTTGTGGCCGATAAAATAATGATGACCACGATAGAGGCCTCGCCTTTCCAGGTGATCGATGATCGGGGGCAGCGACTTGGTGCGGATATGGAAATAGGTCAACCCGTTGAGGGAAATCTTTCCCCGGGGCATTGCCTTGAAATATTTGATGATCTCTTCGGCAATGATGGTTGTCTTGCCTACTCCCCGGCCACCGATAAAGGTTTTATGAGGCTTCGTGCTGAGCAGGATGGATAACTGCGGGTTATTGTAGTAGGGAGAAGGTTTAAGATTCATCTTCGGTTTCTTCAGTGGCCGGGTTTTCGGAGATCAGCATATTGAAATAATCGGTAACTGCCAGCTCTTCCGCCATTGCCAGTATTCTTTCATGGAGCAGCAGCAGTTTTTCCTGGGCTTTCTGATCGATCATCTTGAAATAAGGGGTATTGATGAAATTGTAGTTGATCGACAGAAGCTGTACCGGAGGCTGAAACTTGGAAGGGTCCGGCAGGTTTTGATCCTCTTTGTCCAGATTCATGGCTTTGGTGATCCGTTCCAGGGCTTTTTCCATACCCCGGAAATCTTTCTTTGTCTTTGCCATGGCGTACAATTCACAGGCCCATGCGGTGACATGGAACCGGAACGCTTCCTTGGTATATCCCCGGACTTCCCCGAAAAGATTCCGGGCATTGCGGATATCCCGGTAAGCCTGGGATTCGCAGATGTTGTAAGTTTTCATCAAAAGCTGAACGACATCATGTTCCTTCCGGTTCAGGTCATGGAGCTGCATCATGGCAGTCACCCATCGCTGGCGGATGATCTCATCCTGGGGGCTAAGCTGCGCATCTTTTCCCTCTTTGAAATAGAACGAATGGATCCTCTCAAAGGTTGACGGCGATATCAGTTCTTTCATAGGTCATCGGCTTTAGCGTTTTCAATCAGTTTCATGGCGAAAGTCTGGGCCGGAGAAGATCCGTTCTGTGCCAGGTCGAAGATCCCTTTGCGTACCTCTGCTTCCCGTTTCAATCTTCCCCGTTGAAAAGCAATCAGGGAAGGAGGATGATCATTGAGTGCTTCCATCAAACGCTGTTCAGGGATTTCCAGGATGATTGCAATCTCGCTCTTGGTAAACATCAGTGAAGCGTAGGTTTCAAGATCCTCAAGGAACTTGTCATTCAATAAATCATCATTCAAAATCGCTTTCTCCTTTCAATTCGTTTAAAATCCAGTCCCGGTGAAATTCCGCCACATCCCGGACCGAGCATAAAACATTGGCTTCAATACGTGGGTTGCGGGTATAATTGGCGCTGCCCACAACACAAACACCCCAGGAATCATTGATGATTACAGTGACCTTTGCGTGGCACTTGGCAGCTTTGATGTCGGTTGTGATCTTTTGAAGGAACTGGAGCTCTGCCGGCTTACGGGTTCCGTTGCGGTAATCGAAGATACCCTTCAGCTCAAGGATCAGCCCGTCTTCGATCATGTTATGAAGCTGCCGGATGGCATACTCTGAGATTGCCCAGGTTGTAAAGTAAACTTTCGCCGGGCCGATCTGCTCAAGAAGGTAAAATAAAAGATCATGCGTACTCCAGTCGCCCATTGAGACATAGTGTTTATTCATATCCTGGCAAAGCTGGCCGATGACAGCCTGGATCTTTTGATTAGCCTTCCCGATTTTCAAAAGATTTGTACCGGGAGCATCAATTGCACGGGATTTGATTCTATCCGGCGCTTTCTTTAAGAGATTCTCAGAGGAAAAGAGTGTCACTTGTTGAGTTTTGAATTAATATCATCCATTTCCATCTGGAATTTTGCCAGCAGCTCTTGATTTCGGGCAATGACCTTTAAGGATTTCCCTTCTTTGACTTTTCGCTTGTACCGGGAAATGTAAACCCTCACTGCCATTTGGCGTTTGATCAGTTCAGCCTCTGAGTTTGCACCGACCGGCTGTTCCGATTTCTTTTCCGGCTCCGGTGGTACAACACCATGCTCTTCAAAAAATTTGAGTTTTGTATTGATCCCCTGCAGCCGATCGTCCGTTTCTAGAATTTCAAATGCGACTTTCATTCGTGTCGCTTTGTCGCCAGCAGAGAGCAAAGGATGAAGGTGATCGAGAATTTTATAACAGCCCTTTTGCTGGGATTTCAGGTCCAATGACGGACAAGGTTCTTCTGGTGCCGGAACGAGATTGGTTGCTTCAGCAAGGGGTGTAATTACAGTTTTCTGCCTTGGCACCTCGTTGAGCTTTCGTAGAAGCTTGTTCAATTCATACGCAAGGGTCTGTTTGTTCTTTGGAGTTGGTCCCCTGACATGAAAAATCCGGCTAAGACTGCGGATTCTGACATACTTGTCAAAAAGTTCAAGGCCGGTGGAGTATTTTCGCTTAGATTTCAGCCAGAGATTGATTTCGTCTTCCATGAAACGAAAGTATGGCTGTAATTACATAATGGAAAGGACAGAAAACAGATTTTTACAATAAAGTTACCAATATATTATGAGACCTCATCAAGACCTGACGGGTCTATATTTTCCTCAACTTCTTGTTTAATGTACTTATTAAAATACATCATATACCCCTTATGTAGCCTTTGAAGTAAATCAACAAGTCTATTATGCAATTCATTTATTTGTTCTGATTCAATATCTTGGAGTACTCTAATAAGAAACTCCGTTGCAATTTGTAAAGAAATAAATGCTGGGATTAGTCCTGCAAATCTGTTTGGATTATCATTATACCAGAATAGTCCATTATGCATTGGGTTAAAACTTTTGGCCAAATGATACTTTGAAATTACTCTCCAATGTCCATGAATAACATCAGAAGAACGCTTATAGAGAAAATAATAAGGGTTTTCTGAACCCCAAACCTCATCTGCCATTTGATCAATCCTGATGTCAAATATTTCTCCCCTTTCTGTTGCGACATCATCATGCCTAACACCGGCTTCCTTTACAGCTTTGTCGATAATTTTATTGGCGGCTTTTTTGAAAGTTTCACTAGATGACATTTTCTCAAGTTGTGAACCAAAATACTTTTCTCGGCCGGTGCTAAATTCTCTAAACCTTTCATGAAGTTTAACATCCTTTTTTATTAGCAACCATGAACCGACAATAAATGACTCAAGAATCGTTCTAAATAAAAGTTCGGCAATTTCACCTTTATGCAGTTTGACAAACTCAACCGCTTCAATACTAAGATTACTTATTCTTGAAACAAATCCCATATTTATCTCAGCGATAAACCTTGGATAAATTGCCAAGAGATTCAGTTTCTTAAATTCCCCATACAAGTCGATAAATTCATTTTTGAATTTATCGACGCCCATCTCTAAGTAATGTTCTTCTTCCATTTTACTATCATCAGGTTTAGGTAATCTTGGAGAAAACAGATAGTTATACATCCATAAATCTTGGCACATCCCAAGATCGAGGTTTTCCGACAAACCGATTGAAGGAGGAAATAATGCCATAATGGTGGACACATTATTCGGATCAACTATTTCTTCTTTCGAGTTCCATTTAAATAACCCAAAAAAATCGGGCCTTCCAGATTGTTCATATTGAACCATTAAATACTTACATAAAATGGAAGTGTCTGATCTGCCATCAAGAATCTGTTTATAGCCATTGAATAAAAGTTTAGGTTTAAACTCAATGTCTTTATCAACAGAGATTTCAAATATGTCCTGATAAAAAATCAATATTTGTTGAAAGGCTTCCCTAAAACTAGAATCAAGAATCTTCTCAAGAATTGTTGTCTCCTTAGGAATTAATTTGATTGCATGTGTCAGGTTAAAATGAAACTTCCTTTGTAAATGTACCTTTTGGTTTACGTAATCGCATATTTCATAAAAATCTTTTTTAACAGTCTCGTAATCATTATTATAGAGTGCGATCGATATATGGACAAATTCCGGAATTCTTTCTGACCAAGAAAAAGGTTGTACCATTCCCGGGTAGGGGTCAAAAGTTCGTTGCCACACCGTTCGGGTTTGTCTTATTCGTCCTTTTCTTTTCGCTCCCATATCTGAAAATTTTATCTGGTTCTATGCCACATAACGACAAGATATTTATAATCTAAAAAACCTAGATATCTATTCGTTGATACACTTATTATGTGTGCAAACACTTTCAAATCTTGTTTCGATATTATGAGCTTCCCCACATTTGGGACATTGAAAAACAATTCCATCATTATCACAATTCAAACATAATCCTTTCATTTCATTGTTATTTAATTCAATATCAAGGTTATCATAAATTACTGACCTTTTAGCACCACAATAATCACAATCAATCATTGAATATAGCTCTGTAGAAAAATTACAGCAATAGCAATAATCCTCATCTTGACTAAAAGTCCGATTATTACAAACGATACATTTGAAAACCTGATCGGAGTTATCTCTTGCGAGCTTTTCCATCGCATAAACATACGGAGGATAGTGCATCAATCGTTTATGCAGAGGGCTGCCTAATGAATATTCCAGAAACTCTGATGGTTTTTCGTCCTGATGTTTCCTTGAAAGTAAAACCTTGAAAATGACATGAATTAAGTAATAAATGATATCATATTTTAAATCAAACAGATCACCTTCGCAGAACTTAAATGAAAAATGTACTATTCTATTTCGGTATAATTGAAATTCCTCAATAACATTAAATTCATCCCTTGACAAATCTTGAATATAGTTTTTCGACTTTATAAAATTCTTCTGAGCCTCAAAATCAAGAGTGTTCAATTTGTTTTCTTTAAGTAAACTCTCAATTTCTTCATCTCCCAATTTTTGTTGTTTACTATTTAAAATACATCGAATTCCATCCCTTTCAATAATTAAAGCTTTAATTGCTAATTCTAATGATATCTGAAACGAGGTACATGTCAATGCTAGCAAATCATGATCAATTAAATCCTCGTCACCACGATCTTTATTAACCAATCTTTCAATTCCATCTTTTAGAAACACTATAGAATTGTTATAAAGCATCTTATATGCTTCTTGTTCAAATTCGGTTTTTGTCCAATTTTTTATCATAAATTCTCTAATTTGCAACTCTTGCTAACCTAATAGATCTAGAAATTGCACTTTGTCTTATTGCACCACATTCATGGAATAGAACCTGGGTGGCTGCAGCTTGAGAAAATTCTTCAATATCATGTGCAGAATATCTTAATCTCGATGCCATGTGTTCTGCAATTTCCTCCCACTCATCATTTTCAGCGCAAGCCATCCATAAAAAATCTAATAACTCACCTTGGATAATATTTGGATAATTTGAGTGGCGTAGCCTTTTGAGAGTAATGAATGATGCCTGACCAAATGGAATTCTAAATGCATTACGAGCTTCTGCATCAATAAGTTCAGATCTTACCAAGACTCGCATTCCTTTAAAACCTGATTTTTCAATAGAAATCGCATCAAAAGCCTCATCAGAATAGGTATATGCTTTAACCTGATCGAATGGTGGTCTCATCGGAGATTCCCTACGAGTGAAGGTTTCATGATAAGGAACAATACATCCTCTAAGCCATAATCGATTTGCACGTGGGTTTTCAGGATTACGGAATGCCCATCGATAAATCCGTTGAGCAATTCTCAACGAAGTAATCACTGAGTCACAAATAAGCATTGCTGAATCAGTTTCAATACCTCCTTGTAATATTGATTGAGGATCTTCTTCCCTTATTGCCGCATTAACTAAACGACCAAAATGATTGAACATTCTCATCGCTTCTTCTGTTCCACCATTTTGCCAGCGCTTTCGGGCACCAAGCATATCGAAAAATAATATTGTCGCCATTTAATTATAGATTAACATTTAATAATCCTTGCTCAAGAAAATAGAGTAATGAGTTCGATCCTTTGATGTTTATTGGAATTTCAAAAGCTACAGAAGAATGGAAATAGTGGATTTGAACAAGATTCATAAGATCTTGAATATCCCTCAATAGTTTTTTTACCTTTTGAGGAGTAGCCTCCATACCAGATTTGTCTTCTTTTGAAAGTTGGTACGTATAGTCAATATGTGAAATCCATTTGTTCCTCCAATACCTACAAAATTCGGAATCAGTAATAATATTGTCAATTTTTAGGCAAATATCAGTTTTAAGTGATGGGTCTTCTATTAATTCTGGGAATGATCTAATAGTTATATTAGCTTTTGCAAAAGATTTTGGAGGGTCTGTTACTCTTGAAATTCCCAGAAGAATGTACTCCCAAAATACTTTTTGAAGAATGAAGAAAAAGAAAGGAGCAGCCTGATTCATAACCTTCATTCTTTTTCCGGTGCCCATATACAAGAACGAGAATTCGTTGTATAAGGTTTGAAGTGTAATAATCTCATTATAAAGTAGATTATATTGAGTTCCTAATTCAACTCCAAGTACTTTAATATGTTCTTTTTTAACTTCTTCTGCGGTCATTGTCAATTTGTAAGACTTTACTGCAACTTGTTCAGGATGGAAGGAACCTAAATTTTCATTATGTTAAAAAAACCTCAAAATAATCCATCTATACAGATCAATTAATCTCTTCATACTGAAACTCAACAACATCACAAAGGTGAAAAAATATTTTCATATAACAAAAAAGCCTGCCAGATTTCTCCGGCAGGCTCTCAACTAACCTACTTATGAAAACAAAAACGCTCTAAATCATTCTACCGGGGGATTGGGATCCATCAGCAGATCGCCTTCGTAGAAGGCCATGGGTGAACTCTGCTTGCACAGAAAACCGAACTTATGGCCTTTGTCTTTATCGATCTCCTCTCCCCAGGTCGTATCGATGGTCTCAATGTGTACCAGGTTGCAGGGTTCCCCGATAAGGTACCGTTTGTTGGAGGCACAGTTCTGGATGATCACGATCCCTTTGAAGTCAATCCCGAAGTTCTGTATCCATTTCTGGACAGACTTCTCGATACCAGGGTAAAATCCTTCCAGTCCGATCTCAAAACCGCCACAATCCTGGTTGGAACCTTTGAGCTTCTTCTGCGAAGGTTTAATGGTGCCCTGAGTCATGTAGAAACTATGCATGAATTTACCGGTGAGCAATTGGATGTCATCGGCAATAGTTACTCCGTCAGCATCTCTTTGCGGAAAAGTAGTCCAGTCAATATCCTTTTCCAGGATCAGGATGATCTCGGATTTGATTCCGCCACCGCCGCCGGCGTTTCTTACGCTGGGCTTGAATAGGTCAAACAGTGATATACTCATGATTTTTTCTTTTTAAGGATTAAGCGGGAACGTATGCAAATACGGCTTCTTCGATCCCGAAACCAACGGATTCGTACCAGTCTGCAAAAACCTTGATCTGACGGTCAACACTCTCGACAGATATGCTGGAAGCGCCGCTGTTACGGTTCATCAGACGGATGAAATTCTCTTTCGGCGTGGTGAAAATCACATCTTCGCCAGCCATTGAAGGAAGCGAGGTCAGAGTAAGATTGGTTCCTTCAAGAAGGGTTTTCATCCCGTCATAGTTCGTGTCGGTGCCATGAAGATCCCGGCGTTTGCGGTGATAAGCAGAGAACCATTTGCGGGAAAGGAAGATGTTCATCGACATATCCTTGTAAAGATCCCCGACCTGCTCCCCAAAAGATTCAAGCTGATCGAAGATATTATCAGCGGTCAGAGGCTCCAGCTGGATGAAGTTGATGTTGGAATTCCCCTGGGTATGCTTGTGCTTGAGGATCGTGACAAAGCCATCCATAGATAGACCCAGTGCCTGTGCGGTTCCTTCCACGGGAGCAACATAGGTTCCTTTGCCGATCAGGGCAAGTTCCCGGTTATCATTGACCTTCGGGATGATCAACTGTTCGATGATGTATTTGGAGATCGGCCATGCTTTGCGGTCGATCGACTCATCACCCATGAATCCGAGCCATGAATCCATGATCTCGTCCGGATAGAATGAAAGATCGATCTTGTGCCGGCGCTGCATGATCTCGACAGGAGTAAATGCAGCTTTCCCTTTCGGGGTCCAGCCCTCCTGGAATCCCTGGACAAGATCGGAGATCACAGCCTTGGATGCACGGTAAACCAAATCCTGCGACTGCTTGGTGGTCATGAAGGTTTCGGAGTATGTCGGTTGGGTCAACAGTCGCAGGATATCCTTCTGGTTCGTTCCGACGTACGTCCCGAATGCGGCTTTAAGCTGGGCTAATGAAATTGTTTCGGCCATGGGTTCAAAAATTTATTGTTAAAAATTATGAGCAGAAATCATCTGCGATTTTGTCGTGTGCATACACCGGTTCTTCGGCACCGCTTTCAATCTTGTCTGCATCTTTAGCGGCAACGATCGGGAGTGCGGCATCTTCCTGCTGAAGTGCCAGAAGAGTTGCTTTTGTGTCAGCATGACTTTTCTTTTCATCTGCAAGCAATGTTTCCAATTCCTGGTTCCGGGTCATCACATTTCCCAGTTCGTCATTGAGCTGTTGAACCCTCTCTACAGTCAGCTCCTGTGTTTCAAGGGTGGAAGGATCCATTTTAAAATAGCTCTGAATAGCTTTCCAGGTTTCTTTGATTTTCATATTTTCAAGATTATTGGTTTCAGTTTCAATTGAAAGTTCTTTGGTAACAGGCGCTAATGCCGATGCCACTGATATCGCATATTCAAGTGATCCGATCTCATCGATCAGCCCCAGGGCAATGGCTTCAGGGGCAAAGTAGATTTTGCCGCTGAGGGTTCCATCTTCGACTACGGAACGGTTTTCTTTGATGGTCGATAAAAATTTGGCATTGATCACATCCAGGACGTTTTGCTGGTAGGGTTTGTAATTCCCGTCGAGTACCTGGTTCAAATCTTTGTTCTTGTCCACCGAAAGGGTTGCATAAACTTCATGGAATTTCACCCCTTGCGATTCAAAATAGGGCTGCAGGTCTTCAACCAGGAGCATTGTTCCAATGGAACCGATGCGGTCAAGGTCTGAACTGGCAATGATTTTTGAGGCACCGGAAATAATCCAGTATGCGGCACTGGCAGCCATTCCTTCGATAAAAGCGACGACCGGTGTAGCACAGGATTTGATTGTTTCCGAAAGCAGATCGGTATAGGTGACTTGGCCTCCCGGACTGTCCACGACCAGGACAATGCTGCAAATATTGGGATTGGCATCTGCCGATTTGATCTCCTGCATGATCGATTGCGTTCCCCTGGGGCCGCAGCTCTGGTCATATTTGAAGATCTCCGAGCGGATCGGGATCACTGCGACCGACCTTTCAGGAATGTTTCCGTCGGAAAAACCGAACCGTTGGGGTTCGTCTGCTCCCATTCCGAGAATATAGGATCGGTTACGCTCCCTGGCCAATGACGAATCCCCATTAGAAAACCGCTCTCCTTTGATCAGGGAAAGCAGCATCGAAGCATAAGCATTCGATCTTTCTTTGGAGATCAACCAGGGGCTTGAAAAGATTTCGGCTAAAACGGGATTCATCGTATCCTAAAATTCAGGATACAATATTATAATGGTATCGGCGGCAAATAAAGGACTAAAAAGAAAAGCAGGTCAATTCTGGTTTTCATCATCCGGGATCGGACCGTTTGGTAGTTGGAGAAAACCGGCAGGCTTGCTGAACTCTCCTGAAAACAGCAGTTCGTAACCGTTGAATGTTTCCATGGCGGCGGGTTTGAGCAGCTTGCTGGAAAGTTTCATCGGGCTTTCCATGTTACCAAAAATACGGATGGTACCATTTTTATCGGCTGCTTTAAGGATCAGTCGCCGGCCAGTCATACGCAGCAGTTCCGCTTCGACCGGCGCCCGGTCTTTTGGAACAAGTATTTTCAATTTGTACAGGAACTTAACGCCGCCCGGGGTATCCTGCTGCTCGGATTCAAGCTGCATCGTTTCCGGAGTGCCATAGATGGAACTCCAGGACTTGCCGGTTTTCAGAGTAACAGAACAAAAGAGTGTTGTTTCATTCCAGGTGAATGA
Source organism: Bacteroidota bacterium (assembly GCA_026391795.1). Classification (GTDB taxonomy): domain Bacteria; phylum Bacteroidota; class Bacteroidia; order Bacteroidales; family FEN-979; genus FEN-979. The sequence continues at coordinate 11,553 of JAPLDI010000013.1, forward strand.
TGCAACGTCTTCACGAAAAATCCAGTTCACCGGGTTTAGTCCCCCGATGTTGATGCCGGTGTGTCTTAAAATGTTTGCCATCTCATTTTTTTGTTAAAAAAACACAGTGACACTCCGGGGACATCTCAGGGACAAAAAGTGAGCAACTTTTTTCCGTTTTTCTCCGGGAGCGTTTTCTGTAATAATCTTTTTTCAGCATCTCGTAGTTGATATTGCTGAACGTGACGTTGTGATCGGAACAAAACTGGAGAATACATTTTTTGAATGACTTGTAGAACCGCACCTTGTCATCCATGTATTGAAAAAAAAGCTCCTTGAAGTGCCATTCCAGGTACGATTCAAATATTTCCTGGTTGCTGGGCGGCACCCAGAGATTCGATTTTATCCACAGATCGTTGTAATATGGCAGGATAAAGGTGATGTACTCTTTGCCTTTGGGGAAATCCGGGGCAGTACTCATAGGCCGGATCTCAAGGAGCGGCTTCAAAAGCTTACCGATTAGGTTGGTCTTTGAAGCAACATTGCTATTCAGCGAGCAAATCAGGTATTCCTGCAGGTAAGGCTTCAGTTTGAGCGTAATGGTAGGGTGTGTTTCTTGTTTCATAAATCAAAGGTATGTCTGGTTAACAAGTCAATAAAGGTCATTTCGATTTCACAAAAACCATTTCATGATCCAGAAAGGGTTTGAGACTTTGACTCCGGGTGTACTCCTTTATATAGTGTACCTCGTAATGATCCTGGTTTGATCGCTTGATCAGGTATTGCATTCCGGTTTTCTTTTTCCCTTTCAGATGAAAATCGTCCATGGTTGCCAGGTGGAACCCCTCCGGCAATTCTTCATAATACTCCCAGCCGAAGCGATCAATTTTTATTTTTTCTGTATTTTCCATCAGGGGTCATTTAGTGTGTCAACGTGACAACGTGCCAACAAAAGCAGTATTTAAAAAGATAATCCATTGATAATATGAAAGGTTGAATCCGGTTGGCACAAATTAGCGGTCTGTGGCACCGGTTTAGCGTGCCAACGGCCAAGGGAAAAAGAATGAAGGATGTGCCAACAAGTGTCAACGGAATATTTCTGTGCCAACAAAAAACCGAAAGCATAATAATTTGATTTATAAGAGTATATTAATTTATTTTGTTGATTGTTGGCACGTTGGCACGTTGGCACCGACTTTGCCGGAATGTTTTCCTGTCTGAATTTTAAAATGGGAACTCCTGTTGCTGCGGTGTTAATTCCGGTAAATCTTCCTGCTCTTTCAAATCCATAGAAGTCTGCACAGGGGTTTTGAACCTTTCAAGGTCGATCCCCATGGCTTCAACCATTTTATAGTCCAGGGCAATGCAACTGGTAACACGTTCTGCCTTCTGGAGAACCTTCCTGTTGTTGCCAGTGACAGGATCAGTCTCCCATGATTCAACCTGGTAAATAAACCGATGACCTTTAACGGCGCCTATGTATGCAGGATGATCTTTCAGATACATACGAAGAGCGTTGAGTTTCAAACTCTCGGCGCTGTGCATTTTCTGATAGATTTGAATGACATCGTTGACGATCAGGTACAGAATTTTCTTTTCCTGGCCATCCCAATGCTTTTCCTCAGTTTCTGTGCGGGATATTCTCAGGGTCACCCGCTTTTCTGTAGAAATATCAAATTCTCTTCCGGAAATTACCTGCCCCTGAGCGTAAAGCATGGAAATCGTATCGAAAAATACCGACAACTTATTGCTGGTGCTCAGGTCTTCGCTCTGGCGGATGATCTGCCGTTTTGCATCTTCATAAAAAACGTCGAAGGAGAACGGCAGCGGAAGTTCCGGAGCATGATCCTCCCAGAATTTCGCCATGGCAATGAACAGGCTCACGGTATTGATCATCCGGGTTTGATACGTACCACCTTCCTTGCGGATATCTTCCTTTACCTTTTTCTGGAATTCACGCATGTAGGCGGCAAAGTACTTCTGCACCAATGGCCGCCGTTTGATGATCTCCATGGCAATGTTCGACAGCCCATCCCGCTCACGGCCCTTCAGGTCGGTGTACAAGTTTACCTCTTCATCTGTCCAGTTATCCTTTTTAGGAACGTGTTTCTGAACAACCCGGTTTCCCAGGGCGCCATCGTCGCGCTCCGGACCATCCTGGCCCAGCAGCAACGGAGATGCGTAGATTTTCGAAACGTCAATATCCTTGCTGGTTGCATCTTTTCGCTTCTGCTTGCCTTCATTATCATAAACCGCTGCTTTCAATCCCTGGAACTTGACGTCGGAAATCTGGTAGTCGTTATATTCTTCATAGATCACCGGGATATCTCTGAAGCGTTCAAGGCTTGTAAAAAATGCAGCATCGGTGCCGGAGTTCAGGTTGAAAAGAGGCGCACCGTACATGAACGGGGCCCGAATGCTTTCAGCAATCTTCGATTTTCCTGATTCCGTCGGACCAATGAAAAACAGCGAAGTAAAAAACCGTTCGATCGGGAAAATGATCGATCGGTTGACGCTTAGCAGGGTGAACAGCAGCGCCCACATACCATTGTTATTATAGGTATAGACCTTATAGATCAATTCCGACCACTGCTTCCATGAGGTGCGCTGTTCAGGTTTATAGACCAGGAACCGGTCATATTCGTATTTGTCATTGTCAACCCGTTGATCCTTATATATTTTTGAAAATGCTGGCAAATAGTAGGTTTCCGTCTTGAATTTCACCAGGCCGAGTTCATCAACCGGGGTGAAGGTATCGTCGGCAATGATCCCGTTGCTGAAGGCAAAAAAGCCTTCCGGCTGCATCCCGAATATGGAAAGTTCATGGCATTTGGGAAACTGCAATGCAATGCTTTCAAGGATTTTTTCGTGATGGAACTGTTTGCCATTGGTGAATATATAGGCGCCAAGCCCCCAGAGGAACCGTTTGAACGGACCAATTTCAATCATATCATTGCTCTTGAATTCAACATATTCCTCTTTGTTGAGTTCACTGTGATACAGCTTGATGAACCTTTTATTCTTTACCGGGTCGGGATCCTGAACCTGGAACAGGGGTTCCATGTAGAAGTTCCCGACCTTGACCAGGGTATTATCGAGCGTGCGGAATACGTAAAAGATTTTATTACCTACGGTATTCTGAGCCGCGAAGAAACCATACCGCTGAAAAAAGCCCTGGTCAACATATTCCGGCAGGTGGGCGATATCAAAAACAAATTGCTGATCATCGATGACTACATGTTCATGCTGCTGAACGGCGAGGTTCTTGCGCTTTTCAACATAGGGGCGCAGCACCTTTGAAAATGCTCCCTGGGTAAGGCCGAATTTCTTGGCAATTTCATTAGTCTTAATGTGGATGATCGTATTGTCGAGCTTTGAAAGGAATTCGGCCACCATTTCAACAAACTTCTTCGAGCGTTTTGTTTCCGGCTGGCGGATCAGTTTATAGGTCAGTCCACGGACATAATAATCCAGAAAATCGATATAGACCGGGGCCTGAGGATCATCGCCAGACTCATCCACACTGCCATCCTCACGCACTTCGACACGTAATCCCTGCTCTGTAAGAAACCGGCCGGCTTCAGCCATCGGCAATTCGGCATCGAGTTCATCGATCACCCCGCTTAGTCCGTCGATCTTGATATTCCGGGTCAGTTTCGATAATCGGAAAAAGTCATCTTTCTTCAATGTGCCGGCAGGAAGACTGATAGCGTTTTCTTTCCCTTCAGCATGATAGGATACCACCATTGCCGGATCAGAAAGTAATATAGCGAAACCGCTTTCGGCAATCATATCTGTCGAAGCATCCAGTCCATAAAAGCCCTGCTCCTGAATTTCAACTTTTGGCAATTGCTTCTTTACGTTCCGTTTCAGATCTTCCTGACTGACATCAAGTTTTTTTGAAATATCAGCGACCAGGTACCCCCGGGTCTCTTCATCGCCGATCAGTGATATTTGTGAAACCAATTCCTTCACCAGACGGGCTTTCTGAAGCGGGTCATTACTGATGGCATCCTTTACCATATCTGTGCGGAACGAGACAATATCCTTGCGGTTATCTTCGATGTATGCTCTGAGCTGATCAGCGCCATGCTTTGTCACATACGAGTCGGGGTCCTCCCCTTGGGGCATTACCACCAGATAAACATCAAGGCCCAACTGCAGGGGAATTTTGATATTTGATACGCTGGCTTGTATCCCCGCGGGATCGCCGTCATAGACGAAGGTCAGGCAATTGGTGAGGGATAGGATCATCTTCACCTGATCTTCGCTTAGGGCGGTCCCGGAACCGGCCACAACGTTCCTGATACCGGCCAGGTGCCAGCTTATCAGATCAGTTTGACCTTCCACCAGCAGGCATTCGTTCTCCTTCATGATCTCCTTTTTGGACTGATAAAGGCCATAAAGGAACCTGCTCTTTTTGAAGACTTCAGTTTCCGGGCTGTTCAGGTACTTGGGTTTATCCTTCTCCGCATTGATCAGCCGACCGGTAAAACCGATCACCCTTCCGGAACGGTCAAAAAACGGGAACATGATGCGCCGGGTAAAAGCATCGTAGTATTTTCCTTGTTCATTTTTCCTGATCAATCCGGCGCTGAGCAGAATTTCGTCTGTGTATCCTGCCTGATGAGCTGCGCGGATAAGGTCATTACCACTTTCTGCATAACCGATTTCAAAAATGTCGATCGCTTTTTCAAGGCCACGTTGCTGTAAATATTCAACTGCCTGATTTACAAGAGGGTCAATTTGGGGCATTTGGTTGGGGGTACTCCCTAAATTCGATTTGAAATGATCTTTTGCCCATTTCAGAACAGCAAAAATCCCGTCACGTCGTTTTTCTGCCTCTGAATACTCAGGATCAGAACCATTCAGCCTGATCGGAATTTTATAGCGATTAGCGATATAAGTCAGCGCTTCTGTAAAGCTCATCGCTTCATGTTCCCGAAGGAACTCGATGGCATCGCCGGATTTGCCGCAGCCGAAGCATTTGAAAGTTCCCCTGGCAGGGTTGACTATAAAACTGGGAGTTTTTTCGTTGTGAAAAGGGCAGCAGCCGGTATAGTTGATCCCTTTCTTTTTAAGGGTGAGGAAGTCACCCAGTATATCGGTTATCAGTATTGCATTTTTGATTTCTTCAGAATTCACTATCATTTTGATGTCTTCGGTATTTTAGGATAAAGTTCATTTTAGAGTAAGGGAATGTTTACTCAGAATCATCCTGATGGAGAGCGTCATCAATTGCCACAAGAAGTTCACCTATCCTGGTAAATTTATTACCAACAGTATGAAGCTGTTTTGCCATCTTTTCAATATAATCAAGGTGTTCACGAAAATAATGGCCAGAAGTTTCATTTGTAAAAAGCTTTACTTCTGTCTGTCTTTTAATAGTTTCCTTCAAGGCATCTCTGATAATGATCAGATCACCATGGCTCATATTTGAGAATGATTTCATTTACTGATGATTAATGATTACTTAAAACACAGATTTCAAGATAATTAACACATGGTAAAGGTCAAAACCCTTTGACTTTTGGCATCAATCCACCCTCTTCAATCAGTTGCCTTGTCTTTACAACATCAACGAGGTAATGTTTTCTGCTTTTCGTTACAGCCAATACCGATACCGGAATAGTTCCTGCATCTGCCAGAACCCTGATTCGTGATTGCGGTATGCCAAGCGTTTTAGATGCCTCGGGAATCTTCTGCCATCTTTTAGGAGCAGTTGTTTCCAGTGCCAGGCGAATGCTCCTTAGTTCTTTTAAGATTAATTCTTCGTTACTCATAAATTATCGTAGTTTATTTTTCGGCAAATGTATTTATTATTTATAAACTTAATTACTAATTAATAAATTTTTTAAATATTAGCTATATTAACCTGATCATAAGTATTTTAAACATTTCTCAAAAAGTAAATAGTGCTAAATAGTACAAATTACTTGACTTATGACATCAAATAGTTTACATTTGCGAAATAAATTAACACCATATTAATACTATTAAGCAAAATGAAAGTCGACGGTAACAAGATCAAGACCCTGTTAACTCAAATCGGGTCCACCCAGAAGGAGCTTTCAAAATATTGCAAGATTAATACGGCAACGGTAAGTAAGCTCATCAAGTCTGGTCACACCAGTGAGTCCAATACCCGTTTGATAGCGAATTTCCTAAAAGTAAATCTGAATGAGATAGCGACCTTTGAGAACGGTGACCCGATACCGGGGCCTTCGGCAGAGGTGGTTTACATCAAAGACCCTGAATCTGAAAAGCAGGTACTTGAATTGATGGACAAGGTGAAGGATTTAAAGAAGATCATTGAATTGCAGGGAAAGATCATTTCCCATTTTGATCCGAACAATCAAAATAATGAAAATCTGATACCATAAATAATTAACTCCAAGTGTTTGTAAACACTCAAAATATCACATATTTAATACCATGAAAAATAAAACTCTGGGAAATCCAACATAGACAAGCGATGCAGAAAATCGTCGAAGCCCCGTCCGGTCCGCAAAGTCCCCCAAAAATCTTTTAGGGGACTTTTTTTATGCCTGGATATTACGTTTATATACTAAAAAGTCTTCGTGATTCCAGTTATTATATTGGATTCTCTAGAGATGTCGCTCATCGATTAGAGGAACATAATCAAGGGAAGAGCAATTATACCAAACTAAAAATGCCCTGGGCTGTCGTATATATGGAAGAGCACAAAACAAAAGCTGAAGCATTGAAACGGGAAAATTCCTCAAGGCCCAGCGGAGTTAACTTCCCTGCACATTCACGTTTAATTCTGCTCAGGTTAGCGTGAACCAATACGGAATCATCCAAAAAAAAACCTTGTAAAAGATTGATTTTCATCCATTTTTCATTATATTTGGGTCGAACCATTTATATGATAAACCTTAACTAGAAATATTTAACGATAAAAGCGGCATCAGGGCCATTCCAAATACGATAATAAAAACCGGAACCCCAAAAAAATGAAGTATGAAAAAACTTTCAATCTTTGTTGGATTGCTTCTGCTTTTTTGCAACACAATGCTTGCCCAGGTCGGCATCAATGCCGACAACAGTGCACCCGATCCATCATCCATGCTCGATGTGAAATCCACTTGTAAAGGGCTTTTGCCTCCCCGGATGACTACAACCCAGCGCGACGCGATAACTGCACCGGCAGCCGGTCTTATTATTTACAATACCTCAAAAAACTGTAATGAAACTTACAATGGGTCCTCCTGGGTCAGCAATACGCATTACATCAGCGAAAGTTATGGCGGAGGGATCGTGTTTTATATCTTTGATAACGGACAGCATGGTTTAATAGCAGCCACTGCCGACCAAAGTGCTGGAATCAGATGGGATGGCCAGGGCAGATGGAGTTGATGCAGGATTAAAAAACACATCAATAATCATCGGCAGTCAGGGCCCCGTTGACGGGAATCCATTTGCAGCTACTTTGTGCAACGAATATTCAGTAACTGTCAGTGGCGTTACCTATGGCGATTGGTATCTACCCTCAAAGTATGAACTGAATTTATTGTACATCCAAAAAGCTGTTGTTGGCGGTTTTGCTGTTTCCGGCTATTGGAGTTCCACCGAGTTTGCTAATAACAAGGCGTGGACCCAGTTCTTCCCCGATGGCTACCAGGGGGGCTACTTTAAGTCCAACCCTTACTGTGTGCGGGCTGTGCGGGCTTTTTAACAATAAGAAAAATCGACTCATTCAAATTTTACACGGGAACGGACGCGGTAAGCTCATTGGTGTCTGATGTTGGGTTACTTGAATTCGTGGAGGGTTGTCACTATCCGACCGGTCGGGTTCCTCCAATTATTCCAATGACGGGAACATTGATTTAAGTATAGTTGCCGGATCAAAAATAGTTTCATCTGCTGTCGTTATTCCTTCGCCTTAGCCCGTCCATTATTTTCCGGCAGATGGAAACGTCGCCCCTTAACGTCTTTTAAAAAATGCCAAGTTCAACAGCCAAGCTGAGCGGCATAAGAAATGCTTTTTAACAAGGTTTTATATTTCTAAGGTAAAGTTATATAGAAAACACCATTTTATCAATGAGTTACATGAACACGCTCCCGTTAATAACTTTTAAAAAACACTGTTAATATTTAAACAATCAAATTTAATTTTGCTGGCACCTGCATGGGGGTGTCATGAGTTAATTCCTTCCTTATATAGAATTCCGTAGCACTTTTTATCGCCTTTTTATGGCACCCCCATTTTTCCTTTTCTTCAGCTCACCAGCATCCAGCATCCAGCATCCAGCTTTTAAAACTCCTCCCTGAATGCCCCAGAAACAGAAACGGAATGACATCTCAATCCCAGCCAATGGGCTTCCTTCATCCACTCCTTCACCTTCCACAATGAATTTGAGGCATCAAAGATCACCATACCGGGATTAAAATACTTTATAACCTCCTTCAGTGTTGTCTTTGGTCCTCCTGAAATTATCAGATAATCCACCTTCATTTTACAGGACCGGTTTCCCCGGAATACCCTGTTCACAATTCCAATTTTCTTTCCGGAAAAACCGATATAGTTTCCCTTCCTGTAAAAGCCGTCGGATTGAAATGCACTGTACCCCTTCCGGGAAGGCAGCGGATGCTGAAATTCAAACAACCCGCTGATCTTATTGATCTGCCGGTATTTCATCATCGTCTCGCTGAAAAAGGGATCATTCAGGGCAGAAAGTCCGCCAACGAGAATGCTTTTCCCTCCGGCGGTGAAATCGTACAAGCCGGGGCCCCTGACATCGTAAACCGTAATTGTACTTGCCGCCGCCTGATGCCATCGCTCCATCAAAACATTTCCGGATAACAGGATCATCAGTGAAAGCATAGCAAACAGCCATACTTTATTCTTCCCTGAAATATAAACAGCGCAGGTTACCAGGATCATGTACAGAAGGATGGATTCAGGGAAGGTGATCACGATTCCATGCGTTACGGAGAACGGCAGTGATCCCATCCAATGGATGAAAGCATTCAGGAACCAGACCATCAGGGAGAGGGCTTTGGCAGCCACCAGCGAAATTACGGGAACAGAGCCGACGGCCAGGCAGAGGATGCCGGTATAAATGATCAGGTTCGACAGCGGGATCACGAGGATGTTGGTGATGAAAAAATAATTCGGGAATTGGTGGAAATAATAGAGACAGAGCGGTAGTGTCACCAGCTGTGCAGCCATCGAAACCGCCACGATCGACCATACTTTTTCCAGCAGCCAGTTGCCGGGAACAAAGAGGTCGTATACCGGTTTATAGAAAAGTACGATGCCGGCCACAGCCAGGTAGGAAAGCTGGAACCCGGGATCAGCCAGGAGCACTGGCTGCCAGGCCAGGAGAAAGATCACCGAAGCCGCCAGGATATTCAGGATATCGGGATGGCGCTTCATGGTTTTTCCAGCCACCACTAAACTCAGCATGGCAGCTGCCCGCATAACCGCCGGTGACAGCCCGGTGATGAGTGCATAAACCCAAATAAAAACGATCACCAGGACAGCTCTGATTGAAGCTCCATTTTTCCTTCCCGACAGGAAAGAAAGCAGTCTTTCCAGTACGAGAAAGATCATTCCCACATGCATCCCCGACACAGAAAGAATATGCATCACCCCGGTTGCCGAGTAGTCGCGCATGAGGTCACTGTCGATCTCATCTACATAACCCAGGAGCAATGCACCGGCCACTGCGAATTCCCTTCCTTTCAGGCCGTTGTTCCTGAGGATCATCAGCATCCTGTCTCTCCAGCATAAAGCCATCCTGAATAAAGGATTCCCCCTGCCGCGCGAGATAAGCCTCCAGTGATCAGGGTTTACATACGCCTGCCGGTAAATTCCCTTGAGCCTCAGATAGCGCCGGTTGTCAAATCCGCCCGGATTTCGTGCAACCTGGGGCAATGTAAACCGTGTAGTCATTACCAGCCGGTCACCATAACAGAGCAGCTGAGAACGCAGGCTCTTTCCGAAATATACCAGCGACATCCCATCCGTCCTGCACCAGGTCCCTCTTTCTTTCATACAGATGATCCGGATGATCGTTTTCGTGCTTTTCTGCTTCTGTATAACCGGCTCAGTAACTTCGCCTATACAGGTCCTTTGACCCGGTTCAAAGTTTCCAAAGTAATCCTTCCTCAGAGTATCCTTTCCCGTCAGAGAGATAGAGTATGAAAGAAGTGTTGTGATGAGAATGATCAGGATCCCTGTTATCCACCTGAGAGCGTAGGGAAAGATGAATTTGTGAGAGAAGACAATGACGCTGAAACACAAAAGGAGCAATCCCGGAAAAACAAGGGGGACCTTTATCTCCTGTTCACTGAAGATACCGGCTGCCATACCGGTACAAACTGGCAGGATAAGCCTTACCAGGGGAAACTGTCGCCAGGGATTCATTCTAACCCGGGGGTTTACATCAATCCCTTAATCGGTCAAAAATGAAAAGGTAATAGGTTTAGCGGGTACAATATTTTTCGAAATAGGCCTTGCCCATTTCAGAACCCAGTTCGTCGGCCTTCTTCCAGTCTTCACACGCACCCATCACATCCTCCATGTATTGAAGGGTGACACCGCGTTTGAGGTATGCTTCGGTATTGTAGGGATCGATCTCGATCACTTTGGAGTAATCGTCGTAGGCGGCCTGGTATTGCTTCAGGTAAAGACAGGCAAGTGCGCGGTTCAGATAGGGATTAACATCAAAAGGCAGCAGTTTTATCGTGACGCTGAAATCGAGGATCGCATCCTCAAAATACCCTGCAGCTGCTTTCGCTGCGCCACGACTGCTGAAATATTCGGGAGAAACTGTATCATATTTGATGGCGTCGTTAAAATCTGCGATTGAGTTCTCATAATCATTCAGATTGAACCGGGCCAGTCCCCGATTGTATAAGGCAGCCGGGTAGTTTGGCCGGTACTGCAGCGCACGGGTAAAGTCATCGGAGGCATCCTTGTAATTCCCAAGGTCAAACTGGGCCAGTCCCCGGTTGAGGTAAGCCTCGACATAATCCGCCTTGATGCTGATCGCCTTGCTGTAATCGTAAATGGCCCCGGCATAATCCTTCAGGTAATCTTTTGCCAGTGCACGGTTAAAATAGGGTTCCGGGTAAGAGGGTTTCAGGTAGATCACCCTTGAAAAGTCGGCGATGGCACCTTTGTAATCCTTAAGCTCGCTGCGAACAACGCCACGGTTATAATAGGATTCGATCCTCATCGAATCCAGCGCAACAGCCCTGTCTAAAGACAATTTGGCGGCTTTGTAATCCCCCAGTTTCGCCTTCATAATCCCATCCTTCACCAGATCAGTGACCAGCGACTGGGAAAAAGCGGCAGAAAACAACGTAAAAAAGAAAAAAAACAGGGTTAGTACCCGATTACGGATTGCCATTTAAAATATGGGAATATAAGAATGAGAGAATAAGCGAATGTTTGTATTTATGAATTAAAATTTCTGCACCGCTAAGACCATAAAGCGATAAGGCATTCGCAATTCGTAATTCGTAATTTTTAATTGCTCTTACAGTATTTAACAATAAGCTCCCTTGAGGCTTCCAATCCCAGGCTGTATGCGCGCTGGAAGTCCGCACAGGCACCTGTTTTGTCGCCCAGGTTGATCTTGGCTTTTCCGCGGTTGTCGAAAGCATCTGCATAATCGTTTTTAAGCGTGATCGCCTGGTCGAAATCACCCAAAGCGCCTTTGGAATCTCCCTGGTTCAGCTTGGCTGCTCCCCGGTTGTTATAAGCTGTTGCGTTGCCGGGATCGATGGCCAGGGCCTTGTTGTAATCCTCTACGGCACCTTTCAGATCTTTCAGATAATGCTTCATCATCCCGCGATTGGTATAGACATCCGGGTATTTGGGATCGAGTTTGGCAACCATGTCATAATTGTCAAGGGCGCCTTTAAAATCCTGCAGCATGAAACGGCAGCCGGCAATATAGTTGTACGCCATAGCTGTCGTTTTATCTTTCTCAATGAACTTATTCATATCTTCTTCCGCTCCTTTGAAGTCCTTCTGTTCGAATTTACACACCCCCCTGCCAAAATAGGCCCTCTCAATGTTGGGGTTGATCTTGAGCACTTCATTCATGTCGTTGGTGGCATTGACATAATCCTCCAGAACCATTTCAGAGAAACCTCGTTTCAGAAAGGCGGCAGGTGTTTTATAAAGGTTAAGCGATTTTGTAAAATCATCAATGGCTCCCTGCTGATCTCCGTCCACTGCTTTCTTTTGCCCGGCGAGATAGAGTTCCTGGGCTTGTTTTTGCTTGGGGTCAACAATCACTTTTGTGGTTGGGCCAAGGTTCGCAATGGGTTTTTGCGAGATCGAGTTCAGCATCTTGGCATTCGGGCTGTTGGCCGCTTTCCTGTAATTATTATCCAGTACGACCGGGTGATCCAGCTTCTTTCCTGTTGAGGAAGCACCGGTTTGGTTCTGCGGATCCTGTCCTGCAGCTCCCGGAGCAGTTGTTCCGTTCTGAACAGCATGAATGGTATCCGTGGCACCCGATTGTGCCGATTTTTGTTTTTCAGAGGTTTGCTGGCAGGAGGCCAGGATGGATGTCATTCCTAAGACAACTGAAAAAAGGATAATGCGGGGTAAGGTTTTTCTCAATCTTTCCATATTTATTGTAAAGGTTTTTATTCTCTATATTAACTCAATTTTTCTTCAAGTATTGTATCATCAGGCTGGCGGCCTTTGCAGAGGCTCCCTGTCCGCCCAGTCTTTCCCTGAGTCCTTCATAAGCATGGAGGATATCACTGCGTTCTTTGTCGTTTAAAATCTTTTTCACCTCTGCCCGGAGATTCTTACTGTTGAAATCCTGCTGGATCAGTTCGCGAATAACCTCCCTGTCCATGATCAGGTTCACGAGCGATATATATTTTACCTTTATCACCTGCCGGGCAACCAGGTAAGAGAAGAAATCGCCTTTGTAACATACCACCTCGGGGATGCCTATCAGGGCTGTTTCAAGCGTGGCTGTTCCCGAAGTGACCAGGGCTGCCTGTGAATGATGCAGGAGATCATAGGTCTGGCCGGTGACAACAGAAACAGGATTCCCCCTGGTGATGGAGGAATAAAAATCAGGGGCAACAGAAGGAGCACCGGCTATTACAAAATGGTTTTCCGGAAAAGCAGGAACCGCCGTCAGCATCAACTCAAGCATTTCCCGGATTTCCTGTCGCCTGCTTCCGGGAAGCAAAGCAATCAGCGGTTTATCCGGAAGGTGATTCCGCTCGAGAAATGCTTTTCTTTCAGGATAAACCGAATCCGTGTTGATCACATCCAGCAAAGGATGTCCTATAAAATCAACATCATACCCATACCTGGAATAAAACTCTTTTTCAAACGGAAGGATGACGAACATCCTGTCCACATATTTCTTTATCTTGTTAACACGGGAAGAGCGCCAGGCCCAGAGCTGCGGAGAGATGTAATAAAAAACGCGGATCCCGTGGTCATGGGCAAACTGGGCCATCCTGAGGTTAAACCCTGGATAATCAACCAGGATCAGAACATCGGGGTGATACCCAAGAATATCATTTTTACAAAACCGGATATTCTTTGCAATCGTACGGATGTGCAGCACGACCTCAAAAAAGCCCATAAAGGCAAGGTCACGGTAATGACGCACAAGTTCGGCGCCCACTCCTGCCATCAGATCGCCTCCCCAGCAACGGAAATCAGCATCCGCATCCAGCTTTTTCAGCTCTTTCATCAGGTTGGCACCATGAAGGTCGCCCGATGCCTCCCCGGCGATTATATAATACTTCATAAATGGATCACGGTTACGGCGATGATCATGATCACCGTCATGGCAAGCACGCCCCTTGCAGTACGTTCCAGCTTTGCAGTCATAAAATAATAGCGCACCGGGACAACATTCAGCGCCACACATACGAACATGGCTTTATCCAGTGCAAAGTGTCCCACCATGATCTTTACAAGATAAATAATTCCATAGAGGATCAAAGGACAGATTAACCCGATCGCTATTCCAAGCCACACTGAATCTTTCTTAAGCATCCTTTTCCCAGTATTTAAGCAAAGAGATTGCCTCGTAGGAGGTAAAATCAAAATGGACGGGAACAACCGCAACATAATGATTTTCCATGGCCCATTCGTCAGTATCTTCCCCGTTCCCCGTTTTTACGAAGATTCCCTTCAACCAGTAATATTTCCTCCCAATCGGATCCACCCGTTCATCAAAGTCCTCCTGCCAGGTTCCTCCGGCCTGCCTGCAGATCCTGATCCCTTTCAATTCCTTCAGAGGCACATCCGGGATATTAACATTCAGACAGACGCCTTCGGGCATTCCGTCTTCAAGTACCTTTTCCACAATGTCGCTGACAACCGCTCCACAGGAATCCAGTGCAGCATCCGGGGAGTAATTATTAAAGGAAAAACCGATCGAGGGGACCCCGGCCATTGCGCCCTCAAATACAGCAGCCATCGTTCCTGAATAGATGATCGAGACGGAAGAATTCGATCCGTGGTTGATACCTGATACGAGAAGGTCAGGGTGCCTTTTCATGACAACCTTGAATCCCAGTTTTACACAGTCGGCAGGAGTCCCGTTACAACTGTATTCTTCATAATCGGGCTCACCTGCATGAAATTTCAGACGCAGGGGCGTATGTATGGTAATGGCATGAGCCGTTCCCGACTGTGGCTTGTCAGGGGCAACAACCACTACCCTGCCGAGTGCACGCATCCGGTCGATCAGCAATCTGATCCCGGGTGCATGAATGCCATCATCGTTGGTTACAAAAATGAGGGGTTTCTCTTTGACTGACTTATCCTTCAACACGTTTCCATTTTGCATTTTCGTGTTCAAAATTAGCAATAATTGCAGTAACTTTGTGATCTATTTCAATAATTCAGATCAAATGAAATCGCTGTTCTTTATACTGTTCCTGTTCCCGCTTTCTCTTTTTTCCCAGAACCTGGTGATCAATTCCGATTTCGAAACAAAAAGCGGGTGTCCGAATGCAAGTGGTCAGTTTGTCCTGGCGGAAGAGTGGTTCAGCCCCAATATCGGCACACCCGATTATTTCAACGACTGCAGTTCAACGCTTGAGTACGGCACTGAATTTAACTGCAAAGGAGGACAGATTCCGCATTCCGGGCACGGGTATATGGGATTCCTGTCTGAGAACCTTCATAACAATGAGTTCTTTGAATATCTTGAAACGCACCTGAACGAGACGCTGAAAAGCGATCAGACCTATTGCATTAAACTTTACGTCAGCCTGGGCGACTGTGATTTTGCACTCGATGAACTGGGTGCCGTTTTTTCACAATCCATGATAAAGATCCCGCAGTCGAAAAAGATCGTAATTCCTTATTTGCCGCTCACGAACGGGTCTGTTCTGTCGGATACCGAAAAATGGATGTGCATCCAGGGGGTCTACAAAGCAAAAGGAGGGGAAAAATACCTGACCATCGGCTATTTCGACAAGGAGGATAAATTTTCAAGGGTGAGACCGAATCCAAAGAATGATCCCACCTTCAAATCGGCCTACTATTTCATTGATGATGTCAGTGTAATTCAGGTGGAGGATGCTTCGTCCTGTAAATGTACCCAATAGAACTGTTATCTGATCTCTGACCTCTGACTTCAGAACAGTAGCAGTTCCTCATAGAGCTCCTTTACCGGTAATCCCATAATGTTGAAAAAAGATCCTTCAATTTTACTGATCCCGATATATCCCATCCACTCCTGGGCGCCATAACTTCCCGCCTTGTCAAAAGGATGGAAATTTTCAATGTAATACTCAATCTCTTTCATGCTCAACACTTTGAAAAAGACGGAAGAAAGGACGTGAAAAGTT
Organism: Bacteroidota bacterium; assembly: GCA_026391795.1. Lineage (GTDB taxonomy): Bacteria > Bacteroidota > Bacteroidia > Bacteroidales > FEN-979 > FEN-979. The sequence continues at coordinate 27,363 of JAPLDI010000013.1, forward strand.
TTCCGCCGACCGGCAGAGCGAAGGCAAACGGCCGTAATCACATCATGCTTGTGGCCCGATAATTTCTGCAACATGCAAACGGCTTCCTGGTAATTCCCGGGCTTTCCCAATATCTCATCACCGATGGATACGATGGTATCGGCGGTAATCAGTATCGTTTTGTCTGAAAAGCAGGAGGCATCAAAACTGTTTGACTTGAGTTCGGCCAGGTATACGGCGATCTCAACAGGAGTAAGTCCTTCCGGATAATGTTCATCGACTTCCGGCAGAAGGATCTCAAATTCCAGTCCCAGCTCCTTCAACAGATACTGACGCCGTGGGGACGCGGATGCGAGAATGAGATGTTTATCCTGAAATTGCGTATTGATCATTCCTGGGTCAGATTCCGGATGAAATTAATTGCATGGATAAAATTCCTGCAAACATGATAAGTTTGCAAAGGTTGCTCAGAAAATGATATTCCTCCCGTTTCTTTGCCCGGAAAAGCAGAATGAGCAGGTATAACAGGGGGATCTGGATAACAATCAGGAAGTACCAGAATACAAGGGTCCATCCGCGGTTGATAAAAGTCCATTGCCAGAATCCCAGGAAAAGAATGGTCAGGATGACAAGGAAAGTCACAACGTACTTTGACCTTCCGGTTCCGATCACAATCGGAAGTGTGCGGCAGCCAAACTCCTTATCTCCTGCGATATCTTCCATATCCTTGATGATCTCCCTGAAGAATGAGACAAGGAATGCAAACAAACCATAGGCAATGAAATACCAGGTGGTTTCCCGCAGCTCAGGCAACACCTGTGAGAAATCCATCGGAGTGAGTTTCAGGTGAAGGAATTCAAAATACCAGACGATAAAAACCACCATGGCGGAGAGGATGGCAACCACCAGGTTCCCCCAGGCAAGTGTACGTTTGTACCGGGCCGAATACAACCACAGCAACATCGAAATAAACGGGAAAATCAGTCCGAAACTCAGGGTATGAAGATGATAGGCAAGATAAAAACCGATCAGTGCGGCGAGAAGATTCACGATGATGTGCGCCAGGATCACAGCCCGGCCATTGATTGCGGTTCCGACAGGATTGCCTTTGGGCTTGTTCACCGAGTCGATGCGGGTGTCGAAATAATCATTGATAAGATATCCGCCGACGGTGAGTAAAACCGTTGCAGTCACCATCAGGGAGAAGTCGACCAACCCCGAGATCATCCCCGGGTGATCATGAAAAAGAAAAGCATTCAGGATCCCATAGCGAAGAAGGTACTGCAGGAGAATAATGATTGCAAGGTTCTGCCACCGTATCATTTTTAGCGCTGGCTGTATCTTTTTCATTTTTATTTCGGATTTCATAATTCGGATTTTGAAATCTACCAGTGATAACCATCGTCATTCATCCATTTTCCCTGGATCTTAAGAACCTGTTCGATCACATCCCTCACACAACCTTTTCCGCCCGCTGCATGTGAAATGTAGTTTGCCACGCTGCGGATCTCTTCTGCCGCATCGGCCGGACAGGATGAAATCCCTGCCTTCAGCATCACTTCATGATCCGGGATGTCATCGCCCATAAAAAGAACCTGCTCAGGTTTGATGTGGTTCTCAGCAAGGTATGAATTGAATACCTCAAGTTTATTTTCGACTCCGAGGAAGATATCCTTGATCTGCAAGGCTTTCAGCCGGTGTAACATACAATCGGCTTTGGCACCCGATATGACAGCTACACGGTATCCCTTTTTCACTGCCAGCTGAAGGGCATATCCATCCTTCACATTGGTTGTCCGGTAAGCCTCCCCGTCGTCGAGCGTGATAACGCTTCCGTCCGTAAGAACACCATCATAATCGAAGATGAAAGTGTTGATATTTTTCAGGTTTGGTTTGTAGCTGGTCATGGTTTAATCTTTCGTTTGATGATGTTCCGTGTGATCAGATCGTAGATCTCTTTATAATCGGGATGTGCTGATAAAAGTTCCAGATGCGTCCGGATGGTTTCCAGGTCTTCACGAACTGCCGGTCCTGTCTGCATCTTAAAAACATCGCCGGAAGAGGCATTGTCCGCCGTTTGCCTGATAATGGGCTCCAGTATCCCGAAATCCATTCCGTTTTCGAGCAGCAATTCCTCGGAAATGGCCATCATAAAGTTGGTAAAGTTACTTGCAAAAACGGCGGATAGATGAAGGATCTTCCGCTGCCTGGAATTAATGAGGTACACCTTCTCCGAGAGTGTTCCGGCAAAATCCTTAAGGAGACGAAGATTGGCTGCCGAACTGGCTTCAATGCAAAGCGGCACGTTGCGGAAGCGGAGTTTCGAATCTGCTGAAAAAGTCTGCGGGGGATAGATCACACCGAAATTTGTTGAAACCTGCCGGAGAACTTCCATATCAACCGCCCCCGAAGTATGCACGATCAGCCGGTTACCTGTCCGGAGACGGCCAAGCAAAGCGGGAATCGCGGCATCGCTCACGGCCAGGATATAAAGACCGGCATCCTGTGTCAGTTTTTCCGGGTCCTCAACATACGTGGCTTTTAGCTTCCGGGCCAGCTCTTTCCCTTTGGATTCGGTTCGGTTGTAAACTTCAACAACCGTATATCCGTTTTTCCGGATGGCCATGGAAAGATTTACCGCCAGCCGGCCGGCACCAAGAATTACAACATTCCGGATTTCCGGTTTTGACATAAAGTTTCTGTTTACACGAAAATACAAAGATAGCGCAATCACCGTTTACTTTTTATGTATTATTGCAACTGATAAATCTGATCCGATGCAAAAATTCATCCTGGTCATCACCACAATTGTCACCCTATCCTTTTCCGACGGATATTCGCAAAACCGCAGCATCCGCTTTATTGAGAAACCCTGGCAGGAGATCGTCGCGATGGCCAGGAAGGAAAACAAGATGATTTTCCTTGATGCGTATGCCTCCTGGTGCGGCCCCTGCAAATGGATGGCGGCACACATGTTCACCAACGATACCGTAGCCGATTATTTTAACAGCACTTTTATTTGTGCCAGTATCGACATGGAAAAGGGGGAAGGAACCGGTCTCAGGAAAAAATATGGAGTCAGGGCCTATCCTTCCCTGCTGTTCATCGATGCCGGGGAAAGCATGGTTCATGAAAAAGTCGGGGCTCCGCAACGGGTAAACGATTATATCGAAATGGCAAAAGTGGCCCAGGATCCTGAAGAATGCCTCTCTTCGTATATCAAGAAGTACAATGCCGGCAACAATTCCCCTCAGTTCATTGAGAAATACCTCTACCGTCTTGCCGATGCTTACATCCCTGTCACGAACGTGATGACTACTTATTTCGCCACCCAGCATGAGACAGACCTGCTGAGCCGGCAGAACTGGAATATTATTTACCGGTTTGTCAGTGATTGCAATGATCCCCTGTTTGATTTTCTTGTCAAACACCAGCAGGAATATGCTAAGCGTTATACACGGGATTCCGTGAACAATAAAGTGGCCGACATATACCTGAATAGCTTGCGCGCGACCTGGCAGAGCAGCAGTTTGAAGCTGGCTGATTCTGCTTACCGGAAGATGAAGGAGAAGGTCAGGACATCCGGATTTGCCGGTGCAGGAAAGGTTATTTTCACAACCGATCTTCAATGGTTTCAGATGCAGGGAAAAGACAAGGAATACCTGGAACTTGCTACACAGGATCTCGATAAATATTATTCCGATGATTATGCGAAGCTCATCAATGCCGCTGCCACGTTTTTATCCATAGCCAAAGACAACAAATACCTGGAAAAGGCAGGAGAATGGGCTAAAAAATCTATATCGATAAAGAACGTCGCTTACAACAATGATATTTATGCCTCGATCCTTTTCAAACTGGGAAAGACAAAGGATGCGATCCGATATGAGAAAGAAGCCATTGACATTGCAAAAAAGATGAAGGAGCCTTCAGCACAATTCGAAGAATCCTTAAAGAAAATGCAGGAGCCCAAATAAAAAGGGCCTGGTTATTTTCATACCAGGCCCTGATTTCAGACTGTTTTATCAGTTATGCCTGAGCCGGTGGTGTTCCGAGGTTGAAATTGATTTCACCTTCGGTGATCTTGATCTCGCCGTGCATCGATTCATATTTGGCCACGTTGTCTTTTAACGCCTTGTAAAGCCGTTTGGCATGCTGCGGGGTCAGGATGATGCGTGATTTCACCTTTGCTTTCGGCACCCCCGGCATCATCTTGATAAAATCGACGATAAATTCGGAGGGAGAGTGCGTGATAATGGCAAGGTTGGAATAGATTCCTTCCGCAACCTCATCAGGCAACTCTATGTTGATCTGGTTGTTGGTGTTGTTGTTTTTATTTTCAGTCATCTCTTTTTTTTCTTTCATTGTTATTCTTCAGCTTTTGAAGCCATGAGTGTTTCGTATTCCTCCCGGCTTCCTACGATCAGGTTGTCGTAATCCCTCAGACCGGTGCCTGCAGGGATAAGATGGCCAACGATCACGTTTTCTTTCAGTCCCAGGAGTTCATCCTGACGGGCGTTGATAGCCGCCTGGGTGAGCACCTTGGTTGTTTCCTGGAAGGAGGCAGCCGAAATCCAGCTCTTGGTTTGCAGGGAAGCTCTTGTAATCCCCTGCAGCACCTGGCGAGCGGTAGCCGGCTGTGCATCACGTGCCTCAATCAGTTTTTTATCTTTTCTTTTCAGCATGGAGTTGTCATCCCTGAGTTTCCTGGCACTGATGATCTGTCCGGGCTTCAGCGTTCCTGAATCGCCGGGATCATTCACCACCTTCTTTCCGAAGATCCAGTCATTTTCATCCTGGAAATCGATCTTGTTAACCAGTTCGCCTTCGAGGAACTTTGAATCCCCGGGATCATCCACCTCGACCTTGCGCATCATCTGACGGACAATGGTCTCGAAGTGTTTGTCATTGATCTTTACCCCCTGGAGACGATAAACTTCCTGGATCTCGTTCACAATGTATTCCTGTACTTTCATCGGGCCCTTGATGGCGAGGATATCGCTCGGCGTCATGGCTCCTTCAGAGAGCGGGGTACCTGCTTTTACATAATCGTTTTCCTGTGCCAGGATCTGCTTTGTCGTGGGAACAAGATAACGTTTCTCTTCGTGTGTCTTGGAAGTGATGATAACTTCACGGTTACCCCTCTTCAGTTTCTTGGCGAAAGATACCACGCCATCGATTTCAGAAACAATGGCAGGGTCGGAAGGGTTCCTGGCTTCGAACAATTCGGTCACCCTTGGCAAACCTCCCGTGATGTCACCTGCTTTACCAATGGCCCGGGGGATCTTGACAAGCACTTCTCCCGGTTTGATCTTGGTTCCGTCCTCAATAACGATGTGAGCGCCAACCGGAATATCATACGTACGGCTCACTTCACCACCAGTTGTCAGAATGTTGATGGAAGGATTTTTTGCCTTCTGGCGTGATTCGATGACGACTTTCTCGTGGTAACCGGTCTGCTCATCCGATTCCACCCTGAACGTTACATTTTCAAGGATGCTCTCAAAGCTGATTTTACCTGCGACCTCCGAAAGAATGACAGCATTGTAAGGATCCCAGTCGCTGATCACATCGCCTTTCTTGATGGGATCGCCATTCTTGTAATACAGGTTGGCTCCATAAGGAATGTTGGCAGAACTGAGTGCAATATGGGTATTCTTGTCGACGATACGCATTTCAGCGGAACGGCCGATAACGATCTCGATCTTCTGACCGGCGGCGGTATGGGATTCAACTGAGCGCAATTCGTCGATCTCCAGGATACCTTCGTACCTGGCTTCAATGCGGGAAGTACTTGCAATGTGGGCACCGGCAACCCCCCCGACGTGGAATGTACGAAGGGTCAGCTGTGTACCGGGTTCCCCGATGGATTGTGCGGCGATAACTCCAACTGCTTCTCCCCTTTCAACCATTCTTCCTGTTGCCAGGTTACGGCCGTAGCATTTTGCGCAAACGCCTTTCTTCGACTCACAGGTCAGCACCGAACGGATTTCAACGGCATCGATGGGTGAGTCGTCAATAACCTGTCCGATCTCTTCCGTGATTTCAGATCCTGCTGCAACGATCAGTTCACCCCGCTGCGGATGGTAAATATCATGTAGGGTCACCCTGCCAAGGATCCTGTCATACAGTGACTCTATGATCTCTTCCTGCTTTTTCAATGCCGTGATGGTGAGTCCCCTGAGGGTCCCGCAGTCTTCTTCTGAAATGATCACATCCTGTGCAACGTCGACAAGACGCCTGGTCAGGTAACCGGCATCGGCTGTTTTCAAGGCGGTATCGGCAAGACCCTTACGGGCACCGTGCGTGGAGATGAAATACTCAAGAACCGACAACCCTTCCTTGAAATTCGAAAGGATCGGGTTTTCAATGATCTCACCACCCGAGGCGCCTGATTTCTGCGGCTTGGCCATAAGACCGCGCATCCCGGAGAGCTGGCGGATCTGCTCTTTCGATCCCCTGGCTCCGGAGTCCAGCATCATGTATACCGGGTTGAAACCCTGTTTATCGTTGATAAGCGTGGTCATCAGTTTCTGGGTCAGCTGCGAATTCGCATGTGTCCAGATATCGATGATCTGATTATACCTTTCGTTATTGGTAATGAAACCCATGTTGTAGTTGTTCACCACCTCTTCAACTTCAGTAACAGCTTCGTTGATGAGCTCTTCTTTTATTTCAGGGATGATCACATCATCCAGGTTGAAAGAAAGTCCTCCGCGGAATGCCATGCTGAATCCAAGATCCTTGATATCATCGAGGAACTTGGCGGTTTTGCTTGTTCCTGTCTTTTTAAGAATATCGCCAATGATGTCACGGAGCGCTTTTTTCGTCAATACCTGGTTGATGTATCCGTACTCTTCGGGAACGACCTGGTTGAACAATATGCGACCTACCGTGGTCTCTTCAACTCTTGATACTACGCCTTCTTCAGTCTTAACATTCATCCTCACCTTGATGATGGCATGAAGATCAACTCGTTGTTCATTATAAGCGATGATAACTTCTTCCGGCGAATAGAAAGTCATCCCTTCACCGGCAACTTTCTTATCACCATCCGATTTACGTGCCTTGGTCATATAATAAAGACCCAGAACCATGTCCTGTGAGGGTACCGTAATGGGAGCACCGTTGGCAGGGTTCAGGATGTTATGAGAGGCCAGCATCAGCAGCTGTGTCTCAAGAATAGCGGCATGTCCCAGGGGAACGTGAACAGCCATCTGGTCACCGTCGAAGTCGGCATTGAACGCCGTACAAACGAGCGGATGCAGCTGAATCGCCTTCCCTTCAATAAGTTTCGGCTGAAACGCCTGGATACCCAGACGGTGCAGCGTGGGTGCACGGTTCAGCATCACCGGATGCCCTTTGAGAATATTTTCGAGGATATCCCAAACAACAGGGTCCTTACGGTCAACTATTTTCTTTGCCGATTTTACCGTCTTGACAATGCCTCTTTCCAGCATTTTCCGGATGATGAAAGGCTTGTAAAGTTCAGAAGCCATCTCTTTGGGCAGTCCGCATTCGTTCAGTTTCATTTCAGGGCCAACCACGATAACCGAACGGCCTGAATAATCGACACGTTTACCGAGGAGGTTCTGACGGAAACGGCCTTGTTTCCCTTTCAGGCTGTCGCTGAGTGATTTCAGGGCCCGGTTTGATTCGGTCTTGACGGCGCTGGCTTTTCTTGAATTATCGAAAAGAGAATCGACGGCTTCCTGGAGCATGCGTTTTTCATTCCGCATGATGACATCCGGGGCTTTTATCTCGATGAGCCTTTTCAGACGGTTATTACGGATAATAACCCTGCGGTAAAGGTCGTTCAGGTCGGAAGTGGCAAATCGCCCGCCATCCAGCGGAACCAGGGGCCGTAATTCAGGCGGTATAACAGGAACCACCTTTACAATCATCCATTCAGGCCTGTTTTCTGTTCTTTTCTGTGCATCCCTGAAAGCTTCAAAAACCTGGAGGCGTTTTAAGGCCTCGGCTTTACGTTGCTGGGAGGTCTCGGTGCCTGCCTTGTGGCGTAAGTCAAAAGATTCTTTGTTCAGGTCAAGTTTTGAAAGGAGGTTATAAAGCGCCTCCGCTCCCATCTCAGCAATAAATTTATTCGGATCTGAATTATCCAGGTGCTGGTTGTCGGGAGGAAGCTTCTCCACGATGTCAAAATATTCCTCTTCCGATAGAAAATCAAGGAAATTAATGCCATCAGCCTTTTTAATACCGGGGTTGATGACAACATATTTTTCGTAATAGATGATCGAATCCAGCTTCTTGGTCGGCAAACCCAGCAAAGCTCCGATTTTATTGGGTAACGAACGGAAGAACCAGATGTGGGCAACAGGAACGACAAGCTGAATATGGCCGGTCCGTTCCCTTCTTACTTTCTTTTCCGTAACTTCAACACCACACCGGTCGCAGATAATCCCTTTGTACCGGATCCTCTTGTATTTTCCGCAGTGGCATTCCCAGTCTTTTACAGGCCCGAAGATACGTTCACAAAACAAGCCATCGCGTTCGGGTTTATAGGTCCTGTAATTGATGGTTTCAGGCTTTAACACCTCACCACTCGACATCTCAAGGATTCTCTCCGGTGAAGCCAGGCTAATCGTGATCTTCGAAAAGCTACTGACCAGGGGAGCCTCTTTTCTATATGCCATATGTATATGATTGACGGATGAAAAAATCTAACTTTATTTACCAATTATTAAAACGCTATCCGTGAGGATTAAGCGTCGAAGCTCACATTCAAACCCAGTCCGCGCAATTCATGGACCAGTACGTTGAATGATTCGGGGATACTCGAATTCGGCATATTGTCGCCTTTTACGATGGCTTCATACGCCTTTGCACGACCGTTCACATCGTCGGATTTTACGGTCTGGATCTCAAGCAATACATTGGCTGCGCCGAATGCTTCAAGTGCCCAGACTTCCATCTCCCCGAAACGCTGTCCGCCGAACTGGGCTTTACCGCCGAGGGGCTGCTGCGTGATCAGGGAATAGGGACCGATTGAACGTGCATGCATCTTGTCATCCACCATATGATGAAGCTTCATCATATAGATGTAACCTACTGTAGTGGGCTGGTCAAACCTGACCCCGCTCAATCCATCATACAGGTTGATCTTGCCGTTTCTCGGAAGTCCTGCCTGTGCAAGGTAATCGTTGATTTCATCCAGCCTGGCGCCATCAAAAATGGGGGAGGTAAACCGTTTATCCAGTTTCTTCCCGGCCCAGCCCAGAATGGTTTCATAGATCTGTCCAAGGTTCATACGCGAAGGCACACCCAACGGGTTGAGCACCACATCCACCGGAGTTCCGTCTTCCAGGAAGGGCATGTCTTCTTCCCTTACGATCCTGGCAACGATACCCTTATTTCCGTGACGGCCGGCCATCTTGTCGCCGACTTTCAGCTTCCGTTTCTTGGCAATATATACTTTTGCCATCTGTATAATGCCTGCAGGAAGGTCATCGCCAACCACCGAAACAAATTTCTTGCGGTTGAAAACGCCCAGCAGTTCCTTGAATTTTATGATATAATTGTTGATGAGGATCTTCACAAGGTCGTTCTTATCCTTGTCTGTTGTCCACTTATTTGGATTTACCGAAAGGTATTCGATCTCGGCAAGGTTCTTCTGCGTGAACTTGGTCCCTTTGGGAACGATTTCGACCTTAAAGGTATTATAAACACCCTGCGAGATCTTTCCGTTCACCAGAACGATCAGCTTATCGACCAGCTTTGCCTTGAGCTTTTCAACTTCTTTCTGATGCTCATCTTCCATCTTCTTCAGGTCGTCTTTTTCCTTGGCTTTTGCCTTCCGGTCTTTGATTACACGTGAGAAGAGTTTCTTATCGATGACAACACCCTTCATCGAAGGAGGTGCTTTCAGGGATGCATCCTTGACGTCACCGGCTTTGTCCCCGAAGATGGCCCGTAAAAGTTTCTCTTCAGGGGTCGGATCACTTTCGCCTTTGGGGGTGATCTTCCCGATCAGGATGTCGCCCTCATTAACTTCCGCACCGATGCGGATCAGTCCGTTTTCGTCGAGTTCTTTCGTTGCTTCCGCACTGACATTGGGAATGTCGTTCGTCAGTTCTTCAACACCGCGTTTGGTATCCCTTACTTCAAGGGTAAACTCTTCAATATGGATGGAGGTAAAGATATCTTCCTTGACAACTTTTTCAGAGATTACGATGGCATCTTCAAAGTTGTAGCCTTTCCAGGGCATGAAGGCAACCATCAGGTTCCTGCCAAGGGCAAGTTCGCCGTTCTTGGTTGCATATCCTTCACACAATACCTGTCCTTTGGTTACCTTGTCGCCTTTCCTGACGATCGGCCGGAGGTTGATACAGGTATTCTGGTTGGTACGCGAAAATTTAGTGAGCTGGTAGGTGCGGGTATCATCATCAAAACTGACGAGACGTTCTTTCTCATCCCGTTTATAACGGATGATGATCTCTTTGGCATCCACATGTTCAACCACCCCATCGCCTTCGGCATTGATGAGTACCCGTGAGTCGCGGGCAACCGAACTTTCAATACCGGTGCCTACCAGAGCTATCTCAGGGTTCAGCAAAGGAACAGCCTGGCGCATCATGTTTGATCCCATCAGCGCACGGTTGGCATCGTCATGTTCCAGGAACGGAATCAGTGATGCGGCAATCGATGCAATCTGGTTAGGCGCAATGTCGATAAGGTCAACCTTCTCTTTTTCAATAATCGGATAATCGGCCAGGTAGCGGACTTTCACCTTCAGTTCAGAAAGGTCGCCGTCGTCCTCCATAGGAGTGCTTGCCTGTGCAATGATCTTCTTTTCTTCTTCCTCAGCGGTCAGGTAGATCGGAGCTTCCTTCAGCATCACCTTGCCTTCGATGACACGGTGGTAGGGTGTTTCGATAAAACCAAGCCGGTCGATCTTTGCATAGACGCAAAGTGAGGAGATAAGACCGATGTTCGGTCCTTCCGGGGTTTCAATGGTACAGAGCCGTCCGTAATGGGTATAGTGAACGTCACGCACCTCGAAACCGGCTCTTTCACGCGACAGACCACCGGGGCCCAGGGCAGAGATCCTTCGTTTGTGGGTCAGTTCCGCAAGCGGGTTCGTCTGATCCATGAACTGGGAGAGCTGGTTCGTTCCGAAGAACGTGTTGATTACCGAAGATAATGTCTTTGCATTGATCAGGTCCATCGGGGTGAACACCTCGTTGTCCCTTACATTCATCCTTTCCCTGATGGTACGTGCCATCCTGGAAAGACCCACTCCGAACTGGTTATAGAGCTGTTCTCCTACTGTCCTTACGCGGCGGTTGCTGAGGTGGTCGATATCGTCGACATCCGCTTTGGAGTTTACCAGTTCAATCAGGTATTTTATAATGGAGATGATATCTTCTTTTGTAAGTACCCGGGTCTCGATGGGAATTTCGAGATTCAGTTTCCGGTTGATCCGGTACCTTCCCACATCGCCCAGATCGTACCGTTTATCGGAGAAAAACAATTTCTCGATAATGCCGCGGGCCGTTTCCTCATCCGGAGGTTCGGCGTTGCGAAGCTGACGGTATATGTATTCAACAGCTTCTTTTTCCGAGTTGGCTGTATCTTTCTGAAGTGTATTAAAGATGATGGAATAGTCAATAGCCTGCGACTCCTCCCTGTGTACCAGGATGGTCTTGATCCCTGCATCAATGATCAGGTCGATGTGGGCATCTTCAAGAACAGTCTCCCGTTCAATGATGACCTCGGTACGTTCGATGCTGACAACTTCTCCGGTATCTTCATCCACGAAATCCTCGATCCAGGAACGAACGACGCGGGCGGCCAGTTTTGATCCCAGCAGTCGTTTCAGGGCGGCTTTGCTCACCTTTACCTCCTGTGCCAGTCCGAAGATCTCGAGAATATCTTTATCGGTTTCATATCCGATGGCTCTCAGCAAGGTAGTGACGGGTAATTTTTTCTTCCTGTCGATGTAGGCGTACATCACGTTGTTGATATCCGTCGTGAACTCGATCCAGGATCCTTTAAAAGGAATGATACGGGCAGAATAGAGCTGAACACCGTTTGCATGGAAGCTGGTACTGAAGAAGACACCGGGTGAACGGTGCAGCTGCGACACGACTACCCGCTCTGCTCCGTTGATGCAGAAGGTACCGCGCGGGGTCATATAGGGGATCATACCAAGATAGACATCCTGGATGATGGTCTCAAAATCTTCATGTTCGGGATCCGTGCAGTACAGTTTGAGTTTGGCTTTCAGCGGCACGCTGTAAGTCAGTCCGCGCTCAATGCATTCTTCGATGCTGTATCGTGGCGGGTCAATGAAATAATCCAGAAATTCCAGTACAAAGTTGTTCCGGGCATCCGAGATGGGGAAATTTTCCGCGAAGACTTTGTAAAGACCTTCATTGATACGATTCTCAGGGTTGGTCTCCAGCTGAAAAAAGTCTTTGAAAGACTTTATCTGAATATCAAGAAAATCCGGGTACTCGTATTGGATCTTTGTGGAAGCGAAACTGATCCTTTCGATTTTGTTTGAAGCCAAGGTCTTTATGTTTTACGTTCCGCCGGGTGCAGAACACTGGTTAGATTTTTATGCGTACAAACGCGTAGGACCGCCCATCAAACGCGGGTTTCCGCGTCAAGGTAAATATTGACAATACGACGTAGACCTCTTCAATTCCGAAGAGATCTACATCCTAATGCCAGGGTAAGAAAAAAACTTCCTTACTTAATTTCAACCTCTGCACCTGCTTCCTGTAACTGTTTTTGTAAAGCCGTAGCTTCGTCTTTGCTGACGCCTTCTTTCACTGCTTTGGGAGCTGCATCAACGAGTTCCTTGGCTTCTTTCAATCCCAGACTTGTAAGTTCCTTCACCAGTTTCACAACTGCAAGTTTAGCCTGTCCGGCTGATTTCAGGATCACATCGAAGGTGCTCTTTTCTTCAACAACTTCAGCGGCGGCGGCGGGACCGGCTGCAACAGCTACTGCGGCAGCTGCGGGTTCGATACCATATTCATCTTTTAAGATCTTAGCCAGTTCGTTTACTTCTTTTACCGTTAAATTCACTAACTGTTCTGCGTAAGCTTTTAAATCTGCCATTTTTACTTCTGTTTTAATATGATTACTACTTATTCTCTGTTTTTACTATTCCGATGGCCTCCCGGCCATGTTTGTTTTACCTTTCCGTCAATCCGGTTATTCCGGCTTTTCGGATAAAGTTTTTACGAGACCTGAAAGCGTGTTGCTTCCCGATTGCAAGCCAGACATGACTTTTTGCAACGGGGATTGCAACATTCCAATGACAACTCCGATCATCTCTTCTTTCGATTTGATGTTGACCAGGGCATCCAGCTGGTCCTCGCCCAGGTAAATGGATTCCTGTACGTAAGCGGCTTTCAGGATAGGTTTTGGTGCGGTTCTCCGGAATTCACGGATCAGTTTTGCGGGGTCATTTGCGACCTCGGAAAACAAAATTGATGTGGAACCCTTCAGAATGTCGAAAAGCGGTTCAAAATCTTTCCCCGACTTTTCCATTGCCTTCCTTAACAGTGTATTCTTCACCATCTCCAGTTGGATGTTTTTCTTGAAACAGGTCCTTCTGAGTCGTGATGTGGTATCTGAATTCAGGTCAGATATATCTGCAAGGTAGAAGTTATTTGTTTGATTCAACTTCTCGGCAAGAGCATCAATAAACTGTGTTTTTTCGTCTTTTTTCATAATCAAGCTCTCTCAAATGTTCATAAAAATCAGGCTGTAACCGATTTAGGTTCCACCTGTACGCCGGGGCTCATGGTACTCGACAAGTAAATACTTTTGATGTAGGTACCCTTTGCTGACGACGGTTTAAGTTTGATCACGGTTTGCAGGAGTTCTTTTGCATTTTCAACAATCTTTTCTTTATCGAAAGATGCCTTTGCAACCGATGCATGAATGATACCAAACTTATCAACCTTAAAATCGATCTTCCCGCCTTTTACTTCCTGTACTGCTTTGCCGACCTCCATGGTTACGGTTCCGGTTTTGGGATTGGGCATCAGGCCCCTGGGGCCCAGAATTTTTCCCAAAGCACCAACTTTTGCCATAACACTGGGCATTGTGATGATCACATCCACATCTGTCCATCCGCCCTTGATCTTCTCAATGTATTCGTCGAGACCGCAAAAGTCAGCACCTGCCTGTTTGGCTTCGTCTTCTTTATCCGGTGTACAGAGTACAAGAACACGTACCGTTTTCCCGGTACCATGGGGCAGAGTAACGATTCCCCTTACCATCTGGTTCGCCTTGCGGGGGTCGACCCCGAGACGGACATCCACATCGACGGAAGAATCAAACTTTGTATTGGTGATCTCCTTCACGATTCCTGCAGCATCTGACAAGGAATAAACAGCGTTTTTATCGAACTTTGTATAAGCCTCTTTCTGTTTTTTTGTCAACTTGGCCATTTCACTCGTTTTATAAGATTTGTACTAACAGCTTAAGAATCCCATTAAATATCAGTTGGCAAACGGAGCATTTCCGCTGACCGTGATACCCATGCTGCGGGCGGTTCCTGCAACCATTTTCATGGCTGATTCAACCGTGAATGCATTGAGATCGGCCATCTTGTCTTCAGCTATCTTCTGTATCTGATCCCAGGTAACTGCACCGATTTTGTTCCGGTTAGGTTCCGGGGAACCCTTCTGCAATTTTGTAGCTTCCAAAAGTTGAACGGCAACAGGAGGGGTTTTGATGATGAAATCAAACGATTTATCCTTATATACAGTGATAATCACAGGGATTACTTTCCCTGCTTTGTCCTGTGTACGGGCATTAAACTGCTTGCAAAACTCCATGATATTCACTCCCTTTGCGCCCAATGCGGGTCCAACGGGGGGTGAAGGATTGGCACTGCCTCCCTTGATCTGCAACTTGATAATTCCACTAACTTCTTTTGCCATTGTGTAATAAATTAAACGTTTTTAATGCGATTTCCGATACCGGAACCGTCTACTCTTTCTGGACTTGCATGAAGCTTAACTCCAGCGGTGTTTTCCTTCCGAAGATCTTAACCATGACCTTCAGCTTTTTCTTTTCTTCATTGATCTCTTCGATCACCCCGCTGAAACTGTTAAAGGGCCCGTCGATGACTGTAACAGTTTCACCAACGATGAAGGGTATGTTCATCTCTTCGCCCTGCTCGGCCAGTTCATCAAATTTTCCCAGAATGCGCTTTACTTCTGCAGGTCGTAAAGGATGCGGTTCCCCCTTGGCACCAAGAAAACCCAATACCCCGGGAACATTCTTGATAACATGAGCGACCTCCCCAACCAGAACAGCTTCAATCAGCACATATCCCGGAAAATAATTCCGTTCCTTGCTGACCTTCTTCCCGTTCCGGATCAGGTAGACCTTTTCAGTAGGGATCAGTACCTGAGAAATATAGTCCTGCAGATGCTGGATAGATATTTCACTCTCCAGGTACTGTTTGACTTTCTTCTCATTCCCACTGATGGCCCTAATGACGTACCACTTCTTAACCTGCTCGCTCATTTCGTGAAAATTGATTCATTAAAACGATCCGATAGAATACTAGATAAATCACCCGGATGCATCAGAACAATTTGTAAAATTGAATAAGGATATTGCGGAATGCCTCATCCATCAGGAACACCACAAACGCGATGATCAGGGAAGCAATGGACACGACAATTGCACTACCTTGCAGTTCACTCCAGGTGGGCCAGGAAACTTTATGCATGAGTTCATCATAACTTTCCCTGAAATACGCGGTGACTTTTGAATTTGCCATCTATCTACTATTTTGCACGGGTGGTAGGAATCGAACCCACAGCCTACGGTTTTGGAGACCGCCACTCTACCAGTTGAGCTACACCCGTGTACAATTAAACTTTATTCCAGTATTTCTGTAACCTGTCCGGCGCCAACTGTACGGCCCCCTTCGCGGATAGCAAAACGCAATCCCAGGTTCATTGCGATTTCGGAAATTAACTGTACCTCGATGGTAAGGTTATCTCCCGGCATACACATTTCAACACCATCGGGGAGAATGATCTCACCGGTCACGTCAGTAGTACGGAAATAGAACTGCGGACGGTATTTGTTGTGGAACGGAGTATGACGACCGCCTTCCTGAGTCTTCAGGATATAGACGCTGGCCTTAAAATGTTTGTGAGGAGTGATGGAACCGGGTTTTGCAATAACCATACCGCGGCGGATCTCATCCTTATCGATACCACGAAGCAATAAACCTGCATTGTCGCCGGCTTCTCCACGGTCAAGGATCTTCCTGAACATTTCAACACCGGTTACAACCGACTTCAGCTTTTCTGCACCCATGCCGATGATGTCGACGGGATCACCGCTATTGATGACACCTGTTTCAATCCTTCCGGTGGCAACTGTACCACGACCGGTGATGGAGAACACGTCTTCTACCGGCATCAGGAAAGCCTTGTCCACATCGCGGGTAGGCAGCGGAATATAGGAGTCAACAGCATCCATGAGTTCCATGATCTTCTCAACCCACTGGGGTTCCTTGTTCAATCCGCCCAATGCAGAACCGCGGATAACCGGGGTGGTATTTCCGTCGAAACCGTAGAAGGTCAGGAGCTCCCTGATCTCGATCTCAACGAGGTCAAGCAATTCAGGATCATCCACACTGTCGCATTTGTTCATAAAAACAACGATCTTGGGAACACCAACCTGGCGTGCAAGAAGGATATGTTCGCGGGTCTGCGGCATAGGGCCATCCGTTGCGGCAACAACAACAATCGCACCGTCCATCTGGGCAGCACCTGTAACCATGTTCTTGATGTAGTCGGCATGACCGGGACAGTCAACATGCGCATAATGCCTTTTCTCGGTTTCATACTCGATGTGCGCGGTGTTGATCGTTATACCTCTCGCCTTTTCCTCGGGAGCATTGTCAATTTGGTCAAATGACTTAAAGGTTGCCAACCCTTTATCCTGGAGGACAAGCGTAATAGCAGCCGTTAAAGTGGTTTTCCCGTGGTCGATGTGACCAATGGTTCCAACGTTTACGTGCGGTTTGGAACGATTGAATTTTTCTTTTGCCATATAGAATCAAGTTTAATTACAGTTTATTTGTTTTGTTAATACTGGTTGAGCCAATGATGAGAGTTGAACTCATGACCCCTTCCTTACCAAGGAAGTGCTCTACCACTGAGCTACATCGGCGGATATTCAGGTGCGAAGTGTGAAGTGCGAAGTGTGAATTCAAGTCTTAAGTGTTAAGTATCATTTTTATTCCTATTGCCTATTGGCTAACGCCTGAATAGAGCGGAAGACGGGGCTCGAACCCGCCACCTGAAGCTTGGAAGGCTTCCGCTCTACCAAATGAGCTCAGATTTACAGTCTGCCCCATTTGACCGCTCTGGAATCTCCCCGGGTATGTGTGGGTTTGAGTTTGTGTGTGTGTGGTAAACTATTTCAATGAACGTTATTTTGGACTTCGGGCTTCCCCTCTTTCCTGAGCCGATGGACGGGATCGAACCGCCGACAAGCTGATTACAAATCAGCTGCTCTACCAGCTGAGCTACATCGGCATCTGTTTGCTTAAAACCGATGCACTCTCTACTTCTCCCGTTGTTTTATTTCAAAGAATTACCCCCCGGGCAGAAAAACATTGGTACTTTAAGATCGAAAAGAAAAATACAACCTCCTGTACACCATCCCTTTGCTGACTGACAATCATAAAAAAAGCAGCCCTTTTACAAAAAGGACTGCAAAAGTAGGAACTTTTAAAATAATATCAAAGACTTTTTTTAAGATTTCCGGGAAGAAAAGGGCAATTTATTAACAAATAGTATGCCGCAAATTTATCCGTGATTTATGTATCAGACACCAGGTGACTGAAAATCATGGAGTAAACAAAATTTCCTGACACTAATCTCTCTGCGGACAACTGTCAGGCGAAGATAATCAATTTTCCGTAAAAAAAGAGAATATCACTTCTGGATCAGTCGGAATTCTAAAATAAAATTAATAAAAATTGGGCTCCGTTTATTTCCAAACGATAGAAATCTTTTTTTATATTTGTACCGCTGTACAGAAGATTTTAACACTGTTTCGGGTGCCAGAGAAAGAAGGAGAGGATTCTATTTCATGCTCAATAAAGGTGAATACAAGAATTCCGGATCAGTTTACTGTTTTATCCACTGAAACCACTAATATGTTGCCTCCATGGTAAAAAAAATACTACCTTTTCTGTTCTTCACGATGATCTGTTTTCAAGCCATGGCCCAGTCACGGTTTCCGATTGTCCTGGTTAACAGCGGATCAGGACAAATGTACAATGAACCATCTATTTGCATCAACCCTAAAAACACCAACCAGATGGTTGCGGGATCCGTTATTAATAACTATTACTATTCAAGCGACGAAGGAGTTACCTGGAACGGGGGAGTTTTATCAAGTTCCTATGGAGTATGGGGCGACCCCGCCATCACCGTCGACACCAACGGCAATTATTATTATATACACCTGTCCTACGGCAGTGGCAGCGGATGGTGGATCGACCGGATTGTCTGCCAGAAATCGACCAATGGAGGAAGTTCCTGGAACGACGGAAGCTACATGGGATTTAATCCCCCTCTCCATCAGCAGGATAAAGCATGGCCGGTCGTGGACCGTAGGAATAACAACATCTATGTTACCTGGACGCAGTTTGATCAGTATGGCACCTCAAATCCTGCAGACAGTTCCATTATTCTTTTCTCAAAGTCAACAGATGGTGCAACCTCATGGAGCGCGCCGAAACGGATAAGCAGGCGTGCCGGTGACTGTGTTGACGGGAGCAATACGGTTGAAGGGGCCGTACCGGCGGTCGGACCTGCCGGGCAGATCTACGTGACCTGGGCAGGGCCTCTTGGACTGATGTTCAATCGCTCGCTGGACCAGGGAACCACCTGGGTCGATTCCAACATCTTCGTCAGCAATATGCCCGGCGGATGGAATATTTCCATTTCAGGGATCGACAGGAGCAACGGAATGCCGGTGACCTGCTGCGACCTGAGTAATGGGCCCTACCGCGGAAATGTTTATGTCAACTGGGCTGATATCAGGAACGGATCTACCGATTGCGACATCTTTTTTACACGGTCAACCGATGGAGGGAGTCACTGGAGCGCTCCGAAACGGGTGAATGATGACTCCCCCGGCAAACAGCAGTTCTTTACCTGGATGACTGTGGATAATAAAACGGGGTATATTTATGTTATCTTTTATGACAGGAGACTACACAGCGGTGATTCGACCGATGTCTACCTGGCAGTTTCAAGAGACGCCGGATTGAACTTCGAGAACATCCGGCTTAGCGCAAATGCTTTCCTTCCCACCAGTGGTGAGTTTTTCGGAGATTACACCAATATCAGCGCCTACAATAATATCGTCCGGCCCATCTGGGAAGAATTGTCAGACGGTCATACCAAAAAGATCTTTACTGCCCTGATCGATTCAGTCTATGCCTCAACAATAACCTGGGTTGGAGGAAAATCGACAGACTGGAACAATCCCTGGAACTGGTCTCCCTGGTCAGTGCCGACAGCAACTCAGAATGTGATAATTCCCCAGGTCGGGTCCGGAAAAGTTTATCCCGCTGTCAATGTAAACGGACTTACCTGCAAGAACCTGACAATAAACACAAATGCTTCAGTAACTTTACCCGCATCAAGGACCTTTGACATCAAAGGGAACCTTACCATACGAAACGGCGGATCAATGATAAACAACGGATCTGTAACCATCCGGGGAATTCTTGTCAATGAGAATATTCCATAAGGGTGCACTGACAGCAAAAAAGAACGGATTTCAACTAATTTATAACGCGGGTTTATTATGAAAAAGATATTTCTCCGGATCACCTTGCTCTGCCTTCCATTTTCAGTTCCGGCCCAGAATTCCAGCCCTTCTGATTTTTCAGGGTTTATGAAACTTGAGGACAACAAGGGAATTACTTTTACTTACCTGAACAACCCTACTGACGGAACAAGCATCGCCTATTATAACCAGAAGCCGTCATTGGAGAAATAAAAAAAAAAAAAGGAGAGAAAACTCGTATCCTTCAGCAAGATCTCTATGATAAAACTCCTGCCATTATCAGATAATGAAGCAGCCGAATTAAGGCAGGTATGCGGTGACGGAACACTGCAGAAAGCAGCAATCACATTGACAAATCCCGACAACAGCATTCCCCCGGTGGTCTACCTGGATGTTAAATGGTTTGAATGGAGATCCACTATAATGGAGGGATTTCCCGGCACCTACAGGATGGAAGTTCGGTTCGTGGATGAGATTGAGATTCAGGTAAAAAGATAATTACATTATCCATCCTTTGACATTCAGGTCTCACCGCTGGACCTGTTTTGTTTCCTTCATTCCCTTGCACCATTTATTGATTAATAGTGACCGGAAAGACCGTTGGGGAAGCCGGCCTGCAAGCGTCAGGATTTGTATAGTTGACACTGACGGAATGAGTGGATGTTTGAGCCAGGTTCCAGGTAACAGTTACAGTATTGTCAGTTGACGTGCCACCCGCGGTGATTGTTCCATTCAGGACGGTCCAGGAATAGTTGGTCCGGCCGGCGTCAGTAGTATAGACATTGCCTGTTGACAACCAGTTTACAGGTGTTGGCCCGGTAAGGGCAGGTTGTGTGGAAGTTACCGTGAAAGTAAAACTACAGGGAACGCTGGTGTTCCCGCATAAGTCAGTAGCTGTATAGGTTACTGTGGTAGTACCCAATGGGTAAATATAGTCTGCCGCAGGACTCACTGTAAGCTTCTTGATTGTGCAGTTGTCAGTCACCGCCGCAGTGAATGCTGATTCACTTACATACATCTCATATTTAAGCTTATAGTTTCTAGCTAAGCCTCCGGTTCCGTCCCATTGGCAATAGACAGAGCCAGGGCAGCCATTTGTTCCCGGGGAACCTCCGACCCAGTTTGCATTATCCCAATATTTACCATAGGCGGGTGTATTCCAGGAATCATCACTTGCTCCATAAAGGATTGGCCATAATACCCCTCCAATATAAATGGTATATTTTTTATCCGTTTCAATGTATGGTGTCTGCCCCTGGGGAATGTTAATTGTGATCAGGTGACCATTTGCCGTTCCACTCGTTTCATACAACAGGTTACCGTAAATGCAGGCGAATTGATAGGGACTGTGCATTCCCATACCAGTCTCAAGATTCTCACCGGAATATATCTTGAATGTGTATGGAACACTCACATCGGGTGCAGGAGCTGTCCCCCTGTGATAATTTGGGGGAGTTGTTGTAAGTGTGTCCCAAAACCGTATTGTTGTAATAAACCCGGTTTTATTTGCCGTAAAGGATTGCCATCTGGCATCCTGAAAAGGGTCGGCACCGGTTGCCGAACTTGCGGGTGCAAGCGGTAAAGTAGTAATAGCAAGGACCGGTGCGAATGTAGCGGCACCCGAACAATTCACGGTCTGGTTCCCCGGGCAGGCAGTAAAAGTGGGTGCAATGTTATCAGATGCATGGATGATTGTACTGTCTTTTGCTGAGCAGCCAAGAGTATCTGTAACCTGGTAAACGAGCTTTTTATCAGCGCATTCACCGTTGCTGCTGAATATTGGGTTCTCAATATTGGAATAGTTCAGGTAAGGTTGAATTGCTCCACTTCCGGTCCATGTATGTCTATAAGGCGCCGTTCCCCCGCCACGATGCCCTTTAACATTCACCGTATCCGGACAAATCGTGGGATTTTTAGGCGTTACATTGGCGGTGACCGTGTTTTGGTAAACAGTGAGTGTTGCAGCATTCGAAGTAGCCGCCGGTGTGCATGTCCCGGATACCACACAACGGTATTGACGATTATTCATGCCAAACGGAGGGTGGGTAATAATCAAAACATTTGAGGTGGCTCCCGAATATACTCCTCCATTGGTAACTGGGAGCCAGCTGCTGATGAATTCCTGCCACTGGTAGGTTATTGCCGTTCCGGTTGCTGTCACACTGAAAGAAGGTGCCCCGGTCGATTCGCATGTGTTTGCAGGAGCAGGCTGGGCAGTAATGGCGGGCTGAGAATTGACCGTTATCGTCGCATTCCCATTGGTAGTCGCAGAAGGAGAACAGGTTCCAGAAACGACGCAACGGTATTTATTTCCGTTCAAAGTGGAGGCAGGATTTGTGATGGTCAGGGTTGCTGTGGTTACTCCTGAGTACACTCCTCCGTTTGATAGATTGTTCCAGCTGCTGACAAATTCCTGCCATTGGTAAGTCAAGGCAGTGCCTGTTGCAACAACGGTAAAAGTTACCGTACCCGTGGGACAGATGGCTCCCGGGCTGGCCGGCTGTCCGGTTATGGCAGGAGCAGTTGCAATGGCAAGTGTTGCAAGACCGTTTGAAGTTGCCGCCGGGGTACAGGTTCCGGTAACAATGCAACGGTATTTGTAACCATTCATTGCAAGGACCGGATTCGTCAGTGTCAGGGTTGCTGTGGTTGCTCCTGAGTAGACTCCCCCGTTTGTTAGATTGTTCCAGCTGCTGATGTATTCCTGCCATTGGTAGGTCAGTCCTGCCCCGGTGGCAACCACGGTAAAGGTAGCAGTGCCGGCAGCGTTGCAGACAGCCGGCGGACTTGCAGGATCGGATGTTATTGACGGCGGAGCATTTACAACAACTGCCAGCTGACTTGAAGAGCTGCTCACCCCGCAATCGTTTTGCGAGGTCACGGAAATATTTCCGTTCTGACCTGCTGAACCGGAAGTAACGGTAATTGAGATTGTCCCCTGTCCCGTGAGAATTGTCCAGCCTGTGGGTACCGTCCAGTTGTAGCTGGTTGCCGACGGAACGGCACTGATGCTGTATGTCGCCCCTGAAACTGCAGGGCATTGGAAAGCAGAACCTGTTATCGGACCCGGTGTATCCGGAAGATTAAATTCCATCCGGTACCATCCTGAACCTGTATAAAATTCAACAGATCCCGAATCAGTATTATAGATCGTGAGACCCTGGAAAGCAAGCATAAAATCCCGCTGGGAAGTATTCATCCTCGGTAACAGCAATCCTCTACTGGTCGAAACGATATCCAGGATTGCAGATGGGTCGGGCGATGCATTGGGGTTTGAACTGTAAACAAGACCTACTGAAGCCTGGGTACCTGTACTCCCGCTGATTCCGGTCGAGTGGTCGCAGGCAGAGATCCATGCAGTCCCGGAATAGAAATAAAATTTACCTCCGACTACGTCACTGAAGACAAGTAACCCGGTTGCCGGAGATGTGATGCTGCCCACGGGTGGACCGCTGATCCTTGGGATCAGCATCCCGCGGGAAGGATCATTAACATTCAGCATTGCCGTTCCGGCCGGTTCAGGTGAACCTGTCGCGAAAAGTTTGAGACCGCCGGCAGGAAGATTGGTACCGGTGGAGGGGCCCGACACCATCGTTGCATTTATCTCTTTCCAACCAAACCCGTTAAAAAAATTGAACCGGTTCGTTGTCGTATTGTAAAGGAGCAACCCTGTTGCCGGGGAGGGAATCGCATTCCGTTGCGCGGTTGTAAGCCTGGGTGGTAAAAACCCAAGGGTTGTGCTCTTAATGTCAAGCATGGCTGAATTGTCCGGCACGGATCCATCGCCATTAATAGCGACCTGACCCTTCGCAATGCCGGCAGACAGCATAAGTGCAAAGACGCCCAGGAACAATAATCTATTCATCATGGCAGAGGAATATTAAATTAAAATACATGCTCAGAAGACCTGAATCCTACCTTTCCTTTGACATCGGGTTGCTTTTACAAGCAACCCGTGCAAATGAAGTATGTCTAACTCTAAGAACAGAAAACAAGGGGATTGACCCCTATGCAGCTATAAAATAAATACCGTACTCTTCAAAATTCATTTTCCGGCTTTCCGGAAATAATACACCTCTTTTTCCTGCAACCATCTTATGGGGTAATTGCATAGATCCCTAACAGAAAGTTAGTATACGCAAGATAGGCATCCATTAAATCAACGACTCCATCCCCGTTCAGATCCGCAACCTTGTAACCATAATCACCATTCAGGAACGAAGAATAAATATAATAGTTATCCAGAAGATCAATGACCCCATCCTTAACCGGAGCAGCCGGGTATGGAGTGGAGGCGGATGACAAATCGCCTGAATAAAGACCGTAAACTCCGCCGCCCAGGGATTTCAGATTATTACCATATGCCTTTGAGATCGTTGTTGAATAGTCGTAGCTCAGCGAAGGAGTAGTGATAAGCACCGGTAAGGCAGTTACTGTTTCCAGGCTTGAACGGTGTTTGATGGTAACATAATAGTTTCCGCTGAAAGCCCTGGGTATGGTTACGGTCGCATTCCCGGTCGTACTGAGGACGACATCATTTGCAGTGTATCTGATCAGGGAATAGGTCACCGGGTCATGCAATTCAACGGTTAAATGATCTGCAATTGAAGCTCCCCATTTAGGTCCTGAAATATCCCAGGCTGCCCGCATGGTACCGGCACCAATGTACATCTCCTCCAGAAAAAGTTTAAGATTTACATACTTGTATTGCGCCCTGTTTCCAGTGAAAGTCCCTAACGTGTTAACACCGGTCGCCGTCAGCTGATGAGTAACCGGATTTGTTGCGTTGTACTCGACAATGGGTAACGGGTTCACTTTTTCACAATAGAGCTGGGCTTCGGTACCGACAACATCTGCAGGCTTATATTGAAAGGTCAGGTTACAGGCAAAACCGGTTATATTTTGTTGTGTCAGCGTCCAGTACCGGTTAAGATAACTTCCGGCAACACTGTCATACGGATATTTCAAATTCGCGAGGTTCACACCTACATTGGCATTCGTGCCAAAAGATCCTGCAGTGATGGCCAGGGTGACGGGAGTATATTCAGCAGCGCCCGTATTGTCACCCACCGGATAGGTAAAACTGCCGGTCGAAGAAAATATTTTCATCAGCTGACCGGTACCCGTGGGAACGATCATGGACGACGCGGAGGGAGTGCCTGCAACTGTGGCAGTTGAGCCCAGAACCAGGTTATTGGCGCCAAGTGTAACCAATCCGGTTGTCAGGGTCAGGATCCCATCAATTCTTGTTTCCGAATTTACAGCGAGGCCATTTGCATTGTTAATGGTAACGTTGGCAAACCCATTGGGACCGGTGACGCTTTGCGGGGTTGTTCCTGCGAAAATAAAGGTGCCCGAACCAAGAGAATTGAAGGTGCCGATTAATGGGGTTGGTGAAGGTGCATGTTCATGCGAAACTGTATCCGGGAAGATTTCATCCCGGTCTGCAGCAGGCTTAACAATTTCAGCATAGCCCGGAAGCCATACCAGTATAAATAACAAGAATATAAATAAATTCAGTACAGCTATTTTCACGATCCTGAAGACCTTGATTAACCTACAAATATACAATAATATTGTAAATGTATGAATAAATATATAAATATTATTAACCATTAATAACAAATTGGTTATCCGATAATTAGATAGGGATATTTCAGGATGGCCCAGGAGAATGTGATGGAACAACACCCTTTATCCTGAATTTTCACTTAGAACCGTGTCAGGGAAATAGCTATTGAAACGGCAAAGACCCCCGCCGCAAATCAGGAAATCACAACGCAAGTATACCAGCTTTACTTGAGAAAAGCCGTGCCATACACGGTAACCTGCTTGCCTGTTCCAACCGTAAACAACTTCCCGCTGTTGATCGTTAGGTCTCCATCAACAATAAGATCAGTGCTGGAAAGCGTAACACCGGCAGCATTATCAATGATCAGGTTACGGATTTCGGCGGGGAGGAAAAAGCCGGTAACCTGGGGAGCGCTTCCGTCGAAGACATAGTCGGCCTGTATACTGGATGATTTTGTTCCGGATAGGACAATTGAACCGGCAACGCCTGAAGGATGAGCCGTTTTCAGGGTCGCTCCCGGGGAAATGGAAAATGAACCCGGTCCGGATATCACGTAAGAACCGCAATCCAGGAGGCAGTTATTCAATATGTTTGCAGCCCCACTGATGATAAGGGCACTTCCAAGGTTGGCACCCAGAGGCCGTGAAACAGTGAAATTATATAAACCTCCCGTAACCAGTGGCAATGAAATATTTGGACCTCCCCCGACAACCGGACTTGCGCTGACAGTCAGATTACTGGTGGCACTGCCCACGATCGCACTGCTCCCGGTTAAACCTCCGCTCAAAACAAGCGAGTTACCTGCTCCGATGGAATAGGTCCCGATGGTGAGGTCGAGAGTACCATTTACCGTTGCAGTTGAAGCTACCGGTGTAAGCCCGTCAACGACCAGGTTGTCAAAATACCAATAATCAGTGGCATAGTAGTCGCCGACAAAAGCAAACTGAAAATACATATTCCCTCCAACGTCAGTTGAATAGTTGGGAATTGAAACAGTGGTTGCAGAATGAGGGGCATAGGGCATTGACCAGATATCATGCCAGGGGCCGCTTGCACTCGTTGCAGACTGCAGTTTCAGATACGTCGGGAAATTCTGAATATAATTTCCCGTCGCATAGGACTTAAACGAAACATTAACCACCTTATAACCTGATGTATTCACAGGCCCGCGATAAATAGAATAGGTGGCATTTCCATGAGTTACTGAGCCAATAAATTCTGCTTCGGGAGAAGTACCCCCTGCATTTGCAGTTGGAGATGTAGTGAATTGACCAGCAGATGAACCTTTGTTTCCGGTCCAGCTTGTCAGGTTAGGAAATGCATCTGTAAGTAAATTTGTTGTACCTGAAGTGGCATGTTGGTTCACCCCTCCTGCATTCGTTGCAAGATTATTCAGTACCGAAGAACCCACCGGTAATTCCAGTCCTGTAACGATAGCGGAACCTCCGGTATAAGCGAGGTTAACGGTCCCGATAAATGTCGGGGAGGCCAGCAGGCTTCCTCCCGACCGGGTAATGGTTGATCCATTTGCCATTGATAAATTCGATCCGTTAACCAGCCATCCACTTGTTAATGTTAACATTCCGTTTACATTAATCCCCCCACCTAAGATCGTTTTGGCATTGATCGTAAAATTGTTCAACCCGTTTGTGATACCATTTACAGTGGTCGCCCCGTTCATAATGAGATTCGAAGTTACCCCACCTTTAATTGATCCGGGTACTGTATAGGTGATAACCCCGCCAAGGGTCAGAGTATGAGCCCCTATTCTTAAGGTTGGGGTTCCCACGTAAAAATTTAATTCATTTGATATTGTAAGGTCAGAACCTAACGTAACATCCGCGGCATCAAAAATGTAAAATGCATAACATGTATTAGAACCCGGAACTTCAAATCCTGCAGTATAGGCTGCAGATCCGTTGTCGTAGAGTAAATTTAACCCGCCACTTCCAACATTAAAGGAAGGTGCCACATCGAAACTGCCCGCAGGAGCGGTATTTGAACTCACCCCTCTTTGAACGGTTGCATAGGATATTCCTCCGTTACCCAGGGTGATTTTATTGGAATTTGTTATAGTACCTTTAAACAAATTTACCCTGGTTGCAACAATCGGGTTGCTGCCTGAAAGTGTTAAACCATTAATACTGTCATGCGTCAAATTAGCTAAAGGCGCGGTAATGGTTCCGTTGTTCGTGAAGGTCTGACCCGGGGCACTATAAAAATACAATCCGGTATAGTTTGCAGTAGCGGTAATGGTTGCACCCGGATTATTCACACCATTGCCTATCAATAATAGGTAAGTTGGCAGGGCAATGGTGCCCACCGACATCTGGAGAGTTGAATTATTGATAAAATTTTCATGAACAACAACAATATTTGAGGTGTATGTATTTGAAATTGTTTTAACCCCTGAACCCGAAAGTCCAAGATTTCCCTGGTATGCGATCGGGTAAATGGTTTGGGCAGAAGCGCCGGTGTAGTTAACGGTAGACCCCGAAACAGTTGACAAGGTGGGTAATCCTGCAATTGAACCACCTATGTTGAAAGTTCCGGTACTGGTTAAACTGAATTTTGGTGTTCCTGTTATTGTGCCAACAATATTTAAAATTCCGGTACTCGTTAAATTGAATTGACACCCTGCCCCATTCGTTGTGCTGGCACCCGAAATAGTTGCAGTTCCTGTACTGATATTCAATAAGTCATTCTCCGGTGCAGTTGTTGCTGACATCGTAAGAGAGCCACAAGTGAGTGTACCGGCATTGACATTCACGCTGCATGTATGGCCTGTTGATGGCTGCGGCATGGTCAGAGAACCTGTAATGGAAAGAGCATTACTTCCGCTTAGTGTAACAGCACTGTTTGAAGTTACAGACGCAAAAGTGAGCGAGGCGCACTGAGCACCGGCAATATCAACAGTTACAGTTATACCAGCATTGATCGTTACGGCATCTGAAGAAGTCGGAACAGCTGCCCCCCCCAGGTTGCGGTTGAACTCCAGTTACCGGAAACCGAAGCTGTTCGGGTTGCAAGCGGTGAATCCATTTGCAGATCCTGATTCTGGCTGATCCCGAATGAATCATCCAAACCTGCTTTCCGGGCAACCCGGTTGTTCATTAAACCCTTGACAATATAGGCAACAGCCGGCTGAACCTGGTGATTCATATTGGCTGAACCACGATCTTCATTCAGAATCTTGGTTTGCCCGGAATTCAAACCCGCCTGTGAAAACACAAAGTTTCCCCAAACAAGGCATAATCCCAATATAAAAAGGGATACCTTTTTCACCATTGTAAAACAAATAACAAAATTTACTTTATACAGCTATATTCCAGGTGCAAAGGTAACAAATGGAACCGAACAAACAAAAATATTTTCGATACGAAAGAGAATTTTTCGGGCCACAGGGAAGGAAATAGTCAAGAATATTTTTACCGGATCACCCTGAAGCTGAATGGTGCGGTCAGGGATGAAAAGAAAAAGGGGAAAACCAACCTCCAGGCGGAAGAATTACTTCAGGAATACTTTCTGCGTAGAGGTCTGCTCTGGAGTTATCACTTTTACAACATAATACCCCTCCTGGATACCTGGAACATATTTATTCAGGCCCGCATGTTTAAGCTTGTCCTTAAAAACGAGCCTGCCCACCAGGTCATAGATGGATACTTTACCATTGCCGTTTCCAGCCGGCTTGTTCATGACATAAACTGCATCATCATATGAATAGATCTGGACAAAGCCTGCAGATATTGAGTATAAACCCGTATAGGGATTCATAAAATGCAGGAGGAAGCGGTCGGCGCTGTCCTGGGGGAGAGTTGAGAAGACATACATGGGCCACTGCGTCAGATCGGACCAACCGCCTGTTTTTTTATCTTCCAGCCAGATTACAATCCCTGAAAGAAAACTTTCAAGATTCGAAGCCAGGATGGTGTCAGTCGATGCCACCCCAATGTGGAATCCAAGCGGGATTGTCGTATTGAATCCACTCCATGGCCTTGTATTTAAGGCAACCCGGGTCGAATCATCCAGCACCGTGTAAAGCTGCGGAGCTTCATCAGCGCCATCCAGCTTGTAGGCATCGTGATGGGGGTCAAATAAAACCGTAGCTGCAGAATCAAACCGGATCCGCGTTTCATCCCGGAAGTTGTTTCCCTTCACTGTAAGGATCAGCTGTTCATTCGAGAGTGTATCTGTCTTGTAAAAAGGCTGGTCGGAATGCAAACGGGCGGTGTTATCCAAACTGATGGATCCGCTCAGCGATCCCGGAACCGAGGCATGCATGTAAAAGCCCTGCTGCGAAGCAATGAGTGATGAAGCACCCGTTGTATGAATCTGATCGTGACGGTTCCAGAAGAAATAATTTCCGGTTTCCGGGTGAAAAACATAGATCGTAGGATCAACTTCACTGAGCGAAAAACCATTTGAGAGCCAGTCGATGGCGCTCGGGTAAGGGTTCCCGATCAGGTGCCAGCCATCCGGGCCTGCTGCCCCGATGTGATTTGTCATAGAATAGCTTGTGTTGCCGGTGTTCAATGAACCTGTGACGGCTACCGTGGAATTGGAGGTAAGCGAAGAATTTGAATAGAGAAGGTATCCCAGCATCCTGTTGTTGAGAATGGAATCACCGGCCGGGTTAACGATGCTGCGGTATTTGTGCAAAGGTTCATCGTACCATTTTGAAAGAAGTTGCCGGAGAATGAACGGAGTGGTATTAGTACTGTTCACGGGAATGCAGTAGCCATGCCACTGATCCTGTTTCAGGTACTGTTCAACCGTTGCACTTCCGTTATTTATATAGGAGATGATACCTCCATCCACCAGTGACGCTGTATAGGAAGCATCTGATTTCAGCCATAATCCCTCAACATTACCGATCTCAACCGAGTCGAAACAGTTCATCTGCGCCCCCGGAGCCAGAATGAGCTGACCCGCACTGTGAATTCTGAGTTTGCTGATCAATGCAGAATTATAGAGAGTGGCGCTGCTGTCCCATACGGATGTGTTGACAGGAGTGTTCCAGTCGACAACCCCACCAGATTGTGTCCAACTATAACCAGAAGAAAAAACACGTTGTAGAAACAACTGTTTAAGACTCTTTGTTTCATCCAAAGTTATACTCGGCCATTGGTTCCCTTCACCATTATTGTCAACATAAAGTTGATTAATCGGTAGTGTCATAAAATTCGGATAAAAATTAATTCCGGCTATTGTACTATTAACCAATATTTTCAGTCTTAATTTTACTAAGGGTGTCCAATTTGTTCCAACAAGTTCATAAAATGTGGCCAAATTATCTCCTGAATTCCAGGTATGCATAGGTTCTAAATAAAAATTTATATGATTACTATTTAAATTTGCGTTGAAATTATATTTCGGTCCGGATGTGATTCCAACACCATAAACACTCACCGCACCAACTGGCGTAATAGGTGATTGATGCCCAAAAGCCAAAATAGTATAATAAAAATTTGCTTGCATAAAATCTGCATATTCCGGAATGGTCGATTTTACCTCAATATTGAACTCCAAACTATCTATACCGGATGCAATATTATATCCAATCTTCGGATCAGATACTCTAAAGGATAGTTGTGGAGATTGGGCACTCACAATTTCCCCACTCCCAAAAGTCAAGAGAAGTAAGATAATCAGAAGAAATTCTTTCCAATGGCTAACCATATAAATGATCCTTTTCATACAAATAATTACTCTTAACAAAAATAATCCAGAGTAAACCTCTTTTAATTCTTCTCGAGAAGAATATACGTTATAAGAAAAAAAGGCTGTAGATTTCCCTTACAGCCTCTAGTATAACTGTAGAAAACAAAGATCTTTTGTCTTCCAATTCTCACATTTATTATTTCAAATAGACCTTTTGTGAATATAAATTTTCAGGTGTAACAACCCTGACCATATAATATCCTTCATTCACACCTGGCAAAAACTTATTAAGGTTCATATCCCTAAGATTGGCCTCAAAGACTTTCCTTCCCAGCAAATCGAAGATAACACAAGTTCCTTTCGTGGTTCCGGTCACCAGATTCATCACATACACATAATCTTCAAAGGAATAGATCTGCATTCCTGTAAAAGATTTATCTTCAATTCCAAAGGATGGATTGTAGAAATGCAGAACAAAACGATCATGATCATCGTTGGGGGAAGCTGTGAAGGTATATATCGGATTTACAGTTAGCTCGTGCATGCTTCCGCCATCCTTGATATCTTCAAGGTAGATCCGGGTACCAGATTTAAAGCTTTCCATGTTGGACGCTGTGATCGTAACAGTGGTATCAGCCTTTAAAATAAACCCCATGGGAATGACAGTATTCAAACCGCCCCATGGGAGGGTATTAACAGCTGCATAATTGTTGTCGGCCAGGAGGCTATAGAACTGGGGAATTCCGTCATCTCCGAAGAGCTTATAATTATCATATTCCGGATCAAAATTAACTGTGGCCGAAGAGTTGAACCACACCTTGGTTTCATCTTTAGAACCATTACTCTCAGCAACCAGATCAAGCAGATCGGTATATGTGATTTGTTCTTTCCAAAATGCCTGTGAACTGAACACTTTGACATTGTTATCCATACCTAATGTTCCGGAAGTTTGGGGATCAGTAACGTGAACAAAGAATCCCTGTAATGATGGAATATATTGTGTTCCACCATTTGTACTAACTTGGGTAGAGCCATTATAGCTGGCATAATTACCAGAGCCGATATCCAAGGGTTGGCTCCAGAAATAGATAGTTGGGTCAATATTTGTTTTTGTCCACCCAGAAACTGCTCTCCAATCCAGGGGACAAGGATACATGTTGGCAACCATATTCCATCCATCATATATACCATCAGTAGAAATCGTTCGGGTAAGTGTTCGTGTTTGAGATCCCGAGACTAGATGATTGCCGGAACTGGCATTAAAATTTACTGTATTATAGGTAGGTGTCAAGGAACTTGATGCCCAATGGAACCATCCTCTTAAATCCTGGGTCACAATAGCTGAGTCAGCCGCAGGAAGGGGGTTAATGACATATCTGTATTTTTTGATCCTTTCAGCTATTGGAACAGCCCGTGATTCATCGTACCATTTTAGGTAAGTATTAAGGAATGTTGCCTGTGGCATAACCGTATGTATTGGAAAGCCGATAATGTGCCAGTTATTCTGCCCCACCCACCTTTGAATCCGTATTGATGCACTGCCATTATAAGTAATTGAAGTTTCTCCGTCATCCATGAATGCTCCTGTTCCTGTAACATCTGAAACAATCCACAATCCAAAAGGTTCAGTGATTTCTGTGATACCTCCTGTTGAAACTTTTAATTCTCCTCCTGGTGCTATCTTTAATCTTGCATAAGGATGAATCCTTAAATTATTTACTAGACAGTTTGTCCCTGTAATAGAAGCTGGCACAGTCGTTGTATCCCAAACTGAAGTATTTATGGATGATGCCGACCAATTAACAGTTCCTCCAACCTGAGACCAACCATATGTCCCACAAAATACGCGTCCAAGGTACAAAGTCTGCAATGATTTTGTCTCATCTAATGATACACTACCCCATTTTTGTCCTTGTCCTAATGTTGGATCAACGTATAATTGATTTTTCGGTTGCGTCATAAAAGTAGGATAAAAATAAATTCCAGATGTAACCATATTATCAAATATCTTCACTCGTACTTTAAATAAGGTTGTCCAGCTTGTACCCACAAGTTCATAATAAGTAGCTAAGTTGTCACCAGGTAGAAATACATGAGTAGCGGCTGCAGAAACGTTAATATGATCACTCTGTAGTGTGGCTGTGAGTTGATATTTCCCGGTTCCGGTTATTCCAGTACCGTAAAGACTTACAGCACCTATCGGCGGTGATGAATAATGACCAAAGGCAGCAATTGTGTAATAAAAATTAGCCTGTAACGCATCTGCATAATGTGCAACAGTTGATTTAACCTCAACATTAAATTCCAAGCTGTCTATCCCACCACCAGTTCCAATTTTTGGATTTGTAACTCGAAAAGTGATTGTTTGGCAATGAATCATAACCGCCCAGCCAAAAAATATAAGAAAAGACAAGAAAAACTTAACTACCATATGAGTATTTGTTTTCATATTAATATCTTTTACGTATCCAATTTTTTCTTTAAAGCTAGACTATTAAGGAACAAGAGAGATTGAACCGAAATTGATTCGCCATATATTTCTGTCTGCATTTGATACATTCCCATCAAGATTAAAATCAGCACGATCGTACCCGACAGCCCCAAAATCAACGCGCCAAATATTAAGGTCCGAATTAAAAACACCTCCATCTCCATCAGCATCTGCAGCGACCATTCCCCACTTTGTTCCTAATTGAATACAACCAAAACCATTTCCATCATAAATCTTGTTTTGTGATGTTGAGTAATCATAGAGATAAACACCATTGGTTCTGGGAACAGCATTATTCGACATAATTGGGATGTGGTTACGATGTATAATGACAGGATATAAGTTGTTTGTAACAGCAAAATTATAAAATTTGACATTTGAGCCATTCAAATCAACAATAGATCCATCACTCTTCAGGAATGCCGCTCTTTTTGCTATCGAAGTTCCTGAGGTAGCACTTCCTGGAGAACCTGCCTGACGAAGATCAATAAGGACCCAATCGACCACGCCTGCAGGAATTGAGGTTACATTTTCAGTTCCAGTATAATACCAGGGATCGCCTGAATATGGTTGAGTCAATGGAATAAATCCTAAGTCATTTAAATCTGTATACATGGTCCCATTATTATAAGGACCTTCAAGAAATGCAGTTAAAGACGTGACAAGGCCTCCCTTCGTTCCCGTAAAGGTACTGAAAGAAGTCAGTGCTGCAGCTGTGAGCGTATTGGTAGGTGCATCAGTAGCAGCGTAGGTAACCACGGGATCAGGTGCAACCTTTGTACAATATATTTCAGATTCAGTGCCTGTGATGTCGCCATCCAGGTATTTAAATGTGGCATCAGCCGAAAAGCCGGTAATGGGTGATGCAGATGTATTGGTCAAAACCCAGTAACGGTTCAGGTAACTTCCTGTATAGATTCCTGTATTATATGCCTGGTTCTTCAAACTTACCCCGATATAGTTGCCTGCAGGATAGGTACCTGAAGTAAAAGTGATGCCAACAGGCGAGTATTCAATAGTCGTCGCGTTTACGCTATCGCCCACCGGAAAGGTAAAAAGTCCGTTTGCTGACCAGGTTTTACGAAGCTCGCCTGTGCCTGAAGCGAGGATCATCTTGGAAGAAGAAGGTGTGCCGGCTACAGAAGCAGTAGGGCCCAGCAAAAGGTTACTCGTTCCCAGTGTAATAAGTCCGTTCGTAAGGGTAAGCGTACCATTCACTTGAGTGTTCCCTGTAAGATTCAATCCTTTCGAATTATTCAGTTCCACATTGTTAAACAGGTTCTGACCACTGATGTATTGTTTCGAGGTTCCTGAAAACTGAAAAGTCCCTGTACCCAGGTTTGTCTGGGAGCCGTTCTGGTTAACAAGATTCCCTTTCAGAATAATGGTTCCCGAATTATCCAACGCCGAACCGGATTCCAGCTTCATCTGAATGGTTTCAACTACCGTGGTACCGGAAGTAACTTTAAGCGTTGTTCCGTTTTTTATCACCGTTCCCTGGGCTGTCACAATGACAGAGCAGCCGCAGAAAAATACGCCCAGTAAGGCGATCCCGGTTAACCTTGTGTAAATTGTTTTTCTCATACAACTACGATTTAACATCAGTAAAGAAAAAACAGATCAAAGAAAACAAATATACTCAATTCTTCAATGATTTCCAATTAATTCCGCACCCACGCTGCCATTTCCACTCTCCGGTTTTTTAACCCCTCAGCGTCTTAGCGGTAAAAAACACTTAACTGAACCCTTAGATTCTACGATTCAACGCTTATAATTCGTAATTCGTAATTTTAATTTATGTAGCCAAATCAATATTACAATTCGATCTTTTCCTCCTTCATGTCCATTCTCCTCTTCCAGATCTCATAGATCTTATAGCACCCGTATACAGCCCCCAGAATAAGCAAAATTCCGATCCCGTCGTCAATGGGGGCTCCCACAGGAACTCCACCATTACCACTGGGATCTCCGCCAGGTCCCGGAGGGCCCGGGGGATCAGCAAAAACGCCGGAAATAAAAAGCGGTATCAGTATCAGCTGGAGAACGAAAAATATCTTTAAAGGTAACCTCTTCATAGATTGTAACAATTTGTTTGCAAAAATAGGACAATTTTTTTGAATTAATATTAACTTTTGCTTAAATATATAATGACATTTAAACCATTACTTCAAACCCATTTGTAAAGTGGAGCCAAGGCATCCCGGATGAAAAAGGGACTGGATCCAGATTTTAATCCTGCTACGCCTAACAGGAATTCTTTCACTCAAACCTCTACCCGTGCTTGCTGTTAATTAGACAATGATAATAAACAAACGGCGGTTTCAGGCTCCTGAACTTGTAATTTGAGTTTTCAAAAATAAAATTGCCTTGGTCGAAAGCTTAGCTTCAGAAATAAATAGTAGCTTTTGCAAATATATGCACAATTTCCCAATAAGCAACTTTTATTCTATAAAACTGTTAACAATTTCACGGTTAAAAAAAATCATCTGGCTTCTATGTTAATTCCGGAACTTTATTTCCGAATGTTGATTCTCCCATCTGCTGAAATTCTCCGGTCAAAAAATATTTTTTCTGCTTTTAAGTTCTGGTGCATGAATAAATCACCAGGTAGCCGGCTTCAGGATTCAAATGCTATGCCGTAGTGTGCGTAAACACGATCCGGATCAGCCTGGCCTTTTTAATATCCTGGAATACAATCCATTAGAATTTACCAAATTGTCAACAGGGAAACTATTCCCTGTTTTTGAAATGAGTCTGCGCTTCAGGGCATAAAAAAACCGCACAAATGTGCGGTTTCAGAGGTACCTGATCGGGTTACAACCCCCGAATCTTCTCTTTATGTCTGATCAGCTGCTTCTTAAGGGCTTCAATGGCCTGATCGGTAGCTTCCTCGAATGATTTTGCCTGCTTCTTGGCGAACAGGTCATATCCGCGTACGATCAGCCTGATCTCCACCATCTTGTTTTCCCTGCTTTCGGTATTTTCAAGTTTCAGAATGACTTCACTGCCAATGATCCCTTCATAGATGCTAAGCATCTTCTGTAATTTCTCCTTAATGAACGATTCCAGTTTGCCGTCAGCTTTGAAATGTACAGTATTGATCTTGATGTTCATTCAGACCTCCTTTTTTATGCCTTTGGATGGGCTTGTTTATAAATTGTCTTCAACTTCTCGATTGTATTGTGGGTATAAACCTGGGTTGCCGAAAGACTGGCATGCCCCAGGAGTTCCTTAACGGCGTTAAGCTCTGCTCCGTTATTCAGTAAATGGGTTGCAAATGTATGCCTCAGCACATGCGGCGAGACCTTCTGCAGGGTTGTCACCTGCGAGAGGTACTTCGTGACAACACGATAAATAAAACGCGGATAGACCTTATTCCCGCTGTTCGTAACAAAGAGATAAACAGATTCAGGTTTGTCAGTTAAGGATAAAGATTCCGTAATCCCGGGAAGATCACTCTTCCCCTGCAGGTAGCGCTTCAAATGATCAGCAAATTTATTGGAGAACGGAATTAACCGCTCTTTATTTCGTTTACCCAAAACCTTCAGTGTGGACCGGTGAAAATCAACATCCGATTCTTTCAGGTTGATCAATTCCGATAACCGCATGCCGGTTGCATAAAGAACCTCGAGGATCAGCTGGTCGCGAAGGCCCGTAAATCCTTCACCGAAATTCACCTCCTCGAAAAGCATCGCCATCTTCTCCTTTTCCACAAATGACGGTAATCTTTTCGAAGTCCTCGGAGAGATGATCTTCCGCATCGGGTTGACCGTGACGCTGCCTTCCTTCAGCAAAAACCTGTAAAACGATTTCAGGGTGGTCATTTTCCTGTTGACAGAACGCGGAGAGATCTTTTCTTCCATCAAAAGTACAAGCCATGACCGGATCATGGGATGTGTTACTTCGCGGATGTCTGACAGGTTGTATTGCTTATCCAGAAATGAAAAAAACTGGTCGAGATCGCTACGGTAGGCTGATACGGTGTGGGGGGAGTATCTTTTTTCGTATTGTATATAGTCGATAAACTTACCCTTCTCCATCCATCAAAAAAATAAGAAGAAATCTTGCAGATTGATAACCAAAGGATAAATATACAAAATAATTCACCCTTGCAAAACTTCTTCCGGGATATTTTTTTAGTCAGCTGATGATTTTTCCGGTGAGGGAGTTCATCAATACTGAAAAACAGTTGGTCTGCTGAATTACAATCCTTCCTCTGACTGCTGAAGTTGCTGAACATAAATGGCGTGATTCACACCTTCGCGTCTTACAACAGAGGGTTTTGTGAATTTCTGGCGTTCGCGCAGTTCCTTTACCACACCGGTTTTTTCAAATTTCCTCTTCAGTTTTTTTAAGGCTCTGTCGATGCTTTCACCTTCTTTTACGGGTACAATGATCATGTGTGTCCTGGTATTTTTGTTAAATAATAAGATTTTATCCTGAAAACAGGGGTGCAAAGATAGAAATAGTTTTTGGAATTACAAATTCTTCAGAATAAACTCCGTAATTCGGGTATAGAGGTGAAAGGTAGTATTCTTTCCGGTATAGATGCCATGGTTGCTGTTGGGATACATCTGCATTTCAAACTGCTTGTTGGCAGCGACCAGCGCGGAGATGAAGTCATAGGAGTTCTGGGTATGGACATTGTCATCTGCCATGCCGTGAATGATGAGCAATTTCCCTTTCAGTTCTGCAGCATGGTTTATCGGTGAATTAGCCTCATAGCCCCGGGGATTTTCCCTGGGGGTCTGCATGAACCGTTCTGTATAGATATTGTCATAATATTTCCAGTTGGTCACAGGAGTGACGGCAACACCCATTTTAAAATAGTCGGCCCCGATGGTAAGGCAGGAAAGGGTCATATAACCACCAAAACTCCATCCCCACATCCCTATCCGGTCTTTGTCAACATAGGGAAGTGAACCCAGGTATTTGGCCGCTTCAATCTGGTCGAGGGTTTCGTATTTCCCAAGTTCCAGGTAGGTACACTTTTTAAATTCTTCGCCCCTGAATCCTGTTCCGCGGTTATCGACCGAAACAAGGATGATCCCGTTCTGCGAGAGAAACTGATCCCAGGAGGTTGTCATTCCCCACTGGTTTTTGACAGTCTGGGATCCGGGCCCTCCATAGATCGTAAACAGGACCGGGTACTTCTTTAACGGATCAAAACCGGCAGGTTTCAGCATCCATCCGTTCAGGACAACTCCATCCCGTGTCTGAAACGTGAAGAATTCGGATTTCCCAAATCCATACTCCTTCATGGTTTCCTTCAGTTTCGCGTTGTCCTGGATCGTTCGGACTTCCGAACCATCGGGCTTATTGATCGTATAGGCTGAAGGAGTATTGATATCCGACCAGCGGTTCATAAACCAGGTACACCTGCTGCTGAACTCAGGTACATTGTACCCTTTCTTTGGTGTCAGACAGGTTTTGTTTTTCCCGTCGAGCCCTATACTATACACGTACCGTTCGAGGGGGGAAACTTCTGTGGAGACAAAGAAGATTTTTGCATTCTGCTCATCAATTCCTGCAATGCCGGTCACCTCCCACTTCCCCGAAGTCAGCTGGCGAACCGGTTTTCCTTCCAGTGTATAAATATAGATGTGCCGGAATCCGTCTTTTTCACTTGTCAGAAGAAAACCGGATTTATCTTTCAGGAAATGCAAGTCGTCATTGATTTCGATGTAGGTTTTATTCTCCTCCGTATAAACAACATGTGACTTGCCTGATCCGGCATCGGCCAGAAGCAGTTCAAGCTTGTTCTGGTGCCTGTTCAACCTGTAAAAAGCCAGGATTCCGGGGTCTTCCGTCCATTTTACACGGGGGATGTAAATATCCTGCTCCGTACCGATATCCACGTTTACGGATCTTCCTGAATCCAGATTCCAGACGATAAGTTGAATCTTCGAATTATCCTCGCCTGCTTTCGGGTATTTGTATTTCTCCTGTTCGGGATAGAGATCTCCATAAGTTGTCAGCTGGTATTCCCTGACATTGGATTCATCGAACCGGTAAAAAGCGATCCTCTTGCTGTCGGGCGACCAGAAGAAGGCCTGCGAGAAGCCGAATTCTTCTTCATAAACCCAGTCGGCAGCTCCGTTGATGATCTCATTTACCTTTCCATCATTCGTGATCTGCTTTTCCTTTCCTGATGAAAGATCCGTCAGAAAAATATTGTTGTCGCGGACGAATGCGATCTTTGTGCCGTCGGGAGAAAAAGTAGCCAGGCGCTGTTTGCCGTTTTTTGAGAGCGCCGTCAGTTTATGCGTAATCAGGTCATAAAAATAATAATTGGCTTTCGACGAATGCCGGTAAATCGCTTCCTCATCGGTTGAGAAAAGGATTTTGGTCTCATCCTGAGAGAATGAAAAACTTCCCATGGAAATCGGTGCGGTATCCCCTGCAGGAACAAGCTCTTTTGATGTAACCAGGGTTTTGGTCAGTTTCCCGGTTGCATATTCATACAGGTTGAGGCTGTCAGACCTGAGCTGGCAATAATGGTCGCCATCTTTCATGGAATTCAGACTATAGACGATACGGGAAGAGAATTTCCTGTTTTTGAAAACATCCTCTAAGGCAATTTTTTTGATTCCCGTTTGGGAGATGGCCGAAAGAGCCATCATTATAAAAAGAACAGTGAGAAGTTTTTTCATGGGGATTTGGTTTGTGATTTGATGCCCGGTTGCGGCCAATTTATTTTAACCGCAAAGTACGCAAAGTTTTTGCAAAGACCGAAAGGGAAATTTTCGGGTATTGGGTGTTGGGTATTAGGTATTGGGTATTAGGTATTGGGCATTAGGTTTTGGGTTTTGGGTTTTGGGTCTTGGGTTTTGGGTTTTGGGTTTTGGGTTTTGGGTTTTGGGTTTTGGGTCTTGGGTCTTGGGTTTTGGGTCTTGGGTCTTGGGTTTTGGGCACAGAGTATTTGCTTTCCGACCGCTGTTCTCAAATAGCTAATGCCTGATTCTTCCTTCTTCCTTCTTCCTTCTTCCTTCTTCATTCGTCATTCCTTCATGATAGCTCCATCATAGCTCCATGATAGCATCAGAAGTGAACTGTTTTTTTCATTCCACCCTGAAAGCGACCTGAAGAGGAGCTGAAAGGAAGCTGAAAGGAAGCTGAAAGGAATCCCGGAGCGAACATGAAGAAAACATGAAGAGAACATGATCAAATACCTAATACCTAACACTCAATGCCCAATACCCAATACCTGATCTCAAAAAAATCCCTTTCTGAATTAAGAAAAATTTGTATTTTCGCGGCAGAATTCAACGGGATGGTAGCTCAGTTGGTTTAGAGCATCGCCTTGACAGGGCGGGGGTCATGGGTTCGAATCCCTTTCATCCCACAACACAAATAGCGAAAAGCGAACTGGCGAACTTTGCCTGTTTCCGGCCTGCGTGCTATTGAACCATCCGAATCAGATCCTCCACACTTTCAAGAACGAACAGGAATTCACCGGTTGCCAGTGCGATGGATGAATTTCCGTGTTCATCCTCCGTTGTTCTCATGATCTTGATAATGTAATGCGTATTGATCGTGATCGGGGTATCCGTTTCCAGACCTTCTTCGCTATCCTTTGCTATGGTAACCGTGATGAATTTTGACATGGGATATGTTGTTAGGGATTTTTGTCAAAGATAAATAAGATTTGCAATTGAAAGTCACAAAGTCACAGAGTCACATAGCCTTTTCCTGCAAATAAATTCAAATCCCGCATCTCACATCTCACATCCCTTCACCTCCTCACTTTATAGCTTTATAAACTTTATAACTTTATAAACTTTATAACTAACTTTACTGAATGAAAATAACCCTCTTCGGTGCTGCCGGCGATGTTACCGGTTCCGCCTATTATGTTGAGACCGGGTCTGCAAAGGTCCTTGTTGATTTTGGCGTTTTCCAGGGAGGAAAACAGTCTGAGATGAGAAACCTCAAAATGCCCCCGATAAACATCAACCTTCTTGATGCGGTCATTCTGACCCACGCCCATCTTGATCACACGGGACGGTTGCCCTTGCTTGTAAAGAACGGTTACAACAATCCGGTGTTTGCCACCCCTGCCTCCATCGAGATGACGGCCCTGATCCTCAACGACTCGGCAAAAGTGAAAAAACTGGACATGGAGCGAACAAACCGTAAGAGGTCACGTGCAGGACAATCGCACATCGAACCGATCTATTCGCAAAAGGATGTTGATCGTCTCCTGAAGCTGTTCAAACCTGTTCCTTACAATGAACCCTTTGCAGTTGCTCCGGGAATGTCAATCAGGGCAGTTGAAGCCGGGCATATCCTCGGATCTGTGAGTATTGAATTAACTGCAGTTGAAAATGGAAAGAAGAAGGTGGTTATTTTCTCCGGCGATCTCGGCCCCCAGGGGATGGCCATCCTGAAAGATCCGGCCCCGCTGCCCTATGCAGATCTTGTTTTTCTTGAATCGACCTACGGTGACCGGGATCATCGCTCCCTGAAAGATACGCTCCTGGAAGGAGAAGCCGTGATCCGCCAGGCCGTCAAAGATAAAGGAAAGATCCTGATCCCTTCCTTCGCGGTTGGCCGGACACAGCAGCTTTTATACTACCTTGCCGCTGCATTTCACCGTGGCAACGTTCCTCAGTTCCCGGTGTTCCTTGATAGTCCGATGGCCATCGAAGCAACCAACATCTACATGAAGCACGGGGAGCTCTACGATGAAGAGGCGCTGGAGCTGGCCAGGTCAGGTGAATTAAAAACCGACCTTAGCCATGTCCATCTGTCTGTCACCCCGGAGGAATCCAAAGCACTCAATGATGTGGAAGGTCCCATGATGATCATTGCCGGTTCAGGAATGTGCAATGCCGGAAGAATCCTTCATCACCTCAGGCACAATCTGTGGATGCCTGCAACATCGGTAATCATTATCGGATACCAGGCAGAAGGCACACTCGGAAGGCAGCTCGTGGATGGCACCCGAAGTGTCAGGATTTTTGGTGAAACAATTGCTGTAAAAGCCCAGGTTCATCTGCTTGGAGGGTTGAGTGCGCATGCGGGTCAGTCAGACCTCCTGCGCTGGTTTGACGTCGTCGCCGGATCGAAGCCCAGGGTTGTTTTGTCACACGGTGAAGATAAAGGACGCAAGCCCCTCGCAGATATCATCTCGGCACGGTATGGGCTGGCTCCGGTTCTGCCTGAATACGGAGATGTGATAGAGATATGAGATGTGAGATGTGGGATGTGGGATGTGGGATGTGGGATGTGAGATGCTGGATGCTGACTGCTGAATGCTGACTGCCGACTGCCGACTGTAAAAATTCGCCGATATTTTTCGGCTGTTCACCGCTGCATGGCGGTTACCCATCGATTTACCGACCGGAAAAATTATTCTGAATACCGGTTTTTGCCAACACATCTATCTACCTATCAGCATATTACATTACTCATCTTCAACTTTTCCAGACTTTTTTTTCATTGTAACTTTCAGTATACCGGGTCGTCTTATGGTCATAAAAACAATGAAAAAACCGAACACAATGAAAACAAAAATCATCCTACAGGCAACCAGGGCCATTTTGATTATCGCTCTCTGTTCAGGATTCCAGATCCAGTCCTTAATGGCAAAACTGCCTTCAAATAATACCCCG
Source organism: Bacteroidota bacterium (assembly GCA_026391795.1). Lineage (GTDB taxonomy): Bacteria > Bacteroidota > Bacteroidia > Bacteroidales > FEN-979 > FEN-979. The sequence continues at coordinate 70,510 of JAPLDI010000013.1, forward strand.
GAAAAAAACACACTTACACTTTCGAACTTAGCTCCGGTTGCCCCCAGGGAAGCCACTTTTGAGGATGGAGTCCCGGAAAAAGCGCCCAGTATGGTTAGCCTGGCACCCGTTACTCCGACAGTAGCCACCTTTGAGGATACCCCTGCTGTACCGGAGATCAGCGCAGAACTCCTGAAGAAAGTTGCGCCGGTTACTCCTGCTGAAGCTGATTTTTCAGATATTTCTTCCAGTACAGAGAACGATACCGATATCCTGGAATTCGTTGTCCCCTTTGAAGCCGGTTTCGGGGATTTTTGAATCCGGCACTATTTTCCCTTTAATCAAGTTGGTCCGCCTGTGGCGGACTTTTTTTTTGTAATTTGCAGCAAAATAAGGCACAGTGAAAGAAACGATCCGAAGAACAAAAATTGTGGCCACGATTGGCCCTTCAAGCAATTCCCCTCAAAAAATCAGGGAACTGATAAAAGCAGGTATGGATGTAGCCCGGCTGAATTTCTCACACGGGAAACCAGAAGATCATGCCGCCGTTATCCGGTACATCCGGGAGATTTCAGAGGAGGTCAATTCCCCCATCACCATTATGCAGGATCTCCAGGGCCCGAAAATAAGAGTTGGCCCCTTGACCGGTGGAAAGATCGCGATTGAACCCGGTGAATCTGTCACCCTGGTGCCTGAAAAACAATACACCGGACAGCCCATGTTCATCCCGGTAGATTATCCCGGACTCGCTGAAGAGGCCATGGTTGGAATGACCGTATTGCTTGCTGACGGACTCTTTGAACTGGAAGTCACGGCAATTGATGACCAGGAGGTAAAATGCATCGTAAAAGAAGGCGGGATCCTGGAAAGCAGGAAAGGGGTCAATTTCCCCCAGCTTAATCTCCGGCTGCCTTCGCTGACTGAAAAAGATCAGAACGACCTCCTCTTCGGGCTGCAACAGGATGTGGACCTGATCTCCCTCAGTTTTGTGCGTTCGGCAGCAGACATCATTTACCTGAAAAAACTAATTGAAGAAAAGGGATTCCGGAAACCCGTCATAGCAAAGATTGAAAAGCCCCAGGCCGTGGAGAACCTGGAAGAGATCCTTGAAGTATGCGAGGGGATGATGGTTGCCCGCGGAGATCTCGGCGTAGAGATGAATCCGGAGAGGGTTCCGATGATCCAGAAAAAAATTATTGAATTGTGCAACCGGAAAGGCAAACCGGTTATCACTGCCACGCAGATGCTGGAGAGCATGATCCATGAGCCCCGTCCAACGCGGGCGGAAGCAAGCGATGTGGCCAATGCCATCATTGACGGCACAGATGCAATCATGCTTTCAGGAGAAACAGCAATGGGGGATTTCCCGGTCAAAGCCGTTGAAATGATGGACCGGATCGCAAAAGATGTGGAATCAAGAATTGAATTCAAAACATACCCCCACGACGATTATGACGATGTTCTTGCCCTTAGCCAGGCTGTAAACGGGATCGATAAAGTCATCGGCTTATCAGCAATCGTTGTGCTGACCACCAGCGGGAGGAGCGCCCGGTATGTGGCAGCAGAAAGGCCAAAGACGCCGATCCTTGCACTCACCTCCCATCTTTCGGTCTATCACGGCCTTAATTTACTCTGGGGTATCCGTCCCATTCACACATCCACTCATCCTGACACTTTTGAGGAGACCCTGAAATTTATTGAAAAGGAACTGTCGGGAACGGGAATGTCAAGCCCGGGTGATAAGATCCTTGTATTGGGAGGGATCCCGGCACACACCGGGGGAACCAATTTTGTGAAGATACATGTAGTCAGCTGACGAGTTGATGAGCTGATGAGCTGATGAGCTGGTGAGCTGGTGAACTGATGCGTTGATTTGCTAATTAACTGTATTGATTTTCGTTATTTTGTATTCATCTGCACTATTTCTGTAAACCTTGTACATGCTCTGTACATGCTCTGTACATGCTTTGAGCATGCTTTGAACATGCTTTCTATAAGCATTCAATAAGCATCCAACAGGTAAGGCTCAGTTAAGGAATAGTTGAGGTACGGTTAAGGTACAGATAAGGTCCTATAAGAAATTTACAAATCCCAAATCCCAAATCCCAAATCCCAAATCCCAAATCCCAATACCTAATCCTGCTTGGAGATTATTTTATGCGCTTTCCTCCGCCTCGTGCTTTGCTTTTTAAATTCATGAGAAATCACACTGATATTCCCGTCAACCTCGAGGATCGCCAGGTCAACTTCTGAGATATCGGCAACACCATGCTCCCTGACAGCTTCTAAAAGTTCGTTGGTTGTAATCTTTGCAATCCGCAGATGCGATTCAAGCACCTTCCCTTTATAGACCAGCATGGTGGCATCGCCCTGCAAGGCCCTCGAAAAACCGGGAAAACGGAATTGCAGGAATTTCAGGACGTAATTCACAACAAACAACGTCCCTGCTGCAATCATACCTCCAACGAGTGAATTATCGCCCAAAACCATTGCATTCTGCACTGCATTGCTGATCAGAAGGATGAAGACAAGGTCGATAACGGAGAGTTGTGCCAGCTCTTTTTTACCAAACAGACGGATCGCAACAATGATAAAAACATAGATCAGAATTGAACTGCCTATAATCCTCAGGTATTGGTTCTGTAGTATCTCCATATCATGCCACTGTCAAAAATTACATAATCCGTAATTTGTAATTTCTGCCTGCCTGCCGGCAGACGTAATTATTTACCCAGGTCCAGCATCATCCATTTTCCGTTGACCGCTCCTTCCAGCATATTTTGTTCCAGCATATTCCATCCCACAAAGCCGGTAAAGATTCCGTTGGGTGATTGTTCAGCTGTCGGCGCAAGGGGGAAACCTTTGTCGGCATTGTAACATTCATGCATGGAATGATTGACCTTGATATCATTTAACAGGATGGGTGCGATCTTTTTAGCCACCTCCCTTGCCACATCCTCATACCGGTAACGAACCAGGGCAACGGTGTACATATAATTGGCGTTGATCCAGACAGGGCCCTGCCAGTTAGAATAGGGAATGATGATGCATGCATTGTTGTACAGGGAATCCTGCCTGGAGAGGGACCGTATCCCATATGTTGCCATCATGTATTTCTCCGAAATCAGGTACCTGTTAATCATCTTCTGTCCATCTGCAAAGGGAAGAATTCCCTGGAAGAGTGGAACAAAATTGGAATAGCTCACCCTTTCGATTGCCTTCCCATTGTCGCGGCGGACATTAAAGAAGGATTCCTTTTCAGGGAACCAGAGGTATTTCAGCATCCTGGCTTGCAACGTTTCCGCTTTCAGCTTGTATTTGCTTACATCGCCCGTTTTTCCAAGCTTCCTGGCAATCTTCATCATGCTGATGTACTCACGCAACTGGAAGGTGTTGATGTCTGCTGCCAGGATCGCAGAGCGGTCGTTTGTATCATTGGTGAGGGCCGGGTTATTATCAGCTCCCGATTGTATGGCGATATCCCAGAAAAACAATCCGTACTTTGGATCAAACTGGGTTTTTTCCCGGTACTCAATAACCTTCTTCAGTGTCTCATAAACCGGGGCGATCCAGGAAAAACTCCCGCCGAACTCAGAGGCGAAATAGGCTCCCTGCGAGAGAAATGGCTTCATTGCAAATTTCCCAAAGATCGGGCGGGGTCCTTTTGTCGTGATACAACCGGGCACATACCCATCTTTATCCGTGCTGTTTACAAAATTCAGTACCCATCCCTTCAGGTATTTCGCATCTTCCTTTTTATGGGATGCCAGGTAGCAACCGATAAAGAAACCATCCCAGTCCCACATCTGCTTGTAGAATCCGGCAGGGATGAGGTAATCATATTTCAGGTATCCCTCCGCCGGACGGATGGAGTTAAATTTCAGGGTATCGAAGGCAGCAGCAAGTTCCTTCAGCATGGTTTGTTCAGGAGGTACAACATATACAGGAGAAATGGAAACATCCTGTGCAACAGATGCGGATGGTCTGCTCATGCATAAAATCAGGGATAGAAGAATCCAGAAAACAACCTTATTTTTTTTCATAATGAGTTAATAATGGTTACAAAAGAGGGGTAAAACAATCGCGCAAGATACAACTTATTCCCGGGCGGTTAAAGGTGCAACAGCTGCTTCAATTCCTTATAGCCGGTGCTGCTTGCCCGGATACTGGTCCCGTTTTTCAGCAGGACGTGGTACGTCTCCTTCTCATAGAGTTCGAGTCGGGCGATATGATTAACATTCACGATGTAGGATCTGTGAACCCTGACAAACTGGGCCGGATCCAGATGAGACTCCATGTATTTCATGGTTTTTTCCTTCAGGTATTTCTCGGTTCCGGTATGGATCGTAACATAATCATCATCTGCTTCGATATGAGAGATCTCGTTTACCGGTATGACTTCAATCTTTTTGCGGGTCTTGACTGCAATCCGTTCCAGGAATTCAGGATTGGATTCAAGGGCTGCAACCAGGTTGTTCACAGCAGGTTGTTCCGTTTTCCGTGTAAGAATCTGCAGCTGGACCTTTTTGATCGCCTGTGCAAATCGTTCGGATGAATAGGGTTTCAGCAAATAATCCACCGCAGTCATTTCAAATGCCTTGATGGCATACTGGTCATAGGCTGTTGAAAAGATGATGTGTGGGGGTTCATCCAGAAGTTCGAGAAGTTCAAACCCGGTAAGTTTCGGCATCTGGATATCGAGAAAAACAATATCCGGCTTCAACTCCTGGATGGCTTTCAGTCCTGAAAATCCATCCGGGTAATCGCCCAGCAATTCGATTTCAGGAAACGACTTCAGGTAATGTTTAATAATTTCCCTGGCGGGCTGTTCGTCGTCGATAATGATTGCAGTGCTCATAATGGGATAATTGATAATTGATAATTGATTATCTCGTGACGCGTGACGTATCACGAAACCGGGCTAACTGACATTTGCCTCCTTCTGTGGTAAAACAAGCAGGACTTCAAATTTATTACCTTTTACCTGGGTTTTCATTACCTGTTCATCTTTATACAGGAGTTTCATACGTTCACGGATATTAGCCAGCCCGATCCCGGTTCCTTTCCTTGAAGGGGCGCCGGGTTCAAAATCATTGGTGATAATGATTTCAAGATAGCCGCTGACACTGCGGGCGGTTGTGTTTACCGTTATCTCGCCGGTGCTTTCATATACCCCGTGCTTCACGGCATTCTCATAAAGAGGCTGGAGAATCATCACCGGAATCTCACAAAACAGGCAACTCTCCTCGATATTAAATGAATATTGAAGCTTATTCCCAAAGCGCACTTTTTCGATGTCAAGGTATCTCCTGATATGGTCCAGCTCTTTGCCCAGAGCAGCGAATTTATTCTTGCCCATGGATACAGAGTACCGCAGGAAATCAGAGAGTTTAATGGTCATCTCACGGGCCTGCTCCGGATTGGTAATGGTAAGGGAACTGATCGAGTTCAGGCTGTTAAATAAAAAGTGCGGGTTGATCTGTGATTTAAGCAGATTAAGTTCAGATTCCCTTACCATTTCATTCAGCCTTCCTTCGGCTTTTGTCTTTTCCTGAAGATTATGGTAATAGATGACCAGGTAATAAACAAGGACCAGCAGGAAATAAAAGAACGTTCCGATGATCACTCGCCAGGGAATGGAATTGTCCAGGAAATCCTGGTATTTATAATTGCTTGCAAAAATCGCCTTCAACAGCGAGTAGGAACCTCCTGCCCAGATCGACAGAAAGACCACCAGGAAGGTCAGCTGATAAAGCGCGAGCGTGGAGAATGACGGGTATTTTGGCTGGGAGAAGCGGATTGCGTACCAGAGGATCAACCCGAGCAGGCTGTATATAATGTTAAAGACAAGGGCGTCAGTAACTGCCACCGGAACCGGAAGGTGATAATAGTAGCTTAACAAGAAAAAATGGACCCCTGAAAGAAGGATCCATACTGCAAAATAGATCAATGTAGTCTTGATGCTCTGAATGACAGGGTGCTGCGTCATATTTATCCGTTTCTTAACAACATTTTACCTCACCCCCTCCGAAGATCGCCGATCCTCTGACTATCAGAACTTTATTGGGATCAGCCGCATCTTTGACGACAAGGCGCTTATCCGAAAAGCCGCCCATGATGGCTGTCACGTTGATTACCACTTTCCAGTCGTCGGGAACCAGCAAGGTAACGCCGCCAAACATACATTCAATGGTAAGTTCCGTTTGTCCGTCGGGAAGAATTGCCTGGGTCAGATCGATCTCGGTTCCCCCGAAAATATTACTCACCCTTCCTCCCCTGAAAACCTGGTTGGAGACGCGGTGTTTCGATCCGCTGAAAATATTTGTTTCATTGATGTATCCTTCCTCCGGAAGTGGTGACGCCGAGGATTCGAACCTGTGTCTCCACCTCCCACGCAATCCGCCGTTTGAAAGGATCATCACGCCGATACCTATCAGCAGCAGTGGCCAGAAGAGCCGGAAGAAAGAGATATGCATAACGAAAATCTCCGGAATGAGAAAGAATCCCCCGATGAAGAGTAAAATCATTCCGGGAAGTTTGCTGTCGCTTCCAAATAAACTGACAAGGCCGATCACGATCAACAACATCTGCCAGGAGAAGAAAACATGTTTCCATCCGTAAGGAAGAAAATCAAGGTTAAAAGCCAAGAGCAGCAACCCGGCTATCACAACGATGAATCCGGTTGCAAATTTTTTCATTTTCTGGCGTCTCATGATTTGTTCGACTGAAGTTTCCATAGTGTTGTGATTTTCAAAATTAAACTATTTTCTGAGACAAAAGTATTCCGGTTCGAAGATCCGGAGAAACGATATTCGGCAGAAGGCGGAAAAAGATCGGCGAATGACAGATAGCGGACAGGTGACCTGATGAACTTTATAAACTTTATGAACTTTATAAACTTTATAAACTTTATGAACTTTACAAACTCACTCATAGAGCTTCAGAAACTCAAACGTATTGCCGGTAGATTTCAGAAATTTCAGGAAACCGGGAAATGAGATCACGACGGAAGCGGTATTGATGCAGGGATGGAAACTTATTTTCGTTGCTTTCAGGAGGTTTTCATCCAGAAAAAGATGGACCTGATTTTCCTTGTCGTTGATGAGCCCGAACGGGGTCACCGAACCCGGTGTAACGCCCAGGTATTTCATCATGCGCTGATCGGAAGCAAACGAGATTTTACCTTGTTTCAGACGCTTCTCCAGGTCGTGAATATCGAGATCATGAGAATGCTCGATGATGACCAGGTAATGATGGTTTCCTTTGTGGTTGCGGAAAAAGAGGTTCTTGCAATGGGTTGCATCAATGTCTTTCCAGTATTTACGTGCCTCTTCAATTGTAGCTGCCGGGGGATGCTCATTATAATCAATGGGAATATCCAGTTCCTGCAGCAGTGCATAGAGATGCGGGTCACCGTTCATCTTGCTGTTTTCTGCAAAAATATGGAAAAATGTGAGAGGTGAGAGGTGAGAGGTGAAATGTGGACTTTATGAACTTTATAAACTTTATGAACTTTATAAACTTTATGAACTTTATCTTTAGCTTTGTAAGATGAAAATTCCGTTTTCCAAATATCAGGGAACAGGCAATGATTTTATCATCATTGATAACCGAAAGCTTAATTGGATCCCAACGAAGGAAGAGATCGCCTTTCTGTGCGACCGTCATTTCGGGATCGGGGCAGACGGACTGATGCTGATGACAGAAGAAGAGGGTTATGATTTTCAGATGACCTATTACAATTCGGATGGCAGGGAAAGTACAATGTGCGGAAACGGCGGACGGTGCATGATCATCTTCGCCCGGTCGGCCGGCCTTATCGGATCCGATGCAAGGTTCCTGGCAACTGACGGTGAGCACTCCGGAAAAGTAATACAGGCTGGTTCAGGAGATCTCGTCAGTCTGAAGATGAAAGATGTAACCGTGGATGAGGTTGGGGAAGATTACCTGTTCCTGAACACCGGATCACCGCATTATGTTGTTTTTAAGGATGACGTCGAAATGCTTGATGTTATTTCTGAAGCGAGGAAGATACGGTTTAACGACCGTTTCAGGCAAGAGGGGACCAATGTTGATTTTGTCGAAGTAAGGGATGCCGGTCTTTTTGTACGAAGTTATGAACGCGGTGTTGAGGATGAAACGCTTTCCTGCGGGACGGGAGTAACAGCTTCTGTACTGGCCCGGGCTGTTAAAAGTCCGGGGGAAAAGAAATCCACCGAGGTTCAGACCCGGGGTGGAAAGCTGAGCGTCTCTTTTCATCAGGAGGGACAATCTTTCACTGACATCTGGCTCACGGGGCCGGCAACGTTCGTTTATCAGGGGGAAGTTGATATTTAGAAATTCAATTTTCGCGTGACGCGTGACGCGTAACGCGGATCGAAATACGAATACACAATCATGAATCGGGAATGAGGGGAAATCTGCTTATCGGGAATAAGGTCAGGCTGCGGGCCATTGAACCCGCCGATCTTGAATTTATCTATTCCATTGAGAATGACCCGGTGATCTGGCGCGTTGGAAATACCCTTACCCCCTATTCAAGACATCAGCTGGAACAGTATATCCTCAGCTCGCAGCACGACGTCTATTCGGAAAAGCAAATCCGGCTGATGATAGACACCCTTCTTCCGGAAAACGAAAAAAAAACCATCGGGGTTATTGATCTCTATGAATTTGACCCCCATCATGGCCGCGCCGGTGTCGGTATTTTTGTACTGCAGGAAGAGCAGGAAAAAGGATATGCGACCGATGCCCTCCAGGTGATGATTCGTTATTGTTTTGAAATCCTGAACCTGCATATGCTCCATTGCAATATTTCGGCCGACAACTCCAACAGTATCCGTTTGTTTGAAAAAGCAGGTTTTCAGCAGTGCGGATTAAGAAAAGACTGGAGACATCTTGATAACGGCTGGATGGACGAGCTGATGTTCCAGTTGATCCGCCCCTGATATTTGGTTTCCCCTTAGTTTGATTTCACCCGGAACAGAAATGATGCAAAAAGCGACAAAGAAACCCAAACCCGTTAAAAAGACGAATTTCCGTGGCCTGTGGTATATCCTGATTTTCCTTCTTCTTTTCGGACTGGGGGGATGGGGATTCCATTACTATAAGCTATTTTTCAAACCCAATGTCTCCACCGGTGATCAATCCTCAACGTATATTTTTATTCGTACCGGATCCGATTTCGGAACTTTGCAAAAGTTTCTTCTGGATAAACACCTCCTCCGGGATCCGAAATCGTTCGAATGGGTGGCCCACCGGAAAAGGTATGATGTGAAAGTCAAGCCGGGACGTTATAAGATCCTTGACGGGATGAACAACAATGAACTTGTCAACCTGCTCAGGTCGGGAAAACAGGAACCGGTAAGGCTGGTATTGCAGAATGTAAGAACTGTACCCGAACTTGCCGGAAAGATCGGAAATCAGATAGAGGGTGATTCGTTATCGGTCCTGAACCTGCTTAACGACCCCGGATACCTGATGGAATTCGGGGTAACGCCTGCCACTGTTTTCACGCTGTTCCTACCGGACACGTATGAGTTTTTCTGGAATACCTCTGCTGACCAGTTCATCCGGAGGATGGTCAGGGAACGTCAGAAATTCTGGAACGACCAACGGCTTACAGAGATGAGCCAGGAAGGGCTGGATATTGCGGGAGTTGTGACCCTGGCATCCATCATTGAAAAAGAAACGGCAAAAAACCAGGAAAAGCCTGTCATAGCAGGAGTCTATATGAACCGGCTGCGCAAAGGCTGGCCATTGCAGGCCGACCCGACCCTGATCTTTGCCTGGAATGATTATTCGATCAAAAGGGTACTGAACAAGCACAAAGAGATCGATTCACCTTATAACACCTACAAATTCACCGGGCTGCCCCCCGGTCCGATTTGTCTTCCTTCGGTTTCTTCCATTGATGCTGTCCTGAACTACGACAAGCACGCCTATATGTACTTTTGCGCAAAAGAGGACCTGTCGGGTTTCCACAACTTCGCCGTCACGCTGGCAGAACACAACCGGAATGCGGAGCGCTACCAGGCAGCCCTGAAGCGGCTTAACATTCATTGAACATGAGCAGGAAGGAGACTTTTGTCATTGGATTATTCTTCCTGCTGAATGGGTTCTGTTCATCTTCAGCCCAAACTGCAAAACCCGACTCCCTGATTCCACCTGCGAATGACACACTCCATCGGGGAAGGCTGGCCATGGTGTTGTCAATAGAAGGCGCTTTGTATTTTGGCAGTCTTGCAGGTTTGTACTATGCATGGTACAGCAATTATCCTCAAACGAATTTTCACTTTTTCAACGATGCCGGTGAATGGATGGGAATGGATAAGATCGGGCATTCAACAACCGCCTATTACATCAGCATGATCGGTTACCATTCCTACCGCTGGTGTGGATTGTCGAACCAGCAGGCGACGCTCTACGGAGGGCTTCTCAGCATGGCCTATCTTCTGAACATCGAGATCCTGGATGGATTTTCTTCGCAATGGGGATTTTCCATGGGCGATTTTACGGCCAACACTGCCGGATGCCTTCTCTTCATGGGGCAGCAGCTGATATGGAAAGAACAACGGTTTGCCTTGAAATATTCATTTCATCAGACTCAATATGCTCAGTACAGACCCGATCTTCTGGGAGACAACCTGATTCAGAACATGGTGAAAGATTACAACGGGCAGACCTACTGGTTATCGGGGAACATCGCTTCTTTTCTTCCAAAAACCTCAAAGTTCCCCAAATGGATCAATGTTGCCTTCGGCTATGGCGCAGAGGGGATGACCGGATCCTTGTCCAATCCCGATTCAGTGAACCACCAGGCAATCCCCCATTTTGACCGCTACCGTCAATTCTATCTTACCATGGATGTTGACCTGACCCGTATCCCCACCCGTTCAAAGGCACTGAAAGCCCTTCTTACCATCTTCAGTTTTATCAAGATCCCCTTCCCTGCCGTTGAATATAATTCACTGGGGCAATTCAAATTTCATCCTTTCTATTTTTAAAGGAAAAATGTGATTATCTTTACATGTTTAACTAAAAAGAAGATCATGGAAGAGCAAACAAACCAGACTTCAGGGGCGAACCCGTATCAACCAACCGTTCAGGTAAATCTTCCGAATTCAAATACGATCCTGATACTTGGAATACTTTCGCTGGTATTTTGCTGGTGGCACATCCTCTCGGTCATCGGGATCGTTCTGAGCATCGTAACCCTTGTTCTGGCCAGGAAAGAACTCTTTGTTTACTCGTCAAAGCCGGAGGGTTACACGTTCAGTTCCCTGACCAATGTAAAAACCGGAAGGACCTGTGCCATCATCAGCCTGATCATATCCATCGTGGTATTCATTTTTGCCCTGATGATGATTATCGGTCTTTTTGCACTCCTTCCCATCTGGGGGATGGTATCGTAAATCATGAAGATTCTGACAGTTGATAAGATCCGGGAGGCCGATCTTTATACGATCCGGAACGAACCCATCGCCGATATCGACCTGATGGAACGTGCGGCCAATGCCTGTTTCTCCTGGCTTATTGAACATATTCCCAACCATAAAAAGATCAGGATCTGCTGCGGAACCGGAAACAACGGCGGCGACGGAATGGCTGTTGCGAGGCTGATGGCCACACAGGGATACAGCACGGAAGTATTCCTTTTCGGCTCCCCCGAAGTACTTTCTCCAACCTGCAGGATCAATTTTGGGAGGTTATCCGGGATCCCCGGGTTGACCTGTAAAATAATCTCAGAAGATGAACAGCTTCCCGTTTTTCATCCGGATGAAGATATCATCATCGATGCGTTGTTCGGAAGCGGACTGAACAGACCCGTCACCGGAACCCTGGCCAAGGTCATCCGCCATATCAACGATCAGTCTTCCATCACGATTGCCATCGATGTTCCATCGGGGTTGTTCTGTGATGAAACGGTTGCCGGCAGTAAGGATCCCGCGATCATTCGTGCCGATTCCACCCTTACTTTTTCTCCCCCGAAGCTTGCGTTCTTCTTTCCGGAGAATGACCGTTTCGTCGGAGATTGGCATCTTCTGGATATCGGGATTCACCCCGGATACCTTGAAAAGGCGGAAACGTCAACTCATCTGATAACACCCCAGGACTGTGCCCGGATCCTTAAACGCAGGAACAAATATTCACACAAGGGTACTTTCGGACATGCCTGCCTCCTTTGCGGAAGCAAGGGGAAGATGGGTGCGGCGGTACTTGCGGCAAAAGCCTGTCTGCGTTCCGGTGCGGGACTGGTGACTGTTCATATCCCCCGAAGCGGGATTGTCATACTTCAGACTGCTGTTCCCGAGGCGATGCTCCTGCAGGATGAGGATGAGGATATCATTTCCGGCATCCCGGATCTTTCGTCATATTCCAGTATCGCAGCCGGACCGGGAATCGGGATGGCAGATTCAACCATGCGTGCACTGAAGCACCTTATCCAGAATTCGACATTGCCGGTCATCCTGGATGCAGATGCATTGAACATCCTCGGTGAAAACAAGACCTGGATCCCATTCGTTCCAAAAGGCAGTATTTTCACACCTCATCCAAAAGAATTTGAGCGGCTGGCCGGAAAATCAAAGGATGATTTTGACCGTAACAGGATCCAGCGGGAGTTTTCCGTTAAATACGGGATTTACGTGATCTTAAAAGGTGCACATACGGCCATTACCACCCCCGGCGGGGAGTGCTATTTTAACTCAACCGGTAACCCCGGCATGGCAACCGGGGGAAGCGGAGATGTACTGACAGGAATCCTTGCAGGGATTATGGCACAGGGATATTCATCGCTGGAAACATGCCTGCTCGGAGTTTATATTCATGGGCTTGCCGGGGATTTTGCCGAAGAAGAGACAGGACAGGAAGCTTTGATTGCCAGTGATATCATCCGGCATTTGGGAAACGCATTTTTATCGATCTATGGAGAATTCTGAAAAAACCGAACTGGAGCATATGATTCTTGCTCCCTATGTTCAAAAGGCAACTGCGCTAAGGGGAAAGTACAGGTTTGTAGGAGGCAACCAGTTCAGGCATGCCCTGAGCACGTTCGCCATCCTGCTTGATTATCATTATATGGATCCTGTGCTTCTGAAAGCGTCATTCATTCACGACGTCTTTGAAGATTCCAAATGCGTTACGGCAGATGAGATTATCAGGCTTGACTCCGACGGACCCGAAGTGTACAAACTGGTGATGGAGGTCACCCGGACCAACGCGGAAACGAAGGATCAGTATCTCGAACGGGTTCTGAAACAAGGGTCAGAGAGGGCGAAGATCCTGAAGTGTGCCGACCGGATATCCAACCTGACCGATCTGCATTCGGATATTTTCGACAAACAATTCGTTCACAAGTATATCGAGGAGACAAAAAAATGGGTCATTCCCATGGCCAGGGAGGTGAATGAACATATGCTGATTGAGCTGAAGGATATCATGCGCAGGAGAGAAGCCAATCTGAAGATGACAGGACATATCTGGCCGCTCACACGAAAACACGACTGATCAATTGCTGTGGAGGCCTTCAACAAGGTCATCTTCAACTTTCAGGTTATCGATGATAAACCCCTGCCTGTCGGGCGTATTTTTCCCCATGTAAAAGGAGAGCATGTCATTTACCGGTGAATCTTTCGAAAGGATCACAGGATCAAGCCGCATGGTGGATCCGATAAAATTCCTGAATTCATCGGGAGAGATTTCGCCGAGGCCTTTAAAACGGGTGATCTCAGGATTAACCCCCAGCTTTTCAAGGGCATCCTTCCGTTCTTCCTCCGAATAACAATAGATGGTTTTTTGCTTGTTCCGCACCCGGAACAAAGGAGTCTGAAGTATGTATAGGTGTCCGTTCCGGATCAGGTCAGGATAAAACTGGAGGAAGAAGGTCATCAGGAGCAGGCGGATGTGCATGCCGTCGACATCGGCATCGGTTGCGATCACCACATAATTGTACCTGAGGTTTTCAAGTCCTTCTTCAATGTTCAGTGCCGAATGCAGGAGGTTGAATTCTTCATTCTCATAAACAACCCGTTTACTGAGCCCGAAGCAATTCAGGGGTTTTCCTTTCAGGCTGAAAACGGCCTGCGTATTCACATCCCTCGATTTGGTTATCGACCCGCTTGCCGAATCACCTTCGGTAATAAACAGTGTGGATTCGTAGCGGCGTTCGTCATGATTGTTATAATGCAACCGGCAATCTCTCAGCTTTTTGTTATGCAGGCTGACTTTCTTCATGCTTTCACGGGAGATCTTCTTGATGTTCGCCCATTCCTTCCGTTCCTTTTCCGATTGCGTGATCTTGCGCAGCAATGCTTCGGCTGTTTCCGGGTTCATGTGAAGATAGTTGTCAAGGTGTTTTTTTACAACATCCATGACATAATTGCGGATCGACTGACCGTCGGGTTCGATGTTCTGCGAGCCGAGTTTGGTTTTCGTCTGGGATTCAAAGACCGGGTCCTGCACTTTTATGCTGAGTGCCGCCACCATCGACGCCCGTATGTCGCCCGTATCAAAATCCTTTTTATAAAAATCGCGGACGGTACGGACGAGGGCTTCCCTGAATGCAGCCTGGTGGGTACCTCCCTGGGTGGTATGCTGGCCATTTACAAAGGAATAGTATTCTTCGCCATACATCTCACAATGGGTGAATGCAAATTCAAAATCGCCGTCTTTCAGGTGAATGACCGGATAGAGTATGGGTGTGTCGATATAGCTTGTCAGCAGGTCGAGAAGTCCGTTTTGCGAATGAAACCGCTCGCCGTTGAAGATGATGGTAAGTCCGGTATTCAGAAAGACATAGTTCCAGAGCATCTTCTGAACATATTCCGGGATAAAGTGGTATTTCCCGAAAAGGTCCTCATCAGGAACAAATGTGACAATGGTGCCTGTTCTCAGCTCGGCTCCTTTCTCCTTTTCCTCGCTAACCAGCTCCCCCCTTCGGAATTCAACAACCTTGGATATTCCTTCGCGCACACCCTGAACCTTAAAATAGGAAGAGAGTCCGTTGACGGCTTTTGCACCGACTCCATTGAGCCCTACCGCTTTCTTGAAGACATTGGAATCGTATTTTGCGCCAGTGTTTATCTTTGAAACGCATTCAACAATCTTCCCCAGCGGCATGCCACGGCCGTAATCGCGTACACAAACCTGCTGGTCCTTGATGGTGACCTCGATCGTCTTCCCGTATCCCATCACAAATTCATCGATGGAATTATCGAGTATCTCCTTGATCAGGACATAAATGCCGTCGTCCGGGGAGGAGCCATCGCCCAGTTTGCCGATATACATACCAGGCCGGAGACGGATATGTTCTTTCCAGTCGAGTGAACGGATACTGGCTTCGTTATAAGCTTCCGGCGGATTCATAGAGAAAATTTTTAGCGGTGCAAAGATAGAAGAAAGGAAATCACCGTTGCCGACAAGTGCACCGGAGTTATGAATTAATTATAAACACGGTATTCAGCCCCCACCCGGCCTCCCCCATCCGGGGGAGGAGAAAACGTGCATTCAGCCCCCTCCCGGTAAGGGGTGGGGCTTTATGCATGACGCGTGATGCGTGACGATGCTATCATCTTTCTGATTTCTTTACCAACAACCAAAACATCCTCCTTCCTGAGCAGGAAATCCGACGGTTTCACTTTTGTCATCTTCACAAAAACGATGAACTGGTAAAGTGTCGATGCGATGTAAGCCGCTGTTGCAGCCAGCGCAGCACCGGGAAGTTTCATCCGGGGGATAAGAACCAGGCTTAAGACCAGGGTAAAAACAAGGCCGATGCCAGCACTTATGGTATTATGGATCGGTTTGCCCATCCCCGAAAAATAGGGACTGAGAATAATGGATATCGAGAAGGTCAGGATACCGGTTGCCAGGATGTACATGATCACCGGGACCTG
This sequence comes from Bacteroidota bacterium, assembly GCA_026391795.1. Taxonomy (GTDB): domain Bacteria; phylum Bacteroidota; class Bacteroidia; order Bacteroidales; family FEN-979; genus FEN-979. Next base: position 86,385 of record JAPLDI010000013.1, read on the forward strand.
ATCAAATTCAGGTTTGAAGATGAGGGTGAAGAACAGTTGAAGCAGCACCATGATGATGACCAGCGAAATCAACGTGAGGATAAATGAAACCTTCACCAGGTTGAGAGTCAGCCTCGCAGCATAGTTTTCATCTTTTTCATTTGATATCCTCGAATACTGAACCAGGTGGATACTTTTGGCAATGAGCCATATGCTTTCCGACAGCTGAACACCTACCGAATACACACCGACGGCAGCACGACTGAGAAAGAATTCAATGAAATAGTAGCTGAGACGGTAATTTAAAAATTGCAGGATGTTACCCAGCTGCATGACAGAACCAAGCCTTACCAGGTCGCGGATCACCTTACCCGAACCCGTGATATCCTTTTTTTTGAAGGATTTAAGGATGAGGATCAGGCTTGCAAAAAATGCGAAGAGATAGGAAAAGTACAACCCGATAAGATAGGAGATCACTTCCTTCCTCCTCAATCCAAAGAAGAATACCATCAGGACGACGAAAAGGATCACCACCTGGAGCAGGCTGATGATATTATACTCCCGGATCCGTTCTTCTCCCATCAGCACCATAAAATTAACCGTGAAGAGAGAGAGAAGCAGGGAAAGGAGAAGGACATGCAGTGCATAACCTTCGGGGATCAAATGCAGAATATTCAGGATGAGGGTGCCGAATGCAGAGGTCAGAATGGCCCAGGCACAGGCAGGCAGGTAAAGTTTCATCAGTTGTTCCCTGGGAACAAGGTAAACAAGGGCGCCTCCACCCACCAGGTTGCTTACCAGTTGCAGGATCGCAATTGCCAGGATGATCAGGCTGATGGTACCCACATTCTCGGCGCCCAGCTGCCGGGCATTTACGAGCACCATGACCAGGGTCAGAAAGGCGACGAGGAGGCGCGTGGAGATCGTACTGAGAATGTTCTTAAGCATAGTTGATGAGCTGATGAGCTGATGAGTCCTCGAAAAAGCAAAATGCTTTTTCGGGACTCACGAGTTAGTTATTTTGATTTGAGTTTAGTGCGTTTTTATAGATTTCGAATAATTGATTTGCGATGGTTTCGCTGTCAAATTTATTTAAAACAGAAGAACGGATTACCTGCGGGTTGTAAGATGAATAAGTATCCAGCATCTCACTGATTGCATTTTCGAGTGCTTTCTGATCCCCTGCCGGGACAATGATCCCATTGGATTCGTTAATCACCTCCTGAACAATCCCGACGTTTGTGGCGACAACCGGGACGCCGCAGGCGAGGCTCTCAATCACGACCGTACCGAAGGTCTCGTAATTGCTCGACAAAACCATGAAATCGGCTGACCGGATCTCATCTGCCAGTTCATTTTGCTCTTTCAGTCCTGTAAAGGAAACGCTCTTCCCCATCAACCCAAGCTGATCCGCCCTGTTCTTCCACAAACAGAATTCGGGACCATCCCCAATGAAAACACATTCAAAATCCGACCTTTTCTCAGAAAGGGCGGCAACTGCATTCAGGAGACCTGAAATATTTTTGGGCTTGTCCTCGAAACAGGAGATATGAATAAACCGTTTGAGCCGTTTATCCGGTTTTTGAATACCCGGCAAAAACAGGTTTGTATCGACCGGGTTTGGCACCACCCGGAAATTCCGATTTTCAATACCGAACCTCAGCATGGCAGATTTCAGGTTTTCGGAAACCGCGATCATGGCGGATGCAGACCGCACAACGCGACGTGTGATGAGTTTCCTGAAAAATCCCCGGAATGCATTATTCTCCTTCAAATACCGTGACCAGTGTTCTGTGATCACATAGGGTATTCCTTTAAAATATTTGAGGCCCCAGGCGATCATCCCTTCACGTGTGAGCACATGTACATGGATCAGGTCGGGGCGGAAGGAACGAAGCACTTTAAGGCCGAGGTAGTGTGCATAAAGGAAACGAAACAGCTTGAAAAAACTTTTAAAAACCCCGGTGCCTGACTCCCGGTAATAGACCCGTACTACCCTAACCCCGTTCTCCTCGGCAAAATCGATTTCATAAAGGTTAGCGGCCTGCTCATCAGCGTGAACATACAGAACGGCCACGTCGCAATACCCGGAAGTTGCCTCTGCCTGCCGCTGAATAAAAAGCCCGGGCATCGGATCGTACCGGTGGGGGTACCAGCGGGGAAGGAAGAGGATATTTAACCGGTCATTAGGCATTAGGTATTGGGTATTGGTATTGTGTGTCAGGTGTTAGGTTTTAGGTATTGCGTATTGCGTATTGCGTATTGCGTATTGCGTATTGCCTATTGGAGTTTGGATTTCTTCATTTTTCATTTTTCATAGCAATAGTTTCTTCAAGATGCCCAATTGCGTTCTTAAGTCTCTCTTCTCCGGTCCCGCTGACAACCCTGAAGGGAAATCCGCGTTCAGTCAGTTCATCAAAATAGAGGCTGAAAAGTTTTTCTCTCATGTGGGGGTGTTCACGCTGGGGGTCATTTTCCCAGGGAAGGTCAATATTACATAACAGAAAAAGATCGTATTTATTTCCCTCAATCTGCTGCAGTATCCAGGGATCACACTTCCCGTATTTCACCTCGCTCCAGATCTTGGTAACCATCAATTCAGTGTCGCAAAAAAGCATGCGCGTTGCCACCCGGAAGAGCCGGTGTTCCTCCCTCAACTGGCCTTCGGCGATAATGCTGATATCCTTCCGGTTGTAAGGGCGGTCAAGTGCATCGATGTATGCCCTGGCAAACTCCGGCACAAAAACGGTATGATAATGCATGGCAAGTTCCTCCGCCAGCTGAGACTTTCCGGTCGACTCCGGTCCTGTGATTGCTATCTTGAGAACCTTATTCATGCTGTTCAATCCAGAAGGCATTGGGTGTTAGGTGTTAGGGTTTGGGCTTTTTCATTCTTCATTTTTCATTCTTCATTAACTTCGTCTTCCATTCCCGGTAGCCCAGCACCGCGATGATGGTAAAGACAAGAAACTGGAAGCTGCTGAAGTAGAGCTTTTCGTATGCGAAGAGAAAGATGGAAACGAAATCACCGATGATCCAGAGGATCCAGTTTTCAATTTTCTTACGGGCCAGGAGCCACATGCCTACAATATAAATGGCAGTTGTGGCGGCATCCCAGGCCGGCACTATGCTATCGGTGAACTTCTTCAGAACGATCCAGAGAACAACAAAAAAAACAAGAATTGCGATGCTGTTTCCGATCCGTTCCTTTTTTGAGCATTCCGTGATCCCTATTTTTTCGTCACCCTCCCCTTTCCTGACCCAGTTGTACCATCCATATCCACTCATCACGAAATAAAACAGATTGATCCCTGCATAGGCATACAGCTTTGCCGAGAAACAGATATAGGCATATATCAGAACGTTGATGATGCCAAATGGGAAAGCGAGGATGCTTTCCTTTTTCATGGACCATACACAAATAAGTCCGAAAAATACGGCGATCAGCTCAACAGGTGTGGTTTGAACGGGTCCGAATTCGATCAGGTAGTTCAGGAATGTCATCCGGCAAATATAGGGAAACTTCGTAATGCGTAATGCGTAACGCGTGACGCGTGACGCGTGACGCGTGACGCGTGACGCGTAAATTAAAATCACAACAGGTATAATACCTAATACCTAACACCCAATACCTAACGCCTGAAAATGTACTTCAGCGGTCTTTTAAGTCCGGTGAGTTCGAGTATCCGGACCATTGTTTTCCTCCGGTTCCTTTTTTTCAGGATGAGTGATATCCGCCGGCTGTCCTCGCCGATGAAGCACAGTGTTGATTTGACGTTGTAAAGAAAAAACTTATCCGGAAGAAAGCCAAAATCCTTGCGTCTCCAATTGTACCGGTGAGCTTCAAACGGGTTTCCGAAGACTTCATCCTGCACTGACATCATCCTCGGAACGGAGATCAGGATATTCCTTCCGCAACGCCTGCATTCTTCAAGGACTTTCAGCCCGTCTTCGTATGTAAAATGTTCAAAAACATCGATCATCAGGATGAGATCATAGCGTTCGGTCAGTCCTGGCAGAATCTCCCTTGCATCCCCCGTGAAGATCGTATCATAAATGAGCCGGTGAAGGGGTGTAAGGTAAGGTTCAAAGGCCTCTATTCCGTCAATCCGTCGCGTATGTGATCCGTAAACGGAACCGGATTCCCAGAGTTCAAGGTATTCTCTTGACAGGAAGCCATACTTCCCAAACCCGATTCCGATATCAAGAAGTTTCCGGGGATTTGTTTCGATGATCAGTTCGAGGATCTCGTTCAGCTGGTAATGATGGCTTGAAGGCATTTTCCAACGGAATTATTGTTTCGTGACAAAAATAAGGGATTTAAAAGTGGATCCCATAAAAAGAATTAATTTTGCAGCTAATTTCCTGAATCCCACTGCTCATGTTTCACCTGATAAACTCGCAGCTGCCCCTGATCTTTAGTTTGCTGATCGTGCTGGTTGTGGCCAAGATACTGGGTGAAGTTGCAGAGCATTTCGGTCAGCCTTCGATGATCGGGGAAGTCCTTGCCGGTGTGATCCTGGGCCCGTCGCTTTTAAATGTCGTTCAGAATACCATGGACCTGAAAGTCGTTGCCGAGCTGGGAATATTTCTCCTGATCGTGATGGCAGGCCTGGAGATACAGGTGGAGGAGATCCGCAATTCGATCCGGGGGAAAAACATCTGGATTGCATTACTGGGGTTTGTCATCCCCTTTATCGGCGGGGCGCTGACCGGGTATGCATTTCATTACAACAACACCTTTTCGATCATCCTTGGGCTGTGCATCGCCATTACAGCGCTTCCGGTAAGTATCCGCATTCTTATGGACATGGGAAAGCTCAACACGGAGGTTGGCCGGAAGATCATTTCAGCGGCCATTTTCAATGACATCGTCTCGCTGCTAGTCCTGGGAGTCATCCTTGATTTCAATGACGAATCAAAGAGGCTGGAGGATATTGTTTATTCTTCTGCATTTACCATCGGAAAAATTTCACTCTTTGTCCTCTTCCTTGTTGCCGCCTACCGAATGTTCAAACTTGTGAAATCGAAGGTGAGCATTGTGAACCCGAAAGTCAATGAGTTTTTGCATCATCTCAGGGGGAAAGAATCGCTTTTTGCTCTTGTGATTGTCTTTGTGCTGGTGTTTTCAAGTATATCGGAAGCGATGGGGCTGCATTTCATCGTTGGGGCATTCTTTGGTGCCATCCTGTTGCCGCGGTCTATTTTCGTGAAGGGTGATTTTACAAAAGTAAAAGAGTCTACATCGGGGATCACAATGGGGTTCCTGGCCCCCGTATTTTTTGCAACGCTTGGAATCGCGATCGATGTGACATCTCTCGGGAACCTTCCCCTGCTGTTCATGGTACTCGGCATTTCATTCATCACGAAGATCCTGGGAGGTTATCTCGGCGGACGGATGGCCGGGCTGAACGGGTCAACCTCTTTCACCATAGGGCTGGGGCTGAATGCACGCGGGATCATGGAACTGGTTATCGCCAATATTGCCCTGCAAAGAGGGTTCATTGATGTTTCCGTATTCTCTATCCTGGTCGTGATGGCCTTGCTGACAACGATCTTCACACCGTTCTTTCTGCAGTATGGGTTCCATGTGATCGAAAGGAACGGAAAAAGAGTACACACATCCAGTAATCGTAAGATCAGGTAAAATCGACTTAAATTCCTCAAAACATGAACACAATAAAAAGTGTATCTTTGCGCACTTTTTAAGCAAAACCCCGGAACGGAATGATGCAGATGATAAATGAACTGATCTATTTTGTCCTCCATATTGACATCATTATGGAAGGCTGGATCTTAAAGTATGAGAATTGGACTTACCTGCTTCTTTTTGTGATTGTATTTTGTGAGACCGGGTTGGTAGTTACGCCTTTTCTTCCGGGAGATTCATTGCTTTTTGCAGCAGGAACGATTGCCGCAAGGGATACCCATCCGCTCAATATCTTCATCGTGGTTTGCCTGTTGATGACAGCTGCTTTTTCGGGCGATAATGTCAATTATTTCGTTGGCCGGTTCCTGGGCATGCAGGTATATGAAAAGAACTACAGGCTGATAAAGAAGGAATACCTGCACAAGACCCATGCATTTTATGAGAAACATGGTGGAAAGGCTTTGATCATCGCACGATTCATGCCGATCATCCGTACCTTTGCACCCTTTGTTGCAGGTGTCGGAACCATGACCTACATGCGTTTCTTTTCCTTCAGCATTGTCGGAAACATCCTCTGGGTCAACCTGTTTGCCTTTGGTGGATTTTTCTTCGGGAACATCACTTTTGTTAAAAATAATTTTCCGATCGTTATACTTGGAATCATTGTCATCTCACTTCTTCCGGTAATCTTTACGGTTATCAAGAATTTTGCAGAACGCAGAAAAACGCAAGTCCCGGAATGAGAAGGTTAACCCATAAAAGCCATATTTCAACCGTATCGGCAGCCGGCCTGCTGATCACGCTTGGGATTGTATACGGCGATATCGGCACCTCACCCCTTTATGTAATGAAGGCGATCATCTTTGGTGCCGATACGATCAGTACAAACTTTATCCTCGGAGGGCTGTCGTGTATCTTCTGGACACTGACGCTTCAGACCACCGTAAAATACATCATCATTACACTGAGGGCCGACAATAAAGGAGAGGGCGGGATTTTCTCGCTTTTTGCCCTGATCCGCAAAAGGGCCAAATGGGCATTCCTGTTTGCCATCATCGGCGGTTGTTTCCTGCTGGCCGACGGCGTTATAACACCTTCCATCACAATTATTTCTGCGGTGGAAGGATTGATCAATATCAACCCGAGAATTCCAGTTGTTCCCATCGCTCTTGTCATCATAACATTTTTATTTTTCATCCAGAAATTCGGAACCAAAGCGGTGGGAGAATCATTTGGCCCGATCATGTTCCTCTGGTTCTTCATGCTCGGAACACTGGGACTGAACCAGATCCTGCAATACCCCTCGATTATAAAAGCCCTGAATCCCCATTACGCCTATCTCTTTCTCACCCAGTCGCCGCATGGGTTCGTACTGCTGGGGGCCGTATTCCTTTGTACCACCGGTGCAGAAGCCCTTTACTCCGACCTGGGGCACTGCGGACTGAAGAACATCCGGATCACATGGATTTATGTAAAAGCGGCACTTGTGTTGAATTATCTCGGTCAGGGAGCATGGGTGCTGAACCATACCGACCAGGTTTATGAATGGACGAACCCGTTCTTTTCCATCATGCCATCCTGGTTCCTGGTTACCGGTATTATCATATCCACGCTTGCGGCTGTCATTGCGAGCCAGGCCCTGATAAGCGGATCGTACACGCTGATCAGCGAAGCCATTCAATTGAATTTCTGGCCGAAGATCAAGATCAACTACCCAACGAACATCAAAGGCCAGATGTATATTTCCAGCATAAACTGGCTGCTGTATGCCTGCTGCTTCTTCGTTGTTCTTTACTTCCAGCGCTCCTCAAACATGGAGGCCGCCTATGGATTATCGATAACAGTCACCATGCTTATGACCACCATCCTTCTGAGCACATACCTGTTTTACCGCAAGGTCCCGGTCTATCTTGTATTTCTTCTGCTTTGCGTGTACCTGACCATTGAGGGCTCTTTCCTGGTGGCCAACCTCAATAAATTTGTTCATGGCGGATGGTTTACAGTTTTGCTGGGAGGATTCCTGTTCATCATCATGTATGTCTGGTTCAGCGGAAGGAAGATCAAGAACAGCTTCATCGAATTCATCAAGATAGAAAATTATTACGATGTCATCACGGCCATCAGCAAGGACGAATCCATCCCGAAATATGCCACCAATCTTGTTTTCCTGACCAAGGCGAACAAATCGACGGATATTGAATCGAAGGTTATCTATTCCATACTCAGCAAACAGCCCAAAAGGGCAGATGTTTACTGGCTTCTGCACGTGGATATCCTCGACGAGCCCCACGTGCTTGAATACCGTGTCACGCACCTGATCCCGGATGTGATGTTCAAGATCGACTTCAAGATCGGGTTCAAGGTACAGCCAAGGATCAACCTGTTTTTCCGCCAGGTGATTGAAGAGATGAGCAGGAACAATGAAATCAACCTGATCAGCCGCTATGATTCCTTGCGTAAATTTGAAATTCCCAGCGATTTCAGGTTTGTACTGATCGACCGGATCCAGAATTATGATTTTGATTTCCCCCCGCGTGAACAATTCATCATGGATCTTTACTCCATCCTGAAACGATTCGGGATCAGCGAAGTGAGGTCACTGGGATTGGATACCAGCAATGTCACGATTGAAACCGTACCTCTCTTTATCGATAAAGAGGCACCCCAGTTATTGACGAGGAACGGAGAAAACAACGGCAGGCATCATCCTTTAGGATAGCCGCATCCGGATTTTTTTGTCAATCCTTAAACTTTCTGTCTTTTTCTCGAGATGACTTTCTGAACAGCCTTGACGATATCGGCTGCTTCGAGCCTGTATTTTTCAAGAAGTTCTTCAGGCTTCCCGCTTTGCCCGAACTGATCATTCACGGCAACCATTTCCATGGGTAACGGGTTCTCCAGAGCAAGCAGCTGGGCAATGCTGTCGCCCAGCCCGCCATTCATCATGTGTTCTTCAGCGGAAACCACACACCCTGTTTTCGCGGCGGAAGCAAGAATGGAAAGGCGGTCCAGCGGCTTGATCGTATGGATGTTGATTATTTCGGCATGGATACCGGTTTTTTCCAGCATCCTGCAAGCTTCCAGGGCTTTCCATACCAGGTGCCCCGTGGCAAAAACGGACACATCGGATCCTTCGTTCAGCAGGATCGCTCTCCCGATTTCAAACGGGGCATCCGCCGGAGTAAAATTCGGGACCTTCGGCCGTCCAAAACGGAGATAAACCGGGCCTCGGTGATTTGCGACGGCCAGGGTGGCTGCCTTTGTCTGGTTGAAGTCACAGGTGTTGATCACCGTCATTCCCGGGAGCATTTTCATCAGTCCGATGTCTTCAAGGATCTGATGTGTGGCACCATCTTCACCCAGCGTAACCCCGGCATGGGAAGCACAGATCTTCACATTTTTCTCCGAATAGGCAATGGACTGCCGGATCTGGTCATAGACCCGTCCTGTAGAGAAGTTTGCAAATGTTCCGGTAAAAGGGATCTTCCCTCCTATGGTCATCCCAGCAGCAATGCACATCATATTGGCTTCAGCAATGCCCACCTGGAAGAACCGCTCCGGAAATGCGTTTGCAAAGGCATCCATTTTTAAGGAGCCCGTGAGATCGGCGCAAAGAGCCACTACAGCAGGGTTTATATTTCCCAGCTGCAGCAAAGCTTCCCCGAAACCCGACCGGGTATCTTTGGATCCGGTGTTTGTATATTCAACCATTTGTACGATAATTACGAATTACGAATTAAATTTTTCGCGTCATGCATCACGCGTCACGCGTCATGCGTCACGCTTTACGCATTCACAGCTTTACATTCACCGTCAATCCAGCTTCCACAACAAACGACTTTTCCGTTGTAAATTCAGACCGGTTGGAGAATTTAGACCTGAAGATCACCCTGTATTTCCCTGGTTGCAGGAAGAGATTTTCCTGCTGCTGAGGGTTGTCTTTCAGGTTGTAAAGCCAGGTAAGCTGACCTTTATCTTCGATGTAAACACTTCCATATCCGTTCGTTGTTCGCTGGATCACAGCCATACCCGGAACCGGGATTTCGACGGTTGTGGTATGGCTCTGGGCAATCTCCACATCTTTCACCAGGATCCTTGGCAGGCAGAGAACTTCCACGTCATAGCTGCCGGTAATGTATTTTTCAACCTGGTCAAACTGCTGCACATTCAGGGTTTCGCTGTTTCCTTTTTTCCGGATGATGACCGGAAGGTACTTGATGGTAGAATTTCCGCTTGTTTTAAATGCCAGGTAACCCTGCGGGGCATCGATCCCGATGATCTTGTGCTTTCCCGGTGTCAGTTTTACAGAATCTTTCCGTACCGGAGGAATGGTATTGACAACAATCGTATAGGTCAGCATCGGATCGATCTCGAGGGTATCAGGCAATCCCTTGCTGTTGAAGGAATGCACAAAGTTGTATTCGATCTTTCCGGAAAGGTTATCATAGAATGTCATATTGACATTGGTTTCTGTTGCTTTCCCGTATTGGTCGAGAAGGTTAACCTGGGCCGTTGTAGGGTTAAGTGCACGTGAGATGACAACATTCAGCGCCGATGTGAATTCCTTTTCGCTGGTTGCATCAAAATAGCTCCCTACGCAGTCGAACGATTCAGCAAAATCTTTTCCGATGCCGATGATGAATGGCTTAAGGATAATTCCTTTCTGCTGAAGATCATGTGAAACAAGGCAAGGGTCGCCGTTGCACTCTTCAAGGCCATCGGTGATCAGGATAATGATGTTCCTGCAATGTTCGCGGGGCGGGAAATCATTCGCCGACTGTTCGAGCGAATAGGCGATTGGCGTCGTCCCTTTCGGAACAATGGTTTTCAGCACATGTTTGATCCTTGCAATATTATCGGGGGCAAACGGAACCTCCAGTTTTGTATCATTGCAATCCTGGGGAGGAAACTGTTTCTGGTGACCATATACCCGCAAGGCAATCTCCAGGTTCTTCACATACCTGAGGCTGTCGAGAATATTGACAAAGAGCCGGGAGGCAATGTTGAATTTGGTATCACTCTGCCACCTGCCGTACATGCTTTGGGAAGCGTCAAATACAAACAGGATCCGGGTGAGTGGTTTTGGTTTTTCTTTCTCCACCTGACCGTATCCACCTGAAATGAGAATCAGGAGAAATGCAAGGATTATGGTACTTCTTCTCAACTTGTTGTTTTTCGTCACGCGTAACGCGTGACGCGTGACGCGAAAATTCGTAATTAATTTAGTAGTCTCCCAATGTCTCTTCAAGCTGTTTCAGGGCTTTTTCAGCCTGTTCATCATTCGGTGCCACACCATGCCATTCATGCTTGTCCTGCATAAAATCAACCCCGAATCCCATGATGGTTTTCATCAACACCATGACAGGTTTTTCCTTTCCACTGGCTACTTTTGCCAGGAGCATCTTTTCGCGGATGTCGGCAATATCGTTACCGTTCATTCGGATAACAACCCAGCCGAAAGCTTCAAACTTTGCTTTCAGGTCGCCCATACCGATCACCTTTTCGACCGGCCCGTCGATCTGTTTTCCATTTTCATCCACGATGGCGATCAGGTTGTCAACTTTATGTGCTGCTGCAAACATAGCGGCTTCCCAGTTCTGGCCTTCCTGCAATTCCCCATCTCCCATCAGGCAAAAAACAGGATGCGGGTCCTTGTTCAACTTCTTGGACAGAGCTGCCCCGGTGGAAACCGACAAGCCCTGGCCAAGCGAACCGGATGCCACCCTTATCCCCGGCAGTTTTTCATGAACAGAAGGATGTCCCTGGAGTCGTGCATTCAGCATGCGGAAGGTTCCCAGCTCATGGTAATCGAAATAGCCGTAACGGGCCAGAACGCTATACCACACCGGCGACAAATGCCCGTTGGAAAGAAAAAAAAGGGCCTCCCCGTTTCCGTCCATGGTGAAGTTTTTAGGGTCGGGCTTCATGATTCCGAAATAAAGTGTGGTCAGAAAATCGGCACATCCGAGCGAGCCGCCCGGATGGCCTGATGCAGCCCCGTGAGTCATCCGGATAATATCGCGCCGCACCTGCGTGGAAATTCTCAGCAGTTCAGTTGTTGAAGGCATTCGATGGATTGTTAGAGTATTTTTTTGAATAGAGGCAAAATGCCAATGAAGTCAAAGTATTAAGTTTCAAAAATATTACAATTCAACAAGCCAAATCTAAATGTTCATAAATATGGATAAGATTTAACGAACCAATCCTCATTTTTATTTCTTTTGTGGTCTTCAGAAGAACGGATGAAAATGAGAAAAACAAAGATCATTACGGGAATTGCGTTTTTGCTTGCTTCTCTGGCCTGGCAACCTTTGCAGGCTTCTTCAGCCGCTCCTGAAAAGGATTCCACCTGGGTAGATTCTGTTTTCAATTCACTCACACCCGACCAGCGCATTGCACAGTTGTTCATCATCCGTGCCTTCTCCGACCGGGATTCCCTTTACAACGACACTCTTTCGGGGACAATCCGGAAATGGAACCCCGGAGGCATCTGTTTTTTCAAAGGATCTCCATGCCGGCAGGCAATCCTCACAAATCATTTCCAGAGCCTTGCACAGACCCCTTTACTGATCAGCATCGATGCTGAGTACGGGCTGGGGATGCGGCTTGACAGCGCATTTGCTTTCCCTCGTGCCATGACCCTCGGCGCACTGCCGGATGATTCGCTCATCGGGGAATTGGGAACCCGGATTGCAAAGGATTGTAAAAGGATGGGAATACATATGAATTTTGCTCCTGTCTCTGATATTAACAACAACCCTGAAAACCCGGTGATCGGATTTCGCTCCTTCGGACAAGATCCGGGAGCTGTTGCAGACCGAAGCATCGCTTTTATGAAAGGGTTGCAGTCGGGAGGTATTCTCACTACCGCAAAGCACTTTCCGGGGCACGGCGATACTGACAGTGATTCTCATCTCACGCTGCCCATCATCAATCAACCCTATGAAAGGCTTGATTCCGTCGAACTCTTTCCATTCAGGGAAATGATCCGGAACGGGGTTGACGGAATCATGATCGCTCACCTGTTTATCCCCGCGCTCGACTCAGGCAAAAATATCCCGGCCACCCTCTCGCGAAAAATCGTGACCGGCCTGTTGAAGGAAAAGATGGAATTCAAAGGCTTCGTGATCACGGATGCCCTTGACATGAAGGGGGTCACAAAACATTATAAACCCGGCGAAATAGAAGTCAAAGCGCTGATGGCAGGGAATGATATCCTTCTCCTTCCTAAAAACCTGGAAACAGCGATTCAGGCCATCCGCACGGCACGCGACAGCGCCCTGATCCCCCAGGAACTCATTGACCGGAAATGCCGCACGATACTGAACCTGAAACACAAAGCCGGCCTTGACCATCTTTCTCCCGTGGATCTGACAAATCTCGTTAACGAGCTGAACCCATTTTCTTCAAAGCTTCTGGAGCGTGAGATCTTCAGGCGTTCCATCACCCTCGTTAAGAATGAAAACCGGCTCATCCCTGTCGGTTTCCTGGACCGGAGAAAGATTGCCGTGGTCTTCATCGGGGATACTAACCTGCAGCCTTTCCAGGAGATGATCGGACGCTATGCCAGGGTTGACTTTATTTCACTGCCTGCCTCCTTTTCCAAAACCAGGAGTGACTCCGTGATTACCCGATTAAAAGAGTACAATCTGGTCATCCTCGGGCTTCACTGCAACCAGGGACTGGTTTCAAGGCAGTACGGAATCCAGGAGTGCGCCCTGAACCTGATTGACACCCTGTGTGCGATAAGAAAGGTCATCCTGGATGTTTTCGGGAGCCCTTATGCCCTTTCCTTCCTGAAAAACGCCGGCAACCTTGAAGCCATCGTTGCATCCTACCAGGATTGTCCCGAATCACAATCCCTTTCTGCCGAAATGATTTTCGGGGGAATTCCTGCGCGGGGACATCTCCCGGTATCCGCAACCCCCTCCTTTCCCAATGCCACCGGCATCCATACAACCGCATCACGGATGGAATTTGTCTTCCCTGAGGAGGTCGGGATTCCGTCGGAAAAACTCAGGATCATCGACTCCATTGCAATTTCGGGTGTAGAAAAAAGGGCCTATCCCGGGTGCCAGGTTGCTCTTGCAATTGACGGAAAGCTTTTCTACAGCAAATCCTTCGGGCATCCCCGTTATGAAGATACTGTCAACGTGAATAACAGCAACATTTATGACCTGGCTTCCGTGACAAAGGTGGCTGCAACGACCCTGGCCATGATGAAACTGGTTGAGGAGAAGAAGATCTCCCTGGATGAAAAGCTTGGCAGCTATCTTCCGGAACTTCAGGGATCGAACAAGCAAGACCTGATCATCCGGGATGTGATGACACACCAGGCAGGTTTGCAGGCATGGATTCCCTTCTATCTCAAAACACTTCACAAGGGTCAGCCCGATTCTTCGATCTATTCCACGAACCCATCTGAAAAATTTCCCTGGCGGGTTGCTGAAAATCTTTACATCCGCAAGGATTACCCCGATTCAGTTTACGCTGACATCACCCGTGCACCCCTTCGCCCGACAAGGGACTACAAATACAGTGACATGGGCTTCTACCTGTTGCGTCGCATCATTGAAAAGGTAACCGGTGAACACCTCGAGGATTTCGTAGCCTCTTCATTTTATAAGCCCCTTGGCTTATCAACTACCGGATTTCTTCCCCGGAAGTCATTTCCTGTCAGCCGGATCATGCCAACGGAATACGATACGGTTTTCAGGAAACAGCTCATCCGGGGGGATGTGCACGACCCCGGAGCCGCAATGCTGGGCGGGGTTTCCGGTCATGCGGGACTTTTCTCGGATGCCTCAGACCTGGCTGTATTACTGCAGATGATGGTAAACGGAGGGGAATACGGTGGGAAACAATATCTCCTTCCTTCCACGATTAAAGAATTCACCCGCACACAATTCCCGGCCAATGGGAACCGCAGAGCATTGGGATTTGACAAACCGGCATTGAACATTAACTCAGAAGGACCCTGTTGTAAAAGTGCTTCACCAGGCAGCTTTGGCCATTCCGGGTTTACCGGAACGTATCTCTGGGCAGACCCAACCAACCGGCTCACATATGTTTTCCTTTCCAACCGGGTCTGTCCCGATGCGTCAAACGAGAAACTGGTTGAAATGAACATCCGGACAAGAATCCACCAGGCAATGTATGACATACTGCAAAATTCATATATGAGAAAATAATTATCTTTGCAGCCTTAAGGAGCGATAAGCGATAAGCGATAAGCGATAAGTGATAAGCGATAAGTGATAAGTGATAAGTGATAAGCGATAAGCGATAAGCGATAAGCGATAAGCGATAAGTGATAAGCGATAAGCGATAAGCGAACAGCGAACAGCGAACAGCGAACAGCGAACAACGAACAGCGAAAACCATAGAAACATGAACAAGACATTAAAGAACTGGCTGATCTGGATCCTTGCATTTATTTTCACGGTGATTATTGCAGGGTACCAGCGCAGGACGGGGCCGACCTACGAGATGAGCGTTAAAAAAGAGATCGGAGATAAGGAGATCAGGGCAAAATTAATCAGAACTTATGATGGAAATGATGATGCGAAAGTCATCATGACTATTCCGGATACTTCAATCAAAGGAACGATCACATACAGGAGGTTTAAAAGTTACGATAACTGGACCAGTGCTGCAATGGTCAGAAAAGGGGATACGCTTACCGGAAGATTACCACACCAGGATATTGCCGGCAAGGTGATGTATCATATTACCCTGATCAAAGGAAGTGAGCAGGTGTTGCTGAATGACGATGCCGCAGTTCTCCGCTACAAAGGATATGTACCCCATTACATTCTTATTCCGCATATCCTGATCATCTTCCTGGCCATGCTGTTTTCAACAATCACCGGTCTCGAAGCCATCACACGGGGAAAAAACACGCTTCTCTTTACCTGGATCACCCTCATCACCCTCTTTATCGGCGGACTGATCCTCGGGCCGATCGTTCAGAAGTTTTCCTTTAATGTTTACTGGGCCGGGTGGCCGTTCGGGCATGATCTGACCGACAACAAATCCGTCGTGGCTTTTCTTTTCTGGGTCATTGCATTGCTTGTCCAGTACAGAAACCGTGAAAAAAGATTCTGGCCTGTTCTGGCCTCGATCGTATTGCTGATCGTTTTCCTTATTCCCCACAGCATGCTCGGATCCGAGATCGATTATACCAAGCTGCCGAAAACGGAAAAAACAGGGAAGTAAGATTCTGGATGCTGGATTCTGGATTCTGGATGCTGGGTGCTGGATGCTGGATGCTGGATGCTGGATGCTGGATGCTGGATGCTGGATGCTGGATGATGGATGATGGATGATGGATGCTGGGTGCTGGATGCTGGATGCTGGATGATGGATGCTGGATGCTGGATGATGGATGCTGGATGATGGATGCTGGATGATGGATGCTGGATGATGGATGATGGATGATGGATGCTGGGTGCTGGGTGCTGGGTGCTGGATGCTGGATGCTGGA
>JAPLDI010000014.1 GCA_026391795.1 Bacteroidota bacterium
ATAACCAGTACAAAAGGGCTTTCTTCGAAAATAGCATGAAAAAAATCCGCAGTAGATTTTAACTGTTCGTATTCTTTAAGGCTTATGCTGATACTATCCCTGTCTGGTTCAGGATTCATAATATTTTCCATTTGAGTTATTTCACAAATGTATTACTATTTCACATTAGCAGGAGGATATTTCATTCGCCAAGGCACCTAAGATAAATTCCTAGGTCAGAAATAGAATTTAACCTATTTCGTATCGGCAAATAGCAATATATTTTTGTTGCGGTAATTACACCCCTATTGCAGGCAGGGTAAACGAGCTTGTGAAAGTTGAATCGCTAACAAACAATAAAAAGTATGACAACAAAAATTACGAATGCAGATTTAGTTAAGGCAGCTTTGATGAGTGGTGGTATGAATGCTGTAATTAATGGCCTGATCAACTGGTTTCAGGTGAAAGGAAAGAGTGAGATTTTTCTTACGGTTGATTCAATATCAACTACTGAGCATACTGTGCTTGGAGGAGCGGTTATTCTGGCATCATCATTAGCTGCTATACTTACAATAATTACATATTTCACTTTAAAGATAGCTAATAAACCCGCATTTTATCCCAGAGGATTGTGGCTCACTATCCGTAATGCTTTTTTTGCATTTGGAGTAATGGTTACTCTTTCCATCATTTTGCAGCGTATAGCAGGAGCGGTTTCAGTTACTCCACTGGTGGCGGTAATTGTCACCGGACTAATAGCCGGAGTTGTAGCAAGTGTGGTTGATTATATGACAAAAACTGAACTTATTAACTAATTTTCTCACAAGTATTAATTAAATAATTATAACCATGAAAACCAATAATTTATTTGATCTGACAGGGAAGATAGCGATTGTAACCGGCGGTGGCAATGGAATAGGTAAAGCCTGCTGTCTGATGTTATCAAAAGCGGGAGCTGCAATTGCAGTAAGCGACCTTAAGTATGATGATGCAAACAAAGTAGCAGAAGAGATCCGGAATAACGGAGGCAAAGCTATTGCCATAGAATGTAATGTTACAAAGGATCTGGACCTGGTTACTTTGGTTGAAACGACCGTAAAAGAGCTGGGGGGGATTCATATTCTTGTCAACAATGCCGGTGGCGGTGGCGGCGGCAGAGAGAATCCCTTCAAAATCAGTGTGGATGATTTTGCATGGCGTTTTCAACTGAATGTATTCAGTGCATGGCGTTTATCTCAGCTTTGTGCGCCCTATATGAAAGAAGGCGGGTATGGTTCTATTATAAACATAACTTCAATGAGCAGCGTGAACAAAAGCCCGAACATGAGTGCTTATGCAGCTTCAAAAGCAGCCATGAACCACATGACTGCAAACCTTGCCATGGATTATGGCCTGGACAACATCAGGGTGAATGCAGTTGGACCCGGTGCAACAAAAACCGCTGCCCTGGCTTCAGTTCTGACTCCTGAAATTGAAGCAAAGATGCTTGCAAACACCCCGATAAAACGGTTGGGAGAGGTGGAAGATATCGCAGGTGCGGTATATTATTTTGCCGCCCCGGTCTCTGAATGGGTTAGCGGACAGGTAATCTTCGTCAATGGCGGAGGAGTGCAAACTTTAGATTAATAATTTATTTACACTTCAAAAACAATGAATATGAAAACAAATATCGAGAAGCTTTTTTCCTTTGAAGGAAAAGTAATAATTATCACTGGCGCAGCAGGCGCCATCGGGAGTGCAGCAGGTCACCTTTTTGCCTCACTTGGCGCACATGTAGTCATTTCTGACCTGAATGAGGAAGGCGCTAAAAAAGTAGCTGAAGAAATCACAAAGGAAAGCGGAGTAGAGGCACTGGGTGTCAAAACAAACGCTACAGTTGAAAGCGAGCTGGTTGAACTTGTAGAGATTACTTTAAAGAAATTCGGTAAAATATCGGGACTGATCAACAATGTAGGCTGGGGCGCTAATACACCTATCTGGGGATCGGACACAGATAAAATGGTTAAATCGTATCTTCTGAACACCGTCGGTGCCTATAACCTCACTAAATTGTGTATGCCGCACCTTGAAAAGGAATCCAATGCAAGTGTTGTATTTTCAGGATCGATGGTTGGTGTAACACCCTCTCCCGAGTTTATTGAATACAGCACAGCCAAAGCAGGCTTAATGAACATGGTACGAAGTATGGCCGCTGTTTCCGGACCCAAAGTAAGGTTTAACACAGTGCTTATTGGTTCGGTTGATAATGGAGAATCAACACTGGCCGCCGGTTACACACCTGAAATGCTTAAAGCCCTGGCAGATATGTTTGTAATGAAACGCCGTGGCAATCCTGTTGAAATAGCGTACGGTATGATGTTCCTGATGAGCGATGCAGCTCAGTGGATTACGGGCATAGACCTCAGGATCGACGGGGGGGGGAGCTATAAGAGCAAAATGCCTGGTAAAGACTGATATTTTTCAACTAACACTGGCTAACGTTATGCAAATTGAAAAACAAAGGAGGATCAGGATACCCCTGATCCTCCTTTTATTGGTGGTAGCGGTAAGTTCCGCGTTCCCGCAAGGAGGGGCTCCAAGTGCCGGCGCGCCAGGAGCCATTCAGGCAATGACCATTTCAGAGGTAAGGATTGTATGGGATTCCGTTCAGCCCGACAAAGGGATCGAACCATCGCTCGATCAGAAAATCATTCGTGCTGTAAATATCTATCCCAACACAACTGTTTCACCAAATGAACTCGATATGGCTGTCGGGAATGCACTTCGTATTCCGGAGGTGGGGAGAATCACGTGGAGCGCAGACCTTTCTACTGGTAACGCCATCATACTTGTTCTCCATGTAAGAATTTCAACCAAAGGATTTGAAGCTGCTTTAAAGCAGGGTATGATAGTTACCGGCAAGACGGATGATTTTCCCCTTCTTTTCCAGAATAAGAACAGCATGGTTAAAATTAACCTGGTCGGAGCCATGATGCCAACCTTGATCAATAATACATGGTGGGGAAACGGTAATGTCTTTACAAAATATAACCCGTTTGGAAAAAATCCGCCGGGTACTGCTCCTGCGCTTGATTTCGAGGCTTACCTGAAGGCTGGATTGGCAGGTATCGTAAAAATAACCCGCAGTGAGAATCCCGTTTACCTGTATGGAGCGATCAACGGCCTGGGTGTTACCACCCTTGGCCGGGAACTTTACAATGCCAACAGCAGTACTTTCGCCCTTCAGATAGAGGAGGCTTATGCCGGTATTGTGGGCGCCGTAACCCTGAAAAGCGGGCACCTTTTCAGATATACAGTGTCTTTTGGGAAGCAGCCTTACCGTATCGGAACCGGCATGCTGATTTGCCAGATCGGTGGAAACGGCGGAACCTGGGGAGGAATGAACGCCTGGCCGAGGTTTAGCGGAAGATTGATTGGACTGGCTAAAGTGGCTTATGACCGGTGGAAACTCGAGGGTTTTTACATCCAACCCAACGATTACCCATCCAACGAAAGCCATACACAGATGGCTGGCTTCAACCTCGAATATAACCGGGCCTGGGGACTAAGTGGAGGATTCACCTACCTGAATGTGCTGAAGTCGAAATTCCCCTATTTCTTCCCCGATTATACGCAGACCACCCGCCAGGGAACAAATGCCATGAATCTCCGATTTCAATGGCAGCCCCATCCTGACCAGTCATTTGCATTTTTGAAAGCTGAAGGTGGGCTCGAACTGAATAATCGTATTCCGATGCTTGCCTGGGGAATGGCAGCCGAAGGCGGCTGGTCGTTCGGCAACGTGAAACTGAGACCGGCAGTAAGTTACCGGTACTCGCTTCTTTCAGGCGATAATCCGGCCACCTCCCGTCTGGAACGCTGGGATTTCCTTTACTCGGGTGATGATATCTTCACATGGGTGCAGGGTGTCCTGATGAAGAATGTTCTTTTCAATACCAATATGGAGGTGCACCGTTTTCAGCTACAGTTTTTTCCAAACCGTTGGCGTGTGACTACGCAATATGTATTTATTATGGCCAACCAATTGTCTTCCGTTCCCATGCCTCCTTCGGGCAGTTTTACAGACAAGCAGATTGGCCAGGAGCTTTTGATTGTGGCAGAACGATTTGTTTCGAAGCATATATTCCTCCGGTTTACGGCTTCTTCGTTATGGCCGGGAAAAGGGTTGGCATCCACCCTCCCTGATCCTGTCTCGCAGCCCTGGACGGAGTTTCAGGCGATGATCCATTTCAATTTTTAATGTTTTATGACCTTCCATTCAAGGGGAGCGTAAATGGGTGGGGTCATTCAGGCAAATTCCCCAGGGCTTGCTCTGGAATTTGGTTACAGGGCTCTGCCCAGGAGTTCATGCCAATTGATTAAACATTCGAGCAGCTTTGTCAGAGGTTGAACGTAATGTCCGTGTCAAATTTTATTTATTCACCCATACTAACAACATATACAATGAAATATCACATATCTGTCTTACTTCTTTTTCTTTTGCTTTGCGGCAAAATGTTTGCACAACAACCCGATTCGACTGAAATAAAAAAGCTTAGTAAACTAAGGACTGAATCGGGCGTCGATCCCACGAGGGTACAGTCAAAAGCCTCTTATTCCATGTTGATTTATGATCCGGTCGTCAACCCGGGAAGGATCAACAATAAATTCACCATGAACATCGGGATCACCCGATGGAGTTTTTCCGCCAAATACGATATCGTCACAAAATTATCCCCGGGAGAGGGGAATGGTTTTTCATCCGGCAGCGGAGATTTCAGGTTCTCTGTATTGAATACATTTTTAGTCAAAGGGAAACATGCCCTGGCTGCATCGGCTGAATTTTCAGTACCGACAGGAGCGCCTGGGTACGGATCGCAGTACTTCTCGCTAACTCCTGCCTTGACATATTCGTATACAATCACTCCCTCCCTTTTCGTCGCGATTCAGCCACAGTACACATTCCCATTGCTGAAGGATCCTGCCTATCCCAATCTGGGTATTCTGACCATCCGGTCATTTATTGCAAAATTCACTCAATCGGGTTACTTCTTTGTATTTGAACCCCGGCCGATCTATGATTTTGTAAACAAGAAATTTGATATGATCATTTCCCCCATTGTGGGAAAAGCGCTGGGTAAAGGTTTCAACCTGCTCTACCTGATGGAGATCCCTGTTACGACATTACCAGTTCGGGGTAAATAAAAGTTTTTGACCCTTTCTGGAATGAATACCGGGTAAGGTGACTTTTATAAACCCGGTAAATATCCAACTTCCATCGGTCAGGATGATTCCTTTTATTAGTTTGCGTGCAGCATTTGACTGGAAATATTTCTTTTCGGGGAAATAGATAATTTTACAAAGCAGGCGAAAACAAAACAAGACAGGACGAAAATACTTGATTATTAAGTTCTTTTTGTACCCTATTTGTACCTCGTAATTGTAACTAAATGTAAATCAATACGAGTTACTTTTTGCATCGGCAAATAGATTGAATAAGGATTGAGTAAATACAGAATTGGGGAAATTCAGAATTACTCATTCTTCATTTCATGACATTATCCACTAATATTTATTCATCCCTGACGATATCTTAATCCGCTTTGAAACTGCTTTCAGCCTTTTAGTACTTAGAAAGACGCTGAATATCTGATCTTTAAAAAATATCTCATCACCCTTGTACAATTTAGAATTTATTTTGCAATTTTGTACAAGATTATAAAAGCGATCGCATGATTAAGAGAGAAATAAGCCAGAAGATTCTTGATCTGGCAGAAAAGTTTCCTGTCATAACGGTTACTGGTCCCCGTCAATCAGGTAAAACCACCCTCTTAAAGAACCTATTCGGAGATCTGTTTTACGCTTCACTCGAAAATCCTGAAACCAGGATGTTTGCTATCCAGGATCCCAGAAACTTTTTGCAGCAATACTCGAATGGTGGCATTATTGACGAGGCGCAACTCGTTCCGGAACTTTTTTCCTATATCCAGGGAATTGTCGATCAAAGTGGAAAAACAGGACAGTTCATCCTGTCAGGCTCACAAAGCTTTTTACTTCATGACCGAATTTCTCAGTCACTGGCCGGCAGGACGGCTATTTTCCGGCTTCTCCCCTTCTCTTTCTCAGAACTCCGCAAAGCTGATCAACTGTTACCTTCATACGAAGCGAATATCTTTCAGGGCTTTTTCCCAAGGCTTTATGATAAAAAGATAGATCCGCCCGATTTCTATCCAAACTACATCCAGACTTACCTGGAACGCGATGTGCGGTCATTGCAGAATATCCATGATCTTAACCTTTTCGTACGGTTCCTGGGTCTTTGCGCCGGAAGAGTTGGCCAATTGCTGGACTATACTTCCCTTGCAAACGATTGCGGCGTCAGCTACAACACCGTCAAGGCATGGATCTCTGTCCTGGAAGCCAGTTACATCGTATTCCTGCTTCAGCCACACCATACAAATTTCAGTAAACGGCTGGTTAAAAGACCGAAACTCTATTTTTATGATACCGGGTTATGCTGTTCCTTGCTTCACATCGAGAAGGGAAGCCAGTTAAACACCCATTATTTAAAGGGATCTCTCTTTGAGAATCTGATCCTGTCTGAGTTTTTAAAACGACGCTACAACCAGGGGAAGGCATCCAATCTCTATTTCTGGCGAGATCATCGCGGGATGGAGATCGATCTTATCATTGAGCACGTAAATGGTATTACTCCTGTCGAAATCAAATCGTCCAAAACCTGGGACCGTGATTTTTTCATGAATCTCGAAAAATGGAATGGCTATTCCGGAAATTTACCGGAAAACTCACATGTCGTTTATGGCGGAGATGAAAACTTTAAAAATTCCCGGGGAACTGTTCATTCATGGAATTCAGTTGATACCCTGGATTTGTGAGCCCCCTTGTTATACCTTGTGATCGTATAAAACGTATCTTTGACCATGCCTCTTGAAATAAGATTGATTAACGATTCAGAATACAGGACAGCCATTGAATTTCATAACAATACCCGGAATTTAAATGGGCCTGCAAAAAAAGTGATACGGGGCACTCATGAATTCTGCTGGGAATTTTTAAATGGTCCGGACCGTAAAACTGTTTATGCCTGTGCATGGGATATTGAAGATGGTAACGATCCGGTTTTGATTGGAACTCAATGTATGATTATTCATCGGATGATCTCAACGGACGGGAAAATGATTCTTGCGGCAAAGGGAGAGGATACACTGATTGAAACCAATGCTTTGCTCAAATTTAAAAGAACAGATATTCTTAATGAGCTAAATACCTTTTTGACCGATACATGCCGAAACAGCGGGGTTGAATATTTATGGGGATTCAATAGTCTTCCTGCAACATACCGGCGGCTGGGATATCAAATCCCATTTAAATCGTTTAACACCGTGCTGGTTTTAAATCCTGTAAAGACCTGTCACTATTTAATAAGACTCAGGTCAGAACATACAGTTTGGGGTAAACTAAAGATTGCCACCCTGTCCGGATTGTCCTGTGTTTGTTCACTAAAAAGAATATTTATCCAAACCCGGAAAAAGGGCTTCCACATCAATTCTGAGATCAATGAAAACACCCCTCTCTTTCAAAGAGCAGCCTCTCCTGACCGGTTGTTCTTTTTAGTCCAGGATCAGGAATACCTGAAGTGGAGAATCGGGGATAACCCCTATCCTGTAAACTATAAATTCTTCCAGCTTCTCGACCACGATAATATTGTAAAAGCCCAGGTAATCTGCAGCCTGAACAACCATGTCGCTTATCTGGAGCAGACAATCTTTGCGAAAGATCTGAAAAGGACGAGCATAAATTTTCTTTTAAAAAGCATGGTTAAATCACTGAAAAATGAGCACGTTTTTCTTGTGAGATATACCGGAACGAGGAACAATACGCTCAATAGAAGGGAAATGCGTCTACTTAGAAGCATGGGTTTTGTATTGACCGGTACTGGAGAATGGTTCACGTTTAAACCACTGTCGGATAATTCTGTTATCACCCCTGATACTATTTATCTTTCACACATGTATAAACAAGGAAGATACTGAAGCTATGACGAACATTGAAAAATACAAACAAGTATTTATTACATTATTTGGTGTGAAGGAGAAGGAACTGCAAAAATTGAATTACCAGGGTGTGGATGCCTGGGATTCTGTTGGTCACATGGGACTGATAGCCGGACTGGAAGAGACTTTTAACATCATGATTGAAACGGATGATATCATTGGTTTTAATTCCTATTTAAAAGGATATGAAATTTTGAGCAAGTATGTTGCCTTTTAATGTCAGGCATTCTTTGAGTAAAACAGCCATCATTACTGAGGATGGCACACATCTTACGTATGGTGATATCGGCGATTTTTCTGAATTGGTTCAAAGGGTAATTCAGCATCGCTGCCTTGTATTTTGCCTGTGTCAAAACACACCTGGGTCAGTATGCGGATATTTTTCCTTTATTTCCAACCGGGTTGTACCTGTTATGCTCGACTCTGCAATTAACACCGAATTGCTGGCCGGTCTTCTTAAACTTTACAAACCTAAATACATCTGGCTGCCTGATCATCGCCTGAATGACTTCCAACATGATAAAATAGTTCTTACCGGTTATAATTACTCCCTGGTAAAATTTGATGGAAATCCTGATTTCCCATTGCATAAGGATCTGGCCCTGCTGTTGTCAACCTCAGGAAGTACAGGTAGTTCGAAATTTGTTCGAATCAGTTATGAAAATATTGAGGTGAATGCTGCATCAATTGCCCGGTATTTATCAATTGATGAAAATGAACGGCCCGTTACTACTTTACCAATGGCCTATTCATATGGCCTCTCCGTTATAAATAGTCATCTTTTAAAGGGAGCAACCCTTCTTTTAACGTCAAAGACCTTAGTGGAGAAAGATTTCTGGACTTTCCTGGAAACCCAAAAAGCAAGTTCTTTAGCAGGCGTTCCCTATACCTATAAAATACTCAATAAACTTCAATTTTTCCGGATGGACCTGCCATCACTTAAAACGTTGACACAGGCAGGAGGAAGATTGAACAACGAACTGAGCAGTGAAATGTCATCGTTTTGTCTCCGTTCCGGCAAACAATTTTTCATGATGTACGGGCAAACAGAGGCGACAGCCCGCATGAGCTACCTTCCTCCACGGGATTCATTAACCAAACCAGGAAGTATAGGAATTGCAATACCGGGTGGTGAATTCAGTTTGATTGATGACAACGGAAAAGAGATTAAGGAACATGATATTACCGGGGAGCTTGTTTACAGGGGAAAAAATGTTTCGATGGGGTACGCCACCTGTTCCGATGATCTGAAAAAGGAAGATGAAAATCAGGGTACCTTATTAACAGGAGACCTTGCGCGAAGAGACAGTGACAACTTTTATTATTTAGTTGGTCGGAAAAGAAGATTTATTAAGATATTTGGCAACAGGATCAACCTTGATGAAACAGAACGTCTGCTGGAAAATATTATTCCTGATTGCGCATGCACCGGTGAGGATGATCACATGATCATCTATATTCCTGCCAACACGAGCATAGCTGAAATTCAAAATTATCTTACTGTAAAAACAGGGATCAATCCTGCAGCCTTCTCCTTTAGACAATGTGCTGAAATTCCAAAGAATTCAGCAGGCAAAACCATTTATTCTGAACTGGATATTTCATGAGCATAGCCGAACTTCCGGATATTCAGCCTTATTCTTTAAAAAAAGCAGAGAAGGAAAAACTTCTCAGTTCATACCTGACTTCTTTGTCACAACATCATTATGCATGCTGTGAGCCATACCGGAAAATGATGGATGGGATCGGTTTTGATCCCAAAAAAGATTATCATTCCATTGATCTGATGTTCCTTCCGGTGCAACTGTTCGGGATGATTGAATTGTGCAGTGTACCAAAAGAAGAAATCATAAGAACATTAACCTCTTCGGGTACCTCGGGACAAGCGCGATCGCTTATATATCTCGACAAGGAAACCGCAGCAAACCAAACAAAGGTCCTTACAAAGATCGTGTCCTCGTTCATCGGAACAAAACGTACTCCGATGACCATCCTGGATTCAGAAAGTGTTATCAAAAACAGGAATCATTTATCTGCCAATGCTGCGGCTATCACTGGATTCTCCTTGTTTGGCTCAACCCGGATGTTTGCGTTGAATGAACAAATGGAAGTAAACACCGAACTCCTGAACTCTTTTATAGAAAAGCATCAAAGTGAGCGAATTTTACTGGTCGGGTTTACATTTAAGGTTTACCGCTTTTACAAAGAATTAATAAAAGCCGGTATTAAACCCGACTT
Organism: Bacteroidota bacterium; assembly: GCA_026391795.1. Lineage (GTDB taxonomy): Bacteria > Bacteroidota > Bacteroidia > Bacteroidales > FEN-979 > FEN-979. The sequence continues at coordinate 10,272 of JAPLDI010000014.1, forward strand.
ATCCAACGCGGTTTTAATTCATGGAGGGGGATGGAAAAAACTGGAAAATGAATCAGTTTCCTCAAAAGAATTCAATAATAAACTGAAGGATGTCTGTGGCATTCGCCGGGTGCATAATTACTATGGCATGGTTGAACAAACCGGTTCTATATACATGGAATGTGAATACGGACATTTACATACTTCCGTTTTTTCTGATGTTATTATCCGGCGTGCAAATGATTTTTCACCGGCAGATGCCGGTGAAGAGGGAATCATACAGGTGCTTTCAATCCTGCCCAAAAGTTACCCGGGACACTCTTTGCTTACAGAGGATAGAGGCATCCTCCTTGGAGAGGATGATTGTCCTTGCGGTCGTTTTGGAAAATATCTGAAAGTTACAGGTCGATTGGAACAGGCTGAAATAAGAGGTTGTAGTGATACGTATGACGGAAAAATTAACTGACATCGAATTCCTTTTTCCCAGGGAACCCGGTATGGACAATCTGATTCATATCCCCGGGGAAGAACCTTTCTCAGAGAACGCGATAGCCTATCTGGATGCATTGGCGCATATATTAAACAAAGATCCAGGAGCCAAAAACTATCCTGAAGTAGCAACGTTTGCATTTTTTTGCAGAAAGGGGAATTTACTTAAGTTAAAGAAGAAATGGTTGTCTGAAAATAGCCTCAGACTTGGAAGAGGCCTTGTATTCCATATTACGCCTTCAAATATGCCGGTGACCTTTGCCTGGTCATTGGTTTTTGGTATTCTTTCAGGGAACGTCAATATTGTAAAAGTTTCTTCGAAAAAATATGCACAGGCAGATATTATTTGCCATGCTATTTACGAATTAAGCAAGGAACCTGAACATCAACGATTCTCTGCACGTCACGTTCTGGTCTCTTATAATGCCGAAAGTTCTGCTTCCACTTACTTTTCTTCAATCTGTGATGTCAGGATCATATGGGGAGGTAATGCTACTATTGATGAAGTCAGGAAAAACAAACTTCCACCCCATTCATTTGATGTGACTTTTGCTGACAGGTATTCTCTGTGTGTAATCAATGCAGATAAATTCAACGATGAAAAGGCACCGGAACAGGTAGCTTCCGGATTTTACAATGACACATACCTGTTTGATCAGAATGCCTGTTCATCTCCGCATTTAATCGTCTGGCTGGGTGCTGATGAAAATGTTGAAACTGCCAAACGAAAATTCTGGAAGATTGTTTACGATCTGGCGAAAGCAAGATACAATTTTCAACCTCATTCTGCGGTGGATAAACTGACCACTTTTTACTATCAGGCAGTTCAATCAGAAGGAATAAAAAAAGCAGATATGCCCGATAATCTTATCTGGAGAACTGAATTGAAAGCAGTATCAAAGGATATTGATAAATATCGCTGTTATGGCGGATATTTTTCAGAATACAAAGCCTCTTCTTTGAAAGAACTGGCAAACGTCTTCTCCAATAAATTTCAAACACTCTCCTATTACGGAATTGAAAAAGAGGTGTTGATCCGATTCATTACTCAGCTAAAGCCAATTGGAATAGATCGGATCGTTCCAATCGGGAAGACTGCTGATTTTTCGTTACTGCACGATGGATTTAATTTAATTGACACGCTTTCAAGAGAAATAGAGTTAATATGACCGCCTGCTGCCCCAAGATGCTTACATAACATGAAGATCCTGTTCCTTACCCGGTGGTTTCCTCCTTATGGAGGGATATTCATCGAACGGCATGCACAGGCGGTTTCATTGTTCAATGAACTTGCCGTACTTGCCATTTTACCGGGAGAAAAAAGTTCAGGTCTGAAACCGGTGATCGATGACAATGCAGACCATCCGGGGTATACTGTTATCCGTTATTTCTACAGGCCATCCCGTTGCAGGATTGGAATGGTGGCCGGGATGATCAATCTTACCCGGTTTGTCATCAGAGCCTTTGCCGGGTTTCGCTATATTTCAAGAAATCAGGGTTCATTCGATATCATCCATGTTCACATTCTCACGCGCGCTGCCGTACCCGCATTCCTGTTAAACCTGCTGACCGGCATACCTTATGTTATCAGTGAACACTGGACCAGGTACATTCCGGAAAACTGGGGATTTACAGGGGTCGTCAGAAGATCACTTACCCGGCTGATTGTCCACCGGGCCTCAGCAGTCATAACTGTCAGTGATTTCCTCAAGACCGCCATGGAGGATTGCGGGCTCCGGAGTAAAAAGTTCCTCATCATTCCAAATACGGTCGACACAACGCTGTTCACAGTTGCAGGAAAACAGGAAGGGAAGCCAGCAAAAAGGATACTTCACGTGTCAAATTTTAATGAACGGGCAAAAAACATACGAGGAATTCTGCGTGTTATTAAGATCCTGCATGAACAAAGGAAGGACTTTGAAATACTGTTTATCGGAGGTCGTGAGCCTGCCCTGGGTGAAGCAAGGAAGTATGCATCCGGCCTGGGACTTGAAAGTCCTGTTGTTGCATTTAAAGGGCCTGTACCCGCAGCCGAACTTGCCGATGCTTACAGGGAATCTTCATTCCTGCTGATGTTCAGTAATTTTGAGTCTTTTTCAATTGTCATTCCCGAAGCCCTCTCCTGCGGGATCCCTGTACTTGCAACATCTGCAGGAGCTATTCCTGAATACTTCAGCAAAAATTATGGCAGGTTAATATCCCCCGGTGATGAATCAGCATTACTTGACAATCTGAACTTCATGCTTGATCATGATGAGTCGTTTGACCCGGAACACTTAGGAGAATTTATTGAAAGCCGGTTTGGACTCAAAAAGGTCGGGGGCCAGCTTGACGAAATTTACAGGTCTGTTTTGTATCCCAATTGTACCTCGTATCCATAACTAATTGAATTATTGTACGAGTTACATTCTGCATCAGGAAGTGAAGTTCGTGATATGAAGACGTGACGGGAGGACGTAATATGAAGACGTGACGGGAGGACGGGATAGGAAGGCGTAACGGGAGGACGTAATATGAAGACGTGACGGGAGGACGGGATAGGAAGGCGTAATGGGAAGACTTGAAAGGGTTACGTCAGGTTTTACTCCTTAACTGTTTTATCAATCCATTGATCATTTTTCTGATCCTGATCATCGTGGTTCTCTGGGGTTCAATAGATTTGATGTATCCGCGGCGCTTCGCAATCTCCAGCTGTGTTTCAATTTCTGAAAGAGAACCCATTGAAATATAAAGAAATTGTATGAATTCCTTTTCATAGAACCGGCCGGCTCCCTCAGCAATGTTGGAAGGGATTGAAACACCTGCACGCCGGAGTTGCGAGGCAAGCCCAAATTTTTCAGATGAAGGAAATGTGTCTGTAATGCTGTACAACTCATCAACAAAATCCATTGACATTTTCCAGACATCCAGATCCATGTGTGATCTGATTGTGGTCATAGCGTTCTTTTTCTGCTTTATCGGCTAAGCCCCCAAAAGGTCATTCAATTGTTAACAACTTTTATCCTCCGTCACGTCTCCATACCACGTCTTCCTATCACGCCTTCAGATCACGCCTTCTTGGCATCTGCATCCAGCAATTGGTCAATGCTAAATAAACCGGATCCCCTGGCTGCAATGAATAAAAAAGCAAAGCAGTAAATAATTGCCATCTCGCCGCCATTCGTGACAGGAAGAATTGCATGCAGGCCATGACCCACCCAGTAAGCAACAGCCATTTGTCCGCTGCAAATAAATGCCACCCACGGTGTCCATAGTCCAATTAGGATCAGTACACCACCGAAAAACTCAATGGGGCCTGCTGTAAACATAATGAGAGCGGGAATTTCATGTGCCTGCGGCGGAAAAGCGAACAGTTTTTGTGAACCGTGCCATAGAAAAAGAAATCCGACAACAATCCGGAATATCGCATAAATCTGCGGCTCGTACTTTGAAATAAAAATAGTTGAGTTCATTGGTTACAGTTTTAATCAGCCTCATTCCCTTCACCCCTTCTCCTTCAGGAGAAGGGGACGGGGGTTGAGGTGTACGGATTATTTCCCTGCAAATTTGATCAGCTCTGCATTAAACTTACGGGTTTCTTCAAGGAACAAACTGTGTCCGCTGTTTTCAAAAGGAATGAGTTGCGAACCTGCGATCCCGGCTTTCATCTGTTCTGCCAGATCAAATGAACAGATTTTGTCCTTTTTTCCGTGCAGAATGAGTGTCGGAATATTTATTTTCGTCAAATCCTTCCTGAGATCGGTATCCCGCAGAGCGATCAGGCAATGAGCTGTAGCATATGAAGAAGCACTCAGACAGATCCCGTTCAGCCAGCCGCCGATCCCTTTATTTAAGGAGGTGGGTGTGGCAGAGAATATTTTTGTAAAATCCAAAAGGAGCTTAGGACGGTCTTTATAATTCAGTTTAATTAAGGCGTCAACTGCCTTCACCGGCAGGTTATACGGGAAATCTTTGCGTTGTGTCCAGATCGGTGCAGCCGCTCCGAATAAAGCCAGCTTTGAGACATGCGATCCCTTATACAATGAAACATAGCGGATAGCAATTGAACCGCCCATTGAAAATCCACCTAAAACGGCTTTTTTTATCTCCAGGTGGTCCAACACTTTTTTGATGTCCCTGGCATGCACATCATAATCATACAACCCATAAGGTTTGCTGGATTGCCCAAACCCCCTTAATGTAATGCCGATGACACGAAATTTGTTATTTATCAGATCATTGTACTGGTATTCATACATTTCGTCGCTTAGCGGCCACCCATGAATAAGCACCACCGGCCTCCCCTGGCCTGCATCTGTTATATGGAGGTACACGTTGGGTTCGACTTTAATAAATTCTTCCCTGGTTGACCCGGCTTTCTTTTTAACTGCTGACTTTTTCATTGTTTTCAATATAAATTTCTGTTGTTAAGAACTGCCTGAAAGGCAAATGCATGGAATTTATTCTGTTGTTTTTCCGTCAAATTCAACATCGTTTACTTCCGCATCCTTTTTTGTAATGTTTATAAGGCCGTCCTGATGATGGGGCGGAGCATAGATGGTATACATTTTCAACTCTTCGGAGGGATCTGTATTTATTACATTGTGCCGCGAACCGGCAGGTACAATGATTACATCGCCATCGGCTATCATATATTCATTCCTGTCAATGATGCATTTGCCCTTTCCGCTTTCAAACCTGAAAAACTGGTCAATGCCGATGTGAACTTCTTCGCCGATCTCTTCCCCTTTTTTCAAGGTCATCAATACAAGCTGCATATGTTTGCTTGAGTAGAGAACTTTTCTGAAATTCTCATTTTTCAGGGTATCCTTTTCTATGTTACTTTTAAATCCTTTCATGGCGCTTTTTTTTCAATGGAAATCATAAAATTAGTTACAGGTTTATTTACCCGAAACAAAAGTCATCCAAACTGTCCCGGATAGTGTTACACAAAATTTGAAAAGGTTTACATCATTCACACATTTTCCCCTTCGGTGTGCCACATGCTATTAAGAGTATTGAAATGAGACTGCAATCCAACTTATAAACACCCTGCTTTCTGTCCTAAGATCGGAGTACATCATAGAAAACCCATCGCACCATCGAAATGGAGGATGGAAGGATCATAAAGCAGTAAGGGAAAGCAACAACTTCTTCGTAAAACCATAACCGATATCAACTATCTCACTGATTTTTTGAATGTCGAAAAGCCCATATCCCTCTAATTCTTGTGGCTCGATGAATAAAAAGCAACCATCAGAGGATTGGCTGACTTTTTCCCGGAAACTTAAATGAATTGCTCTGTCCATGACATTAAAAACACTCTCTCCACGTTTAAATGATCTTATCGGATTGACATGAATACATACGATGTCCTTCTTGCTTTTGATGAATGGCTCAATGGGTAAATTATTTGACAGGCCCCCGTCAACGTAAGGCACACCCTGGATCACGACAGGCGGAAACACCACGGGGATGGAACTGGAAGCAATGATTGCATCAATGAGATTACCGCTGCTGAATATGTGCTGGCTGCCATCCAGAAAACTGGTTGCTGTTGCATAAAAGGGGATTGGAAGATCTTCGAATTTCTTGTAACGTAAATTCTTCTGTAAAAACACCCTGATGTTTTTCATTGATATCAGTCCGAAATTAAACCCGCTCCGGGTGAGGATGTTAAATTTCAGTTTTTCAAGAAAGATTTCTTTAACCTCATCAGGTGAGAACCCATTGGCTAAAAATGCCCCGGCAATGGCACCTGAGCTTGTACCTGAAATTTCAGAAGAATAAATACCGCTCTCCTGCAATGCCTTCACTGCCCCTAAATGGGCAAAACCACGACAACCTCCACCCGACAGCACAAACTGTTTTTTTTTCACCACGACAATGAAATTATTACACCTCAACAAAGGTTCGTTCATTTTGGGACTAATTCCATTACACAATTAGGGAAAAGAGTTACAGGATTCACACATTGTCAAAGGGCTGGAGGATTGCCTGGGTTTACTATGGATTGCCGTGCAAGTTTGTTGTGAGGGATAACCTGTTTATTTTGAAATGTGTGAATCCTGTAACTATTTTAGAAAGTTATATAACACTCACTGCAATTAATACGCTCACCTTTGCTTCCTGGCAAAACAAGCCCGGGAAAATATTAAAATGAAGGCTAAAAACAACTAAAATGAAAACTACGAAAGTCGCGACGAAAACAAAATGGTCTATTGACCAGGATCACAGTGAAATTGGCTTTACCGTCAAGCATTTGATGATTGCACGTGTTAAAGGAGGATTTAAGAGATTTGATGCAAGCATCTATACCAGTGGAAATGATTTTACCACGGCTGAGATTGATCTCTGGATTGATCCCTCCTCCATTGACACGAACAACAAAAACCGGGATGAGCATTTGAAAAGCGCTGATTTCTTTGATGTTCAGAATCATAAACAAATCTCATTTACGTCCAGTACCATCGGAGAACCGGATCATGAAGGCAATCACGAATTATGGGGAGAACTTACTATGACGGGGGTTACGAAAAATATAAAATTAAACTTACAATTCGGCGGAATCGTCCACGATCTCTGGGGAAATGAGAAAGCCGGCTTTACAATTACAGGAAAAATAAGCAGGAGCGACTGGGGCCTCGTTTGGAATACCCCCATGGAAGCTGGCGGCTTGATGGTAAGCGAAGAGGTTGCGATCGTATGTGAAATTGAACTTAAAAATATCGGACTCGAAGATCTGACACTGGAAATGGATCCCAATTCGCTTGTCAAGATCCATCAGAAAGTGTGAACCGGGCTATTGAAGTTTGGCTTGAACGGTATCCTGTTCCAAAACTCTGAATATCCCATTTAAAACCTTTACAATGAAAACGAATCCTGATAAAAAAGATGACAAAGCTTCCGAGAGTGACCCGATCTCCGGTTACCCTTTGTATTCAGCAGATGAAGATATCTATACCATGGAGAAAAAAGAACCCCTCAGCGAAACAGAGGATTCTTCTTTAGATATTGGATTGGATGTTCCCGGTGCAGAATTGGATGATGCTGAGGAGGTAACCGGCGGGGAAGATGAAGAAAATAATTATTACAGCCTTGGTGGCGATGATCACAATAACCTGGATGAACAATAACCATGAACAAAGTAATCCTTTTAAAGAAAAGACCGGTTGGCAGGCCGGTTCTTGAAGATTTTGAATTTTCCAGTGCTGCTGTTCCGGATCCTATGACGGGTCATGTTTTATTAAAAACACGCTATGTCTCAGTGGATCCTTATTTACGCGGCAGGATGAATGATTCCAAATCCTATGTACCTTCCTTTGAAATCGGTAAGCCGATACAATCGGGAATCATTGCCGAAGTGATTGACTCCCGGCATCCGGAATTCCGGAAGGGGGATTTTGTGTCGGGGAACCTGGAATGGAAAGAATACCAGATTTCCGATGGCAAAGGTTTGATGAAAGTGGATGAAAAAGCTTCTCCGTTATCATCCTACCTGGGAGTTTTAGGAATGACAGGGATGACTGCCTACCTCGGCTTAACAGAAATAGGCATGCCAAAGGCCGGCGAAACCCTTGTGGTATCAGGGGCAGCCGGCGCAGTGGGTAGCGTGGTGGGTCAGACAGGTAAAATTATGGGATGCAAGGTTACCGGAATCACGGGTACGGATGAAAAAGCGGAACTGCTCAGATCAAAATTTAAATTCGACCATACCATCAATTATAAAACTTCGCATGACCTGAAAGAGGCCGTTCAAAAGGCCTGCCCTGATGGGGTTGATATTTATTTTGACAATGTGGGAGGTGAAATTTCTGACGCAGTCCTGTCTAACATCAACAAACATGCAAGGTTACCCGTTTGCGGTGCCATTTCTCAATACAATGACACAAAAACTCAGGTAGGACCCCGACTTCAACCCATCCTTTTAACCAAAAGCGCAACCATGAGGGGATTTATTGTCAGTGATTTTTCTGCAAAATTCCCGGAAGCAATCAAACAACTGGCTGCCTGGCTTAAGGAAGGGAAACTCACGTATGCTGAAACCATTGTTTACGGGTTTGAAAATCTTCCGCAAGCCTTTATTGACCTTTTTGACGGGAAAAATAAAGGCAAGATGATTGTTGAAATCTAAGGAAAAAAGGATATAACGGGTCTAATCCCATATCTCAAATCCCTCATCCCCCATCTCACAACCCATATCCCTCATCCCCTCTCCCGCTTCCTTTGTCACCGACATCGTTCCCGTATGCCCCGGATTGTCGGTGGCCGTGGCCGTGATGACGATGCCTGCCAGGTTGCTGATTTCCTTTACCGCCCGATAGCGCCAGATCGAATTATTTTCACCGGCCTTGCAGGGTCCTTCCTCGATGAGCTCTCCCGATGCACTGCAGATTCTTACGGTGACCCCTTTGACACAGAAGTTGTCGGTTGCGCTAACTGTTATCAGGTCGCCAACATGTCCCGAATACCAACCGGTACTTATTGCCGTAACCACGGGCGATCGCATATAGTCCTTCACCGCCAGGGTATATACGCACATGCCGTTTCCTGCCAGGGCAGCATAGGGTTGCCGCCGCAAGGGGTCTGAATTCAACTCTTTAGCCCAGATGGCGGCCTCTTTGAAACGATCTACGGTTTCGATTTGTCCGCCAACCGGAACAACATTCCAGCGATCGGGAACGTTAGCAGTTATGCTTTTCCCGTTCATAATCTTGAAGATGACCTGGTTACCGAATTTACCGCGTAACCCATGGGTGATCACATTTCCACTTGAATTTGCCATGACTCTGCTTTTTGGTTTAAAATGATTTTACCTGTACTTTTCATGGCAATCCGATGCAAAAATTATACCAAAAAAGGGGAATTGCACCTTTTTTACACGTTCGGATTCCTTAATTAAAGTTTCAGCTTTTTATACCGGTTTTTGAAGTGTTGTTCCAATATTCTTCCAATATTCTTCCAATGTTGATCCAATACCATCCAATGGAAACTTTTTTCGTTCACGGCTGATTGGAGACCATTGGATCAACATTGGATCAACATTGGATCAACATTGGATCACCCGGGGGCATAACAATAACTTTTTCAGGAAATAACAAACAATCCCAGGAGGCCGATCAGATAAACGGTCAGGACCATAAATGAATCAATGCCCATCCAGAGAATTTGTTTTCGCGGACGAAACATTAATCCGCAGATATAGATAATGGTAAGGAGGATGGCTAACCCGGTAAGGTAAATATCGGTTTTATGCGCCTGTGGCAGAACCGATTTACCGGAAATAACCGTTGCAACCATAAACAGCACAGGTAAAAAAGCGTTTCCACCGAAGATATCACTCATCGCCATTTGATAATCCTTCAGTTTCATCGAAGCTAAACCTGTTGAAACCTCAGGCAAGGCAGTGGCGGCAGCTAAAATAGTAGCCCCGAATATCACTCCCGTCATTCCTATGTGTCTGGCAATGGCGTCGCCGCTGACTTCCAATCCCACACCTGCAACTAACGTAATGACTGAGGATACTGCAAAAACAAGGATAACGGATTGAATGCTGACCCCTTTCTTTATAGAGAGGTCAAACTTCTTCTTCATGCTGTGACCCCTCTTCTCTTTCTGACTGTTCGGAAGAGTACCCAGCTGATGCCAGGGTAAATCGGTCCTTGCTTTCCCGATCATATAAATGCCTGCAAGCCATACCAGCACAATGATCGCATCAATCGGGGAAATACCCCCATAAATAACGGAAGGTCTCAACTGGTTGCCTACCACGACCAGTGTTAATACCGTGATGACCATGAGCCCTTCGAGCACAAGTACCAGCGATGCAGCGCGGTAAGTCAGCGGATCTTTCTTCCCCAATCCGAATACGTCCAATGCAACCAGCACAACGGTTTGTATGGCAATGCCCCCGAGAATATTTCCGATGGCCAGTTCCAGGTTATGCTGCAAAGCGGCACTCACCGTAATAGCAATCTCGGGAAGGTTGGTCACGATTGCAAGTAAAATCAAACCGCCTAACGCTTCCCCCAGGTTGAAGCGGGTGGCAAGAATGTCGGCAGTTTTCGATAATTGAATCCCGGCAAACCAGATAATTACCGCACTCCCGGCGAAGATGAAAAGAAGAACTGGAAAGGAAATGGATTCAATCATAAAACATCCGGGAGCTAAAAGTTAACAAAAAAAAGAAAACACCTGCCCGGTATTCCGGACAGGCGTCTCCGCTCACACATCAATTAATCAACTCTCAAAACTATTCTTATATTCATCCTATGATTTTACCGGTGTCTTCTTCAGAATTTCTCCCTTGGGAGAAAACTTTACCTCATAGCCAACTTTGCCTTTTTTCAGATTCATCTCATAATTCAGGACCTTGTCAGGACCCTCAACCTTGGTGATCTCCGTCATGACAAATCCAACGAAATTCGTGGCTGCTGATGTTAAAACTTCTTTGGGAAGATCAGACTCAATCATCACCGTCTCGGTTTCAAGCCATTCACCCTTTGAATTAAAATTGGCAGACATCCCGACTCCGTTATCCTTGAATTTGACTTCATAGTCTTTCTTTTCCATTTCATACTTGACATAGGTGGCAGCGGGAAATTTTTTAGTGAAAGCTTCTTTTACAGCTGCAGGTACCTTGTCAGCATTAACCTCCTGGGAAAAGCCCCAGATACCGAAAAGCATACATGCTGAAAACAATACAATTATTTTTTTCATTTTTTGTTTTTTAGGTTGTTAAACAATTTTTATAACCCTGCAAAGGTGCTTTCATCCAATGCCTGATGCATTACACAACTTTGGAAATAAGTTACATCATTCACACATTTCACTCCATGAAAGGATTTGAAGGTAGTATTTAAATTTTTAATTGACCTGGAACTCATTCGGAAAAACCAGTAAGGGTGCTATTGTTCAACCACTCTTTCCTTGAATTTTTTACCTAACCGCAACAACCTCTCCTCTTTTCGCAGTTCATAATTTTGTCTTGTTTCGGCCTCTTTGCTTTTATCCGAAATAAAAATTACCGTTTTCCCCCCATCAAGGGTTACCGGATACATATCTGTTATTGAACCGGGTAAATGATTTGGCCCGGCTACTGTAGCCCGATGAACAGGCAGTGCTACAATTTGGGACACAGAATCATTTGTACTTCCTTCTCTCCTTGTTTTCATATCATTCCTTATTTAAACGTTTCTTATAGAATTTTTGGTTACTCTGATTTCCCCGGCCTTGATCCCCGTATTGAATATTGTAAAAGACTTTTTTATACGGACTCATTTCACAATCGAACGGAAAGAGATGGGGATCCTCCCCGAACACACAAAATACACTACAAAGATGGAATCCAAAATGTAAAATTTTATTACATGATATTTTAAAAAACTTACATTATTCCCACATTTCTCTTTTTCTTGTGTTTTTTATTCATTCTTTGAGCCGGGCAGGGTGAGGAATCAATTTACGAAATGCTTACCATACCGGAATTTTTTGATTATCTTTACATACAGTAAGGATCTGATTTTCCGGGAATAAAATGAATAAATCGAATATCCTGAACGGAGCAAAAGATTTCCCTATCGTTTGTGTAGGAGGATCAGCCGGGGGGCTTGACGCCTATACCCGGTTGCTGCAGCATTTTCCAGCTGATCTGGGAGTCGCCATCGTCATCGTCAATCACCTGAGGCAGGTTTCCACGCTGCTTCATGAGATTCTCCCCCGCTATACCCGGATGCCTGTTGAACTCATTACGGAAAAACTTGATATCCGGCCAAACCATGTCTTTATCATCCCTGAAAAACGCGACCTGCATGTTCTTGATGATGAGTTTCGTCTGAAACCAATATCAAAACCTCACGGATGGCCTGATGTTATTACCGTCTTCCTTCGTTCATTAACAAAGCATTGGGATGGCAGGCTCATCGCTGTTATTGTTTCCGGCTATGATGGGGATGGGGCTGACGCCCTCTGCGGCATTAAAGAGGTGGGCGGTATTACCCTTGCACAGAAGCCTGAAACAGCTGTTCACCCGGATATGCCGGAGAGCGCGATCGCAAGCGGGTGTATTGATTTTATACTGTCACCAGAGGGTATTGCACAGGAAATTACACGAATTGTGCATGAGCCCATTGCAGATCAGCAGGGTTCAGAGAACAACCCGGTTTAATTACACGGTGCAATAGTCTATAACTGCACCTTAGTAATCATAACTGCATCTGTTTTTTGAAAACAGGGTGTTTCAATAGCCCTTTTTCACCGCTAAGGCAAAGAAGATTCTCTGTGAACCTCTGTAAACCTGGCGCCTTCTCGTCTTCGCGGTGCTGGAGAAATTTCAGACTTTTTAGACAATCTCTGTTCATCTTCCTGGCTTTCTACAATACCCTCCGACTTCGTCGGGATTGTCTGCCTGCCGGTAGGCAGGTTCGACTAAAAAAATTTTTAATCACAACGTTCAAAAAATTTGAGTCTCACGAATAAAAGTAATAAACAGACACCATTCAAATATGTATTATATTTGTCTAGGCAGGCATAGCGAATAAATTCTCAAAATCAGCAACTTCGTTTATCAAGTATGTAATCCTGAAAGGCCAATGGGAACAGATATACGCACTCTTGTAATTATCCTGGGTATCACCCATGCCATTCAGATACTGGTCTTTTTTCATCAATACAGGATCAGTAAAAGCTACAAGGGAGTTCTCTGGTGGCTTCTCTGGAGCGCTTCTGAGACCATCGGCTTCGGGGTCATGCTCTTACGGGATATTCCTTCCATCCTCCCAATCGTAATTATTGTTCAGAACACGATGATTGTCCTTGGAACCCTGTTCCTCTTTATCGGGATCCGGCGTTTCTTTGGTAAAAATCAGAACCTGAAACTGGTCATTCCTGTCGGTGCTCTCTTTTTATCAAGCCTGCTTTACTTCCTTTTCATCGACAACGACATCCAGGTGCGCTCCGGCATTTTCTCTGCTACCATTGCCATCATTTCCTTCGTCACCGCATTCACACTTTTTAAAAATAACATCAAGGCCATCACGGCATCGGTCCATTTCAATGCCCTGGTGTTCCTGGTTCACGGGGGCATTTTTGCCTATCGGACGATCATCCTGATAAACGGCGCCCCGATTGTAAACCACTTTACGCTGACGATGTTTAACATGGTTCCCTACCTCGATGCCCTTATCGTGAGCCTGTTGTGGACGTTCGGTTTAATTATAATGATCAACCACCGGCTGAATGATGAGATCGGAACTACGAAAGATGAACTTGAGCTGATTTTCGACGCAACCCCTGATGCAGTTATCCTGTCAAATCTTGAAAACGGGATCATCGTGGATGTAAATGAAGGCTTTTCAACCCTTATTGGGTATATGAGGAATGAAGTCATTGGCAAATCGACATTGAAGATCAATATATGGAAGAACATTTCGGACCGGGAAAAAGTAATAGAATTAATCAGTCAGCAAGGAACCTGTTATAATTACGAGGCAGTTTTTGTTCATAAGGACGGGAGATTACTTGTGGGGTTGATATCAGCAAAGAAAATATTACTGAAAGGGATCCCGCATCTATTAAGCGTTACGAGGGATATTACGAAACGCCAGGAGACGGAAGATGAGGTGCGCAGAATAGGGAAATATTATCAGACCCTGATCGAAAAGGCCCCCGATGGATTTGTTTTATTGAATGAAAAAGGGGAGTTCAAGTTTGCAAGTCCTTCGGCCAGAAAGATGTTCGGGTTTGAGGAGAAAGACATTCAAAATAGTAATCCTGCAGATTTAACGCATCCGGACGACCTTCCAGAGGTTTTCAAGGCATTAACAGGGATTATGGAAGATCCGTCGTACATACCTGTCGTGCAATACCGCTTTTCAGATAAAGAAGGAAGCTGGAGATGGGTTGAAAGCACATTCAGCAACCTGCTCGGTGATGAAAATGTCGAATCCATTCTGATCAACTTCCGCGATATTACCGAACGCAAGCTGGCTGAGGAGGAAGTGACCAGTATCGGCCTCCACAATAAGGCACTTATTGAAAATGCACCCGACGGCATTGTCCTTCTCGATGCGGAGATGCATTTTACCTATGCCAGCCCGGCTGCGGCAAAGATTTTCGGGTACGACCCCGTCGGCGATCTTAATGTAAACCCTAACAATATAACTCATTCTGAAGATCTTCCGATGGTGTTTTCGCACCTGTCAAAGGTCATTGAAGATCCATCCTATGTCCCCACGATCCGGTACCGCCTGGCTGATAAACAGGGTAACTGGAAATGGCTTGAGAGCACGTTCCGGAATTTATTTGCGGATCCTCATGTCGGATCGCTTGTGATAAATTTCAGGGATATCACAAAACAAAAGCGCCTCGAAGATGTAAATCTGGCAAGGCTTCGTCTGCTGACATACGCTGAAGAGCATAGCAATGACGAACTTTTTGAAGAAACCCTCAATGTTGCAGAAGAGCTTACAGAAAGCCTGATCGGTTTTTTCCATCTTGTTGCTGAGGACCAGAAGACCCTCACCCTTCAGGAATGGTCGACCCGGACAAAAAGAGAGATGTGCCGTGCCGAAGGAAAGAACACAACTCACCACATCGATCACGCCGGTGTCTGGGCCGATTGTCTCAGGGAATCCCGGCCGGTAATCCACAATGACTATCTGTCGCTTCCACACCGCAAAGGACTTCCCGAAGGACATGCTGAAATTATCCGTGAGATGGCAGTGCCCATAATCCGCAACGGGAAGGCAAAGGCCATTCTCGGGGTTGGCAACAAACCAAAGGAATACACTGAGGAAGATGTCAATCTCATTGGAATACTTTCCGATTTTGTATATGATATATATGAAAGAAAACGGGCTGAGGTTGCAATGAAAAAGAGTCAGGACCAGCTTTCCTCAATCTTCGATACCGTAGGAGATGTTATCATGCTCCTTTCTGTCGAACCCGGAGAGACGTACCGGTTTATCTCGGTTAACAATTCTTTCCTTGCCGCAACTGGACTACAATTTGAACAGGTGATCGGTAAGTCCGTGGATGAGGTAATACCTGAACCTTCCCTGACGTTAGTGAAGGCGAAATACAGGCAATCCATACTGGAGAAAAAAACCGTTCGCTGGGAAGAAGCTACGCAATACCCGAAGGGGTTAGCAACCGGAGCAGTCAGTATCACTCCTGTTTTCGATCAGAACGGAGAGTGCGCGAACCTTGTGGGCTCGGTTCATGATCTCACAGAAAGGATTAAAATGGAGTTTGAACTGAAAGAGAGCGAGGAAAAATTCAGGTCGATCACAGAACAAACCAGCGACTTTATCGCAATCGCCGACAAAGAAGGAAGAATTGTGTATGCCTCTGCCAGGGCGAAACAACTTTTTGATTGCGAACCCGATGAGATGTGCGGCCGGCCGTTTATAGAATACGCGGATGAAAAAGATGTTCAAGCAGCTGCCGCGGCATTCCAGCAAATCCTGGAAAGCGGGGTAAACACCAGGAATCTTGAATTTGCCATGAAACGGAAGGATGGTTCCGTATTTACAGGTGAGTTAAGCGGGTCGCCATTCCGTACAAATTCATACAGTGGAGCCCTGGTAGTAATCCGCGATGTTACTGAACGGAAAAAGACGGAGGATGCATTAGCGGAAAGCGAGAAGCGGTATCACAGGATCACCGACCTGATGACGGATTATGTTTATGAAGGCTGGTACTTCGCTGACGGCAGCGTAAGAACAGATTGGATTGGCGGGGCTTTCGAACAGATCACGGGATATACGACCGAAGAAATAAAAAGTCTTCCCAAAGGGTTTTTAAATATTGTATGGGAAGAAGATCTTGGCATTGTCACAAATGTAGCTCCAGGTATTCTCGACCTTCAGCCCCGTGAGATGGAATACCGGATCACATGTAAGAACGGCGATATCCGCTGGCTTCGTGATTTTACCGTGCCTGTAAACAATGAATTCATGGCCGGAAGAGTCCGGCTGGTCGGTGCTGTCCAGGACATTACAGCAAGAAAACTTGCCGAAGAACGGCTCCAGGTGTCTGAGAGAAAATACAGGAGACTTGTTGAAAATGCCCCTACGGGGGTCTATACAACCACCGTGGATGGTAAACACATTTTTGCCAACGATGCAATGTGTAAAATACTTGAGTATGATTCCGTCGAAGAGTTCATTAATGTTGACGTCATTGCAACCTACCATGACAAAAATGCCAGGGCAAAGTTTGTTAAGGAACTAAAAAAGTCAAAGCGCATATTTAATTATGACCTTGTATTGATAACGAAAAACGGAAGACATGTCGATGTCCTCATCAACGCTTTCATTTCCGGAGACCAGATTACCGGCATGATCATGGACATCACTGACTATAAAAAGGTTTTGGCAGAGCTAAGCGCCAGTGAGGAAAAATACCGTTTGCTTGTCGAAAATTCAGGTATGGGTGTAGGGGTATACAGCCTGGATGGAGAAATTCTCTACTTTAATCAAAAAGCGATCGAGAACCTGGGGGGAAAAGTTGAGGATTATGTGGGCAAAAAGCTACAGGATATTTTTGGAGAACCGACAGCCCTCACCTATCTTTCTCGGTTCAGGGAGACACTAAGCAGTGAAAATGGAAAAGAATATGAAGACCTGGTCCGCTTCCATGACCAGGAGTATTGGTTCCTTTCAAATCATTCTATCTTAAGGAATCCGGATGGAAACATTCTGGGAGTGCAGGTTCTGGCACACGACATCTCGATCCGTAAAAAAGCAGAAGAGGAACTGAACAAAAAGATGGATGAACTCCAGCGGTTCCATAACCTGACGATTGGCCGGGAACACAAAATGATCGAATTGAAAAAAGAGATAAACCAGCTTCTTGAGAAATCGGGACAAAAGGTAAAATACAAGGTTTTCGAATGAACGAAGCGTGTTAAAATTTCAGGGAACAGATTTACTAATCCCAGAACTTAAAAAACCCAAAGGAATTTTCATCATCATCAGTCAAACCCCATATGGATCCTAATAAAATAAAGATACTTGCGATTGATGATAACAAGGACAACCTGACGACCCTTAAAGCGCTGATCAGAGAGTCTTTTCCTGATGCCACTGTTTTCACCGCGAATAATGGGGCCGAAGGTCTGAGAATGGCAGTTGCCAAAGATCCCGATGTAATCCTTCTCGACATCATTATGCCGGGTATAGACGGGTTCGAAGTATGCAAAACGCTAAAAACCGATAAAAGCCTGAGCGAAATTCCAATCATCTTCCTCATTGCAAAAAGAGATGATAAAGACAGCCGCGTCAAAGCGCTTGAATGCGGAGGCGAGGCTTTTCTGTCAATACCCATCGATGTGACTGAACTCAAGGCGCAGATTATCGCGATGGTGAAGCTCAAAGTTGCCAGAAGGGAGAAGCGTGCAGAAAAGGAGAACCTCGCAAAGCTGATTAAACAACGGACCCGCGAAATGAGGCTCACCCATACAGCCACTCTCAACTTGCTGGAAGACATTCAAAACGAGAATGAAGCCAGGAAGAAAAGCGAACAGGCCCTGAAAGAAAGCGAGGAGAGGTACCGCTCTGTGGCGCAATCAGCCAATGATGCCATTATTACAACAAACAGCAGAGGAATCGTAACGGATTGGAACAAGGGAGCCGAGTTCACATTTGGCTATACAGAAGCGGAGATTAAAGGAAAAGACCTTGCCCTCATTATTCCATTAGAGCACCTTATCAATCATCAAAATGGAATTCAAAAGAAAACAGAGAAGCGAAACGATAGTCTTTTAATTGGCAAGACCGTTGAACTGACAGGGATGCATAAAGACGGTCATAGGTTCCCGATTGAATTATCCCTTGCAGAATGGGAATCATCAACCGGAAGATTCTTTACGGGAATCATACGGGATATTACCGAACGTAAAGCGGCACAGGATGAACTGCAACGGAGCCGTGATCTTCTTTTCAAACTTTCGGAGCAGGTACCGGGTGTGATCTACCAGTACCGGCTTTATCCCGACGGAAGTTCCTGTTTTCCCTATTCAAGTTCAGGGATGGAAAAAATTTATGAAGTCACACCGGATGAGGTGCGGGAGGATGCCACACCCGTTTTCGGCCGGCTGCATCCCGATGATTCGAAAATGGTTTCAGACCTGATTTTTGAATCGGCCCGAACGCAGGAACGTTTCTACTGTGAATACAGGGTTATCCTTCCGCGGCAGGGACTACGCTGGCGATACAGCGATGCGCTTCCTGAGCTCCTGGAGGATGGCAGCACGTTGTGGCACGGAATCATCTATGATATCACCGATCGTAAATTGGAAGATGTTAAAAGAAGCCATACCGACCGGATGGTCAACCTCGGAGAGATGGCAGCAGGGATCGCGCATGAGATCAACCAGCCGCTCAACATCATCTCGCTGGTGACAGACAGCGTACTCTATGAAACGACCAGGACAGAGATGATTGACAGCATCTTTTTGAAAAACAAATCGGATAAAATTTTTGAGAATATAACCCGCATCCGAAATATCATTGACCACATCCGGGCATTTTCCAGGACCAACGACGATTTTATATTGTCAACCTTTGATGTTAATACAACAATTGAAAATGCTGTTTCGCTGGTCGCCGAACAATTTAAAAACCATTCGATCCGCCTGGATCTCAATTTTGGAAAGCGGCTTCCGAAACTTTTCGGCAATACATACAAACTGGAACAAGTCATCATCAATCTCCTCTCCAATGCCCGCGATGCGGTACTGGAAAAGAAAAGAAATGCGGGAAATTATCCTGAAATGGTTGTTGCGATCCTGACATACAAGGAGAAAGGACGCATCATTATTGAAGTTAGTGATAACGGGATCGGGATCCCGGGGAATATGATAAGCGATGTGGTGCTTCCTTTCTATACGACAAAAGATTCAGGTAAAGGCACTGGTCTCGGATTATCCATTTGTTACCAGATCATAAAAGAGATGGGAGGTAGCCTGGAGATCACGAGTGATGTATCGCTTGGGACTACTATTACGGTTGAACTGGATAACATAAAAACCTCATAAATATGGCTACCCCGGATAAGTTAAAAATCCTCATCCTGGATGATGAGAAGCAATTCACTGAAGAATTGGGTGATTTTTTCCTGAACTCAGCCTTTGAGTCTTTTCAGGCCAATACCGTTGAAGACGGAAAGCAAATCCTGAAGGATCGGGAAATAAACATTCTTTTTCTTGATCTTCGCTTGCCCGGCATCGACGGCCTGGATGTTTTAAAAGAGGTGAAACAACTTTACCCTCAGATCGAGGTAATCATCGTTTCGGCACATGCAGATATGGACACCGTACAAAAATCCATTCAGCTCGGAGCTTTTGATTACCTCCGTAAACCCTTCCGGTACATCGACATTCAGATCATCCTTGAAAGGGTGACCAAGTACATGCAGATGCAACAGAAGCTGACGGAGCTCGAAAAACAGGTTGGTGAACTCAGTAAACTTATGAAAACAAAGACACGATAGCCCCTCCCCTGCCGCCTTATCCATTTCATGGTGTTTGCCATGAGATCTCTTCGTTTAACCGGGATGGAAGGCTTCCTCACCGATTTCTTCTCCCCACGTTCCCGGTTTTTAGTATTTTCGCCAAAAATTCCAACTCAATCTTTTAAAAGAACGATCATGAAAAAATTCATTCTGCTTAATGTTGTTATGATTTCCATTCTATCTTTTTCCGGATCTGCGCAGGAGATAAACCTCGACACCCTTCTTAACAGGTATTACAAGGCAGGGGGGCTTGCAAAGCTGAAGGACTGGAAATCTTTTGCCATGTATGGGAAATCGACCAACCAGGGCATGGAGTTCCCGGTGACCATTTTCATGAAGAGACCTGAAAAAATGAGGGTCGAAGTGGAGATCCAGGGAAATAAAATGCTGCAGGTGGTAAACGGTGAAGTTGGATGGACGGTGATGCCCTGGTCAGGGACAACCGATCCGCAGGACATGACAGCCGATGAAATAAGAGCGATGAAGGATCAGACAGACTTTGAAGGCCCTCTTTACAACTGGAAAGAAAAGGGAAATAAAGTTGAACTGATCGGGAAAGAAGATATGGAAGGCAGTCAGGTGTACAAAGTAAAAGTCACCCGGGCAAATGGCAACATCGAGACCGACTTCATCGATGCAGAAAATTATATTTCGCTGAAGGTGTCTTCGGTTGTCAAGTTCCAGGGGAATGATGTTGAAAGTGATACCTACCCGGGAAATTATAAGGATGTTGACGGCGTTATGATGCCCTTTTCCATCGAGAATAAATCAAAAGGCGTCAGCATTTCTCATGTTATGATTGACAGGTACGAAGTAAATAAGGAGATGGATGACAACCTGTTCGTGAAACCGGTAAAAAAATAGATTTACATTTTAATGAAGAAATCCATATGGATAGGAAGAGCCTGAATACCATCTTTGTACTGATCTGTTTTTCACCTTTTCTGATGTTTTCCCAAACCAGCCTGAAGTTTGACGGAAGCACCTTCGGTGATGTTACTGCCCGCCAGATCGGGCCGGCAGCGATGAGCGGCCGTATCTCTGCCATTGATGCCGTTGACAAGAATCCGGCGACGGTGTATGTTGGCGCAGCCAGCGGAGGGCTCTGGAAATCGAAGAACTACGGCACAACGTTCAAGCCGGTGTTTGACAAGTACAACCCCTCCATCGGAGCGATCACCATCGACCAGAACCATCCGGATACCATCTGGGTTGGAACCGGGGAGGTATGGATGAGGAATTCTGTTTCGGTCGGGAATGGCATCTACCGGACGACCAATGGCGGTGAATCGTGGAAAAAGATGGGACTTGAGAACTCCGAGCGGATCGCAAAGATCATCCTTCATCCGAAAAACCCGGATGTCCTGTTTGTTGCCGTTCCGGGAAACCTGTGGAATCCAAGCCCCGACAGGGGGTTGTATAAAACCGGCGATGGCGGGAAAAGCTGGGAGAAGATCCTCTATCTTGATGACAATACAGGATGTTCAGATGTTGTTATTGATCCCCGGAATCCGGATATCATCCTTGCCGGGATGTGGGAATTCCGCAGGACAGGATGGTCATTCAGTTCGGGCGGACAGAAAGACGGGCTTTACCGTTCCACCGACGGAGGCAGGAACTGGACGCGGATCACGAAGAACCTCCCCGAAGGAACCCTCGGAAGGATCTCCCTCGCCGGATCAACGATTCATCCGGATGTGATTTATGCGCTGATCGAAGCAAAAAATACGGGGCTTTACAGGTCGGTAGACAATGGGCAATCCTGGAAAATGATGACAGAATCGCAAGCCGTTAATGACCGTCCTTTCTACTTTTCAATGCTTTATACTGATCCCTGCGACAGCACCGTCCTGTATAAACCTGGGTTCATGCTCAGCAAGAGCACCGATGGCGGAATGACCTTTGGTTCTGCCGCAGTGGAAGGTGGAAATTATCACAGCGACTGCCATGTCCTCTACATCAACAGAAAAGACAACAATTTTCTTTACATGGGAACCGACGGAGGGGTTTACTGCTCAATGGATAAGGGAAATACCTGGAGGTTCCTGCCCGGTCTCCCGGTTTCGCAATTCTATCACGTAAGCGCCGATATGGCGGATCCCTTCAATGTTTATGGGGGTTTACAGGACAACGGATCCTGGTATGCTCCTTCACGTTCAGCCGGAGGCATATCAAATGCAGACTGGAAGAGCGTCGGATTCGGCGACGGATTTTATGTTTATTGCGATAAGCTTGATTCCAATATTCTTTACTGGCAGTTCCAGGGCGGAAGAATCGCCCGGTATTATAAAAAAACAGGGGAATACAAGTCACTGATGCCGCTGAAAGATGATGGGACGAAAGATCTCCGGTTCAACTGGAATACACCGCTGATCTTCAGTCCTGCGGGGAATAATTTTTATACGGGGGCACAGTATCTTTACAAAACCAACAACCGCGGCGACAGCTGGAGGCGCATTTCGCCCGACCTGACAACGGATGATCAGAAAAAGCAAAAACAGGAAAATTCCGGTGGATTAACAGCCGACAACTCATCTGCGGAAAATCATTGTACGATTTATACCATCAATGAATCGCCGATCGACAGCCTGATCATATGGGCAGGAACGGATGACGGTAACCTGCAGGTTACGGCGGATGGCGGAAAATCATGGACCAACGTGGTTAAAAATATTGCCGGACTTCCGCCAGCTACCTGGTGTTCCTATGCCGAACCCGGAAGGTTTGACAAAAATACCGTCTTTGTAACTTTTGACGGCCACAGGAACGGGGATAAAACGCCTTATGTCTTTACCTCGTCCGACCTGGGGAAGAGCTGGAAATCACTTTCAGATACCTCTCTGAAGACCTACTGCCATATCATCAAACAGGATCTGTTAAATCCCGGTCTGCTTTTTCTAGGCTGTGAGAACGGGCTGTACATCTCCCCATCGCAGGGAAAGAACTGGGCACATTTTACAGGTAACATGCCGGAGGTACCGGTCATGGACCTGTTGATCCATCCGCGCGACCCGTCGCTCGTGATTGCTACCCATGGCCGCGGGATCATGATCATCGACGACCTGACACCGGTCCGCCAGCTGTCGGAGAAGGTGATGGAATCAGGCCTTTCCTTTTTAAAGACCAAAGACTTCATTATCCGTGAAAGCATCCCGGGACAGGGTTGGAATGGTGATGACCAGTATTCAGGACAGGTTCCGGGGGAGGCGGCGCAGATCGTTTATTACCAGAAGAGCCGGCACGTTTTCGGAGAAATGTACCTGGAGGTCTATGACAAGGACAGTACGATGATCCAGAAACTCCCGGCCGGAACCCGTAAAGGGATCAATGTTGTTTACTGGAACATCCGGATGAAACCGCCAAAGGTCCCAAAATCGCCGCAGATGGAAGGATCTTCCATGACAGGGCCGAATTATCCGGCTGGTGAATATTCTGTAAAACTCTATAAAGGGAATCAGGTCTACACAACAAAAATCAGGATCCTGCTTGATCCTTCCTCCAGGCATTTGGTTCAGGATCAGGAGATGCGACAGGAAGCTGTCCTGAAGGCATACCACACGATGGAACAACTTGCCTACCTCGACCGGGTTGCAACGGATATCCGGGATGCAGCAAAACAGAGATCGGGTGATCTCCCCAAATCGCTTGGCAAACAGCTGAAGAATACCGAATTGCTGATGGATAGCCTCCATCTGAAAATGGTGGTTGTTAAGGAGGGAAAGGTTGTAGGGGAAGAGCGGCTGAGAGAAAAGCTCGGGTTTCTCTACGGATCTATGCTCAGTTATAAGGGAAAACCGACAGATACCCAGCTCAGCGGATTGGCCGACCTCTCAAAGGAGATCGACAAGATCAGCAAAGAAATTGCTGATTTCAACAGCAACAAGCTTCCTGAGCTGAACCTTGCGCTGGCTAAAGCCAAAAAAGAAGGAATCCGGGTGATTTCAAAAGAGGAGTTCACAAAGGAACCGTAATTCAGTCACGAAGAAACCGGTCGTTCCAATAATACCATGATATATTTTAGCTTTTTCCTGAGCAAAAAGTTCTTTTGTTATCTTTGCCCACTTTTGAGCTATATGAAAAAACGTTCCCTCTTTATCCTGATTTCTGCAACCTTTGCCGGTTCGCTGTTTTCGCAGATTCCCAACAACGGATTCGAAAACTGGACCGATATGGGCAGTTACAGCACGCCTGATGAATGGGGAAATCTGAACGCAGTCACAAACCCTGCGGGTGTTTACACCTGCCTAAAAGGTACGCCCGGATACCCGGGAACAGCCTATATCAAGTTGACTTCAAGAACGGTATCAGGAATGGGAGTGCAACCCGGCATTGCCGTAAGCGGTGTGCTGAACACAACTACATTTCAGGAAATTTCGGGGTTTTCCTATGCCAGCCGTCCTGAATCGCTGGATGGTAACTGGCAATACATGGCCGGAGGAGCTGATCAGGGTTTCATTGCAGCATACCTCACAAAGTGGAATACCGTCTCAAATTCACGCGATACCATCGGACTGGTCAACTATCCACTGCCGGGAATGGTCATGAGCTGGAGAGGCTTTTCATTGCCGCTTACCTATTCTTCTTCTGAAATACCCGATACTGCCATGATCATCCTATCGGCCAGCGGGAAATCACCCGTCAGCGGAAGCTACCTATCTATCGACAACCTTGCTTTTGCAGGAGGAACGGTCGGCCTGGAAGAGATGCCTGGCTCGTCAGGACTTTCCTTGTTTCCGAACCCGGTCACAAAAAACAGGCTTACGGTTCAATTGACAAAGAAGGACTTTACAGCGGAAACCATCGACATTCTTGATCTTCACGGCAACCTCCTGGTAAGTAAAAACATGACTGCGCTGTATTTCCCGGTTTCAGTGGATCTGTCCGGAATTCAGGCTGGAGAATATATTCTCAGGATATCGTCGGGAGGTAACCTGTATAGCCGGAAATTCATAAAACAATAAGGTTGGATTCCTGGTAATCCGGTCAGGATGGATGGCCTCTTTTTGAAGTGAACAAGATTTAGAATCCAAAAAAAATCTCATGTGGCCCTTTGGAAAAGATGATGTTCCCAGCAAACTAGGCGACCGGGTCTGGATGACCAAACAAAAAAAATACGATTCCCTGGTAGAAGATGCCCTGAAGTTTCTGGAGGAAGGGAAGATCGTGCTGATCTCCTGGTATTTTACGGATACCGGCACGTATATCAATTCCTGTTTAAAGGAGAGGCATGTGGATTTCACAGCACTGGATGATGTTCGCCCCGAAATTGAAAACAAGATAAACATTGTCCAGGCAGACTCTTTCCGCACACACTATTTCCGCGACAGGCTTTCACTTGGCACACACGAAGTCGTTATCCTGTTTGCCGAGCACTATCCCCTCTTCAAAACCGAGAACGACCTGCTGCAATCACTTGACTCACTGGGAAAACACGTCTCCTATTTCTTCTACATGTCGTTTGACGAACCCATCCTTACCAGGTTCGGTGCTGCCAGGGTCGTGGAGTTGATGAAAAACCTGGGGGTAACGGAGGATGAAATGATTTCAAGCACCCTGATCACGAGTGCCATTGTGAATGTTCAGAAAAAAGTCGAATCAAAAGTGAAGTTCGAGATCAGCGGGTTTTCGCTGGAAGACTGGTTCGATAAAAACCTCCGGACAACCGACCTGAGTTGATATTATTTCAGCTTCACATCGCTCACCTCAATCTAAAGCGTTGATCATTCTTTGCAACTTTTCTGTTATTTCCGATGCAATAAGACCCAGATCCTTATTCTGAACCGCCATCATCGAGGCAATCGGATTCACGGCTGTAATCTCGGTTGCTCCGTTTCCCTGGTCAATCACAACAACATTGCAGGGCAGCATGGTTCCGATTTTATCTTCCAGCGTCAATGCTTTATATGCATAACCCGGATTACAGGCTCCAAGGATCCTGTATTTTTTAAAATCCACATCCAGTTTTTCCTTCAGCTTTTCATGAATGTTGATCTCTGAAATAATGCCAAAACCCTCTTCCTTAAGAGCGCTGGTGGCACGTTGAACAGCTTCCTCAAATGAAACATTCAGCGTTTTGGTGAAGTAGTATTCCATGGTATTTTCTTTTATTTTCGGGTATTAACCGAAATGGAATGCAAATATAAGAAGATAAGTGTTATTTATGCGCTTTGTTTGAAATTTTTTTTTATCTTTGCCGGATGAATCTCATCAAAGGTTCAATCACCTGAAGTAAGGATGAAGCCAAAGATCTTCAACGAATACCGATTGTACCGGATAAAAAAAATTGCAGGGATGATTTTCTTTCTTGCACTGGCTGCATTGTGCCTTTATACATTAATTCTTTAACCAAAAACGGAATAGTATGAAAAAAAACATGGGTATTATTGACAGAGTGGCCAGGCTTGTGATTGCTGCGCTGGTTGTTATTTTGTATTTCACACACGTGCTTAACGGAACGATTGGAATTGTGCTTCTGACCCTGTCAGGCGTACTGACCCTGACAGCCATCATTGGTTCCTGCCCTTTGTACTTCCCGCTGAAGATCAGCACTGAAAGTAAAAAACAGGAAAAATAGGCTGAAAATCGTTTTCAGAAAAAGAACGAGGTTGTCTCAACAGTCTGAAAATTATTCTTTACCGCTAAGGCGCTAAGGATTTAAAATCAATACTGTTATTTTTCGCGTCTTTGCGTCTTAGCGGTAAAAAGGCTTTTGAGACACCTTGGACTTTTATTTACTGATTATGAGCCCATGGAATTGATGTTTCCGGGTCAATCACGCCGGTTTTGAAAAATATTTCACTTTGAACTTCAGTGCAACGTTAACCAGCGCAATCAGCACCGGAACTTCCACCAGCGGACCGATCACGGCTGCAAAGGCCTCACCCGAGTTGATACCGAACACCGCAATAGCTACTGCAATGGCCAGTTCGAAATTGTTACTTGCTGCTGTGAATGACAGCGTGGCTGCCTGTTCATAGGTTGCTCCTACCCTCTTACTCATCCAGAATGAAACAAGGAACATGATGACAAAATAAATACTCAGTGGAATCGCGATACGGATCACATCCAGCGGGATCCTGACAATATACTCGCCTTTCAGTGAAAACATCACCAGGATCGTAAAAAGCAGGGCGACCAGTGTGAGAGGGCTGATCCTGGGGATGAACTTCGTATGGTACCATTCTTTGCTTTTTACCCGGATCAGGATAAAGCGGGTAAAAAAGCCCGCGATGAAAGGGATTCCAAGGTAAATGAAGACACTCTCTGCAATCTGTCGGATGGTTATTGCTTCAACCGCGCTGTTTGTCGGCAGACCAAACCATGCGGGGAAGACTGCGATGAACAGGTATGCATATACGGAGAAGAGAAGGACCTGGAAGATCGAATTGAAGGCAACAAGTCCTGCACAATATTCAGCATCTCCTTTTGCCAGTTCATTCCATACGATCACCATGGCGATGCAGCGTGCGAGTCCGATCAAAATCAACCCGTACATGTAATCGATGTTGAACTGCAGAAAGATAATGGCCAGCAGGAACATCAGTACCGGGCCGATAATCCAGTTCTGTACAAGCGATAAGCCTAAAATCTTAGTGTTTTTAAAGACGTCGCCGAGCTCTTCGTATTTGACTTTGGCCAGCGGAGGATACATCATCACGATGAGACCGATGGCAATGGGAATATTCGTCGTACCCGACGACAGTGTATTCCAGAAACCGGCGATCCCGGGGAAAAGCCATCCCCAGAAAACGCCAACGGCCATGGCAAGGAATATCCACAATGTCAGGTAGCGGTCTAAGAATTTCAATCGTGTCTTCATACCAGCAAATAAAAATTAATAGTTACACATCTGTTGATCCCAGACCACCTTTCCGGAATATACGTGTTGGAAAACGATCTGGAATTAATAACAGGGTAATTGATCATGAGGGAAATGAATAATGAGTAATTCCATAATTATTCAATCACAGAATTACTCATCACTCATTACCCATTAACTCTTTTCCTTTACTTCAGTCCTCTCCTCTTCAGCAACGGATCGATCGATGGATCCTGTCCCCTGAACTTCCTGTACTGGACCATCCCTTCATCATCGCCGACTTCGGACAGGCAGTATTTTCTGAATTTAGCGGCAAGATCCTGATTATAAATGTTGCCCGATTCTTTGAATGCACTGAAGGCATCCGCATCCAGAACGGCTGCCCAGATGTATACATAATATCCGGCTGAATATTCCCCGCTGAAAATGTGTGAAAAATAGGTTGAGCGGTAGCGCGGGAGGATCTCTTCGATGAGGCCGATGCTGTCCATGGCTTTCTTTTCAAAGGCAAGCACATCAATGTCCCTGGGCGATGTGAGATTATGGTAATCCATGTCGAGCAGGGAGGCGGCAAGGTATTCAACCGTAACGAAGCCCTGGTTAAACAGGCCGCTTTTTACAATTTTCTGGATCAGCTTGTCGGGTATTGGCTCTCCTGTTTTGTAATGCTTTGCATAAAATTTCAGAACTTCCGGTTCTCCGGCCCAGTTCTCCATGACCTGCGAGGGCAGTTCAACATAATCCATGGGTACATTTCCGGCAGTACGGTCATATTTTCCAACGGTGAACAATCCGTGCAGGCTGTGGCCAAACTCATGGAACATGGTTGTTACGTCGTCCCAGGTCAGCAATGCCGGTGCATCTGCTGTAGGACTCGAGAGGTTATAGGTAACCGATGCGATGGCATCCACTTTTTTCCCGTCCTCGTATCCCGATGAACGGAAGTCGGTGCACCATGCGCCATTGCGTTTTGATTCACGGGGATAGTAATCGAGGTAGATCACCCCCAGCGCTTTTCCATCGGCTTCCTTCACTTCAAAGGTTTCAACATCTTTCTGGAAAACAGGCAGGTCGGTACGCTTCGTAAACGTGATGCCATAGAGTTTATTGGCAACATAGAACATTCCGTCCCTTACATTTGAGAGGCTGAAATAGGGTTTCAACTCATTTTCATCAAGGTCATATTTTTCTTTTCTCACTTTTTCTGAATAGTACCACCAATCCCAGGATTTAAGTTTGAATTTTCCTCCTTCACGATCGATGATCTTCTGCATCTCTTTCACCTCTTTTTTTGCTACCGGAAGGGATGCATTCCACAGTTTCATGAGAAATTCGTCAACGGCCTCGGGGGTCTTCGCCATGTTATCGTCGATCACATACGCAGCATAACTCTTATAGCCAAGCAATGCGGCCTGTTGTGCCCTCAGTTTCACAATCCGGGCAACGATTGCTTTGTTGTCATTCCCGTTTCCGTTGTTTCCCCGCATAAAGTATCCGCGATAGATCTTTTCACGCAGTTCACGGTTTTTGGCATACTGAAGAAAGGGGATCATGCTCGGTTTGGAAAGGGTAAAGATCCATTTCCCCTCCATCCCGGCTGCTTTTGCCTTTTCGGCAGCACCATCGATTACATTTTGCGGCAACCCTTCAAGGTCTTTCTTATCCGCGATCACGAGTTTAAAGTTCTTGTTGGTTTCGGCAAGGAGATTTTCACCGAATTTCAACGTCAGGAGTGATAGCTTCTCATTGAGCTTACGCAGGGTATCCTGCTTATCCTTTGGGAGGCCGGCACCCATACGAACAAAATCGCGGTAGTATTTTTCCACAACCCGATTCTGCTGCGGGTCAAGTTTCATCTGGCCGCGTTTCTCATAGACCACTTTGATCCTGTTGAATAATTTTTCGTTCAATGCAATGTCGTCCCTGTGTTTCGAGATCATCGGGCTCAGCTTTTGTGCAATTTCCTGCAGCTGAGGGGTTGTATTCGCTTCATTCATCTGGTTAAAAACCTTGCTGACTTTGGTGTAGAGTTTTCCTGATTTATCAAATGCCAGGATGGTATTGTCAAAATCGGGTTCACTTGAATTGTTAACGATCTTGTCGATCTCATCCATCTGCTGTTTCATGCCCTCGGTATAGGCCGGCATGTAATCTGTTGAATCGATCTTATCGAACGGGGGAACCTGGAAAGGCGTCTGGTACTCTGTGAAAAACGGATTTTTCACCTCTTTGGGCTGCTTACAGCCTGAAAACGATACAATGCTCATGATCGCGAAGAGTAGAATGATTTTTTTCATGGGGATTTTTTTTGAAGAGTTTGCGTTAATCTGATAAAGTGGTGTAAATGTAAAAAAATCAGTTGATTTCCTGAAGGATCGATCTTCTTTTTAGATGAAAGAGCGATTATCATCGATAAAACCGATCGACCGGCCGATGCCTCCTTTACCCGATAATTTGATTCCTTCACCTACTCATTCTGACAGATCGCAGATAATTGTTGAAAAAAACGGCATCCGTATACTACTTTTATCCAGTTCAAATAAATAGAGAGATGAAAACAAAAGGCATTCTTCGGTTCTTTCTGGTTGTATCCGTTGCCGGGTTGTTTATGTTTCAGCCCGTTCTGGCAAGTACTCCTGCAAACGATTGTGCAACGGCGCTTTGGAAAAAGTTCCAGAGTACGATCAAATATCCTGAATTTGCGCATGAACATGCAATCCAGGGTGAGGTCACGGTCCTTTTCACCGTTTCAGAGGATGGGGAGATCGTGGTTAAGGATGTGCGCGCAAATGATGCCGACCTTGCCAAATACATCCGGGAAGTGATCACGACGGTCAAATGCCCGGAGCTGGACAATGCCGAAATTTATGACTTCAAGGTGCATTTCCATTTCAGGCTGATCTGAGGGGGATTTTCAGGCTTTTGTTTCATTTTAAAACGAGGGCAATCTTTTTCAGAATGCCCATGAGAATTATTCATCATTCACACCTAATTCCTTAAAAAAGAAAACCATGAAAACGACAATTGTAACACGGACAATACTTATTGCTTTGCTTGTTGGATTTATTTCTGTTATCTCGGCATATGCTGCAAGTCCTGCAGCCATCAGTGCTAAGAACATCAGGCAAAAACTGGTTGAGGCCGTAATGAATCCTGAGGATATGACAACTTTACCCTCAACCGGGGAAGCTGAAGTTCTTTTTAAACTGAATGACGAAGGAACGATTGATATCAGGAAGATCGATGCCACAAATGAAGACATTGCCAGCTTTGTCAAGACGACGATGGCCAACGTTCCCTGCAAGGATTTTGTTCATCCTTATAACCAGTATTATAAGGTAAAATTCCGCTTCACGCAGAATTGATGCAGCAAAGCCGCAGTCTGGATATCATCCGGTAGGGGGGTAACCGGCATAAAACCCTGTAGAATCAATCTTTGAAAGAATGTGTTTTACAGGGTTTTCTTATGGAGCGAGTCTTTCAATGATCCACTTTCCATTTTCCAGCCGATATTGAATCCGGTCATGAAGCCGGTGAGGCTGTGATTGCCAGAACTCAATTGAAACAGGAATGATTCTGAATCCGCCCCAGTGCGAAGGTCTTTCAGGTTCTTTTCCTTCCATCCTGAGTTTCATGGAAGTGAATTCTGCTTCAAGATGAATCCTGTTCGGGATTACGGAACTCTGCGGAGAGATCATAGCGCTTATCCGGCTATCGATGGGACGTGATGAGAAGTAGGTATCAGACTCGTGCCCGGGGATCCTTTCAGCCATCCCGGTGATCCTTACCTGGCGTTCTATTTCCTTCCAGTGAAAGACAACGGCAACAGATGGACTTCCTTTGATTTCCAGTCCCTTCCTGCTGTTGTAATTGGTGAAGAATACAAATCCTTTTGGGTCAAAACCTTTTAAAAGAACAATGCGCCCGGATGGAATCCCGTTTTTACCTGCCGTTGCCAGGAACATGGCCTCCGGCTCAGTGACTCCTGAATTTACGGCATCCGTGAACCAGGCAGAAAACTGCTGAACAGGATCCGCAGCTACTGAATTCTCATCCAGGACGGCATTTCTGAAAGAAACGGGATCCGCTGAACTATTTTTTTTTGGCATGATTAAAACCAGGTTGTTGCGTGACTCAAAGTTAATTTAATTTTTAACTTTACTGAAATTTAAAGATTCGTTCAATGTCAAATAAGATCACAAAAGCGGAATCGGAGGAGTTAAAAAATAACAGGGGGCGATCGAGATCCTATACCAATGATGAGATAACGGTTTTCTGGCGTCCTGAACTTTGCATTCATTCTGCGAACTGTCTGATCGGGCTTCCCGGAGTGTTTGATTCATCGGAACGTCCCTGGGTCAATATCCGGGGAGCTTCTTCAAAAGAGATCATCAAAACCGTTAATACCTGTCCTTCTCGGGCACTTCTGTTCATGAAAAATGAGAGTGTCACGCTCAGAAAGAATCGTAAAAAATCGAGAAAGCCCCCTAAGTTTGCCCGGGTTCAGATCCTGAAAGACGGTCCGGCCATTATCTCCGGAAACTTTATCCTCCGGGATTCCGACAAAAAGAAGATCCGTCTTAAGACCGACAAAGCTGCGATTTGCCGCTGCGGAGCTTCCCATAAGAAACCGCTGTGCGACGGGACCCATCTCCGGATCGGGTTCAAGGATTCCGATCTTTAGAAATTAATCCCTCCCACCCTTCTTTAAAAATCCACCCTGCTCTGTCTTTTGCGGGAAGAGTATTTCCGGGTATTGCTCCATCCAGGCAACTCAGGATGGATACTGGTGTCTGATTTTTACAGTCGTGAATTCATTAACAATATCAATCATTGAGGGTGATATGAAAACAAAACCAGGAATCGTATACATATTACTGATACCCTCCCTTCCCGTAAATTAACCTCTTTTATTCCTTTCCTGTTCTTGTAGTCTCCGGAAGTTTCCGGAATCCGATAATTATTGTAATTTTGACCGGATTCTTTTGTGCCGGATGTCGTAGTACCGGAATTAAATTCCTTTCGTCCGGAGGGAAAAAAAGAGATGAAACTTAATCAAAATACAGATGAACATTGGATTAATCAAGGAATCGGGGATGGAACGGCGGGTCGCCCTTTTACCCGAAGTAGTAGCTGCGCTGGTAACCTTAAAAGTCCCGGTAATGGTTGAAAAGGGTGCCGGTGAAGGCTCCTTTGTTTCGGATGAAGCATACATGGCTGCAGGTGCCAGCATACACCCGAAAAAAGAGGTCATCAGCGGATCCGGAATGATTATCAAAATCAATCCGCCAACCGATGAGGAATTTGGCTGGATGACGCCGCAACAGATTTTTCTCGGGGTGCTCAATCCCCTGTCAGATCATGAAATTGTGAAAAAAATTGCTGCCGCGGATATAACGGCATTCAGCCTCGACATCATCCCTCGTACTTCCCGTGCACAGGCGATGGATATCTTATCCTCCATGGCAACGGTAAACGGATATAAGGCCGTTCTGACAGCGGCGAATACCTTGCCTAAGTTTTTTCCGATGTTCATGACCGCAGCGGGTACGATCACACCGGCGAAGGTGCTGATTCTTGGAGCCGGCGTTGCCGGTTTGCAGGCACTTGCAACCAGCCGGAAACTGGGTGCGGTTGTCGAAGTTTTTGATGTAAGGGCTGCCGTAAAAGAAGAAGTGACAGGCCTTGGAGGAAAATTTATTGATGTGGAAGGAGCCACAGACGAGAAATCGGCCGGGGGGTATGCAGTAGAGCAGACGGAAGAATTCAAAAACCGTCAGGCACAAGCCATTCATGAGCATGCCGTGAAATCGGATGTGATCATCTGCACTGCCCAGATCCCGGGAAAAAGAGCCCCGCTCCTGCTGAAGAAAGAGACCGTTGCCGGTATGAAACCCGGATCGGTGATCATCGACATTGCGGCCAGCTCGGGAGGAAACTGCGAACTGACCAAAGACAGAGAGACAATCGCCGTCCACGGAATAACGATCATCGGAAATTCGTTCTTTGCCATCGATATGCCCCAGGATGCAAGCAAGATGTTCGGAAAGAATGTCCTTAACTTTCTGAAACTGATGATCACTCCTGCCGAAGGATTCAGGATCAACTGGGAAGACGATATCATCAAGGGAACCTGTGTAACCCATAACAAAGAAATCATGAATGATCGGGTGAAAGCCCTGATCCAACTTTAAACTTTATCATTATGACAGACATCTTGAGTTTTTTCCTGCTTTACAGGGAGGCGATTTTTGTGATCATTCTCTCTATCTTTCTTGGAATCGAGGTCATCTCCCATGTTCCCTCGGTGTTGCACACCCCGCTGATGTCGGGAGCAAATGCCATCCATGGTGTTGTCATCATCGGGGCGATCATTGTGATGGGACATGCCCGGGAAATCCTTCCCATGGTGCTTGGATTCATTGCTGTGGTCCTGGGGACCCTGAATGTGGTTGGCGGCTTCGTTGTGACTGACCGCATGCTTGAGATGTTCAGAAAAAAGAAAAACCAAAAATAAGGAACCATGGATACGATCATTACACTGCAACGTTTCTTCGATTTTTCA
Organism: Bacteroidota bacterium; assembly: GCA_026391795.1. Classification (GTDB taxonomy): domain Bacteria; phylum Bacteroidota; class Bacteroidia; order Bacteroidales; family FEN-979; genus FEN-979. The sequence continues at coordinate 44,618 of JAPLDI010000014.1, forward strand.
CCCTATATCTCCATTCTTGAGATCTCCTATATCCTGGCAAGCATTTTATTTGTACTTGGCCTGAAAAAGCTGAGTCATCCTGACACGGCGCGCAACGGGAACCTCTGGGCGGCTGCAGGGATGGGGCTGGCCATTCTCTGCACGATCCTTTTTCATAAGACAAAGCTGGAAAACGGAACCTATGAAGGGATCAGCAATATCCTGTTCATCCTGGTGGCACTTTTCATCGGTTCATTTGTCGGATGGTTTGCAGCCCGGAAAGTAAAGATGACAGCGATGCCGCAGATGGTCTCACTGTTTAACGGAATGGGCGGCGCCTGTGCTGCCCTGATCTCCCTGATGGAATTCCCGCGAATGCAGGAAGCGCTGGCATCCCAGCATGCCGCCTCCATGTTCACCGGGGAAGCGGTCGCCATCCTGCTAGGATTGGGAATCGGGGGCGTTTCATTTGCCGGCAGCATGGTCGCGTTCGGCAAGCTCGACGAACGCATCGGGGACCTGAAGAGCCCCGTCCTGCGTTACATCAACCTTGCTTTTCTCGCACTGCTGCTGATTTTCATTGTCTTTATCATGTTCCAGGTTCCTGTGGCCGGACAAACCTGGATGATCTATGTTCTGGCGCTCCTTGCACTGGTTTATGGCGTTACGTTCGTGATGCCGATCGGGGGGGCTGATATGCCCGTTGTCATTTCGCTGCTGAACTCTTTCACCGGGGTTGCTGCTGCCATGGGTGGTTTTCTCTATAACAACCAGGCCATGCTGACAGGAGGTATCCTGGTGGGGTCGTCGGGGACGATCCTAACGATCCTGATGTGCAGGGCCATGAACCGGTCGCTGCTGAATGTGATCATCGGAGCTTTCGGCGGCAGTACAGCTGCCGGAACCCAGTCAGGCGATCAGGCTGTAAAGGAGATCACCCTGAGTGATGCGGCGATTCTCCTTAGCTATTCACAGAAAGTATTTATCGTTCCCGGTTATGGGTTGGCTGTTGCCCAGGCACAGCATCTTTGCCAGGAACTCGATACGCTTCTCTCCTCAAAAGGCGTTGTTGTCAAATATGGAATACATCCGGTTGCAGGCAGGATGCCCGGCCATATGAATGTATTGCTGGCAGAGGCCGACGTTCCTTATGAGAAATTACTCGAAATGGAAGATGCCAACAATGAGATGGGAAGTACCGATGTTGTGATTGTTGTCGGTGCCAATGACGTGGTCAACCCGGCAGCTGAAGAGGATCCCTCCAGCCCAATCGCCGGAATGCCTGTGATCCAGGTATGGAATGCCAAAAATGTCATTGTGATGAAACGAAGCATGGCAAAGGGATATGCTGCTATTGAAAACAAGCTTTTTTACCATCCAAAAACCCGGATGCTTTTCGGTGACGCAAAAGCAACTCTGCAGAAACTGGTCACCGCAATCAAAAGCCTTTAAGGCTGCGGAACTTCAGGAAAACAAAAAACCCCGCAAATGCGGGGTTTTCTATTTGATCAATTGAAAGATTTACTTCTTACCTTTTTTAGGAGCTTTGGGAGCTTTGGGAGCTTTGATGAGTTTCTTTGCAATTGAATCCTGATGTGCGATTGAATCAGCTTTTCTCTTTTCTTCCTGAACCTTAGCAATCGAATCAGCGATCCTCTGCTGTTCTGCCTGTACCATTGCTAATGAGTCAGCAACCCTGATAGAGTCAGCTATTCTTTTTTCTTCTAATTCTTTTGCGCTTGGGCCGCAGCTGTACATAAGAGCTACTGCACCGATAACTAAGATTGTTGCGAGTTTTTTCATTTGTTTATCGATTTTTTAAATTCGAAGCAAAGATAAATCAATTCAATAATAGCTTCCAAATAATTTGGCTACTATTTTTTAACATTTTTTAACATTTGGATCAGGTCATTCATTATCAGCTACATAGATTTTAACAGGTCTCTGAAATTGAGAGTTTTCAACAGCCAAAATCCGGCCGGCAAAAGGAATCCTCTGTTGCCTTTTTCCTGAACTGATATATTCCTTCAAACCCGTTAATTATCGTAACTTTGATCTAAAATACGGTACACGGTGCACGGTACCCAATACCCAATACCCAATACCCAATACCTAAATCGTAAATCCATGTTGGTTCCCCTTGCTGAACAGTTACGTCCATCCAGCCTTGAAGATTACATCGGACAGGATCACCTGGTAGGCAAGGATGCCATACTATACAAGGCCATCGAGTCGGGAAATGTTCCTTCCATGATCCTTTGGGGACCGCCCGGTGTCGGGAAAACCACACTTGCCTACATCATCTCACAGCAGCTTCAGCGTTCGTTTTTCACCCTCAGCGCGGTCAGTTCAGGCGTAAAAGAGGTCAGGGAGGTGATTGCGAAGGCGAAAGAGAGCGGAGAGAGTCCTTTTCTCTTTATCGATGAGATCCACCGTTTCAGTAAATCGCAGCAGGATGCATTGCTGGGTGCTGTTGAGAAAGGAATTGTGACTTTTATCGGGGCCACCACGGAGAATCCCTCTTTCGAGGTGATCTCCCCCCTTCTTTCCCGCTGCCAGATCTACATTCTGAAATCCCTCGGGGAGGAAGACCTTTTAAAACTTCTGACTCTGGGCAAAGAAAGACTTGAGAAAAATTCCGGGATCTCAATCGTCATTAATGAAACCGAGGCATTGATGCGTATTTCCGGGGGTGATGCGAGAAAGCTCTTCAATGCACTTGAGCTGATCGTGAATGCCGAAAGCAAAAAGTCAACGGTGATCACCATCACGAATGCTTCCACGGTGAAGATCATACAGCAAAACCTTGCCATGTATGATAAAGGGGGAGAAATGCATTACGATGTGATTTCTGCCTTTATCAAATCGATGCGGGGAAGTGATCCCAATGCCGCCGTTTATTGGCTCGCGCGCATGGTCGAGTCGGGAGAGGATCCGCTCTTCATTGCCCGGCGTATGGTCATCCTGGCTTCTGAAGATATCGGCAATGCCAACCCGAATGCCCTGCTCCTGGCCAATTCCTGTTTCCAGGCCGTGAATGTAATCGGCTATCCCGAATGTGATCTTATCCTTTCACAAACAGCAATCTACCTTGCCTGTTCCGTAAAAAGCAATGCCTCTTACAGGGCCATCCGGAATGCACAGAAGGCTTTCCGGGATTCGGGGGATCTTCCGGTTCCGCTTCCCATCCGGAATGCCCCAACAAGACTGATGAAGAACATTGGCTATGGAAAGGAATACAAATATGCCCATGATTTCGAGAACAATTTTGCCGACATGGAATTCCTGCCGGAAAAGCTCTCCGGCAAAAAATTCTACGACCCTCAGGACAATGCCAGGGAGAATGAACTCAGGAAACATCTGAGAGAGCTTTGGAAGAAGAAGTACAACTATTAATAACTGGTGAGGTGGTGAATAACACAGAAGCTTACTTTACAACTTTATAAACTTTACAAACTTTACAAACTTTATAACTCAATTCGTAATTATCATGTTACCAGATGTTCCAAAGTTAAATCACAAGGCGAAAGGTAATTTCTTCCTCATTGCAGGTCCGTGCGTGGTGGAAGATGAGAAAATGCCGATGGAGATTGCCGAAAAGATCTTCAGAATAACGGAATCACTTCAGATTCCTTTCATTTTCAAAGCCTCCTATAAGAAAGCCAACCGGTCACGGGTCGATTCATTTTCAGGGATCGGGGATAAAAAGGCTCTTGAACTGATCCGGAAAGTGGGAGAACAGCTGAACATTCCGACCCTGACTGATATCCATACGGAAGAAGAGGCCATCCGGGCAGCATTGTATGTAGATGTGCTCCAGATCCCGGCGTTCCTTTGCCGTCAGACAGAATTGCTCGTGGCTGCGGGAAAAACAGAAAAGGTAATCAACATTAAGAAAGGGCAGTTTGCTTCCGCTTCTTCCATGAAATTTGCCATTGAGAAGATCAATTATGCAGGGAACAAGAAAGTGATCCTGACGGAAAGAGGAAACTCTTACGGATACCAGGACCTGGTTGTCGATTTCCGGAATATCCCGGAAATGCAGCGGTTTAATGTTCCGGTAGTCATGGATGTGACCCATTCGCTTCAACAGCCTAACCAGTCGAGCGGCATCTCCGGCGGACATCCTGAACTTATCGAAACCATTGCGAAAGCTGCCATCGCCAGCGGGGCTGACGGGATCTTCCTGGAGACTCATCCCCATCCCGCGGCCGCGAAATCCGACGGGGCCAACATGCTCAGGCTCGACCTGCTGGAAGAATTGTTGAAAAAACTGGTGAGGATCCGGAAAGCACTCTGATTAATTACGAAGTAAGAATTAGGAATTACGAAAAATCATTTGAATATTGTAATCGGAACCGCTACCTTCTAATTCGTAATTCGTAATTCGTAATTTCTAATTATTCCAGCGACATCCCTTTGATCCCGCCTGTCTCCTTGTAGAACTGAACTTTCCATTTGTTTGAAGGGAGGAATGAAACAATCCCAAGCTGGCTTACCAGGCACTGGGTTTCTGTCAGGTTATCATCCACTTTTACTATCACCCTTGCCAGTTCGGGAATACGGTAATAAAAACCATGAACTTTGTTTCCATCGCCTCCCCGTTTCAGGTAACCGGAAACAGCACTGGTTGTTCCTGAACGCTGCACTTTGATCGTGACAATTTTTCCTCCCGGCTCATCAAGTTCCATCATGCCTTTTGATTTCATGTACTTGAAGATCGGGATCTCGGCATTGACCTGGTTCGGGTTGGGAGTATAATAAAAGGAGAAGGTCAGGGTGCTTCAATTGCGCATCCATGTACTCAAGGGTTTCCTTATTGTAGTTCACTTCCTGGAAACCGCTGATGAGATTAAAACGGTTATCCTTGATCTTTACAATATAGTCGGATGCCTCTTTCGCTTTTTGTTCAGGGGATTTTTCCACAACAGTCCTTTTCAGGTACTGCCGCTCCAGGGTCATTGTATCAATGTTCACCTTGCGGATGATCGTATCCACTTTCTCAAAAAAGTTCACATCCGCTGAATATTTGAAGACTTCGGGAAAAACATCTTTCTCTGTGGCCAGTCCCGGTTCTTCCTTGTTGATGGTCTTTTCTTCCTTTGCAAGGGTATCCACCATTTCCGGAACCGTACCCAGGATCAGTCCGGACTCGGTGAAGGAGAGAAGCCCTGCACGGTCATCCTTTGCCAATTTCCCTGAAAGCTCAAGAAAATAATATTGGTCCGGATCAGGCTGCTGTGATGTTGTCACCTTCATGCCGGTGATCTTGTATTCCACAGAATTGGTCATCACAACATTTTTCAGTCCGAGGTACTTCAGGGCATACTCTGAATAAGGACCTTTGTAGTTCTCGATCCGGTCGATGTTCACATCGATCCTGAGCACGGTCCTTGGAAGAGAATAGAATACGCCTTCCTTTCCTGCAGGAAGAGAGTTATTATCGATATGGAAGACATTGATCTGGGAAAAGCCGGAGCCAGGGATAAAACCTGCCAGGATCAGAATCAGGAAGAAATAAAGTTTACGCATAAGGACACTGTTTTAATGTTTAGTAAAGCGCGATTCGCTGTTCGCTATTCGTTCAATGAGATCCACATCCCCCATCTCACTTCTCACCTCTCACTTTTCACCCTTACGAAAAAGAGTCCTGCAAATGTAATAATTCCGTTAACAAGCAGTAATTCAAAACCAAATTTATAGCCACCGAACAAGAGCGCAGAATTGGCACTGAGAAAATAGCAGATGACGGGAGAAGCAACCACGACGAATGGAACCCACCGGTCTTTTACCCGGAAAGGCATGAACAATCCGAAAGCATAAAGCCCGAGCAAGGGGCCATAGGTATAGCCTGCAATGGTAAACAGTTTGTCGATGACGGCCCTGTCGTTAATGGCCCTGAAAACCACAATAACCATCAGCAAGAGCAGGGCAAATCCGATATGTACAGCATAACGCACCCGTTTCTTCTGATTTTCATTGAGGTCCGTCCGTTTATCAAGTCCCAGGAAATCGATGCTGAAACAGGTAGTAAGCGATGTGAGAGCACCGTCGGCACTCGGGTAGGCTGCTGAAATCAACCCAACAAGAAAAACCATGCCGGCAACAGGTCCGAGGAAACGGATCGCTATCATTGGAAAGAGGTCATCGGTTCTTGGAGGAATATTGATCCCCATCTTGTCGGTATACATAAAAAGCACAGCCCCCAGAAAAAGGATGACGAAGTTCACAAACAACATGATACCGGTGAAGGTGAACATATTCTTCTGAGCATCTTTCAGGCTCCGGCAGCTCAGGTTCTTTTGCATCATCTCCTGGTCAAGGCCGGTCATCACGATGGCGATAAAAGCGCCGCTGAGCAGCTGCTTCAGGATGAACCTCTTATCATGCCAGTCGGTGAAAAGCATCTTTGAATAGGCGCTGTGAAACACATCAGAGGTTATCGCCGGCAGGGAGGTTCCCATGTTGTGAATGATAAACCCAATTGAAAAGACCAGTGCCAGAAGCATGAAAGTGGTCTGGATCGTATCGGTCCAGATTATTGTTTTGATGCCTCCCTTAAATGTGTAAAGAAGTATCAGGACGATAAAGATAAGAACGGTGACACCGAAAGGAATGTTCCAGGCATCAAAGACGAAGACCTGGAGCACATTGACAATGAGAAACATCCGGAACGAGGCTCCGATCACCCTTGAAAGGATGAAAAAGAACGCACCCGATTTATAGGACCAGAATCCAAACCGGGTTTCAAGGTATGAATAAATCGAAGTAAGGTTCAGCCGGTAATAAAGCGGCATCAGGACCGTGGCAATGACCGTGTATCCGAACACATATCCAACCACAAGCATCATGTACGAAAATTGTGTTGACCCCACCCAGCCGGGAACTGACATGAAGGTTACACCCGACATGGAGGCACCGATCATCCCGTAGGCTACCACAAACCAAGGAGATGCTTTGTTGCCGATGAAAAAGGCCCGGTTCGTGGCCCTCCTGGCCGTAATCCAGGTTACGATAAAAAGAAGGACCGTATAGGTAAGAAAGGTGATCAGGATGGTTACAGGATTCACGGGCAGGAGTTCAGTTTCTAATTATTTTTCATCCCGGAAAGTGCTTCTGCAAAAGAGATCAGGTCAGGGTAAACAAAATCAATGCATTCATGACTTTTCCTTGCCTGGCTGACATCATCGGAGAGGAAGATATTCACCATCCGGAGCCGTTTGCCAAAGATCATGTCCGAAATGGAATCGCCGACCATCACCGACCGTTTGAAGTTGATGCCGGGAAATTCTTTTCTTGCCATCAATGCCATTCCCACGTTGGGTTTTCGTTTAACAGAGCGTTCATTTTCGAGGTGCGGGCTGTAATAGATCTGATCAATACGACCGCCATTCTGTTCGATTTCGTCGAGCATCTTCCGGTGCAGGAGTGCCAATTCTTCCTCTGTCATGAGGCCCTTCCCGATGCCTTGCTGGTTGCTTACGATGATAATCTTTGAGAATTCTGACGACAACATCTTCAGTGCTTCAGGAACGCCCGGAAGAAACTCGAACTGTTCCCATTTCTGCACATATCCTCCCAGGATCCGTGTATTGATCACACCGTCACGGTCAAGGAAAAGCGTCCAGCCGCGATTAATCATCAAATTTCTTAAAATCATCCTGTGCAGTCATGTAATCCTCGGGAATGCCAATATCAAGAAAATATCCTTTCGCGGGGTATCCCACTATCCGCGAATCCTTATAACAGGTTTCAAAACAATCTTTTTCAATGGAGAATTTCTTTCCAAAAACATCGGAATCAAGGAACTTCTTATTGATAAGGTAGATCCCGCCATTGATATAGCCCGGTTCAGAATCCGGATCTTTCTCAAAGAATCCCGTCACCCTTTTTTCTTCATCGATCTGTACTGTTCCAAAACGGGAAGTATCTTCCAGGTAACGGAGGGCCATGGTCAGGTCAGCTGCAGAACTTTCATGAAGATGTTTCATGGCAGGAAGGTCGATGCGGAACATGCTGTCGCCGTTCATGGCAAATACAGAATCTCCTTCCACCTGTTCCATGGCATTCAGGATTCCGCCACCGGTACCCAGCGGTTCTTCTTCTATGGCATAGGAAATTGCCAGGTGTTTAAAATGATCCTTAAAATGTTCCCGGATCATCTCCCGTTTATAGCCGACAGAAAGGATAACTTTCTGAATACCCTGGCCCGTGAGGAAGTTCAGCAGGTATTCCAGAAATGGTTTGTCATTGATCAAAGCCATTGATTTCGGCAGGTCATTTACCACCTTCTGAAGCCGTGTACCAAATCCGCCTGCGAGAACAATTGCTTCCACCGTCAGGATTCTTTTGGGAAGAGGCTTGATTCAACATATTCGCAGATAATGTGCCCGATCATGATGTGAGATTCCTGTATCCTTGGTGTTTCCGTTGATGGTACATTGATCAGGAAGTCACAGAGCTCCTTCATCTTTCCGCCCGTTGCTCCAGTCAGGCCGACGGTGATGATGCCCAGTTCCCGGGCTGTTTCAAGGGCCCGGATGATGTTTGCCGAATTTCCCGAAGTTGAGATGGCGATCAGCACATCCCCTTCATTCCCGATCCCGGTTAAAATCCGTGAATAGACTTCATCAAACGAATAATCATTCGCCACTGCCGTAAGATAAGAAGTATTTACATGCAGGGCCTCAGAGGGAAGCGGAGCCCGGTCATAGTTAAAACGGCCGGAGAACTCAGCTGCAAGATGCTGGGCATCGGCTGCACTTCCGCCATTTCCGCAGAAGAGCACCTTGTTGCCGTCGCAGAATGTCTCTGCACAGGTATCGGCAACTTCCCTGATCACTTCCACCAGGTGTGCATCGTCCAGGATACGCTGCTTGGTTTGGATGGATTCATTAATGGATTCGATAATTCTCATCAGCACTGTTTTTATTTACAAAGATAACCCATATGTAGGAAATGCAGGGATGTTTACTTCGTGACACGTGACGCGATATTATTAGATTGTCCACGTGGATAGTCCCTGGCTGGTAAATTCGTACCGCTTTGCCTGACCGCCGAATCTTTTCAGGGCCTCGATGACAGCCGAACGGGTGGTTCCCGGACAATAGAAGAACATAAATCCGCCGCCCCCTGCGCCGGAGATCTTTCCTCCCGTCGCGCCATACTGAATGGCAGCAGCATAGATTTCATCGATAAAAGAATTGGTGATACCTGCTGCCATATTTTTTTTAAACTGCCACCCAAAATCCAGGATCTCGCCGATCTTTGAAAGTTCTCCTTTCAGCAGTGCCTCCTTCATCATCACAGCCTGTTCCTTCAGGCGGTGCATGGCCTCAATGGTTTTTACATTGCGGTTTGTCACATTTTTCGATTGCTGTTCGATGATGATGGATGAAAGACGGCTGGTTTCTGTATGGTACAGGATCAGGTTGTGCGACAATTCGTCAAGGTACTTCTTATGGATCCGCAGCGGGTTCACAATTACCTTGTCTTCCTTTGAAAATTCCATAAAATTTACCCCGCCGAAAGTGGCAGCATATTGATCCTGCTTCCCCCCTGCCATGCCGAGGTCAATCCTTTCAATTTCATAGGCAAGATGGGCCAGGTCATATTCTCCCAGCGGCAAGCCCTGCCACTCGGCAAAAGCACCAAGAATCGCTACAACAAGGGTTGAAGATGTTCCCAGGCCTGATCCCGGAGGTGCATCCACATAGGTTGTGAGTTCAAAAGAGAGCGGCTTCTTTGTAAAATCCCTGACGACCCGGTTGTAAATCCCTTTCACAAGATCCAGTTTCCCATCGAGTGGCAAAGCAAGAGTACTTTCAAATGTATACTTTTCATTTTTATCGGCTGAATTGAGGGTAATCCGTCCATCGTCCCTCGGAACAATGGTTGCATAGGCATACATGCTGATGGTTGCATTCAAGATTGTACCTCCGTAGAGCTCGGAATAGGGTGCCACATCGGTTCCTCCACCGGCAAGGCCCAGTCGTAAAGGGGCTTTACTTCGTATGATCATGGTTTTATAATTGACAATTGATAATTGATAATTCGTTACTCTTTACGCGACTCCATCAATAGCTTCGAGCATTTTTCCCCAGGAATAGTTGAGTTTCTCAACAGCCGCATTGGAGGAAAATTCATCCTCCTTCTTTTCATCATAGAATTTCACAATGGCTGAAGCAATCTCAGTAGCTGTAGGTTCAACAACATAACCTACCTTCCCGTCAGGAACAAACTCAGCGAGCCCGCCGACGTTGGTAATGATCATGGGTTTGTTGAAATGGTAGGCTATCTGGGTAACCCCGCTTTGCGTGGCACTCTTATAAGGCTGAACAACGACATCCGCTGCGCAGAAATAATCCGATACGGCGCTATCGGGAATAAACTCATTGTACATGATAACCCGTTCCCCGAGTTTCAACTGATTGAGGAGATCATGATAGGGTTTTGCGTCTGTGTAAAACTCTCCGGCGACAAGCAGTTTTAGCGGGTATTTCTGTAACCGTTCATCTGCCATTGCATTCAGAAGAAGATCAAGTCCTTTATAATCCCGGATAAATCCAAAAAAGAGGATATAGGAAAAACCGGGATCCAGCCCAAGCATCATCTTCGCTTCTTCTTTCGGGAGCTGGCTGCCAAAATTATCGTATAGCGGATGAGGGCAAAACAATATTTTTTTTATATCAGTGCCAAGGAATTGCCTTGTTTCACTGAGCACTGAACGGGACATGGCAATAAATCCATCCACGGAGTTCACCCAGTAACGGATAAAGAGCCTGTCGCCCGTTCTTTTTTCATGAGGGATCAGGTTATCCAGGATGGAGATGACGCGGGTATGCTTGTTCTTCCTGATAATCCTGCAGATTGAACCCAGGCAGGGTGCCATAAAAGGAATCCAGAATTTTACAACGACCAGGTCAGGGTTCATTTTCTTTATTTCACGGCCAACCCTTAACCAGTTCAAGGGGTTAATTGAGTTGATCCTGACTTTAATCGGAATTCCCTGAGGGGCAGGTTCGGATGAATATTGTGTTTTGCCGGGGAACAGGAACCCGGGGTACTGGAGGGTGAATGTATAGATGGTTACTTCGTCGCCCTGGTTAATGTATTCTTTTGCCAGTCTTTCATTGTAGGTTGCCAGCCCTCCCCTGAGAGGGTGAGCCGATCCGATGATCACTACCTTACGTTTTTTAGAGTCCAAGCCTTTTCTCAACAAGGTATTGATTTTTATCTGCAGCCGTGCGCGTGATCATCTCCCCGAGAAATCCTGCAACAAAAAGTTGCGTTCCAAGAATCATCGCAAGCAGTCCGAAGAAAAACAGCGGACGTTCTGTCATCTTGAATGCCTGCTGAAAAAATTTCTCGTAGGTAAGGTAGCCGGCAATGGCAAACCCCGCCAGAAACAGGAGTGATCCCAGCAATCCGAAGAAATGCATGGGCCTTTTCCCGAAACGGGCCGTAAAATTAATTGTCAGCAGGTCAAGATATCCTTTGAAGAAACGGTCAAGTCCATATTTTGTTTTCCCGTATTTTCGTTTCCGGTGAACCACGACCTTCTCTCCGATCCTGTTGAATCCGGCCCATTTGGCAATGACTGGGATGTACCGGTGCATCTCCCCGTAGACTTCAATGCTTTTTATCACATCGTTTTTGTATGCTTTCAGTCCGCAGTTGAAATCGTGAAGTTTGATGCCCGACATCCGGCGGGTTGACCAGTTATAAAATCTTGTAGGGATGGTCTTCGAGATGGGATCGTACCGCTTTTTCTTCCAGCCTGAAACAAGGTCGTAACCCCCAGTGCGGATCATTTCGTACAATCCGGGTATCTCATCGGGGCTGTCCTGCATATCGGCATCCATTGTGATCACAACATCCCCGGCTGCATGGATGAACCCCACGTTCAGTGCAGCAGCTTTGCCATAGTTCCTGCGGAATTTGATCCCTTTCAGACAGGGATTTTTTACGGACAATCCCTCGATGACCTTCCAGGATCCGTCACGGCTTCCATCATCCACGAACAGTACCTCGTAAGTAAGATTATGTTCGAGCATCACCCGCTCGATCCAGGCAGCCAGTTCGGGAAGGGATTCTTCTTCGTTTAACAGGGGTATTACAACTGAAATATTCATCAACATCTTATTGTAAAATAACCGGAGCATCCGGATCTTTCTTCCGGAGTAAAATAGCAATGAGGAGTGAAAAAATAGTTGCCCAGAAAATGTTTGCCAGAAATCCCCATACGATCATCCATACCGGGGTCATAAACTTTTCGGTCCAGCTCATCGCCTGATCCATCTGTTCCTGCGACATGGTTCCGGCCTTCGCTTCCATTTTTGCTCTCACCTGAGCAAGTATCTCATCGATCAGCCCTGTATTGATATACTTGATGTAAAAGAAGAAGAAAATTGTTGAAAGGATGACAGCAAACAACCCGATCAGGAAATTGGTGGAAAATGCCTGCCCGTAGGTCATAAATCCTTTCAGCTGTACCTTCCGGTATTGGAGGGATCCATAAACCATTCCTCCCATCATGATCAGGAATGAGACATATCCAAGCGTGGTGTTCATGTAAAGGTTCGTAACATACATGATCAGTGTAAAAGCAATCAGTGCAACTCCGGTACCGACGCCATAGATCAATGTGTGCAAGCCCAGGGATGTTTGTTTTTCTTCCATTGCTTTGTGTTTTAGGGGTTGAACAAGTAGCAAACATACAAAAAAAACGGAAGAATGGTGATGATAGCCGACAAAATTGTATCTTTGCTGCGGGGTAAGTCTTATACGACCAGCTCCCGTCAAACTCCCCCAGGTTCGGAAGGAAGCAAGGGTAAGATGGTTGAGCGGTGCGATATAAGGGGCTTACCCTATTTTTTTTAATTAGCGAGATAGCGAAATGACGAGATAGCGAAATTATCATTGGAAACATGACTTTATGAACTTTAAAACTTTACAAACTTTATAAACTGAATTCGTAAATCGTAAATGTTACTTAGGGTACATCCCGACAATCCCGGTGAGCGTCATCTGAAGATCATCACCGATTGCCTGCACAGCGGGGGACTAGTGATTTATCCATCGGATACGATCTATGGACTGGGATGTGACATTACGCAGATCAAAGCGGTTGACAAGATTGCACAGATCAAGGGGATAAAGAGGGAGAAGGCCAACTTTTCTTTCATCTGTCATAACATGAGTCATCTTTCCGACTTTACCAAGCCCCTTCCGAATCATATCTTCCGGCTGATGCGGAAGGCATTGCCAGGTCCTTTTACTTTTATCCTGAATGCCAGCAGCAACGTTCCTCACTATTTTCAAAGCAAGAAAAAGACGGTTGGCATCAGGATTCCAAATCACCTGGTTCCATTGCAGATTGTTGAAAAACTGGGGAATCCCATCATGACCACCTCCATCCATGACGAGGATGAGATCATTGAGTATTCAACGGACCCGGAGCTGATCTATGAGAAATTCAAGGACCTTGTGGATATCGTTATCGATTCCGGTCATGGCGGTAATATTGCTTCAACGGTTGTGGATTGTACCGGCGACGAACCGGTGATCATCCGGGAAGGGAAAGGGAATCTGCTCGAGTTTCTTTAGCTGATGAGCTAATGAGCTGACGAGTTGATGAGTTATAAGAATAGCATCCAGCATCCTTTTTTTCTTTTTTCTCACCGGTATTGGAAAAGTAAAATTAAACCTGTACTTTTGCACGCTCAAAAAATAAAAGAGATTCGCTAGCTCAGCAGGTAGAGCATCGCCCTTTTAAGGCGGGGGTCCTGGGTTCGAATCCCAGGCGGATCACCAAGGAGGCTTAACGGCCTCCTTTTTTTTTGCCTGGTTACGATGCATCAGTGTTGGCAAAAATTTTAGGTTTTTTGGAAATTAAGAAATATACAAATCTGATACAACACTATAAATGACACCTTGGAAACCCTACGTACATAGGCGAAACAATGAAACAGTCCAAGCCCCAGGCTGATCACATAGGAGGCTTAACGGCCTCCTTTTTTTATGCCTGATCTTCAACATAATTATAGTATTTACATGGGTTTCAAGGTGTCATTTGTTAATATTTCGTTCACTAAATAAAGGTAAATAATGTGTAATATTGCACTATTCCTGATACAAAATTGATACAAAAAGTGATACAAAATTGATACATAATTGATGCTATTATGAGAAACTATTCTACTTATAAAATTGTTTGGGATCGTAGGGGAAACAAAGGGAATGCACCGGTTGAGATTGAAATACATCTTCCTGATGGGACCCGTAAATATGTTGCTACGGGACTAAAAATACCTGCAAATGAATGGGATGCCAAATCCCGGCAAATTACCAACAGTCCATTTGCAACTAAACTGAATAATCAAATCTCAGATAAGGTTGGAAAGATCAGGGCACATGAGCTTATCCTGATTGACAGCAACAGACTACTAACCGGAAATGAAGTCAAT
>JAPLDI010000049.1 GCA_026391795.1 Bacteroidota bacterium
AGCATCCAGCATCCAGCATCCAGCATCCAGCATCCAGCATCCAGCATCCAGCATCCAGCATCCAGTTTCTTTCCTAACGCCTTTTTTACTAATTTTGCCCCTCATTCTTCCAAATTGACTTACAATGGAGCTTGCCCCGAAATACGACCCGACGATCGTTGAAGACAAATGGTATTCATTCTGGATGAAGAATGGGTTCTTTCATTCTGAGCCGGATGAAAGGGAACCTTACACCATCGTCATTCCTCCTCCCAACGTCACGGGTGTTCTTCACATGGGCCACATGCTGAACAATACCATCCAGGATATCCTCGTTCGCCGTGCCCGTATGCTGGGCAAAAACGCCGAGTGGCTTCCCGGCACCGACCATGCCTCCATCGCCACCGAGGCGAAAGTCGTGGCAAAGCTGAAGGAACAGGGGATTGACAAAGCTTCTATCACGCGTGAAGAGTTCATGAAACACGCCTGGGAATGGAAAGAAAAGCACGGCGGTATCATCCTCGAACAGCTGAAGAAACTTGGTGCCTCCTGTGACTGGGACCGTACACGGTTTACCATGGATGAAGCGCTCTATGATTCTGTTATCACAGTTTTCATTGACCTCTATAATAAGGGATTGATCTACCGTGGTGTCAGGATGGTGAACTGGGATCCGAAAGCACTTACCGCGCTTTCCGACGAGGAAGTTATCTACAAAGAGGTCAGTTCAAAGTTGTATTATGTAAGATATAAGGTTGAAGGAACGGAAGATGAATGGCTCACCATTGCGACCACACGACCGGAAACCATCCTTGGTGATACTGCTATTTGTGTGCATCCTGAAGATGAACGATACCTTCACCTGAAAGGAAAAAAGATCCTTGTGCCTCTTATCAACCGCCCCATTCCGGTTATTTACGACGAATATGTTGAGCGGGAGTTCGGAACAGGTGCACTGAAGGTCACCCCGGCACATGACATCAACGACTACAACCTCGGGATCAAATACAACCTTCCTGTAATTGACACTTTCAATGCCGACGGAACCATGAGCGAAGCGGCGCAGCTGTACATCGGCGAGGACCGGTTTGTTGTCAGGAAGAAGATCACCAAAGCATTGAAGGACCAGGGCCACATTGTGAAGATCGAAGAATATACCAATAAAGTTGGTTATTCGGAACGTACCGATGAGGTGATCGAGCCACGGATCTCAAAGCAGTGGTTCATGAAGATGAAGGATATGGCGAAACCGGCGCTGGACCTGGTGGAGAACGATACGATCAGGTTCCATCCGGCAAAATACAAGAACATGTACCGCCACTGGATGGAGAATGTTACCGACTGGTGTATCTCCCGGCAGCTCTGGTGGGGACAAAGGATACCGGCATATTACCTTCCTGATGGCAAAATTATTGTCGCAAAAAACAGGGAAGAAGCGTTGGCGAAAGCCAATTATGAATTACATAGTACGAATGAAGAAGTAAAGGCGGAAGATCTCCTGCAGGATGAAGATGTTCTGGATACCTGGTTCTCTTCCTGGCTTTGGCCCATCTCCGTTTTTGACGGGATCCGGTTTCCGGACAACCCCGACATAAAATATTATTACCCGACAAGCGCGCTCATCACTGCATCCGACATCATCTTCTTCTGGGTGGCAAGGATGATCATGGCAGGATGGGAATACCGTCATGAGATCCCGTTCAAAGATGTCTATTTTACCGGGATGGTGAGGGACAAGCAGGGGCGGAAGATGTCGAAATCATTGGGCAATTCGCCGGAACCGCTTGAGCTGATCCGGGTAAACGGTGCAGATGCCGTGCGTGTGGGAATGCTTCTTTGTTCTCCGGCGGGGAATGACCTTCTTTTTGATGAAAATCTCATTGAACAGGGAAGGAATTTCAGCAACAAGATCTGGAATGCGTTGCGCCTGGTTAAAGGCTGGCAGGTTGAAAACAACCTGGAGCAGCCGGAAACCAGTAAAATATCGATTCAATGGTTTGAGGCGGTTTTGTCGGAGGCAATCATCAGCCTCGAAGAGCAGTTTGAAAAATACCGCCTGTCGGAAGCCCTGATGACCATCTACAAACTGATCTGGGATGATTTCTGTTCCTGGTACCTGGAGATGATAAAGCCTGCCTACCAGCAGCCCATCGACCGTGGTACTTATGAAAGCACCCTGCTCATCTTCGAAAAACTTTCCTGCATTCTTCATCCTTTCATGCCGTTCATCACCGAAGAGGTATGGCATCATATCCGCGAACGGAAAGCTGGGGAGACGATCATGTATGCGCATCAGCCTGAAGTCGCAGCCAGGGAGCCGGAACTGATCACGAAATTTGCTACTGCCGAAGAGGTGATCACGCAGATCAGGACGATCCGAAAGGAAAAGAACATCCCGTTCAAGGATCCAATCCGTCTCTTCATCCGGAAAAATTACGGTGAGCAGCCCGATACGACATTTGACGGAGTTGTTGCGAAACTCTGCAACATCGGAGAACTTGGATATACTGATGGAAAGATGGCTGATTCCCTGTCGTTCATCATAAGGAACACTGAATTCTACATCCCGGTCACACAGAACATCGATGTTTCAGCCGAGATTGCAAAACTGGAAGAAGAGATCAACTACACGAAGGGCTTTTTACGGTCGGTGGAGGCAAAACTGGAGAATGAAAAGTTTGTCGGAAGTGCGCCGGAAAAGGTCGTTGCTGCCGAACGGAAGAAGAAATCGGATGCGGAAGAACGGATCCATGTTCTGGAAGAACAGATAAGGGGGTTTAAAGGAGGGAAATGAGATTTTTCCCTGTTGCCCCGGCCTGAAGGCCGGGGCAATGCAGGCCGGGGCAATGCACGCCGGGGCAATGCACGCCGGGGCAATGCAGGCCGGGGCAATGCAGGCCGGGGCAATGCAGGAATGCATGACGGGGCAATTCAGGACGGGGCAATGCAATATACCCCCTTGCAACGGAATATCTTAAAATATAGGTCCCTTCCGCTAGGCTGCTTGCATCATAGCTTTCATCGTTGAAATATTCCTGCTGAAAGAGAATCCTGCCTTTGGCGTCATAAATCCTCATCTCCCCGGATCATCGGCTATGTCCTTCCAGGTAATCCCTTCATCACAGGATACCTCCATGTAACCACCGTCATGAATAATGCGGCAATAAAAAAGAGAGTGGTTTTTATATTGAGGATGTTAACACTGGTTTTTCACGGGTCAATTAACTACAATTTTTCCCGATAAAACTGGTCTTCCGGAGGATTCGATGCGATAATTGTAAACCCCTGATTCCAATTCGCTTTTCCTTAGCTGAAATTCATTCAAGCCCCTTTTTACAAAAACAGGTTCTCCCAACGCATTATAGAACCGAACTTCGATCGCAGGAATATCATTCAGACCATTGATCCGGAATGCAGAGGTGCCGGAGACAGGATTCGGGTAGACCGAAACCGTTACATCACGGTTCCTGTTCGGAGTGATTCCGGTTACAACATAACAATCGGTGAAATATGGATTTTGGTAGAGGAGAAGTCCGTCCTCTTTAAAACAAAGCAGGCTGTATCCATCCTCCCCGACCTTCATGTTGAAATTGTGAAGCATCCCGCTAAGGCTCCCGAGACTGTCAACCCAGTGTTCGCTTTCCACCAGTGAACCCTCAACATTAACACTCAGGTGCAATTGCCTTTGATAAGTGCCTCCCACCGGAAAACTGTCGACCCGGGTGACATAATACATCGCGGAATCGAGGTAGGGGCCAGTAGTATGCATCGTATTGACGCCGAAAGCCAGGATGGAGTCATTCAGGTCAAGATTCATGCTATAAATCAGCTTTTCCGGAGCGGCAGCATTGAGTTTGTAAAATACCTGCTTGCTGGCATCTTCCCTTATGAATCCATAGCGTGACCAAACGATTTGATTCGAGTCAAGCGCCCTTTCAACAAGCTTGTAACTGACGAAGTTTATGGTTGTATCTGCTGTGAATCGTATCGTCTCGGTTACGAGGTTACCGGCGGGTTCAAGGGTGATGGCATTGTTCCACAGGTTTGTTGATTTTACAATACTCTGGCAAGGGCTGGTGAGACTCAGGATGAATGGCAACACAAGAAGGGAAAAACGCTTTTTCATCGTGAAGGAAAAAACACAAGCTAAGTTACATTCATATTTTCTTTTCCGGATGAACTGCATCGATTGTTTTTTTTCTGAATCTGTCCCTCAGATCCATCACAGGCTTTTCATAATACTTATAAAGAAGGGTGGAGAAGATCAGGACGAGGCCCCAGTAAATGCAATATAAGGCCCAGGCGGAAAAATCGTTGTGTGGAGGGAAGTTGGCATTGATCACTTCGGCGATAACAGCAAGGTTCAACAGGTACATGGAATAGGAAATCAGGCTGATATGGGTGAAGAACCTCACCAGGACCTTCGGACCTTTCCGGATACTTTCGAATTTTGGCAACATCAGGAAACAACAGAAACTTTCAAGAAAGATCCGGAAGACTTTTGTGAAGTAGAGGTTCGGCGGCCAATGGAGGTAAAGTATGATATAACATGCAACAAGGCCGACGATAAAACTGGCATTCCTGACACGGTGCCAGAAGGCAGGGTGCCAGCGATGGATATACGCAGCAAGGATTCCAAGAGCGATGCTGTCGAGACGGTAGATCACCACCTTCTGGATCATAGCACCCAGGTTGTATTCATTCACCATAAACCTTCCGGCAATAAAAATTCTTAACAACAGGGGAACAAACAACAGCACGAGGATGGCCGCGAGGAACATGTGTTTTTTTTGTACCCTGAAGGCTTTCATGAGCAGGAACATAAGCCAGAGCAACAACGGGAAAATGAGGTAGAACCACTCTTCGATACTGAGGGACCAGGATTCCCAGAAGAAGCCTGCAAAAGGACCGGAAAAATTCTGAAGGAAGAAGAAGAATTTCCAGTTGAACTGAGAGAAGTCCTCGTGTATGATCCCGAAATAAACGATGAAAATAT
The DNA here is from genome assembly GCA_026391795.1 of Bacteroidota bacterium. GTDB lineage: Bacteria > Bacteroidota > Bacteroidia > Bacteroidales > FEN-979 > FEN-979. The sequence continues at coordinate 4,976 of JAPLDI010000049.1, forward strand.
TAATCAGGAGAACCAGGTAATAATTGGGAAGGGTCCTGAACCAGCGCCGGATCCAGAAGTTTCCCATTGTTCTTAATCCGAACGATTCTGACTTTTCAAATATCCTGATCAACATTCCCCCGATCAGAAACCCGCTGAGCACGAAAAAAAGTTCAACGCCACTGATCAGCTTGATCCAGGGGAAGGTGGTATTGACTTTATCGAGCATCAGGCCATGTTCCAGGACGACAAAAATGATGGCAAGCGCCCGCATGATGTCGAGACCGAAAACCCGGCTTTCGTAATCAGGATGAAGGAGAAACGTGTTCCGCACGTTGCGGATGAATGTCATAAAGATCGTCATTGAACAAACTTCAGCTGCAAAAATAGGGAAACAAATTTACCAATACGAAAAATGGAAACAAGATGATGGAATGTCGCCTCCTGATCTTTCATTCCCTGAGCCCTGAACCCCTTGCCTGCAAGCAGGGAAGGGGGAGAAGGATGGGTAGTCAGGAACAGATCGAAGTTTAATGTGGAATATCCCTATTTCTTTCCCGGAAGAACAACCATCTTCATCGTCATCGAATACTTCCCTGCTGTCATTCGGTAAAAATAGGTTCCTGCGACGGTTTCGCTGCAATCGAGTGTGATCATGTGCCTTCCTGCGGGTGTGAAACCATCAAACGGAACTGAAACCATCCTTCCTGAAACATCAAAAATTTCCAGCCTGACGTGCATAGGATCCCTTAATAAATAGGGAATGTCTGTAATGTTGCCGGCAGGATTCGGTATGTTTTGAAAAAGGCTGACAGGAACCCGGTTATCAGCCGGTTCAATGATCCCGAGTCCGGTTGAACCTTCCTTTAGCATGATGTTGGTATCGGGGTCAAAAACAAGACGGACCGGTTGCCTGCTAAAATTCAGAGAGAACAGCTGGTTGTTCAGATTGTTCATTACCCTGACGATCGTATCCGTACTGTCGGCAAAGAAAACCTTCAGCGGCAGGATCATACGGAAGAAGGAGGGAGCTGTTTGGGTTTGTTTTGCAAGGAAATTTACTGTGAACGAATTTGCCCCGTCGTGCAGGATTTCGTAGGTGTTCTGATAGACAGGGTGATTGGGCTGAAATACCCAGTCGTGGAAGAACCAGTCGTAGTTTCCTCCTGTAACCTTGTTGGTCACCTTCATCAGGTCGCCAATGGTTGCAGATTTATACCGGAGTGCCGTATCGGTTACATACGCTTTCAGCGTTCTTAAAAAAAGTGAATCTCCAAGGACGTACCGCAGTTGATGCACCATGCAGGCACCTTTCATATAGGTGATATAGGTGTTGAAAAGGGTATCGAAGGAAGGTGTTCGTATGGCATAGGATGAATCGGAGATGGGGTAGCCGGGATTGTTGGCTAAATAGGGCAGCGCATATTTGGTGATGAGAAAGGATTTATAGGATTCATATCCCTGGCTTTGTTCCTGCCAGTAGACTGTTGTCCAGGTAGCGAATCCTTCATTCAGCCAGAGGTCGGCCCATGTGGCGCAGGTGATCATGTCGCCGAACCACATATGGGCATATTCATGGGCGGCAAGAGATTCACGCCAGCAGGTATAACAAAGCGTGATCAACGTCTGGTTCTCCATACCGCCCCCATAAAAAAGTTCATTCATACTGGCAAATCCTCCTTTCCGGAACGGATATTCACAAAAGATCTGTGAGTAGAAATCGGTCAGGGAAAGGATGACATCGGAAACAGGGGTAATGTTTTCTCCCGGATGATAATAGAAACGGATCGGAATGCTGTCGGCCGGATTTGAGATCTTCTGCCAGTAAAGGGTTTTCAGAAGGTAATTGTTTGAAGCAGCAATCACGGCAAGGTAGGTGGCCACCGGGTCGGTGCTCACCCATCTGTACTTCAATGTATCGCCATGAACCGTTGAATCAGCCAGGATCCCGTTCGATGCCAGGGTGACGTTCAGAGGAGTTGTGGCAGTTATTTCGAAGGTGGCTTTGTCGGACGGCACGTCGTGGCAGGGAAACCAGAACCGTGCTCCTTCAGGCTCACAGTTTGTGAATACCATGCCGTTTCCCGCGGTAAAATAATTGTCGTGAACATCCAGGTGACGGTAAAAAATCCGGATGGAAAAAACCTCGCCGGACGAGTATAGACGGTTGAGGATAATTGTCAGGAGGTTGTTCGAATGTGAAAAAGAGGTTGCTGCCAATCCCACCGAATCGATCTGGAGGGAAAAAGTTGCCGCATTCAGTTTCATCAACTGGATCGCTGAATCGGCTTTAACCGTGATAATCAGCGATCCGGTAAAATCATTCGGATAAGGAGCTGCAAAGCAATGAAAAAGATCGATCTCCATCTTATAGTCGAGGATGTCAATGGCATAAGCCGGGCCCGATCGGAGTTCCCTTGCCTGCATCAGTGTATTGCATAACAGGGACAACAGGAACAATATGATTCGGATTGATTTCATAAGTTTCGCTATTTCGCCAGCTCCCTATCTCGCTATTTTCAATGGATGCGCTTCAGTTGTAAAGACAATTTTATTCAGATCAAGGTTGCTTTCGGGTGCGAAGATAAGGTATGCATATTTGAGAGTCTCGGCAAAGAAAAAGCTTTCCATTGAATCTTCCATCTCCATTGTCCTGACATCTTTAACCGCTGCAAAACCGGCGGCCGTTCTGCATTTCGACAGGATGTCGTCCGTCATCCGCTTGCCCATCCGGAGGTATTGCTCATCTTTTGTTATCCGGTAAAGATAGAAGCAGCTTTCCAGGTTTTCCGGCCGAAGCGGATACCCCGCCGCGGTAAGGGAATCATTCCGGAAATTGAATTCTTCGGGCTCGAGGTGGAATTTTACCCACATGTAGGTGTTTCCCTGCTGAATGTTTTCTGCCAGTGCCAGGTTGCCGGAGAGTGCCAGGATGCCCGCATAAAAAGCGTCGAGGGCACCATAGAGCGGCTGACGTTCCTTCCCTGTATTCATATCCACCCGGGTGAAAAATGCACCTTTTGAAGTTTTGACATAGAGGTATTTGATGATGGCGTCGTTGGAGGTTTCCCAGGCTGCCTTGCATTCCTTGTCACCAAACAGCAGCCATGCCTTGTATAGGTATTCATAATAGGAGTCGATCCGTGCACCGATCTGGCTCTCGGTGTTGACCCAGGTTCCTGTATTCACATCGATCACTGTACCTACAAGACCGATCTTGCTTCTGCGTTTAAAAACTTCGAACGATGCTTTTTTTGCAGTGCGGTAATAAATGGAATCTCCGGTATATTGCGTCAGTTTCCCGAATTCGAGCAGGTACGTTCCGATCTCGGCAGGATTGCTGAGAGGGTCACGGGTTTTTCCGGTCTGCAGGTTGACATACCGGTATGGCATACCCGTAGGGGAGTTGAAGGCGGGAAGCAGCCTTTTGCCGAGATCCCTGGCAAGGTTCAGGAACCGGGGATCACCGTCAAGTTCGTAGGAGGAAAGCAGCCCTCCCAGGAAGCGGATCGAAACCTCAAAAAGCTGAACATCCATGTCCTTGTCGAAGCTCAGTCCCTGAAAGATCATCTTCTTTGCTTCATCGGCCTCTGCTTTCATTTTCAGCAGGTAAAAAGAATCGAATGCGTCCACCGGTGTCATCAGCAGGCTGGAAGAGTACCAGTTCTGGCCTTTCTTGCTGATGGGCATGAGTGCATCGTACCCGCTTGCATATTGCTTGTACCCGTTCCATGCATGGCGGCAGGCCTCAATGATGGCATCGCACTGGACCTTTTTTACTTCGTTGCTTAGATGCTGGGCCTGCATTGTAAACGGGTTTGTTATTAGAATTACAGCGAAGAGGGAAAGGATAGATTTTGTTTTCATGGATGCAGATGCTGGATGCTGATTTCTGATTTTTGATTTCTGATTTCTGATTTCTGATTTCTGATTTCTATTGCCTAATACCTAAAGCCTAATGCCTGATACAAATTTACATTTACTTTACGAACTTTATAACTTTACAAACTTTATAAACTTTACAAACTTTATAAACTTTATGAACTTTAAAAACTTCTACATTTGTTCTGATAATCCTGCTCCAAACCTGAACCCTGATGCCTGAAATCCCATTTTCCACTTCTGCTGAACAGCGCCCGAAATTTCTGAACGAGTACGAGAAATTGACTTCACAGCATTACAAGATATTGGGGATGAGCTGGGCAGGCTGGATATTTGATTTCTATGACCTGATCCTGTTCACATTTTTGCTTATCCCCATCTCAAAGGAATACCATTTTTCTGACATGGAGATGTCGTATGTATTGGGAGCGACTCTTGCAGCAACGGCGATCGGGGGCGTGATCTTCGGGGTCCTTGCCGACCGGTTCGGCCGGAAATCGGTCCTTCAGTGGACCATCCTGACCTATTCCGTCGGGACCTTTCTGTCAGGACTTTCAGGAAGCTTCTGGATGCTGATGATCTTCCGGATTCTTACCGGGTTGGGCGTCGGGGGCGAATGGGGTACGGGACAGACCTATATCGGTGAAACATTCCCTGCAAAGGTCCGCGGACGTTATTGCGCTATGATGCAGACTGGTGCGCCTCTTGGAATTGCGCTTGCCTCCATTGTCGGCGGACTGGTTGCTCCGGTTATCGGTTGGCGGTATTGTTTTTTTATATCCCTGCTCCCGGCCATACTGGTACTATTTATCCGCCGGCACCTTCCCGAATCCGACCTCTGGCTTTACAGGAAACAGATCCTTAAATCGGGACTTACTTCCATCCTGGATAAAGGGAGTACCGGGATTAAGCACTTTTTGGAACTCTTCTCCTCCGCAAACCGCAAGTATTTTATCCTTGGACTTATCCTGGCTATCTTTGATATGTCAGCCTACTGGCTTACCTACTCCTGGATGCCGGGCTACCTCCATTCGGAGAGGCATTTTACCCTTACCAAGTCGGCGCTCTGGATTCTCGTGACCCAGACGGGAGGATTCCTGGGATACCTTGGTTTTGGTTTTGTGGCTGACCGTCTTGGCCGGCGGCCGGCATACAGTATCTATTCTGTTGTCATGGCGCTCGGCCTGGTCATGGTGACAATATTCTGGGATACGATCGTGATGTACAACCTGGTCATTCTCTTCTTCATGTTCATGGTCGGTTTTGGTACGGGGATGTTCGGCGGATTCGGATCGCTGTTCTCTGAACTCTTTCCGACCTCCATCCGCAGCACGGCCATGGGATCTGCGTTCAACCTTGCAAGGGGCATACAATTCTTCACGCCTGTCATCATCTCCGTTATTGCAATGCGGTACGGACTTGGTGGGGGGATCTCGCTTGCCGCCCTGTTTGCCCTGCTGACCGGTGCATGGGTCTGGACCTTCCCGGAAACAAAAGGCAGAAAATTATATGCCGGCGATTGATCCCTGTGCAATTTGTCTGACTTGTCCATCCCGTTCGCTATGCTTACGAGGATTTCGCTCGTTTCACTCGCTCAACCTGTCCGCTTGTCCGCTTGTAATTTGTATCTTTGCCAGTTATGAATGTAACAATCGATCCACATTCCGGGTTTTGTTTCGGCGTAGTGTATGCCATCGAGATTGCCGAACGGGAACTGGCCAAAAGCGAAAAGCTCTATTGCCTGGGGGATATTGTTCATAACAATATGGAGGTGAAGCGGCTTAAGGATATGGGATTGATCATCATCGAACAGGATGAACTCAGTAAACTTCATGACTGTAAAGTCCTGATCCGTGCTCATGGAGAGCCTCCCGAAACCTATCGTATCGCCTTTGAAAACAACCTGGAACTGCTCGACGCCTCTTGTCCGATCGTGCTGAACCTGCAGAATGAGATCCGGTATGGATTTGACGAGATGAGTGACAAAGGTGGCCAGATCGTGATTTACGGAAAGGAAGGCCATGCTGAAGTCAACGGTTTGCGTGGTCAGACCCTGGGCCAGGCTATTGTAATCGGAAACAGGGAAGACCTTGACAAGATCGATTTCAGCAGGCCTGTGCATCTCTATGCCCAAACAACCAAAAGTGTAAGCGGGTTTCAGTCGATCGTTGAAGAGATCCGTCAACGGATGGAAACTGCAACTCCGGGAGGGAAAATCGATTTCCGCTGGAACGACACGATCTGCCGGCAGGTATCCAACCGGTCGGGTAAATTGCAGGAATTTGCCGTAAAGTTTGATGCCGTGATCTTTGTCAGCGGTAAGAAAAGCTCCAATGGGCTCATCCTTTACCAGGTCTGTAAAGATGTAAATCCCAATACGCACCTGGTATCCTCAAAAGAAGACCTGCGCAGCGAATGGTTTTCCGGTGTCGGCGATGTCGGCGTCTGCGGAGCTACATCTACACCCATGTGGCTGATGGAGGAGGTCGCAGCAGAAATCCGTACCATTAACGTCTGACCATGTACCTCAAAAAACTTTCGTTAACGAACTTTAAGAATTACTCGCAGGCTGATTACCAGTTCTCAGACAAGATCAACTGCCTGGTTGGGAATAACGGGGTGGGGAAGACAAACCTGATCGATGCCATTTATTACCTCTCTTTCTGCAAAAGTTACTTCAACCCGATCGACAGCCAGAACATCCGTCACCAGGAGGACTATTTTGCCATTCATGGCACCTGTATCCGTAATGACGATTCCGCCGATCACATGCAATGCATCCAGAAAAGGAACCACCGAAAGAAATTCCTTTTCAATAAGAAGGAATATGAAAGGCTGGCCGATCACATTGGTCAGTTTCCGGTCGTGATGATCTCTCCCTATGACCGCGACCTGATCAACGAAGGCAGTGAGATCAGAAGAAAGTATATCGACAGCGTGATCTCCCAGTTCGATAAGTTTTACCTTGATGACCTGATTACTTATCACAAGGCGCTCTTTCAGCGGAATGCGCTGCTCAAAGCTTTTTCGGACAAGCATTATTTCGATTCCGGTGAACTCGAGATCTGGGATGACCAGATGATCCGGCTTGGCACCGCACTTCATATAAAACGGAAGGATTTTCTCGAGCGGTTTATCCCGATATTCAGGCACTATTTCAGTTATATCAGCTGTGCCGATGAAACTGTGGATATCCGTTACCTCTCGCAGCTGAACGAAGCCGAATTCGGCACGCTCCTGGAAGATGCCGTTGCACGCGATCGTTCAGCGCAATTCTCGACCGTGGGGATTCACAAGGATGACCTGGAATTTATCATATCGGGGTACCCGGTTAAACGTTTCGGGTCGCAGGGACAGCAGAAATCATTTGTGATCGCTATCAAACTGGCGCAATTCGATTATATGAAAGGTATCAAAGGATACAAACCTGTCCTGCTCCTTGATGACGTATTTGACAAACTCGATGATCTTCGCGTGCAGCAGCTGATCAGCCTGGTAAGTGAAAATAATTTTGGCCAGGTATTCATCACCGATACTTCAGAAGAGCGCATCCGGAAGATTTTTGACAGCATGGAGATCGATCATAAAATATTCACGATTTCCACAACCACCTCTTCCTGATTTTTGTACCTTTGCACGTTAAAAAAAAGCCAGATGCCACGGTCCAATGACCAGTCGTTGGGAGATGCAATCCGGGAGTTCCTGCATTCCTATCACCTCGAAGACAAGCTGAATGAAACGAAAGTGATTCAGTCATGGGGAAAGATCGTGGGACCTATGGTGGAGAAGCACACACACGGATTGTACATCCGCAACCGGATCCTTTTCGTGAAAGTCGATTCTGCTGCCTTGCGGCAGGAGCTTTCATTTTCCCGTTCAAAGATTGTCGGGGCATTGAATGATGAAGTAAAATCAAGTGTCATTGAAGATATTGTACTCAAGTAGATGAAGCAGAAAAAGGTTATTTTCAGGGATGCAGAGATCATTGAGTTCTGTCGCGCCACCCATGATACCAATGAGATTCACGATCCTGTTTTCATGGCAACATTGGGTAAGCGCGTAATCGTTCCGGGTATGTTTGCTTTGACGCAGACCGTCAGCCTTTCTGCCGGGTTCCTTAAAAATCATGCCAACTCCCTGAAAGTTTTATTCAATTCCCTCTTAAGTTCCGGCGACTTTGTGACCCTCTGCACTTCCTCCCCTGAGGAGAATCCTTCGGAGGTAAGGCTGTCAGCGATCAATTGCAAGGACACCCTGACCTCGAATGATGAATACACGCGGTTGTCGGTCAACGAAACGGAGTTTAAGGCTGATCATAAGGGCAAACTCTTCAAACTGCCGGTGACCCCTCAGCAGGTTGAATCATTCAGCCGGTTGATCCGTTCTGAAGACAGTGATGTGGCGCACTTTCTGTTTGCTGTTGCCTATGCTTCCCAGGCATTGTTAAGGGGGATCAACGAACCCGGGACGGAGGTGGAAAAGGAAATCGACGAAATGATCAATAAAAATACCGCTATATCCCCGTTCTATCATACCCTTGAGATCCGCATTCCAACTCCCTTTCCCGTTTTCAACCCGCTTGGCGAGCTGGATTATTTTGTGCATTATGACCGGGAGAAATACTGGAAACTGTACGGTGCATATGTCCGTTGTGAATACAGGGGGAAACTGATCTTTCTGGCCCACTATAAGCTTGTGGGAATTGCCGACCGGATCATTCTCCGGATGGCAAAAGAGATTAAACATCACCAGTCCGCCTGACCTTCCTTCTCTGTCCTGCTTCTACTTCTCTTTCGGGTAGCCCACCGATTGCCCAAGCATGATATACTGCCCGGGTTTTAAATTCATGGCCTTTCCAAGGATATCCTTGTCAATGTATGCACGAACCCCTGTGGCCAACCCATCCGAAGCGCAGAAGAGGTATACATTTTCACTGATGAAGGCAGCGTCGGCCATCGCATAAGCCTCTTTTCCTTTATCGTCCGACTTCGACATTTTCGTGAAGTCAGCAATAAAAATAAGGTTGACCGGCGCTGTTTTTACAAAATCCTGGATCCCGGTCTTGTCGCGTATATCTTCTTTCAGGATCTGTACAAGATTATGTTTTTCGGCATTGTAGAGAAATAATCCCTTTGCCGTTGAAACATAAACATCAATTTCCTGGTAATTCATTGCACTGGGAGCTGTCCGTTTCTTCAGATCGGGCCGGTTGATTCCGCAGGCTGCCCACAGCAGGTTCGACAGCTGCTGGGCCGAAAGCTCCTTTCCTGAAAACTCGCGGCTGGTATGACGGTTTTTCAGGGCCTGCATCAATGGCATACCTCCGTCGGTCTGTGGTGCCGGAAGAGCGGTCACTTCCTGTGCAGCAAGAGGAATCACCTCCTGCGACAGGAGTGTAAACGGTAAAAATCCTGTTCCCGTTACCACGAGAACCACAACAAAAGAAAAGATTGTTTTTTTCATAGAATGGTGATTTTGATCCGTTATGGATGTATCAGAATAACTTGCTTCTCTTTACCAGGTAAGGCAGCAGTATATGTTCAAACCCGGCGTTGATATCTGCTTCCACGAAGTCGATGTGGTATTGTGCACAACGGAGCCTGAGTTCGGTTTTGTACCTGCCGACAGCCTCCATGTAGTGTTCCCTGACTTTGGCAGGAAAAACCTTAAGCTCCTCACCGCTCTCCAGGTCGATAAACCGGTAGGGACGGTTTTCGAAATCAAATTCGAGTTCTTTCTTTTTATCGGTAACATGAAACAGAACCACTTCATGTTTATTATGCTTCAGGTGCTGCAGCGAAGCGAATAATTCTTCTGTCCGGGCATTGCTTTCCATCATGTCACTGAGGATAATGACGAGCGACCGTTTGTGGATCTGTTCTGCCAGCTGGTGAAGCGCATCAGCGGCAGCTGTATTTTTATGTTGATCCGGCGAAATGGGTTTCAGCATCCGTTCCAGTTCCCCGTAAAGGTATTTGTGATGAACAGAGCTTGATTTTGCCAATGTATGGAGTTCGATATTGTCGGAAAAGATGCTGATGCCGGCTGCATCCCGTTGTTTCCGGAAGAGGTAGATGAGGGCAGCGGCAACATAGACTGAAAATGTGATCTTGTTGGGATGATCAATGGTGGGTTTCTCAATGACGGGGTAATACATCGAGGAGGAGTTGTCGATGAGGATCTGGCAGCGGAGGTTCGTCTCCTCTTCGTAACGTTTTGAATAAAGCCGGTCTGTACGTCCATACAGCTTCCAGTCGATGTTCTTCACCGACTCTCCCACATTGTACTGGCGGTGTTCTGCAAATTCGACGGAAAAGCCGTGAAACGGGCTCTTATGCAGTCCGGTGATAAATCCCTCTACAACCTGACGGGCAATGAACTCAAGCGAACCAAAGGACTGGACCCTGGACTGATCAAGAGGGGACATGTTGGGATTCTGTTAATTTATTTTCAGGGATTTTGTGTGGATGCTGGATTCTGGATGCTGGATGCTCGATGCTGGATAGATTATTGCTTCATCCCACATCCCACATCTCACATCTCACATCAAAGATACTTCTCCACTAAATTCTTATAGGTTGACTTTGGGACGGCACCAACCTGCTTGTCGACAACTTCTCCGTTTTTAAAAAACAGGACTGTCGGAATATTCCTGACTTTATAATTCGCGGTGATCAATGGATTTTCATCAACATTCACCTCTCCGGCTACAATTCTTCCCTCATATTCATCTGCCAGTTCATGAATAATGGGGGAGACCATGCGGCAGGGGCCGCACCATTCTGCAGAAAAATCTACAACAGCTAATTTATCCGAGCGGATAACCTGTTCTTCAAAGGTGGCATCTGTGAGTGTCTGAAACATGATTTTGTGTTTTTATGTTTTACTTTATGGGTTGATCAGTGATCTGAGGTCTGAGGTCTGAGGTCTGAGGTCTGAGGTCTGAAGTCCGATTTCCGATTTCCGATTTCTGATTTCCGATTTCCGATTTCAGATTTCCGATTTCCGATTTCCGATTTCTGATTTCCGATTTCCGATTTCCAATTTCCGATTTCCGATTTCCGATTTCCGATTTCCGTATCGCGTTCAACAAAGATACGATTTTAAATTTCCGGTCAATTGATTTTAAAGCTGAATTCAGGAGTTTCGGCCAGTCCCCGGGAAAATTCTTTTGCTTCCACCCTGATCTTTTTTGAGGGAAGTTCAATGCTGAGCTTTTCCTCTTCATCCTTCACCTGGAAACGCAGCTGGTTTTTCCCTTTATGCTTCTTCGAGAGTGCGAGAAGAAAGGCAATCTTTTCTTTGGTAACATCCTGAAGAGACAGGTTGACCGTTATGCTCTTTGCGAATTTTTCAAATACCTCCTGCAGCAGGGTCACACTACTGATCCGAAGGTTTAACTGATCAGGTGAATCATACCTTGCTTCCACTTTCGCCTTGATATGAACGAAGCAATCGACCTCCAGGAAATGTTTCATTTTCAGGAATTCTTCCGAAAACAACATGATCTGGATGGAGTCGAAGTAGTCTTCAACGATAAAGGAACCGAAGGGTTTTCCCGTCTTGCCGGTACGGTGTGTTGCCTCTGTGACAATCCCTGCGAACACCACTTCCTTTCCTTTATAAAGTTTCATGTCTGATTTCAGTTCCCCTATCGAAACGGTACAGAAGTTTTCGATCTCGAGCCTGAACTCGTCCAGGGGATGCCCCGACATGTAAAAGCCGATGATCTCCTTCTCGAATTTCAGCTGATCCATTTTCTTCCAGGGTGGACAAGCCGGAAGCTCAATTTTTGGCAGCATAACTTCCTGTTCGCCTCCGAAAAGGGAATGCTGCCTGCTGGCAGCCCTTGCCTGTGCATCTCCGGCATACCTTAGAAGTTTTTCGAGGAACAGGATCTCCTCTCCCGGTATTTTATAAAAATACTGCGCCCGGTGAGTCCCCGGGAAACAATCGAACCCGCCTGCTTTTGCAAGGGATTCAACGCTTCTTTTGTTGACTGAACGAAGATCGACCCGCGACATGAAGTCGAAAATATCCTTGAAAGGGCCATTCAGGGTTCGCTCCTCGATGATGCTCTGCACTGCATTTTCGCCGACATTTTTTATTCCAGCCATCCCAAACCTGATCTGACCTTTTTTATTAACGACAAACTGCTGGTCACTTTCATTGATATCGGGACCCAGAACATCGATTGACATGCGCTTGCATTCCTCAATAAAGTTGGTGATTTCCTTGATGTCGTGCATGTTCCGGCTAAGCACGGCCGACATGAATTCACCCGGGTAATGTGCTTTCAGGTATGCCATCCGGTATGCGACATAGGCATAGCAGGTGGAGTGCGATTTGTTGAAGGCATAGCGTGCAAAGGATTCCCAGTCGTTCCAGATTTTCCGGGCCGTCACTTCAGTGATCCCATTGCTCTTGCATCCTTCGAAAAACTTGGGCTGAAGCTTTGCCATATCCGCTTCGATCTTCTTTCCCATGGCTTTTCTCAGTTTGTCGGCCTCGATCCTGCTAAAACCGGCCAGCTCCATCGAAAGAAGCATCACCTGTTCCTGGTAAACGGTGATGCCGTAGGTGTCTTTCAGGTATTTCTCCATCGCCGGCACATCGTACTCGATCTTCTCCCTTCCATGTTTACGGTTGATAAATTTCGGGATATACTCCATGGGACCCGGGCGGTAGAGGGCGTTCATGGCGATCAGGTCTTCGATCCTGTTGGGCTTAAGTTCCTTCAGGTACTTCTTCATCCCGTCCGACTCAAACTGGAAGATGCCGGTGGTCTTTCCCTGGCTGAAAAGCTGATAGGTAAGCGGGTCGTCAAACGGGATCGTTTCCACTTCCACCTGGATGGACCGTGAGCGCTGGATGTTTTTTATGGCATCCTTGATGATGGCCAGGGTCTTTAATCCCAGAAAGTCCATCTTCAGCATCCCTACCTTTTCGATGTGATCCCCGTCATATTGTGTAACCAGCAGTGTAGCCGAATCTTTGGAAGTGGTTACCGGGATGTGATCGATGAGGTTGTATTTCCCGATGATGATCCCGCAGGCATGAAGTCCGGTGTGACGGACAGAGCCTTCGAGTATTTCAGCAAATTTCAGGGTTTCGGAGATGAGGGGGTTATTTGACCTCCGGGCCTCATCCAGCTCCTGGACCTCTTTATAGGCTTGTTTCAGGGTGATTTTGGGTTTGTCCGGGACCATCTTGGCCAGCAGGTTGGCCTCTGCCAGCGGGAGCTTCTGAACCCTGGAGATGTCACGGATGGCCATTTTCGCAGCCATGGTGCCAAAGGTGATGACCTGGGCCACCTTATCTTTGCCGTATTTCTCAACCACCCATTTCACTACTTTGTCTCTTCCGTCTTCATCAAAGTCAATATCGATATCGGGAAGTGAGATCCGTTCAAGGCTAAGGAAACGCTCAAAAAGAAGGTCGTATTTTAAGGGGTCGATATCGGTGATGTGGGTGCAATAGGCCACAACGGAGCCGGCGGCAGAACCCCGTCCCGGCCCAACCGAAACATCCATGTCCCGGGCTGCATTCAGGAAATCCTGTACGATAAGAAAATACCCGGGATAGCCCATCTTCCGGATCGTCTGAAGCTCAAATTCGATCCGTTCGGTAATCTCGGGAGTCATTTCCGCATATCGTTTTTTTGCGCCTTCGTATGTGAGGTAACGAAGGTAATCGTCGGCATCCTCATATCCTTCCGGGATGGGGAAGTCAGGCATGATCGGTTCTCGGTTCAGGGGGTAGAACTCGATTTTTTCAAACACCTCCATCGTATTCTCCAGCGCTGCCGGTATATCCCTGAACAATTCCTGCATCTCGACCCTTGTCTTTATCCATTCCTGGCCTGTATAGCGCAAGCGGGTCGGGTCATCCAGGTCTTTCCCTGTATTCAGGCACAGAAGACGGTCGTGCGCATCGGCATCCTGCTCATTCAGGTAATGTGCGTCATTCGTTGCAATCAGTTTTACTCCTGTTTTCTCCGAGAGAACCACGAGTGCTTCATTCACGACTGTCTGACGTTTGTAGACATCGGAAACGCGGCCTGGATCTGTGGCAGAGTGGCGCATCAGTTCGAGGTAGAAGTCCTCCCCGAAGATCTCTTTGTACTCGTTGATGGCACGGATCGCCTTTTCCGGGGTGCCGGCAAGGATTGCCCGCGGGATCTCACCTGCCAGGCAGGCAGAGGAGGCGATCAGCCCTTCATGGTATTGCCTGAGAAGCTCCTTGTCAATTCTTGGTTTGTAATAATGCCCGTCAATCCAGGAGAGGGAGATCAGCCGGCTAAGATTCTGGTACCCTGTATAATTTTTTGCGAGAAGGATAAGGTGATCCCCTTTCCGGTCAATAATCTCGGTCTTGTCCATATGACCCCGTCTTGCCACATAGGTCTCGCACCCGATGATCGGCTTGAACCCCTCATGTTTGCTGGCCTCATCATGAAATTCCTTGATTCCGAACATGTTTCCATGGTCGGTCACGGCAACACCCTTCATTCCATCGGCGATTGCCTTCCCGATCAGGTCAGGGAGTTTGCAAGCACCATCGAGGATGGAGAACTGCGAGTGTACGTGAAGATGAACGAAGTCGACCATGTTATGTTTGATAAACCTTTCCAACAAAGGGTTTGAGAGAATTTCCGGAGGAGAAGAACAGACTTTTTCCGGTGTTGTAAAATTACAGAAAATAGGGGTTGAATTCTGTTTGTTGAAAACTATTGTCGCCGAATTCATGTAACACTTTAGGCCACCGTGCAATTGAATTTTCTTTGATTATATTTTTAAACAGGTGGATTTTTCTTATTTTTGTTATAAATTAAAAATGTATGTTCGATCTCAGTCATTCACACCCGATGGTGGTTCATTTTCCGATCGTCATCATCATGGTTGGCTTCCTCGCCGACCTGGCAAGTCTTCTTTTCAGTAAGGAAAAATGCCTTTCAAAAATGGGTTTTTATCTTGAGATGCTGGGCGTCCTTGCAGCGATCGTAGCTTTCGGAACAGGATATTTTCTTACCTCGTCCATGGAAGGGGAGGCCGGAGCCCTTCGTGAACGACATGAGCTTTTCGCAACCTGCACGCTGGTTACCATCATCATTGCCGCTCTTTTCCGTATCCTGCTGGTTTACCTTGGAAAGGAGGAGACCCGCTTGAAATATGCAGCGATGGGAATCTTCTTTCTTGCATTCCTGTTTGTAGGAATAACCGGCTACCTGGGTGGGAGCCTGGTTTATGAGTATATGGTTGGGCTGTAAGTGGGATGTGAGATGTGGGATGTGAGATGCGGGATGTGGGATGTGAGATGTGAGATGTGAGATGTGGGATGTGAGATATGGGATATGGGATATGGGACGATGTTAAATTATGCGGGATTTAATCCTATTATTCGATAACTGAAATTTTAATTCAATTACAAACGTGTAAATTAATTTGTGAATATGAAAAAGACAATTTTATCCATCCTTGCCCTTTGCTTATTTGCCGGGTACGGTATGGGCGGCAATGAAAAAACAGTTGCCAACCTGAAAGCCGCCTTCAAAGGCGAATCAACTGCAAGTGCAAAATATGCCGCTTATGCCGCTCAGGCAAAAAAGGAAGGGCTCACCGCCATTGCCATCATGTTTACTGCAACAAGCAAATCGGAAGAGTTCCATGCAGCCAATCACAAGAGTGTACTGGACCATATGGGACAGAAAGTGGATGCTGTAAAACCTGAATTTACTGTTAAGACGACCAGGGAAAACCTGGAAGATGCCGTAAAAGGAGAATCCTATGAGATCTCGACCATGTATCCCGGGTTTATCGCAACGGCCAATGACGAGGATGTAAAAGACGGGGTCAAATCGATGCGGTGGGCCTTGAACACAGAGAAGAACCACCTGATCTTTTACAACAAGGCGCTCGAAGCTTTGAAAGCCGGGAAAGCCGCATCTCTGCCGATGGTTTACTGGGTATGCCCGAAATGCGGGAATACGTTTGATGTGGCTAAGCCCGCCAAGGAATGTCCGCTCTGCGGAACGGCAAGTGACCGGTACATCAAATTCGATAAATAGTCGCCACTCATTAATCTTTTGTAGAATCCGGATGATGGCATCCGCCATTTTTCCTGTAATCCCTTTATCAATATGGAAAATCAACTCATGTTAAGAAAACTTGGAAAGTCGGATGTGAATATTACGCCAATCGGTCTGGGCTGTTGGCAATTCAGCAAACATGGCAATTTTGCCGGAAAATTCTGGCCTTCCCTCGAAGATGAAATGATCCGGGATATCGTACGTATCAGTCTGGAGGGAGGAATCAACTGGTTTGATACAGCAGAGCTTTACGGGAAGGGCGCCTCTGAAAGGATGTTGTCAAAATCCCTGACTGAATTGGGGAAAAAACCGGGAGAAGTGATCATTGCAACCAAGTGGTGGCCGATGTTCCGTTTTGCTTCGAACATCCTGAGAACCATTGATGAACGACTCGCATGTTTGAGTCCATTTCCCATTGACCTGTACCAGGTTCATCAGCCATATGGCTTTTCATCGGAGGTTCAGGAGATGAAAGCGATGGCAAAACTGGTCGGGGCCGGGAAGATAAAATATGTGGGCGTCAGCAACTTTTCGGCAAAACAGATGCGAAGTGCCTGGGAGACGCTTCAGAAATCAGGCATCAGCCTCGTCTCAAACCAGGTACAGTACAACCTGCTTCAGCGGAAGATTGAATCGAACGGGATTCTGGATACGGCAAAGGAGCTCGGGATCACCATCATTGCCTATTCTCCGCTGGCACAGGGACTGGTTACAGGGAAATTTCACAACAATCCCGAACTGCTGAAGAACATAGGCTTCCGGAAATATACCCCAATGTTCAGGCCGAAAGGACTGGAGAAAAGCAAGCCTGTGACAGATTTGGTGACAACCCTTGCCATTAAATATGACAAGACTCCTTCGCAGGTGGCCCTGAACTGGTTGATAAATTTTTCAGGTGAAACGGTTGTCGCCATTCCAGGTGCAACCAAAACGAAGCACGCAGAAGAAAATACCGGTGCCATGAAGTTCTGTCTGTCGCCCGATGACATGCGGTTACTTGATGAAGCAAGCGCAGGGTTTAAAAAGTAGGAGAAGGCTGGAATTGAAATCTTTTTCATCTCAGCCATTACCCACCCAATGATACGAAATTGTCATTTATCCGTACTTTTCTTTGTCAATTCGAAAATAATCCCGACATTTGCACCCCTTAAATTAATCAGAGTAATCATCATTAATTAACACGTAAAAATGCCAGCGAAAATCAGATTGCAGAGAAAAGGCAAAAAGGGACAACCTTTTTACCACATTGTCATTGCGGATGGTCGTGCACCACGGGAAGGAAGATTCATCGAAAGAATTGGCACCTACAACCCACTCACCAAACCCGCTGAAATTGATTTGAACTTTGACAAAGCCATTGACTGGATGCAAAAAGGCGCCCAGCCTACCGACACTGTCAAAGCGATCTTATCGTATAAAGGAGTGCTCTATAAATTCCACCTGTTACAGGGTGTGAAAAAGGGCGCCATGACACCGGAACAGGCAGAAGAAAAGTTCCAGGCCTGGGCTGCTGAGAAACAGGCGAAGATTGTCAGCAAGATCCGGGAAAATGAATTGAAAGCAAAGGACAGCAAAAAAGAACAGCTGGACAACGAAATCAAACTGAATGAAGCAAAAGCAGCCTTGGTTGCTAAAAAACTTGCTAAAGTTGCTGAAGCAGAAGCCGAAGCCAGGAAAGAAGCAATTGCAGAACTGCAGGCAAAAGCCGATGCAGAAGTTGAAGCTGCTGCGAAAATGAAAGCCGCAGCTCATGCTGCGGAAGAACCTGAAGCTGAAGCAAAGGAAGAAGTTGTTGCAGAAGCACCGGCTGAAGTGAAAGAAGAAGTTGTGGCCGAAGCCGAAGTTAAGGAAGAAGCTGCCGCTGAACCCGAATCTGCACCTCAGGAACCGGAAACTCCGGCAGAAGAGCCTAAAGAGGAATAACCGGAACCTTTTTGTTCCCATGAACAAAGATGATTTTTATTACCTGGGAAAGATTTCAAAGCCATTTGGTAGTAAAGGTCAGGTTGCTGCATTCCTGGATGTAGACGAACCCCTGCACTATAGAAAACTGGAATCTGTTTACCTCGATCTGGATGGTGAATGGGTTCCTTTTTTAATTGCATCCATTGAGATTCAGTCGGGCCGTAGGGCACTTCTTCATTTTGAAGATGTGAACAATGCCCAGGATGCTGCGGTCTACACCGGACGCGAAATGTATCTCCCGCTCAACGCTCTTCCTCCCCTGAAAGGCAAAAAGTTTTATTATCATGAAGTAACCGGATTTGCCGTGATCGACGAAATACACGGTACTATCGGCTTCCTCACAAAAGTGATGGATCTTCCAAAGCAATCCCTCCTGCAGATTGCCTTCGGCGAGAAGGAGCTCCTGGTCCCCCTTGTGGATGAAGTCATCCTGAAAGTCGACAGGAAGAAGAGAGAACTTCACATCCGCGCCCCTGAAGGACTTATCGACATCTATCTGTAACCGGACATGGCTTTCCGTTTCAAGCAATTCGTGGTTGAAGATGACCACAGCACGATGCGGATCGGCACCGATGCCATCCTTCTCGGGTGCTGGGCTGAACCGGAACCTGCGCGGTCCATTCTGGAGATTGGTACCGGCTGCGGGGTGATCGCCCTGATGCTTGCACAAAAATCGGATGCCCGGATCGATGCGATCGACAGGGATGAAAAATCAGTACAACAGGCCGGAGCGAACTTCCGGGGTAGTCCCTGGAGCGATCAACTGAACCCGGTCCACATCTCACTTCAGGATTTTTCACAAACATCCGATAAAAAGTACGACCTGATCATTACCAATCCACCCTACTTTTCCGGTTCACTTCCATCTCCGGATGACCGGAGAAACCTTGCCCGGCATGCTGCTCTGCTCAGCCCCGGGGAGCTTGTTTCGGGTGTAAATAAACTGCTGCTTCCGGGCGGGACTTTTTGGGTGATCCTGCCCTCAGCGGAAGGAACCTGTTTTGAAACACTTGCCGCATCATCGGGATTGTTCCTTCAGAAGCAGATGGATGTAAAGCCGAAACCCCGAAAACCGGTGAACAGAAAATTGTACTGTTTCAGCCTGCAGCCCTGTTCAATGCCCGTCAGGGAAGAGTTGATCATCCATTATGACGACAATGCGTTTACAGCTGAATATATCGCTTTTACTCGTGCATATTATTTTTCACTTGGATAGGAATAAATCTATGGAACAGATTATTTTTGCATTGGATAACCATCGGATTATGAAGAAGATTTTACTCGTTGCCCTCCTGGGCATTGCCATTCCCTTCCTGACCAGCTTCAGCCCGGACAACGGAAAATTTCTGAAAGTGGCACTTTCAAAGGCATCTCCGAACTACCTGAACTGGATACGGAAAGCAGATTCTACCATCCTTTTTGTCGATCTCAGTTCCCTGAAACCCCAGGATGCACTCAAGGAGTTGCAAAGTTGCTCGGGTTTGGTCCTGACCGGGGGAGGGGATATTGATCCCTCATTATACATGGCCGGTAACCGCGACGATTGCAAGGATGTTGACCATGACCGGGATGTACTGGAAAAGACACTCATTGATAATGCCCTTACACTGAAAATGCCCATTCTTGGGATCTGCCGTGGCGAACAGATGCTGAATGTTTTCATGGGCGGATCGCTGATCACCGATATCCCTTCCTATATGAAAATAACACATCCGGGGAAAAAGACTGGCATCGAAAGGGATGCTTCTGCGGCCGAGACTTCCATTATGGCCGATTCTGAATCAGGCCAGGAAGAAAAGGTAAAGGAAAAGGCATGGACAACTGTTGTTCATCAATGTGATGATTATATCCGCTGCTACCATTCCGTCAGGCTGGACCCGAAATCGCTGTTGCGCAGCATTGTTGGCTGTGATACGGGTATGGTCACAACAAACCATCACCAGGCAGCCCTTAGCCTGGGAAAAGACCTGAAGAAAAATGCACAGGCAGACGATGGCGTTATTGAAGGAATTGAGTGGAGCGATCCAAAGGGGAGATCATTTATGCTGGGAGTTCAGTGGCATCCGGAAAGAATGGACCTTTCCAACGATTTTTCAGGAAAAATCCTGCAACGGTTTGTCTCGGAAATAAAAGAATATTCTTTAACGGTGAATAAGTTGAAATAAGATGATAAAGGACTATTGGCTGCATAGTTTTACGGTTTTCATGGGTTTCTTTGCGATGCTCAACCCGGTCGGAAATTTACCTGTTTTTATCGGAATGGTTTCTGATTTTGACAAGAAAACGCAACGGAAAGTGGCTTTAAAAGCGGTCCTCGTTGCATTTTTCATCATTGCTGTTTTCAGCGTTTTCGGGCACGTCATTTTCCGGATGTTTGGCATAACCCTTCCGGCTTTTCAGATTGCGGGCGGTCTGATCGTTTTTATGATGGGATATAACCTGCTGAATGCAAAGGATTCGACCATGCATTCGCAAGCTCCCTTGCATCATGAGGATATGGGTAACCTGGCTGAGGACCTTGCCATTACACCACTCGGAACGCCGCTGCTTGCAGGACCCGGAACCATCTCAGCAGCGATGAATTTTGTCGGGGCCGGAAAATCAGTCGTGAATGTAGTCCTTGTCATTGCTGTTTTTGCCGTTATGTGCCTCATCACCTATCTCCTCTTTATCTCAAGCCAGAAACTGGCTTCCCGGGTGAACCCGGGGATACTGAAGGTTGTTACACGCATCATGGGACTGATCCTCTCAGTGATTGCCATCCAGATGCTGATCACCGGGATTGAAGGGACGATACACCTGTTTCAATAACCTTCTTTTCTATGAAAAAACATGGGGTTCTGATTCTCCTGCTGGGCTTTCTGCTCCTTTTTCCTTCGTGCAAGGATACGAAAAAGGAGTACTATCCTGACGGTACGCTGAAATCGGTTGTTCATGTCAGGGGAGGAAAATATTATGGGAAAGCAGTATTTTATTCTCCCAATGGGGATATTCAGCTTGAATGTTTTTATAAGGAAGGCATTCTGCAGGGACCGCTGATCCGTTATTACCCTTTGAAAAAGAAGAAGGAGCTGCAGAATTACGACAAGGGAAATCTCGACGGACTTTCGACTACCTGGTTTCTGGATGGAGGAAAATCATCGGAGACAACCTACATGAACGGGATTCTTAACGGTCCTTACCGCGAATACCATCCCAACAACCGCATAAAAGTACAGGGGCAATACCTGAACGGGTTTTTTGCAGGAAAGTGGTTCTATTTTAATTTCAACGGGGATATCGTAGGGGAGGGGCAATTTACCCACGGGACCGGGAATCAGCGTTCATTTTTTCCTGACGGGAAAGTCAGCCATGACGTGCCTTATAAGAATAACCTCAAAGACGGGGAGGAAATTGAGTACGATCCTTCAGGGAAAGTGTCATCCGTCAAAATATTCAGGAATGACAGCCTGATCCGGGTGATCCGTTAAAAAATCAGTCGGAAACGTCTCGTCCGTTTTTTGACTGGAAACGGGTTGGTTTCCCAGGTAAAAAAAATCCCCTCATTTCATTTGTTAACTCGCTTTAATAACTTAATTTTGCAGGGCTTTTCGTGATATTTTATCAAAATATTCATCATAGAACTCTTTTTTAATCTTAAAAATTTATACTATGAACCTAGAGAAAATCATGAACGACCTGGAGAAAAGGAATCCGGGTGAAGTGGAATACCTTCAGGCTGTAAGGGAAGTACTTGAATCGATCGAAGAAGTCTACAACGAAAACCCTCATTTTGAGTCAGCTAACATCATCGAGCGTCTTGTTGATCCTGACCGGATCTTTACTTTCAAGATCAGCTGGGTGGATGATAACGGCAAAGTGCAGGTTAACCGGGCATACCGCATTCAGTTCAACAATGCAATTGGTCCTTACAAAGGAGGTCTTCGGTTCCATCCCAGTGTAAATCTCAGCATCCTGAAATTCCTCGGATTTGAGCAGATTTTCAAGAACAGTCTTACCACATTGCCGATGGGTGGTGCAAAAGGCGGTTCGGATTTCGACCCGAAGGGTAAATCCAATTCGGAAATCATGCGTTTCTGTCAGGCTTTCATGCTTGAACTCTGGAAAGTGATCGGTCCCGAAACCGATGTTCCTGCCGGGGACATTGGCGTGGGCGGCCGCGAAATCGGATTTTTATACGGTATGTATAAAAAACTTGCCCGTGAAAACTCCGGTGTTCTCACCGGTAAAGGGTTGAGCTGGGGCGGCAGCCTCATCCGCCCGGAAGCTACCGGCTTCGGAGCTGTTTATTTTGCAAATGAAATGCTGAAGGCAAACGGAATGTCAGTTGAAGGCAAAATCGTGGCACTCTCAGGTTTTGGCAACGTGGCATGGGGAGCCGCAATCAAAGCTACCGAACTCGGTGGAAAAGTTGTTACCATCAGCGGTCCCGACGGGTATATCTATGACCCGGATGGCATTTCCGGCGAAAAGATCGATTACCTTCTCGAACTGAGAG
Organism: Bacteroidota bacterium; assembly: GCA_026391795.1. Taxonomy (GTDB): domain Bacteria; phylum Bacteroidota; class Bacteroidia; order Bacteroidales; family FEN-979; genus FEN-979. The sequence goes on from JAPLDI010000049.1 coordinate 27,388, forward strand.
CTTCAAACCAGGATATCGTAAAGCCATATTCCTATGAATTCCCGAATGCCAAATTCCATCAGGGGAAACATCCGTGGGAAGTGAAGTGCGATGTAGCACTGCCTTGCGCAACACAGAATGAACTGAACAAGGAAGATGCCGATCACCTGATTAAAAATGGGGTTGTTTGTGTGGCTGAAGGTGCAAACATGCCATGCACCCCCGAGGCCGTCGAACTTTTCCTCGAGCATAAAATTCTTTTTGCTCCCGGAAAGGCTGTGAATGCAGGCGGTGTTGCTACATCTGGACTCGAAATGTCGCAGAATGCAATGAAACTCAGCTGGCCGATCAAAGAGGTGGACAAACGTCTCCATGAGATCATGTGCAGCATTCACGAATCATGTGTTAAATATGGTAAAGACAAGGACGGCTACGTGAATTATGTGAAAGGTGCAAATGTGGCAGGATTCCTGAAGGTGGCAAATGCCATGCTCGACCAGGGTGTGATCTAAAGATCCTGAACATTACACGCATAAAATCCCGGCATCGTCGGGATTTTTTTTTACTTTTGTTTCCCTTTCAATCCGAACTGCATGGTATTCGCACAGCCCCTCTTTTTGATTGCCCTGACCGCACTCGCAATACCTGTTATCATTCATCTTTTTAATTTCAGGAAGTACAAAAAGATCTATTTCACCAATGTGAAGTTCATCGCTGAGATCAAACAGGAGACAAAAAAAAGATCGCAGCTGAAACACCTCCTGATCCTCTTGGCCCGGCTTCTGGCAGTGGCCTGCCTGGTATTCGTCTTCGCACAGCCATATCTGCCATCTTCAATCCGGCAGAAAAAACTCAAAGGCTCCCAGGCCGTCAGCATCTACATCGATAATTCCTTCAGCATGGAAGCTCTTGCTTCCGGAGGAAGGCTTCTGGATGAAGCCCGCAGCAAAGCGATCGAGATCGCGGATGCCTGCAGACCGTCAGACCTCTTTCAGCTTCTGACTGCTGATTTTGAAGGCCGGCACCAACGGCTGGTCAGCCGGGATGAGTTCCGTACACTCGTGGAAGAGGTGAAAATATCCCCGGCTGTCAGATCCTTGTCAGAGGTCATGAAACGCGAAGAAGACATGTTTTCAGGGGTACGAAATATGAACCCTGTTGCTTATATCATCTCCGATTTTCAGCGGACAACCTCTGGCGTGACAAATGTGAAACCGGATACTGCCATCTCGTGGTTCTTTGTCCCTGTTGTAGCTGCAAAACAAAACAATCTTTTCATTGATACTGCCTGGTTTGACAACCCCGTTCTCCAGCCGTTGCAACCTGCAAAACTCAGGGTGAAAATCAGGAATTCCTCGGATGAGAGGCTCGAAAAAATCCCCCTGCAACTGGCCATCAACAACACTCAAAAATCAGTGGCCAGCTTTGCTGTCGACCCACATTCTGAAACCACAGTTGTCCTTCCTTTTACCAACAATGCCGCAGGAGTCCAGTCGGGCACCCTGTCCGTCCCTGATTACCCGGTCACCTGGGATGATAAGCTCTACCTCTCTTACCCGATCGCATCTGCAGTTCCCATTCTGAGTATCAACGGTGACAAGCCCAGTCGTTTCCTGGATGCCCTGTTTGCATCGGATTCATCCTTTATTTTCAGAAACAGCGGTGATAAACAGCTCGATTTTTCCTCCTTCGGACGCTACCCGTTGATTATCATGAATGGTGTTAAAGAAATTTCAACCGGGTTGAGGCAGGAATTTTTACGCTATGTCATGAATGGAGGAAACATCCTCATCTTTCCACCCGATAAGGCGGATCTTCGTGCGTACAACGAATTGTTGTCGGGTTTTGGTGCTCCTGTTATCACATCCACGGATACTACCCGGCTGAACGTATCCGAGCTGAACACAGAAAGCATGATTTTCAGGGATGTTTTTGAAAGGGATGCATCCGGAAAAATAATCCTTCCTGAGAACGCTGATCTTCCAAGGGTTCTGAAGCATTATACCCTGAACAGGGCCTCTAAATCTGCCACCGAAGATCTGATGAAACTTCAGAATGGGCAGGCTTTTCTAACCGTCACAAAATCAGGCAAAGGGCAGGTCTATCTTTCTGCCGTTTCCCTGGATGATAAAGCAAGTAATTTTCCAAAAAATTCAGTTTTTGTCCCTGTTCTTTATAAGATCGCAATTCTGAGTGTCCCGGCGATCCATCTGTACTACTCATTATCTGCCGATAACGGTATTGTAATTGAGAATGATTCCCTGAAAAACAAGGAAGTTTATAAAATCCGGAAGCTGGATTCTGATTTCGAAAGCATTCCGGAAACAAAGTCAAACGGATCTGTCACCTTAATCTATCCGCGCGGTCAGATCCGGGAAGCCGGGCTTTATGAGATCATGGAAGGTTCCCGGAACGTGGAGGGAGTCGCATTCAATTACGACCGGCGCGAATCCGATCTCAGTTGTTATACCGGCGACGAGTTGAATGCATTGCTGAAACGGTCGGAAGTTAAATATTTTGCCGTGCTGAAAGGGAAACAGGCTTCCCTTTCAAAACAGATCCGTGACATAAACCAGGGCACTCCGCTGTGGAAATACTTTGTGCTTGGTGCACTGGCTTGCCTGCTTGCAGAGATCATGCTCATCCGATTGTGGAAAGATTAATGATTATTGGTTCCTCACAAATCCCTCGTGAAGATGGTTGTTCCTGTAATATTTTCTACTTTTACGCTTTAAATGCCGGGCTGCCATGCTAAAGAACAGAAAAATCATCGTTGTTTTTCCTGCCTACAATGCAGAAAAAACATTGAGTGACACCTATAAAGAGATCCCTTTTGATATCGTGGATGAAGTATTGCTGGTTGATGATGCAAGTTCAGACAATACGGTTGGGGTTGCAAGGGAACTTGGTATACGGCATATCATCAGTCACCCGAAGAACATGGGGTACGGGGCAAACCAGAAATCCTGTTATAAAGCTGCCATCGACCTGGGGGCGGATATTGTAATCATGGTACACCCCGATTACCAGTATACTCCGAAACTGATCCCTTCCATGGCCTACCTTATCGCCAATGAGGTCTATGAAGTGGTTCTTGGCTCCCGTATACTTGGTAAAGGGGCCCTGAAAGGAGGCATGCCACTTTATAAATATATTTCAAACCGTTTTCTTACCCTCTTCCAGAATTTTATGATTGGAGCGAAGCTGTCAGAATACCATACCGGCTACCGGGCCTTCTCCCGTAAAGTGATTGAAAGCATCAACTACCAGGAAAACTCAAATGATTTTGTATTCGACAACCAGATGCTTTCACAGATTCTTTACCAGGGTTTCGAAATAGCTGAAATTACCTGTCCTACGAAATATTTCAAAGAGGCTTCCTCCATAAATCTGAAAAGAAGTGTGACCTATGGCATTGGAGTTCTGAATACTTCCCTTTGTCATTTTTTTCAGAAGATGGGGATCGCCAGCTTCAGGATTTATAAGAAGATGCCGGGATGAACCTCGTGTCAGAGATTTCCTGAGATGTGCCAAATCCAATAGGTCAAAAGGAGGATGAGGGAGGTCCAGGCCACCCATTTTTTCTGTAAAAGCGATTCCACCCACTTGTAAAATTTATAGAAGCTTTCTTTCTTAAACAGGATATCGGTCAGTACCCAGAGGGGGAATGTCAGGATCATCACTACAGCAGGGAACCCCAGGATGTTTTCATCGAGTGCCTGCCGGAAATTACCTTTCATAATGGAAAGCACCGAATGCGTTGTGCCGCATGAAGGGCAGGGAATCCCCGTTATCTGCCTGAACCAGCATACATTCCATCGTGGCAGGTTGCTTTTAATCAGGAAATGATTTACAATGACCCAGGAGCAAGCTGCAAATGCAACTCCCAGGACAAGGATGTAGAGATTCTTCCTCGACATTTTTACATTAATATCTGCTGAAGTTTCTCGAAATTCACCTCCCGGGTCCTTCCCATGATTACAAACCAATCAATGATTGTCCAGATGTATAATCCGCCACAGGTAAGCAGTTTTGCTACGCCAAGTCCCGTATCCCCGACAAGGAAACGGTCGACCCCGAAAAATCCTCCGATCAGGGAAATCAGAAGTAAGAAGTTTGGCTCCTTGAATTCGGCTCCCGCCGTTTGTAACAGGATATATTTTGACTCATCCGCCTGCAACAAGTGCTCCCGGATAAACGGTATCTGGTGGGGCTCAAAGAACTTGGCGTTCATCATCAGAAACATGTCGACTTTTTGCGCTTCCATAAAGAATAGATTTTAGCAGTGTTTTCCTACTTCTGTGGTTTTTCGGCTGTACCCCGTTTTTTTTACTGGTCTCCGGCCTCCAGTCTGTTTCCGGAAATTGGTTTCTTCAGATTCCGGATATACAGTTATCGATGACAGACAAATTTATTAATAAAAACCTATATTTGTAATAAAATCAGTGATTATGAAACTCCTTGTTATAAACGGCCCGAACCTGAACCTGCTTGGAAAGAGGGAGAAGGATATTTACGGTTCCCGGACGTTCTCAACCTATCTGAAAAAACTCCGGAACAACTATCCGGATATACAGATCGATCATGTGCAGACAAACATTGAAGGAGAAATCGTTGACGCTCTGCATAAGGCCGGCTTTCTCTACGACGGAATTATCATGAATGCAGGAGGTTACACCCATACTTCCGTCGCCATACCGGATGCTGTAAAGGCAATTACCACAAGGGTCGTGGAAGTTCATATCTCCAATATTTTTGCGCGGGAATCGTTCCGCCATACCTCCCTGATTGCACCTGCAGTGAAAGGCAGTATTATCGGATTCGGAATGGAATCATACCGGCTGGCTGTTGAAAGTTTCAGGCTGGCACTCTGAAAAAAATGGCTGGGATCAGACGAAAAATTTGTTCGGGTCCAGATCTGTGAATTTCTTTTTGTTCCGCAGGAAATATTCGAAAACGATGTTTTTTTTGTAAACCTGGTGCAAGGGACCATGCGGCAGAAGTTTACGTTTCGCCTTCGTTTTTCCAAGGGCTGAATAGAAGCTCATGTGCGCCTTATAAATGGCCCAAAAATCTTTAAACCCGGCGGTAAACAGGAATTTGAGTGCGGCAATGAGATCAAGAAATAATCTTTTTGCAAATACTTCGTCTACCAGGTTGTCAGGGAGGTTTTTATAAAGGAGGAAGAAGTTGTTTCTGAAATTATAATAGGTCTTTCTCCAGGAGATCTTCGGAAGGGTGCCGCCCCCGATATGATAAACTACTGACTTCGGACAATACATTATTTTATAACCGAGGTTCTTTAACCTCCAGCAGAGGTCGATCTCTTCCATATGGGCAAAGAAATCCTCATCCAGTCCGCCTGCCTTATGGAACAGATCCGCCCTGACAAACATGCAGGCGCCTGTGGCCCAGAAGATCTCAATAACATCATCATATTGCCCCTGATCTTCTTCTAACGACTGGAACATTCTCCCACGGCAGAACGGGTAGCCGTATTTGTCAATGAACCCCCCGGCAGCTCCGGCATATTCAAATTTCGACCGTTCCGAATATGAGCGGACCTTGGGTTGACAGGCCGCAATGGAAGGATCTTTTTCCATCATTTCAATAACCGGCCGGATCCAATCCGGAGTAACTTCAATATCAGAATTGAGCAGGATATAATAATCCGCTTCGACCTGCTTTAATGCGAGGTTGTACCCCCGTGCAAAACCCTCATTTGCATCGTTCCGGATAATCCTGACCGAAGGAAAATTTAGTTCAAGGAAACTGACTGAATCGTCGCTGGATGCATTGTCGGCAACAATGATCTCGGCATCCCCCGAACTGTAGCGGATCAATGCCGGAAGAAATTGTTCCAGGTACTTTTTCCCATTCCAGTTCAGTATGACGACAGCGGTATGCACGATCAATAAGCGATAAAATAAGACAAAGAATCAGGAGTGATTCTGCCTTGGTAAAAATACTAAATTAAATTATTGAATTTGATAATAAAATTTCACCACCTGTTAAACGTGCCGGCGCAATTATATAGAATCTGGCCAGGATAGAAATTAATTCGGAAGATCCCAGTAATCATTTGTCATGTTACCCCACGAATTGATGCTTTGCGTATCGCCCAGGTCTTTTGGGGCATACGACCGGCTCGTCAGATCGATTCTCCAGGATGGGTTGTTGTACTCCCCGATGGCGTCGGAATGAAGCAGGAAGAAATCGCTGGTTGCCATGTCCGGAGAGTAGAAAACGAATTTCTTGTTCCGTTGGGTCTGTTTCAGGGTATAGTACTGCCAGATCTCGTAGGGATATGTATTCGGTTCGGCATACTGGGTGCTGCGCGTATTTGGGGGGCCGTATTCAAGATAGACCCGGCCCCGGTCAGTCTGGTATCCTTTTTTTATCTTGGTCCCGAAATTATACTGGACCTTTTTTACCTGCTCTTTATAGAGGAGCCAGGCGTGTTCAGGGTTTTCTTTTTCCCTCCGCTCCCAGAAATTGTAAAAATAATCCTGCAGCCTTTGCACGTCAGTCGATTTCAAGGCATTTCTCATGTAAGAGCGTTCTAGTCCGCTGGAAATTGGGAATGTACAACTGATAAATTCCTTGAGCGTGTCCAGCCTGGTCATCTTTTCAACAAAGGTGTGTGCACTTGAAGATGTGAACATCTCCTCAAAGGAGGGTTTTGCGTTGGGATTGGAACGCTTGATGAATAAAGTCTGTGAAGCAATCACCAGGTTTTTCTGATCTCTTGCTTCGACTACAAGGTTGTAGTTCCCGGAGGGGAGATTTTCGATGTTGAACTCCGACAGAATTACGTTTACAGGTTTGGCAACCTCTGTCTTCACCCGTGCAAATTCATTGAACTTCATCTGGTTCTCAAAGCTCTCGATAAAGTAGCTTAAAATGAATTTTTGTCCGGGTGCAAGTATCTTGTCCATATTGTACAGTTCGCAATAAAAGATCATCCGGTTATCTTTGGGCGGATAATAGTTATAAACATAAGGAACAAGGTCGTACCCGCTTTTTGTAATGGTCTTCTGCGATTCACTTTTCGAATAGGAATCTACCAGTTGAATCCCTGAAAAAGATGGTTTTTCGGCAGGAAAATCAACGGTCACGGCCTGGGCGAAAGGATTCGGTTTGCCGGGATTATTCTTGTCGCTAATCTGCAGTTCAAAATCGTAGGATCCGTTTGGCACAAGAAACCTCTGTTCATCCAGGAACTCAAAGGTATTCTTCGTGGTATCGTCGATCTCGGGACTGTTCAGTTCATATTTCTTAAATGCCTTGATGACGGCAGTTTGTTTGAAGGTCATCAGGACATTGACAGTAGCCTGGAATTTTCCGTTGTCCTTTTTCAGGTACTTCACACTGTTGCCTGCAACAGTCAGATAGGTCTCAATATACGGGCCTTCCGGAGAATTGAACGTGGAATAGGTCATAAATGCCCATAAATTTTTTGCTTCCGACAGGAATGGAAGTAAAAGGATCGAAAGAAGGAGGATCTTTCTCATAGCAGCAGGTTTTTACAGAAACGGAAAAATAGCGTTTTTATGATGTACAAATATATTGATTTCTCAGGGAAATGGCAATTTTATTCGGTGAAAGCCCAGGCAGGAGAGATGAGTCAAGAATTTGCGAGGGTGTTCTTTTTAACCGGTGAAGAGTGAGGATTCATTTTTCATTCTTCCTTTTTACCTCCTGATGCCGGAAACAATGAACCATGTGGTCGTTTACCATTCCGGCTGCCTGCATATAAGAATAACAGATGGTTGATCCTACAAACTTGAATCCTCTTCTGATCAGGTCCCTGCTCATCGCATCCGATTCTTTGGATGTGACCGGAATGTCGCCGAGTCTTTTCCATTTATTGTGAATCGTTCGTCCTCCTGTGAATTGCCAGATGTAAGCATCAAACGACCCAAACTCCTTTCTGATTTCAAGGAAGAGGGATGCATTCAGGATGGAGGCATTGATTTTTGCCTTGTTGCGGATGATACCGGCATCCTGCAGCAGTGCGTCTTTCTTCACCTGGCCGTACCCGGCAATTTTCCTGAAATCGAACTGGTCAAATGCCTTCCTGAAATTTTCTCTTTTATGGAGAACGGTTCTCCAGCTTAACCCTGCCTGGAAACAGTCGAGCAGGATAAACTCGAAATGCTTTCTGTCATCGTGAACAGGATTCCCCCATTCACGGTCATGATAATCAATCATGAGCGGATCACCCGATGGCCACTCGCAGGAAGATGAACTGGCAGCTTGACTTTTCATGAGATAAAGGTAAGTAGAAATGAAGAATGAAGAATGGAAAATGAACGAGGCACGGTAAGAAAGTAACAAAGTCACAAAGTAGCAGTAACCTTAATCATCCAGCATCGAGCATCCAGCATCCAGCAATCCAGCATCGAGCATCCAGCATCCTCTTTCCTTTTGTATTTCTCAAAAAAAGTGTACTTTTGCCGGTGGAGAGATGGCAGAGTGGTCGAATGCGGCGGTCTCGAAAACCGTTGATCCCTTTTGGGATCCGGGGGTTCGAATCCCCCTCTCTCCGCAACGGTCACCCCGGATTATTCCCTGAAAGATTTTGGTTCGAAAACGGTAAAGATCCTGTTGATGTTGAATCCCAGGAAGATATCGCCTTTATTCCAGCGCCCCGTCGTATTTGTGAGGAACCCTTCTTCATTTTCCCCTGTGGAATTGGTCAGGAAGATCTGGAAAACGTGACCACCTGTTTCAATGTCTACGCCAATTGAGAAAGAATCATAAACTTTGTAGGAAACAACCTGCCCGGGGAAAATATGATGGTATTCAGCATTGATGGAAACACGTTCGGAGACTTTGGCACGTCCACCTGCACCCAGGGTAAAGATGTCATTGTGATCGGCGGAAGTGGGAACCAGGTTTTTGTGCACCATCGAAGGGGTGATCTGCAACGTCAGCCACTCATTGAATTTCCTCGCCATAAGAGCCTGGAAACAGTAGGATATTCTTGAGGTGAAATAATTTTTCCGGTCAGGAACATCCCATTTGGTCGTGTAAATGGCAGTATTTGCAAATGCAGTAAGGCTGAAAGGGAATTTCTTTCCGCCTGATTTTTGCCTCAGGATTTTGTATTTCAGGAAGCCGTCCCATGTGTTGCGGTCGGTGTTGAGACCCAATCCCAATACCAGCCGTTTGGTAATTCCGTATTCAGCCCCAAAACGAAAAGCAGCCTGTTTGAGTCCGAACAGGTTCTCATAGCCTGTGTTCATGGCACCGAAATGATGGGAGATTGTTAACAGGATGTTCCCCTGGGGTGTATTTTCGATCGACTGTCCGATCACAATGCGTGTTGTTTTAAATGCGGCCTCTGCGTATTCAACCGGAGGTTTTTTATCACGGAAAAGATTTGCAAGGGTATCCTGTGCGGGAAGCAGCGATGGAAAGATCAACAGCAGGAGAAAGAAAATAATCCGGGGATTGAGTCTCATGGTCAGTTTTTGTTTAGTTCTGCCATTGTTGCCTCAACCGTGATTTCGATGCTTTTGGAGATGTTGTTCACCACAGTATTCGGAACCGAGATGTTATAATCGGCCAGCAGGATGCTGAACTTGGCCCTGGCAGTCACCAATCCATTCTTGATTTCAAGGGTCCCGGTTTGTTTAACCTGTCTGGTCTGTCCGTGGATTGTCAGTTTTCCTTCCACATTTGCAGGGTAAGTTCCGTCTTTTTTGAAGTTGATCTCCTGGTAGTTGGTTATTTTTCCAACAAAGGTGGCATCCGGGTATTTTGCCGACTCAAGGTAATTTTCATTGAAGTGTTCCTGCATCAGGGCTTTTTCAAAATTGAAGGATTTGATGAGCACCTTGAAGAAGAAATCACCGGTTGGTGGCATAAAGGCAACGTTCACCTGGCGGTTCACAGCTTCAATCTTTTCCAGCTTGGTCTCTGAATAAAACCGGATCATCCCGTTCTTGGTCACAAAGGCCTGAGAATACCCGCTGAAATAAAACCCAAGGAGGGTAAATACTATCCAATATTTTTTCATCATGATAAGGTTATACATTTTCGTTAATAAATCAGTGAACATTTTTCCATAATGACATCGGTTTCAGTTGCCCCTGTGCAATATCCCTTGATGCGGACAACTCCGTCGGACTTGAGTTTTTTTACCTCGGGACTGAATTTCTTCAACATGGTACAGCGGATGCCTTCTTCTCCGAACATTCCCTGGTTGAAAACGAAAACGGCAATGGTCATCGTATCCACACTTTCAACCCGGTTCAGCTTCCCCGAAATCTCAATTACTTTTCCATTGTAAAGTTTATGCGCATTTTGCTTGCTTGTCCTGAATTCCTTGTAAAACTTTCCGGCATCAAGGGTATAGTCAGGATTCATTTTTTCGATGTCAGGATGAGGCTTATTAACCACGAAATGAACAATAAAAAAAACTGCAGCTATTCCTGCAACGGCCAACGCCAGAACAATTTTTATCCAGAGTTTCATATATTTAAGATCAATTTTGAGGTGCCCCGTCGTTCACCCATTTTCTTAGTTTAGCAATCGAACAGGGATCCAGTTTTGATCCTGATTTGGGCATGGGAAAAGGGCCTGTCTGTTCAATGGAGGGGATCAGTTTGCCATTCAATGCTACTTCCTTGACACCTCCATAGGTGTCGAGTACAATGCTGCTTTGCTGGTTTCCTGTTGAATGACACACATAACAGTTGGCGCTCAGGATCGGCACGACGGTCTGCGAATAGGTTACATTCACACTGTCACATTTTTTAAAGGGATACAATGTCTCTTCCTTGTCATAATAACAGGAAGGTGACAGAAATCCCAGGGCAAGGATAAAGAGCAGGAGGATGAGTAACGGTTTTATTTTCATTATTCTGTTTGCTAGTTGGCAGGGGATAGGGTCTTGACAATTTGTAACCGCCTGGTAAAACAATTCTTTGCTATCTGTTCAGGAAAGGGTCGTATAAGGGTGATCCGAATCCATGCATACCCGGACAGCCGAAGGAATAGCCATTTGTACCCTGCGAGTACCCGAATCCTGCTTCAATGTGCATAAAATCGTTGATCTTGTACCCCACATTAAAATAGGCTCCCTGTGGAGTGGATTTGTAAAAGCGGGCATTCGGGTTATCTCCGAGGATATCGAATGTTTTATAAGCGGTTCCGGTGATTACGAGCCGGTTGCTCAACATGTATTGTCCCGACACCCAGAGGGTAGCCTGGGTGAAATTCCCGGAATAGGAGGGTCCTTCGCCGAATGAATAATAGGGTCTGTAACCAAAAAGATTCGTATTGACAACGCTGATGCCTCCGCTGATAAGAAACCTTTTGCTGACAGGATAGGTGAGCGTAGGCGAGAGATAGGTGCTGAACCCCGATCCGTAGCCGGATGTGGTTGTGAACTGGGTTCCGGCCTGGACGCCTACATGCAGTTTATGAAGCGGGAGTGAAGTGCTCCTGCTTACATTTTCAGCTGAGGGCGGAAGAGAATCGCTGGCCGGTATTTGTGCATTTCCTTCCATAAACAGGAAGCACAAGGGGAAGAGGATAAAGCCAGATATCCAGCGGGTCATATTGAAATGGATTGATGAATGCAAATTTAACCGAATTTATGGTATCTCCTTCAGGTTCTCAGTGAATAAAACGTCTGCTTGTCCGTAAAAAGTATCTTTATGGTTTTCAGAAGCACAAATTTAACAAGAATGTTTTCTGCTTTCTGCCGTGAGATTTTTGCCATCCGGCAGAATCTTGAAACGGTGATTGTGGGGTTTTGTTCGAGGAATTCCAGCAGGATCTTTTCCTTTTCGGTGAATTTGAGAAAAACCCCTTTTGGCTTCCCTTCACGCTCCCATACCTTAAGCAAAACACGGTTTGCAAGCAGGTTCTGGTCAGCCACACGGATGTAGACCAGCCATTTCCCGTCTTTATGGGCTGCATAATGAGGGCGGGATTTGCTCTTCGGAACGATGATTTCAAGTACGGTCTTTGTGTTGATGGTCCATTCCTTCGACTGGAAAACAACCGGAGGCTTGCAGTACATGGTGGCAGCTCCTTCCAGCATGTAATATTCTTCATCGGACCTGACCCCGGCAATTGCGCCATTGTCCTTAACTCCGATCAGGAGACGCCCCCCATCGGTGTTTGCAAAGGCAACCAGCGTGCGGGCAATCTTCCTGGCATCGGTGATCTCAAACTTGAAATCAAGCTTCTGATGCTCCCCTTCGGCAATAAGGTTATGAATGTGGGTGGACATGGTTTGCCTTCCATCGGTGCAGTTAAGCAAATGAAATGGTATCCCTGGCTGTAATTTTTTCGCAATAGTGGCATTGAAGTTTCAGATCTTCCTTATCAATCACCGTGAACCGGGTTATTACACTTTCGTGGTTTGTGATGCAGTTCGGGTTAAAACACTTCACGATCTTCTCAACACTGTCAGGCACCTCAACCTTTTTCTTTTCCACGACTTTAAAATTTTTAATGATGATCAGTGTGGCACTGGGTGCAACCAGGGCGATCTTGTTGATCTCATCCGGCCTGAAAAATTTATTGCTGACTTTGATGATTCCTTTCTTTCCCATCTTACGGCTGTCGAGGTTTGTACCGAATGTCACCTGATCGGTAACTTCGCTGAGGTTAAGGATTTTGACAACCTGAAATACAACTTTTCCGGGAATATGGTCGATCACGGTTCCATTTTCAATGGCGGATACCACGAGTTCTTTCCTTGTTTCTTCTTTTTCCATGTCACTAAGTTATCAAGTTCTTAAAGTTTATCAAGTTTATAAAGTTCATAAAGTTTGTAGAGTTTGTAAAGTTCAAAAAGTTATCCGGTTAATATGGGGTTGAACCTGCCATGGATTAAAGAGCCTTTATCAGCCCGGAAAGAATTTTAGATATTTCAGTACTTTTATCAATCACAATGGATGCATTTTTCTCAATCTTCATACCCCACTTTAAAAACTTTATAAACTTTACAAACTTTCTACTTCTTTACTCCCAGGATCGATGCCAGGATGGCCTGTCTGACATAAACCCCGTTGAGTGCCTGGGTGAAATAATAGGCCTGGGGATTATCATCCACATCAATGGTGATCTCGTTGACCCTGGGCAGGGGATGCAATATCCGCATGTTCGGCCTGGCCTTTTCCAGCATGGAATTCCGGAGGATATAGGAGTTTTTCACCCGTTCATACTCGATCGGATCGGAGAAACGTTCTTTCTGGATACGCGTCATGTAGAGAATGTCGACCTTCGGGATCACATCGATGATGTCGGTGTACTGGTAATACTCAAGTTTGTTCTCTTTGATATGGATCTTTGTTGCACTGGGAAGTTTCAGCAGTTGAGGCGAAACCAGGTGAAACGTTGTATTGTAGTTCGATAATGCCATGACCAGAGAATGAACGGTTCGTCCGTATTTCAGGTCGCCGACGAACGCGATGTTAAGGTTATCGAGCGTCCCTTGTGTTTTTCGTATGGAGTACATGTCAAGCAAGGTCTGCGTGGGATGCTGGTTGGCGCCGTCTCCTGCATTGATAACCGGTACCTCCGACACTTCGCTGGCAAAACGTGCACTGCCTTCCTTCGGGTGGCGCATCACGATGATATCGGAGTAATTGGCCACGGTCTTGATCGTATCCCGCAGCGATTCTCCTTTCTGAACGCTGGTCGAACCGGGTTCCGAAAACCCGATCACCTTGGCTCCCAACCGCGACGCAGCGCTTTCAAAACTGAGGCGCGTCCGTGTGGAAGGTTCGAAAAAGAGGGTGGCCACTACATAATCCTGGAGGATCTTCTGGGTGGGTTTTTTTTCGAATTCTTCGGCCAGATCAAGGATGTGGATTTGTTCTTCCCGGGTAAAATCGGTAATCGAGACTAAACTTTTATTTTTCATCGGCAGGAATTTTAATGAACAGATAAAGTTAAAAAAAAGGGGCAAAAGCCCCTTTACTTATTTTTTAGTTTTGATTTTTTTTGTTTTCAGAAAATCGTCGAGGATGTCCTTCAGATCGGGTTTCCCGATCTCCTGCAGATCATAATATACACGTGTATTTGGTTTCTTGATCTTGATCAGGCGGTTGAGGTCGATCGGAGTGGCAATCACAACCGAATCACATTTGACCTTGTTTACGGTGGCTTCGAGGTCCCTGACCTGCTGGTCACCATAGCCCATGGCCGGCAGTAGCTGTCCGATGTTTGGATAGATACGGAATGTTTCAGCAAGTTTCCCTACAACATAAGGTCTTGGGTCAACCAGTTCGGCAGCACCGTATTTCAGGGCAGCCACTACACCTGCACCGATCTTCATTTCGCCGTGGGTCAGGGTGGGTCCGTCTTCGATCACGAGAACCTTCTTGCCGCGGATGATGCTTTCGTCGTCAACCCGGATCGGGGAGGCACCGTCAACAACAATGGCTTTCGGATTCAGCTTCTGAATGTTTTTCCTGACGATATCAATATTTTCAGGATAGGCCGAATCGATCTTGTTCAGAACCACCACATCGGCGATCCTGATATTGACTTCTCCCGGATAATAACTCACTTCAGCGCCCGGCCTGTGGGGATCGGCAACGGTCACCATGAGATCCGGCTTGTAGAATGGGAAGTCGTTGTTTCCGCCATCCCAGAGGATCACATCGCAGCCCTTCGGGTCTTTCTCGGCAGCACGGAGGATCGCCTCATAATCAACGCCGGCATAGATCACGTTTCCGCGCTCCACGTGCGGTTCGTATTCTTCCATCTCCTCGATGGTGCATTTGTGTTTTGCAAGGTCAGCGATGGTAGCAAAGCGCTGTACTTTTTGTTTTACCAGGTCGCCATAAGGCATCGGGTGACGCACCGCCACAACTTTCAGTCCTCTCTCCATCAGGATCTCGATGATCCTGCGTGAGGTCTGGCTCTTTCCGCAACCCGTGCGGGTAGCGCAAACGGCAATGACCGGCTTTGTGCTTTTGACATAGGTGTCTTTTGGCCCCAGGAGGAGAAAGTTGGCGCCTGATGCGTTCACCAATGCGCTGATGTTCATAACCCTCTGGTAGGGTACATCGCTGTAAGCAAAGTTGCAGATCTGAACATTCAGGTTCTTGATCAGTTTGGGTAATTCTGCCTCAGCATAGATGGGAATTCCTTTGGGATAGAGTTTTCCGGCAAGCTGTGCCGGGTATTTCCTGCCATCGATGTCGGGGATCTGGGCGGCAGTAAATGCAACAACATTAAAGTCTGCATTGTCCCTGTAATAGGTGTTAAAATTGTGAAAATCCCTTCCGGCCGCGCCGATGATGATTACATTTTTTTTCATACTGACCTCACTTTTTTGTAGATTTTTGATGGTATTTTGAGTTTATAATTTTTGAGGGGATGGGTATGCAAACTTACTCATTTTTTGGTAAATAGCCAAACAGGTTGATAATTTGTTAAAAACAAAATGAATGAATCCCTTTTGTTCAGGCACTCTCCGGTGATCTCCCGGATTTCATTACGGTACTGCAATCCCGAATGCCGGCCACTTTTTACGGCAAGGAATGAGAAAGCAGATGTATGACGTATGAGTTACCGGCGGTGTTTCTGATCCAATCTGATAAAAACAGTGCATTGAAATGTTGGAAAAAAAATTTCGTTTTCATATCTTTGACATTAAAATACCATACAATTGGCGAAATCTGTAAATAATATCATCACAAAAGGGTTGAGCGGGATGCTCGGACATCAGCTTGTATTCGTTCACGAGACGAAAGGAAACCGGGACTATTTGCGATCCCTGCCGGCCAGGAATAAGAAATCCAAACCAAGTAAGGCCCAGGTCGAGCACAAACGGAAGTTTTATGTTCGCGGGACTCAGTACTGGCAGAAAGTGGTTAAAAAGGATCCGGACCTTCTCCGGGCATATACCGCGGTGGCGGTATCGCCCCGGAATGCTTACAACATGGTGATGAAGGACGTTATGAGCCTTCCCGTGGTCAGTCGGTTTACGATGAAAATGGCGAAACCCGGAAGCCATCCCGTCATCACCATCCGGGCCACGGATGTGATCGGTGCCATGAGCGTACGGGTGATCATTGAAGATTGTGAAGGAAAGTGCCTGGAAAATGGGGAAGCTGTAAGGATAAAGAAAACTGACGACTGGAAGTATACCTGTACACTCCTTTGCAGCCCGGTCCCCGAAGTTATTGCAAAGGCGGTTGCCTATGATTTCCCCGGCAACACGACGGTAGTTTCCATGGCTTTTTCTGCGAGCAATCCTAAAGGGACTCCCCTGAACTGAATCTTGGAAGGATAGAGAAGTGATAGGGGAGGGATAGAGGAGTGATAGCGGAATGCCCTTCCGGAAAGCTTCCTATCATATACGGTCCATGAAGGATCATACATGAATGATTGATGCTTACTTGAACTGTTAAGACAACAAATTCAAATATTCCATCTGCTTTGTGAATATCTGGATGTTTTTTCTTATTTTTGGATGAATGGGATTTGAGCTACCGGTTAATAAATAACCTTAGAGCTTTAAGCAAAACGTTCGGGCAGATTTAAGAAGGCTGAAATCATTTTTAATATGAACCTGATCGTAGCATCATCCATGAGAATCCTTATCGGGTGCATGGTATTTATTTTTCTGACGTCTGAGGCATTTGGACAATGGACGTGGGTCCATCCTCAACCCTGCGGCAATATTCCTTCTTCGATGACAGCGACCGACTCCATGCATGTCTGGGCTACAACCAGCGGAGGATGTGTGATCTACACGAAAAACGGCGGTCGCGACTGGAAACTATGGCAGTCCGATTCCAATGTGATCATGTTATCCGTCAGCTTTGTTGACAGCCTGAGAGGGTGGGTAAGCGCCGAACATTGCGCGATCTATAAGACGACCGACGGAGGTGAATCCTGGACCCATTCAACGATCCCTGAATATCCTCCCGGTGATATCCGGTTCACCGACTCGCTGAATGGCTGGGTAGGCAGCCGGAATACAACAGACCTGAGGCATACGACTGATGGAGGCAATACCTGGGACACAGTCCCTGTTTCCATCGGTTCCTCGCTTGCCAGAATTGCTTTCCCGGATGCAAATCACGGGTGGGCCGGTGAGAATGGCACATGTGTATACCATACCGATAACGGGGGCGGAACCTGGGGAACTCAATGCTGGAGCTTCCCGCCAATGATGACCAAATTCTGTTTCCCCGATACGCTTACCGGGTATATGCTGAGCGCCTATGATGGTATGCTTCATTGTACATACAACGGCGGGGCATCCTGGGTTAGAAGAGTTTCCGCCACATTCAGCCAGATAAGTTTTTACTTCAGCGACAGGGATCATGGCTGGGTGGCAGGATTTAATACGATGCCCCCTCCCGTGTATAACGAGGGAAGAATTGCCAGGACAACCGACGGAGGTAAAAACTATACAAACTATTTCAATACAACAGGGAGTTCCTTTATGCAGGATATCACTGCTTCCGACAGTTTACATGCATGGGCAATGGGTAGCGGCGGGCTGATCTTAGCGACGGTCGACGGTGGTAAATCCTGGGTTCAACAGGGGTTGAGCCTGGGTGATCCGGGCCAGCTTAATGATATAGCAGTTTTAAAGGAGCACCACATGGCTGTCGCAGTCGGTGACAGGGGATTCATCCTGAAAACAGAGGATGACGGAAACACCTGGGAAAAACAGGAAAGCCATGTCACTTCGACGCTCAACGCCGTTCAGTTTTTTGATTCCTTTCACGGGATCATAGGCGGGAATGACTCCCGGATCCTGAAGACCAGCGACGGCGGCGAACACTGGGATACCATCACAACCAATGTTTCCGGTCATTTCCGGGATCTTTATTTCGTAGACATCCTTCACGGATGGGCCACGCTTAATGGTGACATCTTCGAATCAAAGGACGGCGGCCTGACCTGGAAATTCAAAGCATCTGCTGCAGTGGATCTCGTTCATATGGTATTTACTGACTCCCTTCACGGATGGGCACTTGGTAACTGCCCCCTTGGACAGGGTTATTACGCTGAGCTGCTGATGACAAAAGATGGTGGGTCGTCATGGGACTCTGTGATGCTTTCCAGTCTGACCTCAAATTCGATCTCGTTTTCAGACACCTTGCACGGCTGGATATGCGGAATCAACGGTGTGATCCTGACTACCACCGATGGGGGATCTACATGGTCAAGATTCGTCTATAACCAGTATTGCGATTTTAATGCTGTGCATTTTACCGATTCGAATAACGGTTGGGTGGTTGGAAACAACTGGGTCTCCTATTATCAGAACTATGAAGGTGTGGCATTGCATACGGAAGACGGGGGATTGTCGTGGACAAGGATCGACGCCGGAATTGGCGTCATTCTGACTTCTGTTTTCTTCGGGGATAAGGATTACGGGTATGCGGCAGGACGGGATGGCAGCATTCTTAGATGGGGCGGTACAAATGTAGTGGGCAATCCGAGACTTCATGAACCCGTCGCTTCAATGAACGTGAGAGCTGCACCCAATCCTTGCAAGGAACAAACCGTCGTACGTTATTTCCTGGCTATACCTTCAAGTGTCTCTCTGAAGGTCTTCGATGTTGTCGGCAAAGAGGTTATCGCGCTGAAAGCTGTTGAGAGCTCCGGAGGCGACCATCAATTTATTGTGAACACGGATAAATTGTTACCAGGGATTTATTTCTGCAAGTTAACAGACTGCAATCATACGAAGACGATCAAGATCATTAAAGACTGAAATCGGACGTCAGCCTTCAGACATCACTCTTCCATCCTCATAAATAAATAGTATTTTTGTCCTCCAAATTCATCAGGATGATCGAACAGCAGTTGCAGGCAAAAACCTCTGAAGCCATAAAGAAACTGTACGGGCAGGATTTTCCTTCCGGTTCCGTCGGAGTTGAAAAAACGAAGAAGGAGATAGAAGGCGATTTTACCATTGTGGTTTTCCCGTTGAGCAAGATATCCGGAAAATCTCCCTTACAAACTGCAAATGATATTGGAATTTACCTGAAAGAGCATCTTTCTATCGGGAAATTCAATGTCATTCATGGTTTCCTGAACATTATCCTGAAAGACGAATACTGGATTTCATTCCTGGAAGAGCATTTTTACGAGGGGCGGTTTGGACTTACGACAGCGCAAGGCGAAACCCCGGTGCTTGTCGAATATTCATCTCCCAACACCAACAAGCCGCTCCATCTCGGTCACATCCGCAACAACCTTCTTGGGTTTTCACTCGCCCGCATCCTGCAGGCCAACGGACAAAATGTGATCAAGCTCAACCTGGTCAACGACCGGGGCATCCACATCTGCAAGTCGATGCTTGCTTACATGAAATGGGGCAAAAATGAAACACCCTCATCCGCAGGAATAAAAAGCGACCATCTCATCGGCAAGTATTATGTTATCTTTGACAAGGAATACAAAAAAGAGATCGCTGCCCTGGTTGAAGGGGGGATGAAGGAAGAAGACGCCCTTCGCAATGCCCCATTGATTGTTGAAGCACAGGATTTACTTCTCAAATGGGAAGCCGGTGATCCCGGTACACACGAGCTCTGGTCGCGTATGAGCGGATGGGCGTTTGAAGGGTTTACGGAAACGTACCGGACACTCGGCGTCGATTTCGATGTCGTCCAGAAAGAATCGGATACATACCTGGCAGGTAAAGATATCGTGATGGAAGGGGTCCGTGAAGGCCTCCTTGAAAAGCATGCCGACGGAAGCATATGGGCCGATCTGCGTGACGAGGGACTCGACGAAAAGCTGCTTCTGCGATCCGACGGCACATCCGTATACATGACCCAGGATCTCGGAACGGCCGATCTGCGCTACCGTGAATTTCGCCCCTCGAAGATGATCTACGTGGTGGGGAATGAACAGAATTATCATTTTGACGTCCTGAGAAGGATTCTTCATAAACTCGGCCACGTATGGTCCGATACGTTGTTCCACCTATCCTACGGGATGGTTGAACTTCCCGAAGGCAAGATGAAATCACGGGAAGGCACTGTTGTTGACGCCGATGACCTGATGCAGGAAATGTTCACCACGGCTGAAGAAACGACCAGGGCGTTGGGCAAGGTAGAAGGATTCCCTGAAGTGGAAGCAAAGGAATTGTTCCGGATCATCGGACTTGGGGCATTAAAATATTTTATCCTGAAAGTGGATCCGAAGAAGAACATGCTTTTCGATCCGAAAGAATCCATTGACTTCAACGGCAATACAGGTCCGTTCATTCAGTACACATACGCACGTATCAAATCGCTGTTACGCAAGGCGGAGGATGGAGGATGGAAGATGGAGGACGGAGGTCTGAAGTCGGAGATCGGAGGACACAATCCAGCATCCAGCATCGAGCATCGAGCATCGAGCATCCAGCATCGAGCATCCAGCATGCTGCTTCTCCCCCGTGAAAAAGATACGCTCCGGCTTCTTTACCAGTTCCCCGAAGTGGTAGCCCAGGCAGGAGAAGCATACAGCCCTGCTGCCATAGCAAACTATGTTTATGAGCTGTCCAGGCAATATAACCAATTCTACCAGGAGATCCCTGTTCTGAAGGAAGAAGACGAGAATGCCAGAGTGCTAAGGTTGAAATTATCCCTTTTCACCGGGAATGTCATTAAAAAAGCCATGTGGCTCCTGGGAATTGAGGTTCCGGAAAGAATGTAATTCCACTTCTATTTCTTTATTTAAAAAAACCAGGAATAAATGTCTTGCTTTCAGCTACATTCCTGCTTATCTTTGCGTTAATTAAATCTAAATTAATATATTCCTTGAGACCCTTCATGGGTCAAAAAAAATAAAAGTTATGAAAAAGAAGAAGTTAGCAGTCTGGATCCTGTTACTGTTCCTGATCCCGGTAATGCATGTATTTGCCCAGATGGACATGGGAAAAATGTCCATGGGAAAGAATGTGAAGGCCATCTGTGTTCTTTATGCAACCCAGGGTAATAATGTCACGGGTATCATCACTTTCACTCAAACGGACAAGGGCGTTAAAGTTGTTGCCGATCTGCAGGGGCTGACAAAAGGGAAGCACGGTTTTCATATCCATGAATTCGGCGATTGCAGTTCGGTTGACGGGACATCTGCCGGAGGGCACTTTAATCCCGAAGGAAAGAGTCATGGTGCACCGTTGGATATGTCGCGGCACATGGGCGATATGGGAAACCTGGAGGCCGATGAATCGGGGAAAGCCCACCTTGAATACACAGATGCCACCATTCAGCTTAATGGCCCGAACTCGATCCTTGGCAGGTCGGTCATCATCCATAAAAATGAGGATGATCTGAAAACACAACCTACGGGGAATGCAGGCCCGAGGGTGGCATGCGGTGTGATAGGAGCAGCAAAGTGAAGTGGTGCAGTGGTGCAGAGGTGCAGTGGGTAGTTGACAACGCGATTTTGATTTAGTATCTTTGGATATCCCATTGATTTCTTTATCATGAATATAGTTATTCACTTCAATAATGAACCACTATGAAGAAGAACAGACTATGGAAAATCCTGGGATTTGTAATCCTGGGATTAATCGTGATTGTTTTTGGAGGAATCGGTTACATCGTCTGGTTCCGGCCCCACATTCCTGTCAAGGAGATCAAGATCGATTCAACCGCTGATCGTGTGGCACGCGGAAAATACCTTGCCAATCATGTCACGGTTTGTATGGATTGTCATTCCACCCGCGACTGGACGAAATTCTCAGGACCGATTACTCCCGGAACGGAAGGAAAAGGAGGGGAGAAGTTTGATCAGCTGGAGGGATTTCCAGGGATTTTTATCGCTGCAAACATCACACCTTATAAACTTTCAGGCTGGACCGACGGGGAACTTTACAGGGCCATCACCAGCGGAGTAGGAAAAGGGAACCGGCCGTTTTTCCCTGTCATGCCCTACCTCTATTACGGGGCGCTGGATACGGAAGATATTTATTGTATTATGACCTATATCCGGACCCTGAAGCCGATTTCGTATGATCCTCCCTCTTCCAGTCCCGATTTCCCGATGAACATCATCCTGCACATGATCCCTCAACCGGCAAACCCGGCAAAAGCACCTGATCCCTCCGACAGCCTGAATTATGGTAAGTATCTTGTGAAAGCCGGTAGTTGTGTTGAATGTCACACCCGGGCAGACAAGAAGGGAAAGCTCGTTGAGGGGATGTCATTTGCCGGCGGGAGGGAGTTTCAGCTGCCCTGGGGGATCGTACGTTCTGCAAACATCACTCCCGACAAGGAGACAGGGATTGGAGGGTATACCGCACAGACCTTTATCAATCGTTTCAAGGCCTATGACCCGTCACTTCATGAACTGGCAACGGTACAGTATGGTGAATTTAATTCCATCATGCCCTGGTCGATGTATGCCGGTATGACGACAAGTGACCTGTCATCCATCTATCAATACCTGCACTCACTTAAACCCATCTCAAACCAAGTGGTGAGGTTCAGTTCCTTAAAATAAGGAAGAATGAAAAAGGACAGGGTTTAATCTCGATTGTCAGCTCATCAACTCATCAACTCATCAGCTGTCAATGCCACCGGAAGATTTTCAGTCCGGCCAGGAAGAAGATGATACCTGTTGAAGCAAGGATCAGTGCCGGAACTGCGATCTCTGCAAATCCTGCACCTTCGATAAATACGCTTCGGATACCGTCGGCAAGCATCGTTAGCGGGAACTTCTGGATGATCGAGGAGCTCCATTCCGGGAAATTATGGTAGCTGAAGAAGATGCCGGAGAGCACCATCATCGGCATTGAGACGAGATTAATGAGGCCGTTGCCGATCTCTGTTTTTGCAGTATGAGAGGACATAAAAATCGCAATCCCGGCAAAAGCAATATTACCTGCCATGAAAATCGTGATCAGGGCAGGTACGCTTCCCTGAACTTTGATCCCGAATGCAATCCATGTAAAAAGGAAGAGGAGACCCGATTCCACGAAGTTCATTCCCACCCGCACTGTGATCAGGGCGATCAGGTAGTGTGATTTTTTCATCGGGGTCGCCACCATCCTGCGAAGCAGCTTCTTTGCCCGGTTATCAATGATCTCGTAACTGACACCCCACATGATCGACATCATCACACCCATCGCAATAAGCCCGGGAACGAGAAAATCAACATAACGGGTTCCGGTTACCGTCAGCGGTTTTATACTGGTATTGCTTGTTTGCTGAAGCACAGAAGGGTGCTGGAAAAGGTTGGAGAGTTTCAGATAGATCAATTGGGCATCCGGATTGAGTGGGTCGAAATGATATTCGATCTGACCGTATCGTTCACCAATGATCATTGTCAGGTTACCGCGTTTCAGCAAGACCATTGCTTTTTGCCAATTCATGGTCCGGAATGTGAATGTGGTATTGCCCAGTTTGTCATCGGGAATGGTGATCCTGTATAGTACGGAACCATCTTTGTCACTTTCCTTTATTGCATGATTCGATTCCATGAAAGCGCTGATCAGCGATCCAGGTTCAGTACCGGATGGAGATTGCCAGGTTGATATCCAGGCAACATCCCTGGTAACATCTGCTTTTTTCGTAAAGGCAATGCCGAGGCCCAGCGACATCAGGATGGGGAAGATGATCCCCCAGAACAAAACGCCTGGCTCCCGTATGATCTGGCGGGCATGCGCGAGGATCAGCTGAACTAGCTGTTTATAGCGGATCGGGCTATTCATGCAGATGCCTCCCTGTTAAGACGGTAAAGAGGTCGTCAAGATTTTTAACCTTCTCCACTCCTCCGGATTCCGGTTGGTCTTTGTTCTCATCGCCGAGCAGTTCATCCAGGGTGCCTTCTTTCAGGATCAGCCCGTTGTCGATGATCACAATATGGTCACACAGTTTTTCAGCTTCTTCCATGTAGTGGGTAGTCAGGATCAGGGAAGTCTGCGAATGTTCTTTCAGCCCGTGAAGGATCGCCCATATCTCGCGGCGGGCGTTGGGATCTAGTCCGGTGGTCGGTTCATCCAGCAACAGGATTTTAGGATCGTTGAGCAGCGCAATGCCCAAGGCCAGCCGCTGACGCTGTCCGCCCGAAAGATTTACCACATAGGCTTTTTTCTTCTCCTCAAGGCCAACAATGGTGATGATCTCATCGGCGCGGGCATCGCTGAGTTCGAAGAAACTTGCAAAGAGTTTGACGGTTTCACGAACCGTCAGTTTATCGATAAACCGTGTTTCCTGGAGTGATAATCCGATGACTTTTCTCAGTTCGTCTTCATTGCCTTTCCATTTCTTCCCAAGAATGAAGATCTCTCCCTGGTCAGGGTTTTGAATTCCTTCGATCATCTCCACCAGTGTGGTCTTTCCGGCTCCGTTAGGGCCGAGCAAGGCGACGAATTGTCCCTGGAAAATGCGCAGGTTAATGCCCCTTATTGCCTGGACGGTCTTAAACGACTTGACAACATTCACTACTTCGATAACAGGATTCCCGGGGAGCATCAGGCAATGGGATCACTACTGTGTATATTCGTCAAAAACGGTCTCCAGGGTTTTTAAACAAACCTTGCAGAACTTAATATGCCGTGTGTACATGATGCAGTCGAGCTGTGAACGGAAAAGACCGTATTGAGTATAATTGGCGCCTTCAAAGGCCCCTGCTTTCTGCGCATATTTTTCCGTTGAAAAGAATTGGGTTTCCTGATTCAGCTGGCGGGTGAAAAGATCTTCCATCACATTTTCGGGAACCTTTGCACTGCGCAGGCTGTCACGTTCTTTCTGGATTTTATACCCGAAAGCATCAAAAGCCTCCTTGTTCCATGGAGTGGGGATTGGTGTTCCCGGGTCCACTTCGGCTTTCCATTTCAGATTGTCCTTGTCGAGTAATGCCGTGACATTAGGCTCCCAGGGCTCAACCGTAATTTTTTGTGCCTCATAGGAGACTGCCGAAGTGTAATATTCATCTGCCAGTGCGCCCATGTTATGCCCCAGTTCATGAACCATGATGTAATCTGCAAATTTATTATCCGCGGAAACCGTCGTGTAAAGATTGTAGATTCCGCCGCCACCATAGGTCTTTTCGTTGATCAGGATCACCATAAAGTCATACGGTACTTCGGATGCAACATTCCTTACCGTTTTGTTGTCGAACGTCAGTGCATATCTTTCGGAATCGAAGATCCCATAAGAGACGGAGAGGGGAGTGCGTTTAAAGACTCCGGGATGGGGTTTGTTCACACCCGGCTGTTCAGAAGGTGTTTCTACAGTGCGGATGTTGATGTCGTTTTTCCTTGATTTGAAAGGTTCAACGCTGAGCAGAACGGAGGAAAGACGTTTGGCGTCGTTCCGGAATTTCTCCATTTCCTTTGCGGAATATCCGTCGCCGAGGATTACAAGATCCACCTTTTGGAATGCAGGCCCGCTTTGAAGGATCACATCGGTTTTATGGGTGGGAATGATATCTGCAGGGTTGACCTGGCGGGATGAAGGGTCGATTGTTGTAGTCCATACGGCCTGGAATTTATTTTCCGGGTTTCTTTTTTTCAGGACGACAAGCACGGGTTTTTTGGGCCATGGAAAGCGGACCGATTCGGAAAAGGTCCCGTAGTTTTTATCAGCTTCAGGCGTCGTTTGCCATTCTCCGAAGATACTTGAAAAACCCCGCGAATAGATCACGGTTTTGGTCTCCTGATCAAGAACTTCAAAGAAATACTGCCCAAACCCGAGCCGGTCAATGAGCACCGTCCTGCTACCCGGCCAGATACCATCGGAAACCACCTGGTCGGTTGCAAAATGATCGTCTGAAGCATTCCCCGAATGATAGAAATCCAGGCGCATGGTCTTATCCAGGAAGAAATTTTCAAAAGCGACCTTCCCGGCCGGAACCTCACTGGCTGATTCCTCAATATATGTAGCGGGTCCGCTCAGGATCTGAAGGTGGGCGGTATAAGGCAATAACAATAATCCAAACAAGATGGCTTTACCTCTCATCATTGAAAATAATTAAATTAAAACTGTCGAACGCAGTCGTCAACTTCGGGGTGCAAAAATACATCAATTTTTTTAGCCGTCATCGATTAATGATGTAATTCCTTACAAGCTAATAGTTAACAGTTAAGGTTATAGGGGCCGGATGTATTTTGAGAGGTAAGAACCGGTTAAGGAACCGGGGTTTTTCATAATATCAGAAACGCTTCCTTCAGCGACAATTTTGCCGCCCCTGTCGCCTCCTCCCGGTCCGAGGTCAATGATCCAGTCAGCCTGGAGAATAATCTCAGGATCATGTTCAATAACAATCAGTGTGTGTCCTTTCTCTGCAAGGTTCCGGAAAAGTTTATTCAGGTGGATGATATCGAGGAAGTGAAGCCCTGTTGAAGGTTCATCAAAGAGATAGAGGTTTTTTCCCTTGACAGGTTTTATCAGTTCTGTTGCCAGTACAAGCCGCTGGCTTTCACCCCCCGAAAGGCTATCGAGTGATTGTCCGAGCTGCAGGTACCCCAATCCTACATCTTCAAGGGTCTTCAGTTGTACTTTCAGGTTTTTCTGATCATCAAAGAAAACAGCGGCATCAGAAAAACTCATGTCCAGGATATCTGCAATTGTTTTGTCCTTATAACGGCATGAAAGGATTGACAGGTTGTAACGCAACCCCTTGCATTCCTCGCAGATCATAGGGATATCCGACATAAAATCCATGCTTACCGTGATCTTTCCGGCTCCCTGGCAATGCGGGCAGCGCCCTTCCTTGTTGAGAAAAGAGAAGTGGTTTTTTCCAAGATTCAGGAGCCTGGCATTCTCTGATTTTGCAAAAAGGTCCCGGATTTTATCAAAGGTTCCTGTGAAGGTGACGGTGGTGCCGTTCGATCCGGTAAATTCTGACCTGGGATGTACAGGAACCAGGTTTGAGAAAATTCCCAGGCCCGAAATATGACTGCATGCTGTTGGTTCGGAGTTCTTCCAGGATGCCAATAAAACATCGAAGATCAGGCTTGACTTCCCGCTACCGGAAACACCGGTTACCGTAATGATTCCGCCTGACGGGATCACAAGATCAAATCCCTTCAGGTTGTTTGCAGAGGCTTTTCGGATGATCAGGCCTTCCAAAAGTTTTCGTTGTACCCCATCCGTCACGAATTCTCTTTTCTGTAAAAACGGACCTGTGACAGAGGCTGTATTCTCTCTGATCTCACCGGGACTTCCTTCTGCCAGTATCCTGCCTCCAAGCTTTCCTCCGCCGGGTCCAAGATCAATAATATGATCAGAGGAGAGGATCACGTCCCGGTCGTGTTCAACAATGACAACTGTGTTATTCTGATGCTGCAGGTTTCGGATCATCCCCATCAGCCGGCTTACATCGGACGGATGCAACCCTATGGTTGGTTCATCAAGCACATAGGTGGTTCCTGTCAGGCCTGAACCCAGCTGTCCCGCCAAACGGATGCGCTGGGCCTCACCTCCTGAAAGTGTCGATGAATTCCGGTTGACTGAAAGGTATGACAATCCCATTCCTTCAATAAACTCAAGCCGTTTCAATATGTCTCTTACAAGAGGTGCTGCAATGGCTTTTAAATGCGGACCGGAGTTCAGGAACAGCGGATCTTTGAATAACCCGATCGAGGCTGAAACCGTCATGGATGAGAGTTGTGCAATGTTGATTCCCTGCAGGGTGAAGCTAAGTGCCTGGGTAGACAGGCGTGCCCCACGGCAGGCAGGACACTCTTCCTTCATCATAACATCCATCATTTCATCTCCCCTGTGATCCGCATGTTTCCGTCCGTATTCTTCATTGACAAGAAAAAGAAATCCCTGCCACCGGCCTTCAAAATGATGTTCTCCTTCGCGCTTGTTTCTCCGGTATTCCCAGGTAACATCGAAAACCTCCTCCCCGGCTCCGTTCATTGCCAGGTTTCTGGCCTGTTCGGACAGACCCTGCCAGGGAACCGAATAATCGATGTTATGAGAATTCCCGGCTGCTTTGAGTGTGGAAACATACTGCCCAAAAGGATCCCCGTAAAAATTCCCGGTTTTCGTACCATTCAGCGCACCATCGAGGAGTGATCTTTCGGGATGTGTGACCAGAAGAGAGGGATTGCAAACTGTGACGGCTCCAAGCCCGTGACATAACGGGCAGGCACCGTGCTGGTGATTGAAGGAGAACAGGGAAGAGAGAACAGTCCCGGTTTGTAATTCTGATTCCCCGATCCTGGCGAAGAGTAACCGGTAGAGGTCATAAATGCCCGTCAGTGTCCCCAATGTGGATCTTGGGTTGACCCCTGATGTTCCCTGTCCAACTGCAAGCGAAGGTGTTAGGCCTGAGACCTCTTCAAAATCAGGTTTGTCTTTCATTCCCAGGCGGGTACGGGCATACGTTGAAAAACTCTCAAGAAAACGGTTCCTTGATTCGGCAAACAGCGTGTCAAAGGCCAGTGATGATTTTCCACTGCCGGAAACGCCGGTCATGACGGTTATTCTGTTATGAGGGATTCTTACTGAGATGTTTTGAAGATTGTTAGTAGTTACTCCTGAGAAAGTGATGCTGGATGCTGGATGCTGGATACTGGATGTGTGAGATGTGGGAGGTGGGATGCTGGATGCCGGGCTCTGGATGCTGGATACTGGATGCTGGATACTGGATGCTGGATGCGCGGGAGTGGAAAAATCATCCTCGCGAATGGCGAAAGTCGAAAGGCGAACAGCTGATAGATACTCTGCCAATGCCTTGCCGGTGTGTGATTCTTTGCAGGCTGCTACTTCTTCCGGTGTGCCGGTAACAACAATCGATCCGCCTTCTTTTCCGCTACCCGGACCGAGGTCGATCACATGATCGGCGGAAGCGATCACACCCAGGTGGTGTTCAATGAGGACCACCGTGTTTCCCTGTTTTATCAGGGTGTCAAGCGCCCGAAGAAGGACCCTGACATCAGCCTGATGCAGCCCTGTTGTAGGTTCATCAAGAATATAGAGTGTATGACCGGAGTGAGGGAACGCAAGTTCAGTAGCCAGTTTGACACGCTGTGCTTCACCGCCGCTGAGTGTTGTGGATCGCTGTCCAAGTTTCAGGTAACCCAGCCCAAGGTCGTTCATGGCATCAAGGAAACGCAGGATGGCCGGCTGATCCAGGAAGAACTCCCGGGCTTCGCTGACGTACATGTCGAGGATATCGTAGATGTTCTTCCCTTTAAAGCAAACCTCGAGTGTTTCGTCATCAAACCTTTTCCCTTCACATTTCTCACAGAGGATCTCGACATTTCCCATAAAATGCATTCCGATCTCCATGTATCCTGCACCCTGGCATTCTTCGCACCGCCCGCCTGAAGTGTTGAACGAGAAGCGGCTTTTATCATATCCTCTCAACCTCGAAAGCTCCTGACTGGCAAAAAGATCACGAACCGGATCAAAAAGGCCGGAATAGGTGGCAGGATTGCTCCTTGGGGTTCGTCCGATCGGGGAGGAGTCGATATCGATAATTTTCCGGATTGTTTCATATCCGGTTACAGAATCATATTCAATGGTCCGGGTATCCTGGTTGTTCAGCTTTTTCCTCATGAACTCAGCGAAGACATTTTCGGCCAGCGACGACTTCCCTGCGCCTGAAACGCCTGTGATGACATTAAGTGCATTCAGGCGGAAAACAGCATCAATGTTTTTAAGATTGTTGGAACAGGCTCCTTTAATGACAATGTCTCCTTCTCCCGTTCGTCTAATACCGGGTATCGCGATCTTCTCAATTCCTGTGAGAAACGAAAGAGTAAGGCTTTTTCGGATCTCTTCCTGCGTAAGATCAGAAATATCAGCGACAGGCATATTAACCAGTACTTCGCCCCCGTGAATTCCAGCTGCAGGCCCGATATCGACCAGCCAATCGGCCCGACGCATAAATTCTTCTTCATGTTAAACGACGATCACCGTGTTGCCCTTGTCGCGCAGCTCTTCCAGTACTTCCAAAAGCTTCCGTGTGTCCCTTGGATGCAGTCCGATTGAAGGTTCGTCGAACAGGTATAAAACATTCTGCAGGCCGGTTGTCACCTGGTTAGCAAGCCTGAGGCGCTGCATTTCGCCGCCTGAAAGGCTTTCGGATCCCCTGTTTGCTGAAAGATAGGAAACGCCCAGCCTTTCCAGTACATTGATCCGGCTTATGATTTGTTCCAGGATAGGGCCGGCGATTTTCTTTTCGTTTCCGGAAAAATCCAGGTGATCCAGAACCTCTTTTAACTCATCCAGCTGAAAAGCGGCCAGGTCAGCAATATTTTTCCCGGAAATCTTTACCGAGAGGGCTTTTTCATTCAGGCGGGCACCCTTGCATGTCCTGCATTTGCAGGTCTTTACAAACCTCAGGATATTTTTATTGCGTTCCCGTTTAAGAATGGTCTCCATGATCGGAAGGATGCCTTTGTAATAACCCATCTCGCGTGGCTTTGCGCTAATTCCGCTCCAGCGCATGCGCGATTCCAGCGTATGTTTTCCGAACGGGATCTCTATTTTGTTACTTCCGTAGAGGATGATGTTTTTCTGGTCCGGTGTGAGGTCTTTCCATGGAATATCAACAGAGAACCCTTCAGAATGGCAAACCTGGTCGAGCACATCCATGGTCACCTGAGAATAGATGATATAGCCATTGGGGGCAGTGATGACAAGGGCACGGTCGCGGATGGATTTTGTTTCATCCGCAACAAGGAGTTCGGGGTCGAGGCGGTCTTCACTGCCCAGGCCTTTACAAACCGGACAGGCTCCTTTCCGGGTATTAAAAGAGAACAGGCTCCGGTCGATGGTGAAATCCGGATGGGAAAGATCGGATTTCCCAAGCCGGGCAAAGAGCAGCCGGAGATAGTCATATACTTCGGTAACTGTGCCTGCTGTTGATCTCGGATTGTTCAGTGTCGATTTCTGTCCGACCGATACCGCAGGCGACAGTCCCTCTATTTTTTCCACTCCCGGCGATTTCCGTTTTCCGAGGAATTGCATGGCATGGGACGAGAACGATCCAAGGTATCGGACTTCTGCTTCCCGGTAAAGAACATCAAAGACCAGCGATGACTTTCCCGAACCGGAAACGCCCGTCACCACGACCAGTTTGTTTCTTGGGATATCAAGGCTGACCGATCGCAGGTTGTTCTCGGTGGCATTAAGTATGCGGATGAAGTCCGAAGATGCCATGGGTTTGGTTTGGAGCAAAAATACAGGTTTTTCATCGTATCTTTGATCTCCTTGAGATGATTATAAACGGAATCGTAAAGAATACATACTTACTGGACTAATGAAATCTTGCATATGAAAAACCGGCTGCATCAACAATTACAAATTGAAATCGACACCGCATTCCTCTATAAAAAACTAGGTGAAAACACGCCGGATGAAAAATCAGCTGAAATATACAGGAGCATGTCTGCCATCGAAGGAATCCATGCCGGGAAGATGCTGTCAAAAATACAACATACAGAAAAAAACGCAATTTTGCCGTTACCCTCTGCAAAGGCCAGAATCCAGGTGCGTCTGGCCTCGGTCTTTGGATGGGGAATGATCGCCTCCACCCTCATGGGCACTGAAAAGATGCTTGCAAGGAAAGTTATCGAAGACAAAAAAATAAAGGGGGAAGAGGTAAATCCCAGTATTCTGAACCATTTCGCTATTCTCGATAATATCAACAAATCATCTTCGGGCATGAAAGGAGGGATCCTGGCTAAACTGGAAGGCCGCCATCAGTCGGTTGGAGGGAATGCCATGCGCGCAGCGGTTTTGGGGGCAAACGATGGCCTGGTAACCAACCTGAGCCTGATCATGGGCGTCGCAGGAGCAGCCGTAGGCCCAAAAGCCATCATCGTAACCGGGATTGCCGGGTTACTGGCAGGTGCTTTTTCAATGGCCCTGGGTGAATGGCTCTCGGTTCAGAGTTCAAGGGAACTGAACCAGCGACAGGTGGACATTGAAACGGAGGAGATGGAAAATTCACCGGATGAAGAGATGCTCGAACTTGCCCTGATTTACCAGTCGAAAGGAATGGAGAAGGAGGAGGCGGAGAGGATGGCAAAGAAAGTTTTTGAAAACAAAGAATCTGCTATTGACACGCTGGTGCGTGAAGAGCTTGGGTTAGATACTGTGGAACTTGGCGGCTCGGCCTGGGAAGCAGCCATCACATCTTTTATCCTTTTTGCCGTTGGCGCCATCATACCACTGCTGCCATTCCTGGTACTGGCCCATTTCCATCCTGTCATTGTCAGCCTGGGGGTCAGTACGCTCGGACTTTTCTTCCTTGGGGCGATCATCACCTTTTATACCGGGAAAAGCACCTGGTACTCAGGATTGAGACAGGTGCTTTTTGGTCTCCTTGCTGCCGGGCTTGTTTATGGTATCGGAAGACTGATCGGAGGAATGGTCCATTAAAAGATTACGAAATCCGAAATCCGAATTCCGAATTCGAAATTCCGTTTATCTTCTAATCAGCCTGCCTTCTTATCCTTTAACACCGCAAACAGAATAACACGGTAGGATACGTAGATTAGTAACGGCCAGGTTAAAAACCACAATATGGATGTCCAGTACATGTCTTTAATTGATAATTGACAATTGATAATTGATAATTGTTTTGCTCAGATTTATCACTTCTCTCCTTCTATTTCAACTCATCAGCTAATAGGCGTGTTCATCACTTTCCATTTCAGCTGCATCAATTTTTTTCCTGTTAAGTGACCACCAGGCATACCAGATGTAGGCCAGGACAAAAGGCACCAGCAGGGAAACGTAACTCATCGCTGTGAGGGTATAGTGACTCGATGAACTGTTCATAATTGTCAGTGAACTCTGCAGATCATAGGTCGAAGGATAATAGGCTGTGTTGTTGAACCCGGCAAGGAGAAACAGTGAAAAGACAGTAAGGACTGTTCCAATGCCGGCAAACCAAATTCCTTTTGATGCACATTGATCAAATTTCCAAAGCGGGCGGATAATTCCCCAGAGGACGAGGAGCACACCCAGCAGGAAAAGGATCAGTACCAGCGGCATTGCAAGCAGGTTGTGAAGATATTTAAAATCTTCCATCGTAACCATTCCGCTGGAAGGGTCTACTGCAAATCCTTTGGAAAGGATCAATGCGATAACATAAGCCAGAAAGAAAACAAGGAACGGACCTGCGTTGATCAGAAGTTGCCGCTTTGCTCTTCCGAGGATATTCTTGTCATCCACGGTATTCATAAAATAAAGTGTTCCCAGGATACGGGCAAGAAAGAAAACAGCAAGTCCAAGGGCAACGTTATGCCAGTTCAGAACGGCCTCCAGTCCATGAGCAGGGCCCTGCCATTGTGAAATCACGGGGTTGGCATATTCAGCAAGGTTTGCCTTCTGGATCGAGAACTGCGAACCGGTGAAGAAGGTGGAAACTGCAGCCCCGATCAGGATAGTTCCGAGTGCACCGTTGATGAACAGGAAGATCTCATAGGTTTTTTGTCCCAGGAAATTGTTGGGTTTTGAACGGAATTCATAAGAAACGGCCTGGATGATAAAACAGAAAAGGATTGCGATCCACACCCAATAGGCACCTCCGAAACTGGTTGAATAAAACAGCGGGAAAGAGGCAAAGAATGCGCCACCAAAGGTAACGAGCGTGGTAAAGGTAAACTCCCATTTACGTCCAAGGCTGTTGATCAGGATCTTTTTCTCGGTTTCCGTTTTTCCTAACTGAAAGATCAGTGTTTGTCCACCCTGGACAAACATGAGGAAGACGAGAAGAGCACCCAGAAGGGAGACAATCATAAACCAGTATTGTTGCAGGGTTAGCAGTGACAATGATTCAAACATTACTTGGTTCCTCCATCTTTAGGTCCTAACTTGATTTGCTTAGTCATGATCATCACTTCAGCAATGAGTAACGCCGTAAACAAAACTGCAAACAGCACGAAGGTGATCTGAACCGAGGCTGTTTCGATCATGGAAACTGCGGCCCGTGTGGGAAGCAGGTCCTGAATGACCCAGGGTTGCCGCCCGAGCTCCGCGACAATCCATCCGGCCTGCCCGGCAAGGTAAACGAGGGGTATCGTCCAGAGCATGAGCCGAAGGAGCCAGCGTTTGTCCTGCAGTTGATTCTTTGAGTGAAAATAGAGAACAAGGATAAACAGAAGGATGAAGTAAAAACCCAGGATTACCATCGACCGGAAACTGTAAAAGGTAAGAGGTACATTTGGCAGGGCTTCTTCCGGCGTCTTCAGGTAACCGTATCCAAAATACGCAAAATTGGATTTCATCGCGCTGTCGGCTTTTGCTGCTGCAACTTCATCTCCTGCTTTCCGGGCTTTTTTAAGATCACCGAAAGCAGTAATGGCGAGTTTTCCACGCACGATCTTTTCACTGATCGGAAGTGCCGTTTCCGTTTCGGCCGGGGATACATTCTGGAATTCAGGTTTGAAACCTCCGTTCAGAAGATCCTCTACTCCCGGTACAAAAGCATTCACATTACGGTACCCCAGGATGGAGAGCATTCCCGGGATCTCAACTTTGAGTGCGAAATTATTTTGCCCGTCACCGGCTTTTTTCCCGGGTTGCGGAATGCCAAACAGGACAAGTCCGTTGGATCTCTGCCCTTTATAGAGTCCTTCCATGGCAGCGAGCTTCATTGGCTGTTTCTGGGCAACGGTAAAGGCAGAGCCGTCACCGGTTATGGCAAGGAAAAGAGATGTAATCAGGCCGAATATCGCGGCTACCAGGATGCTTTTCCGGGCCAACCCGGTCTCTCTCTTTTTAAGCAGGAACCATGCGCTGATTCCAAGGATAAAGATGGCAGCTGTGACATAGCCTGCGGAGATCGTATGCAGGAATTTATGAACGGCAACCGGGGAAAAGAGAACATCCCAGAAGTTCTGCATCTCATTTCTGGCAGTTTCAGGGTTGAACTTCATCCCGACAGGATATTGCATCCATGAATTGGCCACCAGGATCCAGAGGGCAGAGAGGTTAGCCCCAATAGCAGTAAGCCAGGAAGAGGCAAGGTGAAACTTTTTGCTTACCTTGTTCCATCCGAAGAACATGATCGCGATGAAGGTCGATTCGAGGAAAAAGGCCATGATGCCTTCAATGGCGAGGGGGGCACCAAAAATATCACCGACAAACCAGGAATAGTTTGACCAGTTTGTGCCAAATTCAAATTCCAGGATGATGCCTGTGGCGACGCCGATGGCAAAATTGATCCCGAACAGGGTCATCCAGAATTTTGTGATTCGCTTCCATTCGGGGTCGCCGGTTTTCACATAGAGGGTCTCCATGATGGCGACCAGAAAAGATAAGCCAAGAGTCAGCGGCACAAACAACCAATGGTAGATTGCAGTTAATGCAAACTGAGCCCTCGACCAATCCACAACTGCAGGGTCGATATTTAAAATCATAGTCAGGGTTATTTATTGAACATATAGAATCGCATTCGATGCGACGTTCAAAAGTAGTAAAAATCTGGAAAGAAAAAATTTATTTTCTAAGGATGAGTTGTTCCCGCACATAATCTCCCCGCTCTCTTTCGCTGCTGAATCTTGATTTCAGGAAATCCGGAAAGAAAAGTAACTTAAGAATGATAAAAAGGATGAAAAGCTTTATCAGGATGATAATCCAGAGTTTCTTCCCAACTGTCATGCTGCGGAAGCCATCGTAATAGAAGAGGATTATTTTTTTGAGGAAAGACAATTCAATTTACGATTTACGATTTACGATTTTTTCGCGTCACGTGTCACGCGTCACGCGTTACGATATTTTCGCCATTTCGCCATTTTGTATTACCAGCTGCCGCCTGCGCCTCCGCCACCAAAACCGCCTCCTCCGAATCCGCCAAAACCACCGCCTCCTCCGAATCCGCCAAAACCACCACTTCCTCCGCCACCGAAGCTTCCTCCGCCGGATTGAAAGTCGCCCCAGCTGCCACCGCTGCCGCGCCCCATGGAGGAGAGCAGGAAAAGAGAGGCCCAGAAAGGCAGGTGTTTTCCGACCGAATGGGTGCCGCCACGGTTCCGCCCGATCCAGAAAACCAGCAATGCAAGGATTATGATGGGAACCAGGATGCCATATGGTTTCTGTTTATTCGCCCTTTTGTTATATTGATCGGCAGTGAATTCTCCTTTTGTGATGGACATTACAACAGAAATACCGGAGGAGATCCCCCCGTAATAATCACCTTGTGCAAATTTCGGGATCATCTCATTTTCAACAATCCGCTTGCAGGTTATATCCGGGAGAACACCTTCCAGTCCATAGCCGGATTGAAGAGATACTTCTCCTTTTTCATTTGCATACTTGGGTTTTATGACGATGACCACACCGTTATTTTTTCCTTTCTGGCCAACTCCCCATTTCTGACCCAGCCGTTGGGCAAAATCATTCTTGTCGTATCCGTTCAGCGATTTAACAATAACCAGGAGAATCTGCGTTGAGGTGGAATCGTTGAAGGATACCAGTTTCTGTTCCAAAAGGGCAACCTGCTCTGAAGACAGAACCCCGGCATAGTCATTCAAGAGGCGGGGCGGAACAGGCCGTTCGGGAATATCCTGCGCAGCCAGAATAATCGTCCACGTAAGGAATACGGGAAGGAAAATAAATTTTTTATAATTCTTCATCTCAGTGCTATCAGTATTTATTGGATATGTCTAACCCTGACTACGTGTCAGCTATTCGCTGTTCGCTTTACCAAATTCGTAATTCTTTTCTGACTGTTCACTTTTTTCCGAAGGAGATATCATCCGGAAGTTCATTGATATCATCCTTTGAATGAGGAAAATATTTCTTGAGCTGTTTGCCTGACTCTGTGATGGCCAGGATAAGTCCGTCGCAGAATTTTCCATCCCGGAAGAGATCGAGCATTTTCGATTTTATGGAATCCCAGAAATCGGGTGGTACCACATTATGGATTCCTTTATCCCCGATGATGGCAAATTTCCTGTTCCTGACTGCCAGGTAAATCATTACCCCGTTTCGCTGTGCGGTCTTTGTCATTCCCAGTTTATGAAAGACATAAGAAGCCCGGTCGAGGACATCCCCTTTGCAAACACTTTCGATGTGGACCCTGATCTCCCCCGAAGTATCAAGCTCTGAATTCATGATCGCCTGCTTAATATCTTCCTGTTCTTCTGATGTGAAAAAATCACTTGCCGAAATACTCATATTCCTGGAATTAAAATTACTGAATACGGAGAACGTCAGAACTGAACTTTTGGTGCATTCTCTGCCCCTTTTGTTGCTTCGAAGTAGGCTTTCTTCGAGAATCCGAACATTCCGGCGAAGATATTTGTCGGAAAACTTCTCAGGTACGTGTTGTACGCCTGTGCCGCTTCATTGAAATTCCTCCGCTCGACCGTGATCCGGTTTTCAGTTCCTTCCAGCTGGGCCTGCAGTTCAGAGAAGTTCTGCGTGGCCTTCAGTTCGGGGTATTTTTCAACCACGACCATCAGTCTTGACAATGC
Organism: Bacteroidota bacterium; assembly: GCA_026391795.1. Taxonomy (GTDB): domain Bacteria; phylum Bacteroidota; class Bacteroidia; order Bacteroidales; family FEN-979; genus FEN-979. The sequence continues at coordinate 64,709 of JAPLDI010000049.1, forward strand.
ACTGCTGAGTCCATCCTGTGCCGATTGGAACTTCTGAAGCGAAGCATCATCCAGGTTTTTCGGGTTGATGTTAACCGAAGTGGCTTTGGCGCGGGCTTCGATAACTGCGGTCAGCGTACTCTGTTCGAAATTGGCAACCCCTTTTACGGTGGCAACCAGGTTCGGTATCAGGTCGGAACGGCGCTGGTAAACATTCTGGACATTGGCCCACGACTGATTCACGGTTTCTTCTTTTGTTACCAGGCTGTTGTAAGTGCCCACACTGGTCAGGATCCCGATCAGTACAACGATAAATACAATTCCGAAAATTGCGATGGCAAGAATCCATCCTTTTGAAAGTTTCATACGTTTTGTTTTAGATTGTTGGCTAATTTAATTATAAAAGTCACAAAGTCACAAAGTCACAAAGTCACAAAGTCACAAAGTTATTTTTTCTTCTTTTTAATTCGTAATTCGTAATTATTTTGTTGCTAACTCCATGCTCCGTTTGATAAACTCGGAGAGCTCTTTTCCTTTAAGCATGTTCTGTGCAAGTTGTGCAAGGTCGAAGATGTGCCTGATGATGGCAGACTGCCTGGATTCATCGGTTTCTGAGAGTATGTCTCCGATTACAGGACTGTTTGCATTCACGATGAGGTTATAATGCTCCGGAAGTTCTCCCATGTATGACATGCCTCCGCCCAGAGCCGACATGTCTTTCATCCTGCGCATGAACTCGGGCTGCATGATCATCATGGCCTGTTCCGATTCACTCATACTTTCAAGTTCGACCGTGAACTTACCTTTATCCACTTGCTTTTCGATCAGTTCCTTGAGGCTCTTTTTCTGCTCATCATCCAGTTTGGAAGGAACGGCTTCGTCTTTTTTGATCAGTTTGTCGATGGTATCGGAATCCACACGGGTGAAATGAGTCTTTTCGAACTTCTGTTCCAGCGTATTGATAAAATGTGCGTCAAGTACACCATCCATGAGCAATACATCATATCCGCGCGCTTTCACAGGCTCTATGAAATTATACTGTTCATTGATGTTGTTGGTATAGAGATAAACCAGGTTTCCGTCTTTGTCTTTCTGTGTTTTTTTTACCGACTTTTCATATTCCTCAAAAGTAAAATACTTGCCATCGGTGTTCTTCAGCAGACAGAATTTCTTTGCCCGGTCGAAAAAGTTCGGCTCCGAGATGATGCCATATTGGATGAATATCTTTATGTCATCCCATTTGGATTCAAAATCAGGCCGGTTCTCCTTAAAAAGTTCCTCCAGTTTATCTGCAACTTTCTTGGTGATATGGTTTGAGATTTTCTTGACGTTCGGATCGCTCTGAAGGTAACTTCTCGAAACATTGAGGGGGATATCCGGTGAATCCAGTACTCCGTGCAACAAGGTAAGAAAATCGGGTACGATGCCTTCCACCGAATCGGTCACGAATACCTGGTTGCTGTATAGCTGGATCTTTTCTTTCTGAACCTCAAAGGCTTTCTTGACTTTCGGGAAATAAAGGATCCCGGTAAGGTTGAAAGGATAATCCACGTTCAGATGGATCTGGAAAAGGGGATCTTCGAAATTATATGGATAGAGTTCTCGGTAGAATTTTTTATACTGATCGTCTGTAAGATCCACCGGTTTCTGTTTCCAGAGGGGATTGGTGTTGTTAATGATCCGGGGTTTTTCGACTTCAACTTCCTTGTCCTTCCCGTCAGCATCCTTTTCCCCTTCCACTTTCTCCCAATGCTTTTCATTGCCAAAACGGATGGGGACCGGCAGGAACTTGCAATACTTTTTCAATAATTCGAGGATCCTGTATTCTTCCAGGTATTCTTTCGATTCCTCGGAGATATGCACCACAACTTCGGTTCCGTGATCCTTTTTATCGGATTCTTCCATCGTGTATTCCGGACTTCCGTCACATTCCCAGTGAACGGCTTTGGTTTCGCCTCCTTTTTTATAGGTTTTGGAGAAGATCTCAACCTTGTCGGAAACCATAAAGCTGGAATAGAATCCCAGTCCGAAATGTCCGATCAGGGCATTCAGCTCGGATTCAGATTTTGTCTTGAATTTTTTGACAAATTCTTCCGCACTGGAGAAGGCGATCTGGTTGATGTATTTGTCCACCTCGTCAGTAGTCATTCCAATCCCTTTATCAGTCACGGTCAGGGTCTTCTTCTTTTTGTCGATGGATACCTCAATGGTAATGTCGCTCAGGTCGCCATTGTATTTCCCAAGGGATGCAAGGGTCTTTAATTTCTGTGTTGCATCCACGGCATTTGAGATAAGTTCCCGAAGGAATATTTCATGATCCGAATAGAGGAATTTTTTGATGATCGGAAATATATTTTCCGTCTGAACATTGATCTTCCCTTTTTGCATGTTTTTAAGATGATTTGAGTTATGAATGGCTGCCGCATGTCAAAGCAAGTGCCATAGCTGTATAATCTGACAAAATGACGGTGAGGATGCCTGATTTTTTCGTCACATTTCGTATCGGCATCAAATAAAATTCTAAATTTACAGTGTCGTTAGACGGATCATACTGATAACAAATAAACTCGAAAACTATGACTGCAATTGATTGGAAAGGACTGCCTTTCGGTTATTTTAAGACCGATTTCAACATCAGGTGTTACTATGTCAACGGAGAATGGGGCCAGCTGGAAGTTTCCGATTCGGAATACATCACCATGCATATGGCTGCAACCTGTCTTCATTACGGGCAGGAAGCCTTTGAGGGTATGAAAGCATTTACCGGGGCTGATAAAAAAGTAAGGATCTTCCGGCTGGATGAGAACGGGAAAAGGTTGAACCGGTCGGCTTCCGGGCTGATGATGCCTGAGATCCCTGCCGATTTGTTCCGTAAAGCTATCCTTAAGGCGGTAAGCCTGAACATTAAATATGTTCCGCCCTACGGTGAAGGTGCTTCCTTATACATCCGCCCGTTGCTCATCGGTACCGGGGCGCAGGTGGGTGTAAAACCGGCAAAAGAATACATGTTTGTGGTCTTTGTGGGCCCTGTGGGTCCTTATTTTAAGGAGGGATTCAGTCCTGTCAGGATGCAGATCGTGAAGGATTACGACCGGGCAGCCCCGCTGGGAACCGGGAGTATCAAGGTCGGAGGGAACTATGCTGCAAGCCTCCGTGCCAGCGAACGTGCACACGACGAAGGTTATTCTTCTGCCATCTTTCTGGATGCAAAAGAGAAAAAATACATTGATGAGGCTGGTCCTGCCAACTTCTTCGGCATCAAAAACAATACCTATGTAACTCCCCAGTCGGTATCCATTCTTCCTTCCATTACGAACATGTCATTAAGAGTGATCGCTGAAGAGATGGGCATGAAAGTGGAACAGCGTCATATCCCGGTTGAAGAACTGGCCGAATTTGAAGAGGTGGGTGCCTGCGGAACGGCAGCTGTCATTTCTCCGATCTGCAAAATTGTTGACCGGGAAACAGGGAAAGAGTTCATCTACTGTAAGGACGGAAAGGCAGGCCCGGTATCCGAGAAGCTTTACAACAAGCTGAAAGGGATCCAGGAAGGCCTGGAACCGGATAAGTACGGCTGGATTACAGTGGTGGAATAATCAGAAGATCACAGAAGACAGCAACTTCTCCATCTCCTGCTGAACCTTCAGCGCTTCCTCTCTTGCTTTTTGAGCAAAATCGGTTTCTTTCGAAGCATAGATAATATTGCGGGAAGAATTTACCAGCAGTCCGCACTCTTTGGTCATCCCGTATTTCGCCACTTCCTGGAGACTCCCGCCCTGCGCACCTATGCCGGGAACGAGCAGGAAATGATCCGGTACAAGCCTTCTTACTTCCGTAAGCATTTCTGCCTTTGTTGCACCTACTACATACATCATGTTGTCGGGGGAGCCCCAGTTGCGGGATTTTAAGAGGACCTCCTCAAACAGCTTTATTCCGGAACCTTTATTTACCATCAACTGGAAATCATCAGCGCCTTTGTTGGAAGTCAGCGCAAGCAAGATCACCCATTTTCCCGGAAAATCAAGGAATGGCTTCACCGAATCTTCCCCCATGTAAGGTGCCACGGTCACTGCATCGAAATCCATTCCCGACTGCTCAGGGCTGAAAAAGGCTTTCGCATATTGAGTGGAGGTATTCCCGATGTCGCCGCGCTTTGCATCAGCGATGGTGAACACGTCAAAACCCTTCAGGTACTGGATGGTCCTGGCAAGGCTCTGCCAGCCAAGGATGCCATTGCATTCGTAAAAAGCAAGGTTGGGTTTGTACGCTGCTGCAAGGTCGTGCGTGGCATCGATAATCTGTTTGTTGAATTCAAAAGCCGGATCTTCTGCCTTTAAAAGGTGCTGTGGGATTTTGGTGAGGTCGGTGTCTAGTCCGATACAGAGAAAGGATTTCTTTTTTCGGATGATTGAGATAAGTTCAGATCTAAGCATAATTACCAATTATCCATTATGAATTATCAATTAGCTTACCGCCTCTTTCATACGTTCAGCGTTTTCAGCAAGTTGCAAGGCTTCGATCAGGGGCTGAACGTCCCCATCCATGATGACAGCCAGGTTGTAGAGTGTCAGGCCGATGCGGTGATCGGTCACGCGGCTCTGGGGATAGTTGTAGGTGCGGATCTTTGCAGAACGGTCACCGGTGGAGACCATCGTTTTCCTTTTCTTCGAGATCTCATCAAGGTACTTCTGATGTTCCATCTCATACAAACGGGAACGCAATACCTTCATCGCTTTTTCAAAATTCTTCATCTGAGATTTCTCGTCCTGGCAGCTGGCCACGATACCCGATGGAATATGCGTCAGCCGGATGGCGGAATAGGTCGTATTTACCGATTGCCCGCCCGGACCGGATGCACAGAAGGTGTCTTTCCGTATATCGGCGGGTTTAATATCAATATCAAATTCATCGGCTTCCGGTAACACGACTACACTGGCTGCCGAGGTGTGCACGCGCCCCTGTGTTTCCGTCTGGGGAACACGCTGAACACGGTGAACACCCGATTCATATTTCATCTGGCCATAAACACCATCGCCAGTCACATTAAAGATGATCTCCTTGAAGCCTCCGGCTGTACCATCCTGGAAATCAACAAGCTCTACTTTCCATCCGCGGTTTTCACAGAACTTATTGTACATCCGGTAAAGGTCGCCGGCAAAAATACTGGCTTCATCCCCGCCGGTGCCGGCACGGATCTCAACAACGGCATTCTTCTCATCTTCCGGGTCAACCGGAACCAGCAACAGGCGGATCTGGTCCTCCAGGTCATCCCTCTCATGGGTTATGGTGTCAAGCTCCTCTTTTGCAAGGCTCCTGAATTCCTCGTCTTTCTCATTGTGGATGATGTTTTTTGCATGATCGATGTTGGCCAGGATATTTTTGTACTTCTCATACGCCTCCATGATCGCCTGCAACGACTTGTAATCCTTGCTCAGCTTGATGTATCGTTTCATGTCGCTCATCACGTCAGGATCTGACATCTGTTTCTCGATCTCGTCGTACTTGAGCTTGATGGCTTCTAATTTGTCTAGCATTCTTCCTCCTGAATTCGCGGCAAAGTTAAGAAAAATTCTCCAGCTGGATGCTGGATGCTGGGTTAAGGGTATTAGGTATTAGGCTTTAGGAAGCAGATGCTGGATACTGGATGCTGGATGTTTGGGTGTGGGTTTGGGTTTGGGTTTGGATGTAAGATAGTGCCGACTGCGGACTGCTGACTGCCGACTTACTAGCGATACGTGAACGTCCCGGTTCCGGTTTTGATCGTGAGCCTTTTTTCTGCGGAGGATTCGCAACGACCGATCACCTTTGCATCCACATTAAATGCTTTGGAAACCGCAATGATCTCTTCAGCATATTTCTCAGGAAGATAGATCTCCATCCTGTGCCCCATGTTGAACACCCTGTACATCTCTTCCCAGGACGTGCCGGATTGGGATTGGATCAACCTGAACAGGGGAGGAACCGGGAAGAGGTTGTCTTTTATTACATGCAGATTTTCGATAAAATGAAGCACCTTGGTCTGCCCGCCACCGCTGCAATGCACCATCCCATGAATGTGGGCCCGGTGATTTTCAAGGATTTTTTTTATCACCGGAGCATAGGTCCGGGTAGGGGAGAGAATCATCTTTCCGACATCTGTTCCCTCGATTTCCGTTGGATCCGTAAGTTTTTTATTTCCCGTATAGGTCAGTTCCGACGGGATCCCCTGATCAAAGGTTTCGGGGTATTTTTCAGCGAAGGAATGATCGAGCACATCATGACGTGCAGAGGTCAGACCGTTGCTTCCCATCCCTCCGTTGTAACGGGTCTCATAGGTAGCCTGTCCGGATGAAGAAAGCCCGACAACCACATCTCCTTCAATAATATTGGAATTATCGATCACATCTGTGCGCTTCATACGGACAAATACGGTGGAGTCAACGATGATGGTCCGGACAAGGTCGCAGACATCAGCGGTTTCACCCCCGGTGGAATGGATACCGATTCCCTGTTCCCTCAACAATCCGAGAAATTCTTCTGTTCCATTAATGATCTCAGCGATCACCATGCCGGGGATGAGTCTTTTGTTGCGCCCGATCGTGGAGGAGAGAAGAATGTTTTCAGTGGCCCCGACACAGAGAAGGTCATCCAGGTTCATGACGATGGCATCCTGGGCGATGCCTTTCCAGACAGAGATATCACCGGTTTCTTTCCAGTAGAGGTAAGCCAGGGAAGATTTTGTTCCGGCTCCGTCGGCATGCATTACGTTGCAGTATTCGGGGTCAATCCCGGCAATATCCGGGATGATCTTGCAGAAAGCCTTTGGAAACAGTCCTTTGTCAATCCCGTGTATGGCAAGGTGGACATCTTCTTTTGAAGAAGAAACACCTCTCTGCCCATACCGTGAAGGATCTGTCATTGGAGTTAAATCGGAAAAGAACTATTTGGTGAAGATCAGCTTGTTGTTCTTATCGTCAAGGGTGTAATTGCCAAATTTCAGAAGCGTATTTTCACCGAACACGAGATCCTGTTTTGCTTTTGAATTCACAGTGGCTTCAAGATCCTTAATACTATTTTTTCCGATCTTGACCTCTTTGAGTGTTACCACTGCCTTGTCGGCAATTGTTCCTGTTCCAAGGATTTTACTTACATCACCCTTGAAATCAGTTTTGTCGATAGAACCCTCTTTCAGCAGTTTCATGGCTGCAGCGGGCGTGATGTATACGCCTTTCTCCGGTTTATCAACCTCGAGTTGTGTTGTCATTCCATTCACGAAACAGCTAACCTGGAAGCCATCCTTCATGTTCGTATAGACCACGGAGTTTTCCTCCGGGTTTTCAACTACCTCAATAGAAGGTGCAACCGGTTTGGAGACGGTCTGTTTCGGGATAAAATCATTTCTGACAATGCTGAATTCCGTGCGCCGGTTCAGGGCATGTGCAGCTTCTTTTTCTGCCGTAGAGGAAAAGGAATTGATCAGCGAATCTGTGAGAACAGACCCGGTCTTGAACAGGAAGCCATCCTTGGTGACGTCTTTGGTGAGCACGCGAGGCACTCTCTTTCCATATCCCTTTGCTGTAAGCCTGTCGGGGTCGATACCGCGGGAAATGAGATAGTCAACAACCGATTGGGCACGTCGCTGTGAAAGGATGTCGTTGCGTTCGTCCGATCCCCGGGAGTCGGTGTGAGAGGCAAGTTCAATGACGATGTTCTCATTGGCATCGAGTGTGGCAATCAGCCCCTGCAGCGAATCCTGGAATTGCGGTTTGAGATCATACTTGTCGAGGTCATAAAGGATGTCAGGTAATACCACCGGTTTTTTCGGGATGGGCCTGAGCACAAAGTTGCGCGTAAGGTCTTTGCTTTTCTCAAGTCCAACCGTGGTCTCCTTGCCTTTTTCGTTGAAGTAATCTTTCTTCAGAACGAGAATTTCGTAAGTGGTATTGGGCGAGATCTGGTTTTTATTAAAGCTGTATTTCCCTTTCTCATCGGTATTGTACTGCAGGGTTTTCCCGTTCGTGCCATTAAGTTTGACAAGTGCACCGGCAACCGGTTGAAGTGTACGGTCGTCCGTGACAGTTCCTTCAAGAGTAAATAACAGCGGGGGTACAACAAACGAATAGATGTCGTCTCCTCCCTTGCCTCCGGGGCGGTTTGAACTGAAATATCCCTCTTCAGGTTCCTCCGGGTTGAAAACGATCCCGATGTCATCGGCCGGGGAATTGATCGGGTATTTCATGTTGACGGGCTTTGTCCACTTCCCGTTCACCCTTATTGAACGGAAGATATCTTGTCCGCCCATTCCCGGCTGGCCGTTGGAGGAAAAATAAAGTGTACTGTCATCGCGGATGAAAGGGAATAACTCGTCTCCGGAAGTATTTATCTCGGGGCCCAGGTTTTCTGGACGGCCGTAACCGCTGCTTTTTGTCTTTCCCTTGCGGGAAACCATCCAGATGTCCTTTCCTCCCAATCCTCCGGGCAGATCGGCAGAAAAATAGAGTGTGTTTTCATCGCTGGTTACCGAGGGATGTCCCATAACCGTTGTACTGTCACCGGCAAGTTTTAACATTTCAGGGTCTCCCCATGTCGTGGTCCCGATTCGGCTTACTTTATAAATGGCACATCCGTTCTTCTTTTTTGGCTCGTTCCAGCAACGGGTGAAATACATTGCGGTAAACTTGCTGTTGAACCTGGCAACCCCGTCATTAGACTTGGTATTCAGTATTTCAGCAGCATCCGCTGGAATGGGCGTATTCCATTCTCCTTTGCGGTCTTTCCTGGCAATGAACATATCTGAGAACTTTTTACCTGTCCAGTTGTCAATCTCTTTTCCCATGGAAGCATCCCGGTCGGATGTAAAGATGATCGAATTAAACGTCCGGTCAGCATAGGACGGGGCATAATCATCATCCTTGGAGTTGATCTTTTTTTCCCATTTCACATCATACTTACCGGGGTTTTTGATCCAATCCATTGATTGGTTACAGGTCTCAACACCTCTTTGGGCGCGTGCATCATTCGGAACTTTTTCAAGGTAAAGTTTGTACTGATTGATGGCTTCTTTATAGTTTCCGTTGGTCTTTAATGCGTCGGCATAGTAGAGAATAACTTTTGGATCGGTCTTGACATATTTTCCTGTTGCCAGTCTTTTGTACGCGATCTCCGCTTTCTTCATGTTGTTCATCATGCGATAGCATTCTGCCATCCGGAAGGAGATACGGTCGCGTTCAACTTTATTGTTTTTAACCTTTGAATATGCTTTCTGGTAACGGGTGAGTGCCGTGAGGAATTGCTGGTCGGTAAATGCATCATCGGCAGATTTTGAATATTTGTTCTGCGCAAAGATCAGGCCTGAAATAAAGAAAAGAAGGAGTAAAAATATTCCCCGTACTTTATTCATAGGTGTGGAATTGTTTCTGGTGTAGTAATAAAACAAAACAAGCCGGCTTATTATTGTTTCTACAAAAATATAAAAAAGTGGGGAATTAACGGGACTTTTTAGATTTCTCCTGATAATATCAAGTAAACCGGATACCGGATGCCGGGAACGATAGTAATAAAAGTTAGTGTTAGAGGATTACCTAAAAACGCTTGGGCGACCTACATATTTCGTCATCCCGCTATTTCGCCATCTCGCTTTTTATAATGAGCCTGAACCCGTTTCCATGAATGTTGATGATCTCGATGGATGGGTCGGGCCTCAGATATTTGCGAAGCCGCGCCATAAACACATCCATGCTCCGTGTCGTAAAATAATCTTCTTTTCCCCAGATCTGCCGGAGTGCATCGTGGCGGGTAAGAACCCCTTCTTTCGCGCTGCAGAGCATTTTTAGAAGTTCAGCTTCTTTTGGCGATAGTGTCTGTGAGATCTTACCCAGCCTGAGAATTCTCAACCGGCAATCAAAATGGAAAGCTCCGATTTCATAGAACTGGGGTTTATCGTCTGCTGACGATGCCATGGCATTCCTTTTGAGAATGGCTGCAATCTTATACAGCAGGACTTCTGAATCGAAAGGTTTGGTAAGGTAATCATCGGCACCGATGCGGAATCCTTCCAGCACATCTTCCTTTAAGGTCTTCGCTGTAAGGAAAATGAGGGGAATTTTGCTGTTCAGCTTCCGAAGCTCCTTTGCAAGCGTGAACCCATCCATCTCCGGCATCATGATGTCCAGGATGCAGAGATCAAAGAAAAAGGTCCGGAAGGCACTTAATCCCTGCTTCCCGTCTGTTTTGAGTATGACTTCATAATCTGCAAGTTCGAGATAGGATTTAAGGATTGACCCGAAATTAGGATCGTCTTCCACCAGCAGTATTTTTACTTTTTTAACCATGGGTTATAAAGTTCATAAAGTTTATAAAGTTCATAAAGTTTGTAAAGTTTATAAAGTTCATACAGTTCACCAACTCATCAACTCATCAGCTCATCAGCTCATCAGCTTTTAGAGGTAGACTTACCTCAAACCTGCTCCCTTTTCCGACTTCGCTCGTTACCCTGATCTCACCTTTATGAGCTAAAATAATGGCACGGGCATAACTCAGTCCCAGGCCGAATCCTTTAACATTGTGTATGTTCCCCGTATTAAGGCGGTAGAATTTTTCAAAGATCTTGCGCTGAGTCTCCGCGTTCATCCCGATCCCCTTATCTTCTATGATCACTACAACAGTTGAATTCCGGTTCACGGTTTCAACCCTGATTTCAGGCTTTCCCGGCGAATATTTGTTTGCATTGTCAAGAAGGTTCATGATCACATTGGAAAGGTGGATATCGTCCGCATCCACAACCGCATTCTGTGCCCCCGTTTGAAGTTCCAGATGTCCTTCCCGGTTCTCAACCTGCAACCGGATATTCAGGGCAACTTTGGCCACCAGGGCATTTATATCGACCGGTTTGAAGTTAAGTCTGAATTCACTGCTGTCAAGCAGTGCCATCTGCAGAACCTGCTCAACACGGGCATTCATCCGGTTGTTCTCCTCTTTGATGATCCGTGTGAAGGATTTAATCCGTTCCGGCTCATCGATCACCTTTGCATTATTGATTGAATCGACTGCGATGGAAATGGTAGCAATGGGAGTCTTGAATTCATGGGTCATGTTGTTGATGAAATCCGTCTTTATATCCGAGATCTTTTTCTGGCGCAACATAGTCACGATTCCAAGTATGGAGGAAAGGATGATGATCAGTGTGAAGAACAACGAAACCAGCATCAAACCGGAGAGGGATCTTAGAACAATACTTCCTTGTTCGGGGAAGTAGAGCAGCAAGGTGTTGGTTTTTTCGAAGATGTCGTTCGGGAACAGCGAAACCCGGTGGATCTGGTTTTTTTTGTCGATCTGAAACCCGGCTGATTTCAGCGGAACCTGTCTCTTGCCCTGTCTGGTTGAGATCACCGCATACTCATAGGGATTAAAGATGTCTTTATCCGCGAGTGATTTCGAAAGCGACCTTTCCAGGTTGTCCCGGTTGATTCGCATCTCTATTGGAACCGGCTTGTTTTCCATTTCGCGCGCCATTTTCTGGATCACATCCTTGATCTTTCTGGCTTTTTTCGAAATGGTTCTCATATCATCATGAAATGCCATCCCCGGGTCATGCATGTCCGTCGCCGGATTGATGCAGATCCTGGCTGTCGCTTCAATCTCTTTCAATTTCTCGTTCTTCTGATGGATCTTTTTTTTGCTAATCGTGCTGGTCTTCGTTGAATGCAAGGGTGATCCGTTGAGCAGGTGCGATCCGTAGATTCGCTGCCGGTCGGCCATCATGACGGAGTCGAATCGCTTGCTGTCAAATTCTGTATTCCACTCAATTGTAAATCCGTCCGGGTAATCCTGTGCGAAAACCTGGACCTGCTGGTATTGACGAACTGCAGAATCGAACTCGGCAATGTTTGAATTGTAACTTTCATCCAGGAACAACACAGGAAAAGGCGGACACCCTGGAGAGGATGGGGGACGGATATCTTCATCCTTTTTCAGAAGGGAATCCAGTTTATCATTAAGTGCCAGGATAGGATCCTGCGAAAAAGCCTGCACAAGGGCATGAACACTGTCGCCGACGAGATTTTTCTTCAGGTAAACAATATCTTCCCTGACTTCCAGCTTATTCACAACGTTGCCAAGCGCCTCATTCACGCTGCGGTCGAACTGGGCCTCCTTTACCTGGATTGCATTCAGAATCCAGAAATACTGCACAGCCACGATCCCCGCAAGCGAGATGCAGATAAATGCAATGATGATGTACAGTACCTTTTTTTTCATCCGGATAAATACGGGGAAGCAGAATGCGGGTTTGAACATTCTCTGACCTGCACAAATTTTATTCCCGTCAATTAAGCGTCAAAATTATAAAAAGGAAAGGGTGTTCACGCATTTATTAACCTTTCCTTGACCATTTTTAACTGAACATTAACTTTTTACGGAACCGATTCCCCATAGATTTGCAGGAAAAAAGGAGGCACTATGATTCCAAAAAAACATTCTATGACACTCTTTAAAATTTTCGGGGTGACCATCTCACTGGCAATCTTTCTTGCAATTCCAGGTTTTTCTCAGGATACTACCAAGGTGAAAGGGGAAAAGAAAGTGAAGATTGTGGCACGGGTAGTTGATGAAAAAAACGGAAAGACCCGTGTTTATGACACCACCATCAACCTCGACCGGGAACTGAAACCAGGGGAGAAAGAAAAAATCATGAAAGAGATTCAGGTGAAGATGAAAAGTAACGATGACCAGATGAAAAGGATGGAAGTTGAACTCTCAGCAACGGATCTTCCCGACAGCGGGATGCTGGATTCCATTCAGCACACGTGCAAAAAGTTTGTTATGATGCAGGGTTGCAGCGGTAAAGGCCGATCCATGCGTAACTGTTGTTCCCAGGGGTTTAATTTTGAATCTGATTTCGATATGCCCGAAGGATGTTGTAATCCCGGTGCCGGATTTGAACAATTCGGAAACGGATGTTATCCCGGGATGTTTGCTGAGGATTTTCAGGGGATGATGAACAGGGGTGAAGGCGAATCACTGAATGACCTTCTTGGAGATATACCGATGGACAGGGTTACGAGCTATTCCATCAAGGAGACGAAGAACGGTAAAAAGATAACGATTGAATTGAAGAATGATCCGTTGATTGAACATCGCAACAAAGTAATTATCATCCGCTCTCCGGAACAGGGAGGTAGATCCGGACAGGGTCAGCCGCATCAGATGCAGAAAAAGATCATCATTAAAGATGACGATTGAAAAGGTAAGAATGGAGTATGGAGAATGGAGGATGGAGAATGGAAAATGGAAGATGGAAGATGGAAGATGGAGAATAGAGGATAGAGATCGGAGGCAGGAAGAATTCAGATACCAACCAGCCGGTGCGCAGTCTAAAGTATCCAGCATCCAGCATCAATAAAAAGATGGTTTGAGGTTGATTTCACAAAGGGTAGTTGAGAGACTGCCCTTTTTTTATAAAAAAAAGGCTGCTTATGGGGGAGCAGCCTTTCATTTTGAGGAAGTAGAAACTAGTACCTCTTTCTGGGAGTGTAGTGCGTATGTAGTAGTTCGTGTGATTTATGCCCAAGTGGTGTTCCGAGGAAGTCTTTGTAGATTTCAGCAACTTCAGGGTTCTCATGAGATTTACGGATGGGCATTCCCATATCTTCTTCGTAGATGGCAGCTTTTCGTTTTGAGCGGATCTCACGGTTTGTTGGGATGGGTTGCCCTCCACCGCCAAGGCATCCGCCCGGGCAAGCCATGATCTCGATAAAATGGTAATTTCCTGTACCATCCTTGACACTCTGCATCACTTTCTTGGCATAGGCAAGTCCGTTGGCGACAACGCATTTCAGTTCAACACCTTCCAGGAAATTCCATTCAGGAAGTGTTTTGTTGATCAGGATGGATGCTTCCCTCACTTCGCCTTCTGTTCCGCGTACCGGGGTGACGTTGATCCCTTCAAATGGAACTTCCCGGCCTGTAACAATTTCATACGCTGTTCTCAGGGCAGCCTCCATTACACCACCAGTGGTTCCGAAGATAACTGCAGCACCGGTGGAAGATCCCATGATGCTGTCGCAATGTTCATCAGGCAGGGATTCAAAGTCGAGACCTGCCTGGCGGATCATGATTCCAAGTTCACGGGTTGTCAGCACATAATCCACATCGTTGTAGCCGCTGGAGCGCATTTCCCTGCGGTTTGCCTCAAACTTCTTTGCTGTACAAGGCATGATCGAGATGGAGACGATATTTTTCGGGTCAAGGTTACGTTTCTGAGCATAGTAGGTTTTTGCCAATGCACCAAACATCTGTTGGGGTGATTTACAGGTCGAGAGGTTCGGCAAATATTCGGGGAACGTATGTTCAATAAATTTAATCCAGCCCGGAGAGCAGGATGTAGCCATTGGCAGGGCAACGGTCGGATCTTTATCAACCAGTACCCTCTTGAGGCGGGAAAGCAGTTCATGGCCTTCTTCGATGATGGTAAGGTCGGCTGTGAAATCGGTATCAAGAACGGAATCGAATCCGAGACGTTTCAGTGCAGCCACCATCTTTCCTGTAACGATCTTTCCTGCAGGCATTCCGAGGGCTTCTCCGAGTGCGACCCTTACTGCAGGAGCAGTTTGTACAACCACATGCTTTGTGGGATCATAGATGGCATCCCATACCTGGTCAACATAATTTCTTTCAATAAGGGCTCCGGTCGGACAGCGGTTCACGCACTGTCCGCAGTTCGTGCAGACCACCTCAAACAATGGATGCTCGAAGAATGTGGAGATCTTCATGTGGTTTCCCCTGTAAGCAACATCGAGAGCGCTTACACTCTGGAGTTCTTCGCAGGTTCTTACACAACGCTGGCACCGGATACAACGGCTGTCATCCTTGATGATGGCCATGTTGTATTTATCGATCGTGTATTTCCTTGTATGTGCAAGGTCAATGAACATGGGTTCACCGGTGAGCATTTCGGAAGCATGCATCTGAAGTTCACAGTTCCCGTTTTTATAGCATTTGGTACAGTCTGCGTTGTGTTCGGAAAGCAGCAGTTCTATGATATGCTTCCTTGCAAGACGAACCTTTCCGGTATTGGTGAAAATTTCCATCCCTTCAGATACAGGCATTGCGCAAGAGGCAATCAGGTTTTTTGAGCCTTTCTGCTCAACCACACAAACCCGGCAGTTACCTGCAACGCATAAGTCTTCGTGGTAACATAACGTGGGGATGTGGATATTTGCTTTTGTGGCAGCATTCAGAATGGTCGTGCCATCATCAACACTAACATCTATGCCATCTATTTTAAGATTGATCTCTTTTGTCATAGGAGTAAGTCTTATTAATTAGTAAATCATTTCTTCTTTAAAGTTGTTCACAATGGAGGAGAAGGAATTGGCAACCGACTGGCCGAGACCGCATTTGGCTGTTATTTTCATGGTTTCACTGAGCTTCATCAGTTGTTCCAGGTAGTTGATCGGTTTGTCGCCTCTTTTAACGGCTTCAATACCGATCCTCAGCTGCTGGCAGCCAACCCTGCAGGGTGTGCACTGTCCGCAGGATTCTTCTTCAAAGAAGTCAAGGTAATTGTGAAGCACATTGTACATGGAACGGGAACTGTTGAAGATCATCATGGATCCACCTGTTGGTACGCCTTCAAATCCTATGATTGTATCCTTGAATTTCTTTCTGGGAACACAAAATCCGGATGCGCCTCCAACCTGTACAGCCTTTGTATCGCCATCGCCGAATTCTTCGACGAATTTTTCAAGTGCCATTCCGAGTTCGAGTTCATAGATGCCTGCCTTGGGTGTGTCACCGGAAACTGAAAAAACTTTTGATCCCCGTGAATCAAGGGTTCCAAGCTTTTTATACTTGACCGGACCGATACGGCAAATCATCAGGACATTGACGAAGGTTTCTACGTTGTTAATCACTGTAGGTTTGCTCAGGTATCCGGCAATGGTGGGGTAGGGAGGTTTGTTACGGGGTTCGCCGCGTTTGCCTTCCATGGATTCGAAAAGCGCACTCTCTTCTCCGCAGATATAGGCTCCGCTTCCCATTCGGATCTCGATGCTGAAATCGATGCCAAGTCCTTTGGCGGTTTTTTCATACTCCTCAATTTCTTTCAGAAGGTCAGGCAACAGGTAACGGTATTCTCCCCGAAGGTACATGTATCCTTTTTTTGCACCGATCACCTTTCCGCAGATGGCCATGCCGGCAAAAACCTTCCGGGGTACCTTGGTGAGGATCTCACGGTCTTTGAATGTCCCGGGTTCTCCTTCATCAGCGTTACAGATGACATACTTTTCATCACCCGGCTGCTCCATTGCAAATTTCCATTTCATGGCGGTAGGAAAACCGGCACCACCACGTCCGCGCAGACCTGAATCGAGAACATCCTTGATGATATCCTCAGTGGGGCGTTTAACCGTCTTTTCCAGGGTCTTGTATTTTTGATCCGAATATTCTCCGAATATTAAATCAACTCGTTTCAGAAATTCTGACATAATATCTTGATTTATTTTGTAATACCTTATTTATGAATGTACTCGGCGATGATCTTTTGAACTTTCTCAGGAGTGAGTTCAGAATAGACATCATGGTTGATCAGCATGGAAGGCCCTTTGTGGCACCATCCCAGGCAGTTGGTCTCCAGTAATGAGAATTTCTTGTCCTGTGTCGTCTCGCCGACTTTGATCTTGAGCATGTCTTCCAGCGTCTGGATAATTAATTTCTTCCCATGCATGTCACAGGTGATGGTTTTGCAGACACGGATGACAAACCTGCCACGTGGAACGGTGTCGAGAAAAGCATAGAAAGTTGCAGTGCCAAATACCTGCGCAGCAGAAAGGTCCAGTTCCTTGGCGATCTCGGTCATATCCACATCCGAAATGTAATTGTTCTGCTCAACAACACCCTGTAAAATGGGCATCAGACTCGTTCGGTCTCTTCCATACTGATTTACTAACTCCTTAATCAGATTGTTATTAGCTGTCATATTTTATAGATTTTAAGAATAGTTGTTCTGAAGTCTGGATCAATTGAAATGATCGTTTTGAAAATCCTTTGCAAAAGTAAAAGTTCTTTTGTTAATAAACTAACAACTGAAATATATTTTATTTACTATCTGTAAATTTATAAACAATCTAAACAAATTCTTTAACTCTGTGCGGGAGTTGTATTTAGATAAAAGTCCTCTTTTTTAGTACATTTGCAGGTCATGAAAAAGGTCCCGACCCACCGTTATTTTCTTCGTCTCTCTTTTAACGGGGATTCATTCCATGGCTGGCAGAGTCAGCACAATGCTCCCAGCGTTCAGTCAGCCCTGAGGGATGCATTGACGGTGATCCTCAGGGAACCGGTTGAAGTAACCGGCGCGGGACGGACCGATGCAGGCGTTCATGCACGGGAGTTCTTTGCTCATTTTGATTACGGACCCGGTCTGACACTATCTGACAGACAGGAACTACTAAACCATCTCAACGGATATCTGCCCGACTCAATTTCCATCCAGGATATCCTGCCGGTGAAAGCCGATGCGAATGCCAGATTCAGCGCAGTTTCAAGAACCTATCAGTATATCGTTACCCGAAAAAAGGATCCCTTTTTAAAGACATTCTCATGGTACTATCCGGGAATCCTTGATACCCGTCTGATGAATCAGGGTGCTGAGATCCTGAAGAATACCCAGGACTTTACCTCTTTTGCAAAATTGCCCCAGGAAACAAAAACCAATACCTGCCATGTGCAATCCGCAAAATGGGAACACCAAGGGGATCTCCTTGTATTTACGATAACAGCTGACCGTTTCCTGAGAAATATGGTAAGGGCAATTGTCGGGACGCTGATGGAACTCGGCCGGGGAAAGATCATGCTGGAAGACCTCGACCGTATCATCGAGGCAAGGGACAGGAGGGCGGCGGGGTATTCGGTTCCTGCAAACGGTTTGTTTCTGGTTGCAATAAAATACGCGGAAGAGATCTTCCTGGATTCATAGGTGCGTTTTTCCGGTGAACATCGTTGTCCTGATCGACTTGTTGTAGACTTCATTTAAATCACTAAAAATGTTTATCGCCGATTTATCAACTTCATCCGAATTTATTGCGGGAGACAATACGATTCTCCGGGAATTGCTTCATCCTGATAAAGCCCCACTGGAACTCCGATACAGCCTGGCACATGCCACCGTGAAGCCGGGTGAAACTTCCTATGAGCATTCCCTTACAACTTCTGAGGTTTACTATATCCTTCAGGGAAAGGGGATCATGCACATTGGGGCAGAATCACAGGAGGTTATCCCCGGACAGGCCATCTACATTCCCCCGAAGGCCTGGCAGTGCATCCATAATCCCGGACCGGGAGATCTGACGTTCATCTGTATTGTTGATCCTGCATGGAGAAAAGAAGATGAAGTGGTCCGGTAGTTAATGCTCCTGATTATTTAGCCAATTATGAAAACCTGATTTATTATGAAACGTACAAGCCTTCTTTATTTACTTATCCTGATATCGGTGACTGCATTTGCCCAGAACCCTGTATCACCTGAAAAGTTCTTTGGTTTTGTTCCGGGATCCGACCGCATGCTCTTTACCTATGAGAAGCTCATTGATTATATGAAAGCACTGGATGAACAATCGGACATGCTCTCCCTGTTCGAGATCGGAAAATCTCCCATGGGCAAGCCCATGTATGTTGTCTGCATCTCTTCCCCGTCGAATCTGAAGAACCTGGATGCGTTGAAGGAGATAAACCGGAAGCTTGCATTGGATGCAAGTCTTGATGAGGCAACCACCGGAAAGCTGGCCGAAGAAGGGAAGGTGTTTGTGCTGGCAACCCTGTCGATGCATTCCGTTGAGGTCGCTCCAAGTCAGTCGCTGCCCCTGGTGGCCTATGACTGGATCACCTCTGCCGATCCGGATATACGAAAAGCCCTGGATAACGTGGTCTTTATGATTGTCCCCTGCCATAACCCCGATGGGATGAATATGGTTGTCAATTATTTCAACGAGAACAAGGGAACAAAGTATGAAGGTTCATCCCTTCCCGGGGTGTATCATAAATATGTAGGGCATGACAACAACCGGGATTTTGTTTTCCTGACGCAAAGCGATACAAAAGCCATCTCAGCCCTCACCAGCACGGAATGGTTTCCCCAGGTCATGGTGGAAAAGCACCAGATGGGATCGGGAGGACCGCGGTATTTCGTTCCGCCAAACGCAGACCCCATTGCGGAGAACGTAGATGCTTCACTCTTCATCTGGACCGGTATTTTTGGCCAGCAGATGATCAGTGACATGACGAAGGCCGGACTGAAAGGTGTTACCCAGCATGCGATTTTCGACAACTACTGGCCGAGTTCCACGGAGACATGCATCTGGAAGAATGTGATTGCCATGCTTACGGAAGCCGCGGGCTGTCAGGTTGCAAAACCCATCTACATTGAGCCGACAGAACTTTCAGGCGGGGAAAAAGGACTCGCCGAGTACAAAAAAAGCATCAACATGCCCGAACCGTGGCCCGGAGGATGGTGGCGCCTGGAAGACATCGTAAAATATGAACGCGTTTCGATGAATACCATGCTTCTGACAGCTTCCGGGAATAAAAGAAAAATTCTTCTCCAGCGCAATGAATTGTGTAAAAAAGAGGTTGCGCTTGGGAAGACCGAACCGCCTTTCTATTATATCCTTCCTGCCCGCCAGCCCGACCAGGGAGAGCTGGTACACCTCGTAAAGCTGATGCAGGAACATGGAATCGATGTGTTCAGTTTAAAGTCGAACCTAACTCTTGAACAGACAAACTACCTGGGAGGAGACATTGTCATCCCGCTGGCACAGCCATTCCGCGCATTTATCAAAGAGGTAATGGAAAAGCAGAAATACCCGGAACGCCATTACACCCAAGGGGGAATCCTGATGGAACCGTATGATATCACAACCTGGTCGATGCCGTTGCATATGGGATTGACATCCATTGAAATTGACACACGGAGCCCCGAACTTGAACAAAGTCTCATCCCTGTGGGTAAGGATTTTACATTGGCGCTTCCTGTTCAGGAAAGTCCATTCACGATCCTGCCTTCCACTGACAATCAATCGTTCAAAATGGCTTTTACCGCTCTGCAGAAAGGAATAACGGTAAAAAGGAATTCGAACAGCTTTTTCCTGAACGGGAAAAATGTCCCTCAAGGAAGTTTTCTGCTTGGGAAAGAGGCCGCTGAAATCCTGAAAGATTCTGATTTTCCGGTGATCTCCGCAACAGAGATCCCGGCAGCAAACTGGCTGGTTGTGACCTTCCCGAGAATTGCACTTGTGGAGTCCTGGATCAGCGATATGGATGCCGGCTGGACAAGATATATCTTCGATACCTATGGAATCGGTTACACCGTAATTCGTCCGGGAGACTTTTCCAAAGGAAACTTTGCCAAAAAGTTCGATCTTTTCGTTTTTCCCGATCAGAATTCGGCCCTCCTGAAAGATGGCAAGTATAAAGTTCAGGATGAGTACCGGTTAAATAATTACCGTCCTGAATATTCAAAAGGAATCGGCCCCAAAGGGATCGACAGTCTTATTTCTTTTCTGAATAAAGGCGGAAAGATCATCAGCTGGGGCGAATCTGTCAATTTATTTGATGTGAACCTGCAGATCAGATCCAAATCCGACAGCAGCGAATTTCACCTGCCTTTTCACGACATTTCAGAGGATCCCGGTATGAAAGGGATTAACTGTCCGGGCTCGCTGCTCAGGATGGAACTGGCTCAAAACAATTCACTGACATGGGGCATGGGAGAGATGACCGGAATCTTTTATCACGGCAACCCGATCTTCAAGACCTCGGTTCCAAGGTTAGACATGGATCGAAGGGTGATCGGATGGTTCGGCGAAGAAGAACTCCTGATGAGCGGTTTTCTCGAGGGGAAAAAACTGCTTCAGAACAAACCGGTAATGGTCTGGATGAAGAAAGGGAAGGGGCAGATCGTTGTAATGGGCTTCAGCCCTGTCTTTCGAGCTTCCATGCCGGCAACCTATAAACTCCTGTTCAATTCGATCCTGATGCCTTCACTGACAGAGTGACACGACGTTAAGACTGTATTTTATCGCATATCGATCACTTCAACGCCTGGGAATTTTGTCTTGTCAAAGGTGAAATCACCTGCAGTGACAGGAATGTCCGTCTGATATTTCGTGATCTTATAGGTGAATACATTCCCGTTTTTGTCGTACAGAATAAAGTTCTTAACCTGTTTTTTTACCTTGTCCACAACGAGAACAGCCTTCGTAAAATTTTTGATTACATTCGGGATCAACTCAATGGTTGCTTCGTTAGGATCCGTTGGAGAATGGTCTTTCAGCATCTTTGACTTATAGCTGGCATTGTAAGAGCTCAGTAACTTTGAGGGGGTCAGGGATTCATCTTTATTGTCGAGATCATTGATCTGAACCTCGTTGGATTCCTTGAGGTAGGTCCAGATGGTTTTTCCGTCGCAGATCACTTCCTGCCCGGCTGCTTTCAGACTGTACTTATCTCCCGAGAGGGTTAGTGTTCCTGTCTTTACTTCGTTGATCTTTGCCTGTTTGTTTTCCATCGTGTAGGAAAATTCAGCCCGGATCGATTTATAGGACTTTGTTTTGGCACTGACCTCATCCAGCAACTGGATCGCTTTGGCATCTTTGGTCTGGCTGAAAACCGGGACAGACACTATGATCATTATTGCAATAAATAGATTTCTCATTTTGTATTTACGATTTACGATTTATGATTTACAATTTACGGCCTCCGAACTTCATTCTTTATTTTTTATTTTTCATTTTTCATTCTTCATTCTTTATTTTACTCATATTTCTCCAAGGTCCCGGAGATGAATCTCCAGCTGTGTCAGGTCCTTGAACCTCACGTCGCGGGCTTTGCTTCCTTCAAAAGGGCCTACGATCCCTGCGGATTCCAGTTGGTCAATGATCCTGCCCGCACGGTTATAACCGAGTTTAAGTTTCCGCTGGATCAGGGAAGTAGATCCCTGCTGGTTCTGTACAATGAGCCGCGCTGCTTCCGCAAACAAGGCATCCCGGGAATCCGGGTCGATCTCTCTGTTGCCTTCAGGCTCATCTTCATTGAACTCGGGCAGATGGAATGCATCGGAAAATCCCCTCTGACTTCCGATGAAATCAGTGAGTTTTTCAATTTCCGGTGTGTCGACAAAAGCGCATTGAAGCCGGATCAGGTCGCTTCCGGTAGAGAGCAGCATATCTCCGCGACCAACCAGTTGGTCGGCTCCCCCGGTATCCAGGATCGTCCGCGAATCGATCTTTGAAATTACCCGGAAAGCAATACGTGCCGGAAAATTCGCCTTGATCGTACCCGTGATGATGTTAACAGATGGCCTTTGCGTCGCTATTACAAGATGTATTCCCACTGCACGTGCGAGTTGTGCTAGCCTTGTGAGCGGTGTTTCTATCTCTCTCCCGGCTGTCATGATCAGGTCGGCAAACTCATCAACCACCAGGATCAGGTAGGGGAGAAAGTGATGATCGTGTTCAGGATTCAGTTTCCTTGCAATAAATTTCTCATTATATTCTTTGATGTTCCTGACCTGCGCATTTTGTAGAAGGTCATACCGGCTGTCCATTTCAATGTTCAGCGAGTTCAGGGTGCGGATGACTTTCTTTGTATCGGTAATAATCGCTTCTTCCGAATCGGGAAGTTTGGCGAGAAAGTGCCGCTCTATTTTCGAAAAGAGTGACAGCTCCACCTTCTTTGGATCCACCATTACGAACTTGATCTGGGAAGGGTGCTTTTTATAAAGGAGTGAAGTGATGATGGTATTCAGTCCAACCGATTTTCCCTGTCCGGTTGCGCCGGCCATCAGGATGTGAGGCATCTTGGCAAGGTCAACAATGAAGGTTTCGTTGGAGATCGTCTTTCCAAGTACAAGGGGTAATTCAAAGGTTGTTTTCTGGAATCGTTCGGAAGCCAGCAACGATTTCATGGAGACGATCTCAGGATTTTTATTCGGAACTTCGATCCCGATGGTTCCCTTGCCGGGTATCGGCGCTATGATCCGGATACCAAGAGCAGAGAGACTTAAGGCGATATCATCCTCCAGGTTTTTGATCTTCGAGATCCGTACCCCTGCTTCCGGGACGATCTCGTAAAGTGTAACCGCCGGACCGATGGTAGCCTTGATCTTGTCTATTTTAATGGAATAGTTGTTCAGGGTCTGAACGATCCTGTTTTTGTTGGCTTCGAGCTCCTCCTTGTTGACATTGATCTCATCGCCGCCATAATCTTTCAAAAGATCCGTATCCGGGAATTTATAATTGGGCAGGTCGAGCGTAGGATCGTATTTGGTATCCAGTCCGAAATGAACCTTCTCACCAGCATCCCCGGTATCTGCAACAGGTTCCTCAACCGGTTTTTCGATCTGTAATTCTATTGAACTGGATTCCGGTAGCTTTTCGGCAGCAGGTTTGGTTTCTTGCTCCACTTCCAATTCCGTCGTCACTGCTTCCTCCGGGTCGGGATCCGCCTTCGGCATGAACCGGTTTCCGTCGGATTTTTCTTCCTGTACAAACTCTAAATCTGGTTCCGGAACCCTGTTTTCTTCTATTTTTTCAGGCTGAACCTCAGATACCGGAATTTCAATTATTTCCTTTTTCTTCATCCAGCGAAAAGGGATGTTGAAGGAAATAATCAGGAAACTGAGAAAAATAAACCCAAGGATAATGATCAACCCTGAATAGCCGAGAAAATCCTGCAGGATTTTATTCAGTTCAAATCCGTAGACCCCATAAAGAACGTCTTCCCCAGGAAAAATCACACTGAGTGCAACCGGGGTCCATACAATTCCAAAAAATGAATACTTCAGCGTTCTGACAAGAGGAAAGAGGGTGATCCTGAGCAGGAATTTCATCCCGGTTATAAAGAAGATCGCAACAAACAGGAAGGATGCAACACCAAACCATTCGGATATGAAAAGATAGGCTGTGAGTGCCCCGATCTTGCCGACCCAGTTTTCAGGGGTTTTACTTTCCAGGAAATGGTTGAGAGTAAAATTGGAGAAGACCTTATTGGAAAAATCGAAATCCGCTTTCCATGTCAGTGTATAGGAGACAAATGCCAGGAGCAGGTACAAAGAAAACAAGAGGAAGAATAAACCGATTACCCTGAGATACCTCTCATCCAAAGGTTTCCTGACCTTCTTCTCCTTTTTCGGTTTGGCAGGTTTTTCAGGTTTCCTTTTTTTAGCAGGTTTTTCGGGTTTTTCAGGCTTTCTCAGGTCCGGGATTTCCGGCTCTTCCCCCTTTGATTCCTGTCTGAATGTATTCGCCCTCAGCGGGTTGATCTTCTTTACCATGGATGCTCCTAACGAAATTACTGTCCGCCACCGAATTTGCTTTTCAACTCTTCCTGAGTAGTAAGTGTGTAATCTGACGGGATTTCAAAATCCTTTGCAGCCACTGTTTTTCTCTCAACGGCGGTTGCACTAAGTTTCATCGTGATCTGCGGCGTGATGATGGAGAATTCCAGGAGAACACCGTTGATATCCTTATAGAGAGGATTGTCGAAGTTCACCTCTTTACCGCCGAGTTCTTCGGTGAACCAGACGGTCAGGGTTGTTTTTACACCATCCTCATTGGTAGTCACGATGGCTTTCTTACAGGTATAACCCGCTATGTTTTTTGTTTCATTCGTAATATTCACTTCCCCTTTTGCCTGGCCTGCATTATCTTTTTCGATCTCTGCAGTAGTCTGTTTGATGGCATATTTCTGACCCATCATATTGATCAGGGCAATCTTCGATTTTGTAGCGTAATCAAGGATCTCAACTGTTGTCCCTCCGCCTACATTCATCTCAGTCCGGGCTTTGGTGCCTTTTGCAGACACAGTCATCACCTTTGGAAACATGTTCATCTGGGCCTCGGTATATTTGGCGTCGGGATAGGATATTTTATAGGTGATCACGCCTTCGAAGGGTTTTCCTGCCATTAGAACTGCAGAAATTAAGAACAGAAGGGTCAGTGTCAGTGAACTTCTCATGATATTTTTCTTCATTGTTTCAGGATTTAAGGGTTTAGAAACAGGCGTCTAGTATAGAACAAAGGTATTTTATTTTACAATTCTCAATAATTTGTCCCATCGAATTTTTCCGTCAAACAAAGACTTGTTGGGATCCAGTGACAGCCATACAAAGACGGCTTTTCCAACCACGTGATCTTCTGGAACAAAACCCCAGTAGCGGGAGTCGGCTGAATTATGCCGGTTGTCGCCCATCATCCAGTAATAATTCATTTTAAAGGTGTATGTTGAGGATTCCTTGCCGTTAATAAAGATCCGGCCCTCTTTTTCTTCCAGTTTATTTCCTTCAAAAACCTTTATAATCCTTCGGTACAAGCAGATGTTATCCTTATTGACAACTATGGTAACTCCACTTTTTGGAACCGTAATGGGCCCAAAATTATCCACATTCCACCGGTAGGTGGAATCGAAGGGGAAGAGATCAGGATCCCAAAGACCTGCCTGCCTGATAATGGGTTCGATGGATTTAATGTTACTGTATTGTTTCAGTTCTTCCAGTGCCGGTTCTGAAAGTGTGAGTTCATAATTTCCGCTGTTGTCAGTGGAGATATTTTCAGTGATCCCAAGCTTTTCAAAATTCCGGGCATTGATGGAGGTGCCATCTGTATGAACCAGGTATTTGAACTGGCGTTGTCCGGGGTTCTGCTCTTCCCGGCCATTGATCAAAACCTTCCGGTTTACAATCTGGATAACGTCTCCGGGGATGCCGATGCATCGTTTGATGAAATTCTCACGTTTGTCGACCGGCCTGGAGATGATATCACCGAAATAGGACTTATTGTTCCATACGGATTCTCTCCCGAATTGCCTGACCAGCTGGTAATAGCTTGCATTACTCTGGAACCGTGTTGAAAGTGTATCCCCATCGGGATAGTTGAAAACAACAACATCCATGTTCTTGATCTTTTGAAAGCCCGGGAAACGATAATAGGGGAGATTCGGCCATTCAATGTAAGATTTAGTGGCTTCCGTGAGAGGAAGCGTGTGATGAACAAATGGAAAGGAGAGGGGTGTGTTAGGAACCCTCGGACCAAAATTCACCTTGCTGACGAAAAGGTAATCGCCGACCAGCAGGGTTTTTTCCATGGATGATGTGGGGATTGTATAGGCTTCAATGAGGAAGATCCGGATGATGCTGGCAGCGATAACGGCAAAAATAATGGCATCAACCCATTCACGTACCACTGTTTTTTTGATAACCGGTCTCTTTGCGGGATCAAGGTAGGTCTCCTTTTTTGAAAACCCCAGGTAGGGAAGATAGGCGAAGGGAAACAATACTCCGAGTGCCTGAGGGCCGAGATCGTACTTTTTAAAGCATTTACAAATCTCTACAGTCATCAGAAGGATCATGAAAACATTAATGAAGGGGATCAGAAGAAACAGATACCACCAGAGGGGTTTTTTTATAATCCTGAGCCAGATGTAAAGATTGTAAAAAGGAACAAGGCTCATCCATCCTTTGTAGCCTGATTTCTCAAAGATGCCCCATAATCCTGCGAGGCATAGGATGAAAAAAAGAATTGTAACGAGAAGGTATAGGTTCATATGCTAGATGTTTGTGATATATAAACGCAGTTGCAAGGATTTTCTTATCAGAGTATCCTTAAAGATTTGCTGCCAAATGTGAAGACAGGAAGTCTTTCATTTCAAAAATGCCCTTTTTCCCGATAACCCATTCGGCTGCTTCGATTGCACCGGTTGCAAATCCACGCCGGTTTTTGGCTGTATGAATGATCTCGATCGAATCGACTTCCGATTCATACCTGACCTTGTGGGTCCCCGGTACATTTTCAGTCCGGAATGACTGTATTTCCAATTCTTCAGGGTTTTCGGACAGTTCCCTGACCCATTTCTCTTTCCGGGAACTGTAGCGGATAATATCATTTGCAAGCATGATTGCAGTACCGCTCGGTGCATCCTGCTTATGGATGTGATGGGTCTCCTCAATCACGATTTCGTAATCCGTCCATTTTGACATCAATTCGGCCAGTTTTCGGTTCAGGTCAAAGAACAGGTTGACCCCAATGCTGAAATTGGTTGAATGCAAGAGGGTTTGTCCCCGGGCAATACAATCGTGCCGTATCTGTTCAACATCATCGAACCAGCCCGTAGTGCCTGTCACTATTGGTATGTTGGCATTAAAACAGTGGTAGATGTTGTCGAGGACTGTATCCGGTTGCGAAAACTCGATGGCTACATCTGCTTCTCCAAGACGGTTGCCGTCCTTCTCCCAGTCTTCAATGGAATCGATGATCAGAACGATTTCATGTTTCCTTAAAATGGCGATGCGTTCTATTTCTTGTCCCATCTTGCCATAACCCAGGATCGCTATTTTCATACTCTGATTTTTTCAGAATTTTAAACAAAACTTTATTCCTGATGTGTAATTCCTGTATTGCGCAGCCGGGGGGATTAATGCCGGCTCAACCCGGAGTGAAAGGTCATTTGTGATGTTGTAGGTGAACAGGTGAGCATCAACGGATGCATCCACCATGTTCAGGGCATACCATATCACGGTAAAGATGATCGTAATCTCCAGGTTCCTCCGGTAATATTCCCTGGATGATAATATGCTTTCCTTGGGATATTTTTTGACAATATCGCTGTAATTTCCGGTGCTGTCACCATTGGAGCTTTCAATATAGGCGCTTTTATAAGTAAGATAATAATTGGTATTGAAAACGATCAGGTAGGTAAAAACCCCAAACCCGGCATAGATGATAGGAACTTTCCAGTATTTCTTATTGTATATCTGTCCGAGCCCCGGAAGGCACATCGACATCAGGGTTGCCTTTGTAGGTGAATGTTGTTTCTCAAGAATGGAATCAGGTACAGGCTGATTCAGTTTGACTTTCTGAGCCATCGCTGTGGATCCCAGGATAACCAGGATCAGGATGATGATGAATCTCTTCACAGCCTCATGGTTTTACCGGTTCCCTATAACTTTATGATGATCCGGTCGAATTCTTCATCGGAACGGAACGGTATGGTGATTGTGCCGTTTCCTTTAGCATGGACTTTCACATCGACCCGGGTGTTCAGTTTCCGGGTAAGGGATTCGCGGATCTGTTCAAATTTCGGAGGAAGAACAGTTGGCTCCTGGCGTGTTGTGAACTGTTTCCCGGGAACCAGATTCCTTACAATATCCTCTACCTGTCTGACCGACAATTTCTTTTCAAAGATCCTGTGGAGAATGATCAGCTGGGTATTCACATCGTCGATGGTGATCAATGCACGGGCATGTCCCATGGTGATCTTTTTATCGCGGATGGCGATCTGGATCTCGGTGGGGAGTTTCAGCAGGCGGATGTAGTTTGCAACGGTTGACCGGTCTTTCCCTACTTTCTGGCTCAGTTCTTCCTGTTTCATTTTGCATTCATCCAGCAGACGCTGAAAACTGATGGCGATCTCCAGCGGGTTCAGTTCTTCCCGCTGAATATTCTCTACCAGCGCAAGTTCAAGCATCTGCTCGTCGTTTGCAATCCGGATGAAGGTGGGAATTTCCGACAATCCTGCAAGTTTGGCAGCTTTTAGACGGCGTTCACCTGAGATCAGCTGGTACTTGTCATATCCTAGTTTCCTGACGGTGATGGGCTGGATGATTCCCTGGGACTGAATGGAAAGTGTTAATTCGGCAAGTTCTTCCTCGTTGAACCGGGTTCGGGGTTGAAAAGGGTTGGGTTCAATTTTCTCAACTGCAATATGCGCGATGGCGCCGACTACATATTCACCGGAGATATCACGAGAAGTGATGTCAGTTTCCGGACTTTCCAGGATTGCGCTCAGGCCTCTTCCCAATGCCTTCTTTTTACCTTGCATCTAGATGTCGATTTGTTTTTCAGATGATTTAAGCCGTGTCATTTCATTTTTCTGGAGTATCTCCCGGGCCAGGTTGAGGTAATTGATCGCCCCCATACTGTTGATGTCGTGCATCATGATCGTGTTACCGAAACTTGGGGCTTCACCCAGCTTGGTGTTGCGGTTGATCAGGGTGTCAAACACCATTTGCTGAAAATGTGTCTTTACCTCTTCTGCTACCTGCCGTGAAAGATTCAGGCGGTTATCAAACATGGTGAGGAGGATCCCTTCAATATCCAGTTCTGGATTCAGTCTTGATTGTACTATTTTAATGGTGTTCAGGAGTTTCCCGAGGCCTTCAAGTGCAAAGTATTCACATTGCACCGGTATGATCACAGAATCCGCTGCAGTAAGTGCGTTGATAGTGATCAGTCCGAGGGAAGGAGAACAATCGATGATGATGAAATCGTAATTCCCCCTGACTTTCCCAACCACCTTTTTCATCATTTTTTCCCGGTTGGGGAGGTTGATCATTTCCACTTCTGCTCCGACGAGGTCAATGTGCGCCGGCATCAGGTCAAGGTTCGGGGTGGATGTATTGAGGATGATGTTTTCGGGTTCCACATCATCGATGATACACTCATAGACGCTGGTCTTGACGTTTCTGGGATCGAAACCAACGCCGGAGGTGGCATTCGCCTGCGGATCGGCATCGATAAGCAGTGTTTTATACTCAAGTACAGCAAGGCCTCCTGCCAGGTTAATGGCTGTCGTGGTTTTTCCAACTCCCCCTTTCTGATTTGCTATCGCAATGACTTTCCCCATTTTTCGGGTCGAATTATTTAGAATGATGACTTAATCGTACTATAACCTGCAAAGGTCGCAAAATTATCCTTTAAAAGCAATGTGTTGAAAACTGTTGAAAAATAAAAAAGCCACCCTTCAGGATGGCTGAATTTGTTAGAAATTGATGCAACCTATTTCTCAATCGTGTCTGAACTCAGATCATCAAAGGAGATGTCAGTATGCTTGCTGGTTTCATGGTCTTCGGAAGTATGGTGATATTCTTCCTGCTCAGGTTCCGGACGATCAGGCGCCTTACCGGTCTGGATGAATTCAATGGCATCACTGAGGCCGTTGTTGAATTTCTCGAAATCCTCCCGGTACAGGAAGAGTTTGTGCTTTTCGTAAAAGAACTTTCCCTGTTCATTGTTGAACCGCCTCTTGCTTTCGGTGATGGTCAGGTAACGTTCATCCGCAATGGTGGCCTTTACATCAAAAAAATAGGTTCGTTTTCCTGCCCGGACGGTCCTCGAAAATATCTCTTCCTTATCCCGATCCCTGTCTCTGTCCCTGTCCACTTTTTCATTCTCTTCCATCGTGCTTTTCTTTTGAAATGTGACTCTCAAATTAGTTCTTCAATGAACGCAAAATTATAAATAATATTTGAAAGAAATGCGTATTTTGAGAAGAAGGGAAAAAAATCAAGAAATTATGATTAGTTTTGCGTGGCATTTGAGAACTGTTTGTTGTTCTTTTTCATACCCATTTTATGCTTGGCAGAAGGCATTACAGGATCAAGGTTTTTCAGGCGCTTTACGCCTGGTTCCAGGGTGGTGAAAGCCGCCAGGACGTTGCAGAAAGAGCCCTTCTGCAGAGCATTGATAAAATCACCGAACTTTATTACCTGCAATTTTCTTTTTTTCTTGAAGTGATTGAGTTTTACCGGATGCGTTCCGAAGACGGAAAAAACAAGTTCTACCCGACGGAAGAAGAGCTGAATCCCAACATGAAACTTCTTGAGAATTCCGTGATTACAGGCCTTCAGCAAAATAAGGGACTTCAAAAACAGTTCCATAACTTCAAATTTTCGTGGACGGAAGAGCAGGAGATGGTCCGTAAGATCTACCTGAAGGTAAAGAACCTGAAAGATCTGCGTTCCTACTTCAACCAGGAAACAAGTTCTTTTGAGACCGACCGTGATATCGTTTACCGCATCTTTAAAAAGTGCATTTCAAAATCGGCTGAACTTCAGTTCTATTGTGAAGAACGGAACATCTTCTGGGTTGAGGATTATCAGTCGGCAGCCCTCTTCATCCTGAAAACCCTAAAGCAAATTCCTGAAGGGTTTCCCGACACCGGATCGCTGGTTTCGCTCTTTCCGAAAGATGAGGATGACGATCCCAAGGAGGATAAAAAGTTCATCGTAGAGTTGTTCCAGAAAACCATTGCACAAAGTGAAAAGCTCGAAGAGCTGATCCGATTGAAAACAAAGAACTGGGAACTTGAGAGGATTGCTCTTACCGATATCATCCTGATCAAGATGGCAATGATTGAGCTGATGCATTTTCCTTCCATCCCCGTTAAAGTGACCCTGAACGAATATATCGAGTTGTCAAAACTGTTCAGTACCCCAAAAAGCAAATTGTTCATCAACGGTTTACTTGATAAATTGGTCGAAGATCTTAAGAAAGAGAAAAAAATCAAGAAAAAGGGGAGAGGCTTGCTATAATATTTCCGCAGCATCCTCGTTATTTAAAAAATAATAAGCAAAGACTGTGCAGTATTTACTACGACTTTTCTTTATCATATTACTTTCAGGGATATTTGCTCTTTCTTCCATCGCACAGATCGGGGGACGTTCAACCTTTGGTTTCCTTGACCGCACAAACTCAGCAAGGGTGGCCTCCATGGGCGGAAATATCCTCGCTGTAAACGATGACGACATCAGCCTTGCACTGACAAATCCATCCCTCATCTCTGCGGGAATGAACAATACCCTCGCCCTGGATTTTGTTTCCCTTCGTTCTGCATACAGCTACGGGGATGTAATGTATTCAAAAACATTCAACAAGGTTGGAAGTTTTGTCGGGACATTTCAGTTTATCAATTACGGGAAATTTACCTATGCGGATATGGCCGGAAATACAAGTGGTGAGTTCGGCGCTTCTGAATATGCTTTAAATATAGGATGGGGAAGGAAACTGAGCCCCCATTTCTCGATCGGGGCCAATGGAAAACTTATCTATTCACAGCTGGAAAGTTACCGTTCATTCGGACTTGCCGTCGATGTTGCAGGATCTTACACTACAACCGACGACATCTTTTCAGCATCCCTCATCGCACGGAATATCGGAGTCCAGATTGTTACCTATATTCCCGGTACCCGCGATCCTTTGCCTTTTGTGATGCAGGCAGGGCTTGCAACACGCCTCAGACACATCCCTGTGCGGTTTTCACTGCTCTACAACAACATCGAGAAATGGGACCTGACCTATACTGATCCGTTAAGTCCGGATAACCAGGTTGATCCCATTACCCAGCAACCAAAATCAAAAAGTGAGATCGGGATATTTGCCGATAAACTGATGCGTCATATTGTGCTTGGAACTGAGATCACCATTGCAAAAGTTTTCGCCATCAGGTTAGGCTATAATTACCGTACACGCCAGGAAATGAAGCTACCCGACCGAACAGCGCTCAGCGGTTTTACTTACGGTTTCGGGCTCCGGATCAAGATGTTTACCCTTAGTTATGCACGTGCTACTTACATGACAGGAACTTTCAATCCCAATTACTTCTCTTTTGCCGTGAATCTCGGGCAGTTCAGCAAGAAGAAAGAATAGATCCCGGATTTTTAAACTCATCAGCTCAGCAACTCATCACCTCACCAGCTTTCTTTGGAATGGCTTCCATTACCAGTTCTGCAACATCCATCACTTCAACAGGTGAATGTTTTGCAAATGTTTTTTTGCATAATGGGCAGGCAGTAAGAAGGATCTCGGGTTTGGCCTCCAGGTAATTTTCAAGTGCCTCTTTCGTGATCCTGTCTTTTTCCTCCGTTCCTGCATTGATAAGTCCCAGGCTTCCTCCGCAGCAGAGTGAATCTTTTCCTTCATTCCTCACCTTCACCGGATCGGCAATTTTAAGCAACAGCTCCCTGGGGTCATTGTATACTCCTGAACCTCGTCCAAGATCACAAGGATCATGGTAGGCAACCTTACGGAAATAGGCCTGAAGAGGAATTTTCCCTTTTTTTATCAATTCAAGAAGATACTGGGTATGATGAAGGATCCGGATATCCAGCTTATAATCTTCCCTGAAAACCCGGTAGCAGATCGGACAGGAAGTCACCAGGAGCACAGCTTCTGAATCAAGGATCGTTTTCTTATTTTGTGCAATCAGCATCTCCGCCTGCACCGGTTTCCCGGCAAGCATCAGCGGCCTTCCACAGCAAACAGTATGGTCTTTATCGAGATACAGATAATCAATCTTTGCGGTATCCAGGATCTGTTGCATGGCTTCAGGAATGGTGGGTGTCAGATGTGACATGCACCCGGCAAAGTAGATCACTTCTGCCTTCCGTGTTGATTCGCCATTCAGAAAGGAAAAATCCTGTGCCTGCGACTTCCGGAATACTTCCCGATGAAAGAGACGCTGGTAGTCGGTATGAATTCCCACCGGACAGACTTCCTGACAACGTCCGCAAACGAGGCAACGGTTTACAATGTTGTTCATTACCTGCTTGTGGCGGATGGATTGCAGGAAATACACGGCCTGAATGTCCTGTATCCCTGCAGCTGTGTTTAACTGGCAGACGTCGATACAAACTCCGCAGCGTGAGCATGAGAGTAATTCAATTTCGGAGAAAAATCCTGAACCTTTCCGTGTCTGGATCCCGAAATTGCGGTAGAAAATCAGGATCAGTTCGGTAGGAATATGCATGTAGCGGGAATAGGGAAGCATGACGAAAAAAATGCCGAGACTCAGTGAATACATCCACCAGCAGGCATAAGCAACATCCTTATCATTTAAGGGCCAGAGAAAAGCCAGAACATTTCCGAGATGCTGGGTGATAAATCCTCCTCCGTAACCATATGCCCCCGCGGTAAAGCTCTCGGCAAGAAGCCGCAAGGGAAAGATCAGCCAGAGGCAGGTCATGGTGACTTTGTCTGAGAACTGCAGCTGAGAGGTTTTCTTTAATCCGAACCAATGGGAGCGGCTGCGTTTAAGGATGGCCAGGAAGAGCCCGCTGAGGACGAATAGGAGCAGAAGGTCCATGGAAAACCTGAAAAAACCCGGGACTGTAAAAATTTCAAAAGGAAGGACATGTTTGTCATGAATAAAAAACTTCAGGAATATAGGGTAGTAGGGCGGGTTTATCCAGAACCCGCTATAGATCCTGGATTCCATATTGCCGAAGAGGATCAGAAGAAACCAGCCGAAGGCAAAACTCATATGCATGTAACCCAGCATCGGATTCCTCCGGAACATTTTGCGATGCAAAAGGCTTTCAAAAAAGATCTCCCTCAGGGCAAAAAATATTCTTGGGCTCCGAAGTCCGGACTTAAATTTCCTTTTATCTTCAACATCCATCTCATGGATCCAGCTCCTGTTCTTCATGATCATTGTGAAGAACAGGAATATAAACCCGAGGCTGAAAGGAAGGACAAACAGGTTGAAGGTCATAGTCCGGATTTTTCCAATGCAGTGTGGATGGATAGGATCAGGTTTCTCAGATTGACACCGCGGGGACAAACAAGCTGGCATTTGCCGCAGAGCATGCATTTCATGATCTCTTTTTTCAGGTGTTTCAACTCACCTCTCTGGATCAGGGTATGGATCTTCCGGATATTAAAATCTGTAAAATGCCCAGTCGTGCAGGTTGCTGTGCAGCTTCCACAGCCCATGCATAATAGGATGGAAGGTTCTATTTCATTAATGAAGACGGTCACGTTCCGGTCATTCGCATCGAAATCAATCTGACGGTCCTCGGTGATGTTATATCCAAAAGATTTCATCCCGGTTATTTTAAGTAATCTGCAACCTGGATTGCTGTTGCACGGGCATCTGTAATGGTATTTGCGATCCCGGCCGGACCTTTCACTGTCCCTGCGAGAAAGACTCCGGGTATTTCGGTGGAGTTAGTTATGGTATGTTCATCGGCCGGGCAGAGAAACCGGTCATCTCCCTCTTTGAGTCCCAGCATGGCTGCCAGCCTCCGGGTCTCTGGTGAGGGTACAAATCCGACGAGCAGGATCAGCAGGTCAACTTTCATTTTTAGCGGTAGTCCGGTCAGGGTGTCTTCAACTTTAACCAGCAAGGTATGATCTGTGTTCTCTGAAGCTTCTGAAAGTCTGCCCCGTATGAACTGGATTCCCCATTTTTCCTGTGCCTCATAGTACATTTCCTCAAAATGGCGGTCAAACATCCGGAGGTCCATGTAAAAACAGAAGATCTCAGCATCCGGCATAAGCTCTTTGATCTCGATGGCCTGCTTGACTCCCGTAACGCAGCACAATTTTGAACAATACAGGTTTCCTGCCTTCTCGTCCCTCGAGCCCACACAATGTATGATCCCGATCCGTTTTGATGCGACTCCTTCAAGCAGGTTTTTTTGTTTATTGCTTCGGAAGAATTCTTCAAGTTCAACAGAGGTGATCACATTGTCATAGATTCCATAACCGTATTCCTCTTTTTTCCTTGCATCAAAGACCTCGTAACCGGTAGCAATAACGAGGGCATCTGACTGAAGTTCCTTGCCATCCTGTAAGGCAATTGTGAATTTCTCTTCTGATTTTCTTATGTTACTAATCTCGGCATTTAAATGCAGGGATATGCCGTCGTTCATCCCCTTCTCAAGGTAATCAAACACTTCATCGCTGTTGCGCCTGTTCGGGAACAGACGGTCCCAGTTCTTCAGGTGCCCACCGAGGTGGGGCTGTTTTTCGATAAGGTCAACTTCAACTCCGAGCCGTGCAAGCTGAGAAGCCGTTTCCATGCCTGCAGTGCCTCCTCCGATGATAATGGCTGTTTTACTCATACTTCTTTGGCGTAAAATTTGAGGGTTGTCGGGGCCTCCGGTTTGCCAAGATCCTGGCCGTCAGCACCCCTGAATTTCATCTCCGGATCGTAAGGAATACCCATCTTATCAAGCAGGGGCTCTGCCGGGACTTGGTGAACCTGTAAGCCAAGATCCCAGGGATTGTATCCAAGAACAAGTCCTGCCAGTTCTTCATAAGTCAGGACAGGAATTCCCTGGTTATTTTCCCCATAGGTCTTTCCCTCCATCTCGCTGATGGCATATTGCCACCGGTCGAGAAACATAGGGCATCCCGGGCAGTTTGTTAGGATCATATCGGGTTTGTAAGGTTCCATGGAATCGAATTTTTTCTTCGAGCAGGAGATGGAAAAACCACGGTTGGCCTGCACAAGATACTGCCGGAATCCGAACCCGCAGCAATGCCTTCGTTCAGGGTAATCGATCACCTCACCGCCCCAGTCTTCGATCATTCCGACAAGAACATAAGGATATTCCGCCCCGCCGATTCCTTTGCTTGGGAACATCTTTGAATAGTGACAACCAATATGTTCAACCACCCTCAATGGCTTCCCGGTATCCTTGTTCACGAGGCTGTATTTACTCTTTTCCGCAATTTCCTTACGGAATTTAAAAATAATATCGGAGGCGTGGGACACATTTGCAGGCTTTTTGAATTCTCTCCCCGTGGCTTTGCGCAGGAATTGCCTCGTTTTTTCTTCCAGTTCAGGAAAGTGATGCCATGTTTCAAGCACTTCAGAATAGAGCCCGAAGGAGGTGATGCAGGAGGTTACCAGATTTTCGTATCCTGCTTCGGTCATCAGTGCGAACTGTCGCGCCACCATCGTCATGGAAGTCTCAAAAGGAATGATATCGGTGTGGTATCCGATCCCGGAACAGGTCGTGTGGGAAGGATTTTCAAAAAGGTCCTTCTTAAGCTCGTATTGCAGGATCCGAAGGAAAGTTTTTTCAGAGCCGGGAAAGAAGTTCTGCCTGACGCAGCTTCTCACATAAAAAAAATGATCCTCCGCGATCTCCTTCTGGTATTCCTTCCAGATATTTTGTTTCCCTTCAATCTTCATTTTTTCGGGTATGATCTCCTGAATTTTCAGTATAGATAAACTTCATATAGTCGTCATTTTTCCCATCGTTCATCTCCATTCCCATCTCTGCTGCTTTTTTTCTGGAAAATTCTTCAATCTTCTCCATCCTGGAGAGTCCTCCAGTAACTTCAAAGATCCTCCGGATCTCGCCCAGTGCTTCCTCCGGTATCTTACGGAGAATCCCGCCGCCGGTACCTTTGTAGTTGGCCCCGAGCCGGTTCATAACAGCCTCCATGTTCTTATGTTCCCATTCCCATACCGGTCCCTGTTCTGGGTGCATGTCTGGAAGGATCTCAGAAGGGTAGAGGCAATACCCATATTCAAGGATCCATTTGCCGATCGTTCTTTTGATGGCCAGCTGCTGGCGTCCTTTTTCAGATTCAGTAAAATATCCAAGTTCCTGCGAGAGTGAACGCAAGGCCTGGATCAGCAACCCCGGGGCATTTCCCCTCGGACAACGTGTAACGCACGACATGCACTCCCCGCAGTACCAAATGGTATTGCTTTTTAACAACTCCTCAATCTGTGATTGATCCCTGGTCTGGAGGATGTCAAGAATTCTTCGGGGCTGGTAATCGTAAAATTCGGCGGCAGGGCAGATTGCGGTACAGGTACCACAATTCAGGCAGGCTTTCAAACCTTCCCTGAACCTGACATCTTCGAATAATTTATCGTAAAGATCGGACATAAGAGTTCATTGACCCGTTGCTCTATTGACAAAGGTATGAAAAAAGCGAAAGCCAAAACGGTTTCAGAAACTACCGGTTGGTAAAGACATATTGAAGCAGGTTTGCTCCCATCTGGAGGGCTTTCAATCGGGTCGGCTCGGAGTCGTGATGAACATCCTGGTCTTCCCAGCCATCACCAAGATCACATTGATAGGTATAATAAACAATGAGCCGTCCTTCATAGAACAATCCAAATCCCTGGGCAGGCAGCCCGTCGTGTTCATGGATCTTAGGCAATCCATTGGGGAAATCATACGGTTTATGATAAAACGGGAAACTTATTGGAAGTTCGACCAGGTCAAGTTCGGGGAAAACTTTTTTCAGCTGCGGCCGGATGAATTTATCCATCCCGTAATTGTCGTCGATGTGCAGAAAACCTCCTCCGATAAGATAATCCCTCAGATTTTTCTGTTCCTGGGCCGAAAAGATCACATTCCCATGGCCTGTCATATGTACAAAAGGATAGTTAAAGATTTCAGGACTCCCTGCATCGACGGTTGGCACATCTTCACTGATATTGGTTCCCAGGTTTTTATTTGCGAATTTTACCAGGTTGGGAAGGGACGTGGGATTGGCATACCAGTCGCCTCCTCCGGCATACTTCAGCAGGGCTATCTGGAAGGATGGAGGCGGGGAGAATGAAGAGAGGAGAATGAAACTTCCAATGAGAAAGATCCATCGTTTTACATTCAAGATTCCTGTAGATGTAGTGATCATCATGAGTTTAGCAATGAGATGGTATGACATGCCACAATCCCGGCAGTCTCCGTCCGTAAACGACTTTTTCCTAAACTTATTGGGAGGAAACCCTCTTTTTTTGAGAGGATGATCTCTTCCGGAGAGAAATCACCTTCAGGGCCGATCAGGATCATTGAATTTTCTCCTTTCCTGTATACTTTCTGAAGTTCATCTTCTTCGCCTGATTCGCAGTAAGCGATGAACTTTCCTCCGTTGAAATCTCCGGAGAGAACAGCTTTCAGGGGAGAAGGCTCATTCAGCTTTGGCAGGTAAGCTTTCAGCGATTGTTTCATTGCTGCTACAATAATCTTTTGAAGACGTTCTGTCTTGATCCGGATCCGTTCAGAATGGGCACAAAAAAGGGGTGTGATCTCGTCAATTCCGATCTCCGTGGCCTTTTCAAGGAACCACTCGAAGCGATCAAGACTTTTGGTTGGTGCAATTCCAATGTGCAGATAAGTTTTTCGTTTCAGGTACTCTGTTTGAACGGAAACTACATTTACAATGCATTTCCTGGGATCAGCAATCTGTATTACGCATTCATAGAGGTTCCCCTGACCATCTGCAAGGTGAATTATTCCTCCTTCTGCCAATCGGAGAACACGCGTACAATGCCATGATTCCTGCTCACCCAGCAGATTGGAACCTTGTGTTACGACTGGTGAATAAAAGAGATGCATCCGTTCAAATGGTAAAATGGCAAGAATGTAAAATGATAAAATGGCAATTGATGAAGAGAACCACTTTACAAACTCAATCCGGTTTTGGGGTATCATTACCGCCGTCGAGTACGAACTTCCATTTTCCATTGGGAAATTTTTTCCAGATGGTAACATACGTTCCATATTCAACGGTGTCTTTCCCCTGGACCCGCAATTCCCATTTTCCGAAGGTATAACCCAGGTTGCCGGAGGCTTCAGCCAGGACAGGGACCCATTGAAGGTGGATCTGCTTGTCGGGCATGGTCTCAAGGTGTTTTTTGAGCTCTGCTTTCCCGAACAGCGGAAGCTGTCCTTGCCTGAGCATGATCACCGTATCCGCCGTATAGTTGAGAAAGGCTTCCTTCATGCCTTTTTCAATGCTCATGAGGTTGAAGTCCTGATCTGTTTTCAGGAGTTCCCTCTCCAGGAATTTTTTATCCTCGACGGGATGTATACACCCCGTAAGGATCACAAGCAGGAAGATGATTTTTTTTATCATATTAATCCAGGATTACTTTCTTAACCGTTGTTGACTGATCGGACATGATACGGAAAAAATAGACTCCCTTAGCGAGACCTGAAAGGTTTAGCTTCTTTTCAAGGTTTCCGGTTTTAGCAGAAAAATGGTCGGAAAAGAGAGTTTGTCCCTGCAGGTTGACGACAGACAGATCGACGCTGGAAGAAGGATTTGCAAAAAAGATGTTAACAAAACCCGTGGTCGGGTTCGGGTAGATCCTGATCTCCTCATATTTGCTTTCCTTGTCCGAAACCCCGGTTGGTCCAGAGATAGAGATATTATCGAGAAAAATGTTGTTTCCTCGACGGTTGT
Source organism: Bacteroidota bacterium (assembly GCA_026391795.1). Taxonomy (GTDB): domain Bacteria; phylum Bacteroidota; class Bacteroidia; order Bacteroidales; family FEN-979; genus FEN-979. The sequence goes on from JAPLDI010000049.1 coordinate 104,431, forward strand.
AAGATTCGAACAGGATCTTGACATTCTTCATCCCGGCCCAGGGGGAGATGTCCACCTGGTAGCAGCTCGTTCCATAAGCAGAACCGCACCAGTCGTAAGCGGATTGTGGAAAGAAGGAGGTCGACATTTTTTCATGCGTGGCGAAGACATTTGGTGTGCCATCAGGGCCGGCAGCAAGAATCCTTGTCCAGGTCGTTCCGCAGTCGCCAGAGATCTTCACGATCAGCGAATCCTTTACGGTGGCCTGTTGAGCATAAGCATGCTCAAAAGTTAACGCCAGTGAGCTGTAAGAACTGAAGTTCAGTGGCGGACTTACCAGCTGATCCCGGTTGGGCTTGGTGTAGCTGAACAGGTTGATCCAGGCAGCAAGGTGTCCGGGACTCGTTCCCGCAATGGTTATTGTATCCCAGGTTTTATCGTTGTCGGAATTAATGACGGTCCAGTGCTGATTGTTGAAACCATTCTCAAATCCCTCAGCAAATGGCAGCATGTAGCCTCCATAAATGATATAATCCAGTTTTGTCTGGGAATTGCTCCCTGTAGCGTTTGATGCAGTTAATCTGACCGTATAATATCCCGGAACATTAAACTGAACAACAGGATTCTGGCTGCTTGCATCCGTTCCCTGGACGAAGGTCAGTGTAGCGGGTGAAAATTCCCAGCTCCAGGAAACAGGACAGTTGTCACTCTCATCCAGGAAATGAACAAGGTCACCTTCACATAAGACGGTTTTATCAGACGTGAAAGAGACGGCAGGTGCCTGTGCTGGATTTACGGTGATGTAGTTTGTTTTTGTAATTGAATCCGACCCGTTTCCGTTCCAGATCTTCATCTTTACAGAATAGGTCCCGGGAGTATTGTACACGATACCTGAGGGATTCTTTACTGCCGACGTGGATGGAGTCCCTCCTGTAAATGTCCATTGCCAGCTTGTTGGTGTACCGCTGGAAAGGTCTGTGAAATTCACGCTGCAACCTGCCGGCATGGTTGTTTTGCTGGCTGTGAAATCAGCTATGGGGGCTGCATGATACATATCTGAACCCCAGAGTCCTCTTCCATAGGTACATCCCCTGATCACATCACTGGAAACGCTGTCGTTATCATAATAGATTTCTACTTCCGTAACCTTTGCATTCGCTGGAAGCCCTTCGCTGAAAGGAACCCAGCCCGTCATTGATGAGTTTTTGTAGTAAACGCCTGCATCTGTACTCACATAAAGTCCTTCCAGGTCGTTTTTATAATAGGCGATTGAATTCATATGCACTGCAGGAAGGTTGAGGCTGATGTTGGTCCAGGAAACACCTTTGTTAACCGATTTATAAACAGAATTTCCAGCGGTGATATAAACAGTGTTTGGATCCGTGGGGTGTGCCGTAATGTCAGTAGGAGTTGAAGCCACCGGCAGATAGGGAGTAAGGTCAACCCAGGTGGGATTGACATCCATGCAGTTGTCGGATCTGAAAAAACGCGTGTCTGATCGCGAAGCATAGAGAATGTTTGTATTGGCAGGTGAATTTTCAAGAGCAACAAGGTCGCTGCCGTTACTGCCGCCAAGGTTGTCAGAAATCTTTTGCCAGGTAGGATTACCTACCCTGATATACGTACTTCTCCAGATATTCTTGTATCCGATGAACATGGTATTCGCGTCAGTCGCATTAAAGATGAACGGTGTCACCCATCCACCGCTTTCATTGATTCCGTTGATGCCATTTCCGGCTATATGCCTTTCAGCGGCATTGTTGTATCTGCGGTAGATGTCCCCGTAATATAATGTATAGTAGCTGTAACCGTCATTCTGGAAGTCAATGGCACATTCCATACCATCACCTCCGCCAGTTGCCACCCAATCAGCGGGAGTAAGGGTATAGGTTCCGTTATCCTGGAAGCCGTTGATTACATGGTTTTTCGATAACTGGGCCTGGCCGAGTTTATAGATCTGTCCGATGGTAACACCGGTAATCCTGTAATCCCAGGTAGTCCCCCCGTCAGAAGTGGAAAATACACCGCCGTCATTTCCTGCAAACAGATGTCCGTTGACCGGTGAATACCCGAGATAATGACAATCTGCATGAACGGAGGGTACGCTGCATCCACCGTACCAGTGCGAATTGATGGTCCAGGTTAATCCGCCGTCCGTTGATTTCCATACATTCACACCACCAACATAGATCGTATTTGCTGAAGTCGGGTCGGCTGCCAGTGCAAGGTCATACCAGCCTTGTCCGCCGGTACCGCTTCCGTCGCAACTCCAGTCCATGATATTCGGTGAGGTGGACCGCATACTGAAAGAGAGTCCGGAATCGGTGGAGCGGTAAACGCCACCGTACCCATTATCACCGGCTGCATAAAGAATATAAACATAAGCAGGGTTTGCAGCAGAAACAGCGATAGTTGAACGTTGTCCGCTGCCTACACCGGAGGTTATCAGGTTAAATGTCACACCGTTATCGCTTGAACGGAAAAACTGTGAACCACCTGCAGCATAAATGATGGAATGATTTCCCGGCTTAAACTCAATACTTTTGAAGTTTCCTGATTCCGTCAGTGTCCATGTATTTCCGGCGTCAACGGTCCGGTAAACTCCTCCGCTGGTGGCTGCAAGCATGATGGAGGAATTGGTGGGATCCTGGATCATGGACCCGACGGTTTTGTCACCCATTCCGGTTTTCGACGCAGACCAGCTCAACCCGCCGTTGATACTTTTATATACGCCCAGACCAGTGGCATCACCTGCGTCGCGGTCGCCGGTACCGATAAAGATCCTGTTAGGATTCGAATAATCAACGATGATAGCGGAAACTCCCAGGGTAGGCATCGTGTCGGTATGGGTCACCCAGGTCAGGCCACCATCGGATGTCTGCCACATTCCACCCGAAGGAGAGCCGATATAGAATTTATTAGGGTCGGTGGGATGATATCCAACGGTATTAACCCGTCCCAATCCTTCGTATCCGGCAGGCCCGGGCAGGGGTATGGTTGCAGGTCCCAACGATATCCAGTTTCCGTTTGTGGACGTATAGCTTTTTAAAAAGTCCTCATATGACTTCTCAGCCAGCTCAGGTGCCGGGCGGTCGCCATTGGGTAAAACACGGCTCTGCATCATGTATTCCCAACGTTTGAATACTTTCCAACCGCATCCTTTCGTGATCGGCCGGTTCTGCCAGTAAATGTTGAAGGCTCTTTGTACCTTAAAGAAGTTTACGTTCGGATCCTGCATCATCTGAACCCAATAGGGGTAATTGGCAGTATCCTTCGAAACATCATTTGACGTGTTTTGTTGAGCGCTGGCGGAAATAACCCGCAGGCAAAGAAAGACCGAAATGATAATGAACTTTTTCATAGTGGAATCAGGTTGGTGTTTTCGACAGACAAATGTACCCTTTTTTTTCTTTTTGCCGGCCCCCAATTCAACCTCTCAGGAAATAGTTTTTTCCAGGATCAACATCAGGAGGACCAGGAGCAGGAAGGTGTTCATAAGAATGAATAAAAGTTTATACCGCGGAATCTTGACGAAATAGAACTGATAGAAGAACAGCGAAAGGATGATCAGGTTCATTCCCGGGATCATCAATTTTGAAAATAATAACATCCAGAACCCTGAGAGGACAAGCAGCAGGGAAGTTCCCGTTGCCCCGATCATCCATGCAAAAATGATATTCCGGAATTGAAATTCATTGAAAACATCCGTCATCACCGGAAATCCTGCCAAACGGTACTCATTCCCGTACTTGATCATAAGAAGCCAGAAATGAGGGATTTGCCACATGAAGAGGAAAAATGCCAGCAGGAAAACCGGGTGATCAGACAGCGATCCTCCGGCAGCTGACCATCCCATGTATACAGGAATCACACCCGACAGGGCTCCCGGAACAACAGCAAAAGCCGTCTTCTTTTTCAACCATGTGTAAAAACCATTGTACCACAAGATATTCAATAACCCCAGAACCACACATGTCCAAAAGGCGCCGGATGCAAGAAACGTCAAACCTGAAAGAAGCAGAAGGAAGGCAAAGAAAGAAGCATTTTTTGAACTGATTTTGCCGGAAGGAACGGGGCGGTGTTTTGTCCTTTCCATCTTTGCATCCTGTTCTTTTTCCTGCACCTGATTAAATGCAGATGCTCCGGAGGCCAGCAAAAAAATTCCCGCCAGGGGTACTATGGCTTTTGGGGATACTGTTCCGGATGCCGCACACCAGGCCGCAAAAGCAGATAAGGTTACAGAGAGCGAGACCCGAATCCGGATCAATTCCGGGAAGATCCGGGATGCGAACGAAAGCAAGTTATTTTAGGGTTTTCAAGTATTCAATTATTTTCTTGACCTCATCCTCTTTTACAGTACCCTTGTATGGTTTCATCACTCCTTTTGAGAAACCTGCAACGATATCCTTGTCGGGATCAAAAATGGAAGTTGTGATGTATTCATCATCTACCTTTACCTTTCGCTCAACTCCATTCGTGGTAACGTTTTCAGTTTTTCCGTAAAGACCTTTAAAGCTGACACTGACCAGTCGCGAACCGTCGAGGGAATGGCAGCCGATGCATGCATTCTTCTTCAGGATCATGAGTCCTTCAGGCTCTGCAGAAGAAACTTTCAATGCCTTTAGCCAGAGGGAAAACTGCATCGGTGTGACAACTCTGACTTTCGTTCCCATATAGGAATGCCGGACGCCGCAGTAAGCTGTACAAAAGATCTCATAATCACCGATCTGCTGCGGGGTAAACCACATATAATTGTTTTTTCCCGGAACCACATCTTCCTTAACCCGGAATGCCGGAATTGAGAATCCATGAATAACATCTTCGGAATGAAGGTTGAGTTTGACAGGGTTGTTCAGCGGCAGAACCAGCTCGTTTGCAACCTTTGAACCTGGATATTCAAAACTCCACTGCCACATCCTGCCAATCACTTTTACCTGCATGGCATCTTTTGGCACCCAGATCATCGGTTGAAAAGCAGCATATCCGTAATAAAACAGAAACAGAACAATGATGATCGGGATCGTGATCCAGGTGATCTCAAGTGCCGTGCTGTCCTTTACCTGTACCGCTTTTGGATGCCTTTTGCGGTTGTACCTGACCACAAAAAAGAGCATTGTCGCCGTAATGACCAGTAAAAAGAAAAAACTGATTCCGAAAAGTAGTTTAAAAACCCAATCTACTCCTTCAACAAAATTTGATGCACCGTTCATAAAATAGTAATTACGGATTACGAATTAAGAATTAATAATTGAGTTCATAAAGGTTATAAAGTTCATAAAGTTTTTAAAGTTCATAAAATCATAAAATGTTCTCATTCTTTGTTATCACAACTTCACCACATGTCTATCTGAAGATATAATCCGAGAATGTAAGAAGAATAACCGAAACATAGATCGCAAGAACCATTACCACGAGTATTCTGAGCAGGAGGTTTTCCAGCTTCAGGTGCATGAAATAGGCAAGTACGATTGCTGCCTTTGTAGAAGCCAGCAGTAACGCTATCAGTACTGTAAATGCCGTAAGGTCGAGCCAGGGGACCAGGATGGTAAGCGTTGTAAGTACCAACAACCCGATCAGAACTTTCCCGTATAGCGGATAACCTGTAATGTGTGCAGCTTCTGTTGACATACTTTTTAACAATTACGCATTATAAATTATGATATAAACTACTCGCTCTCTTGTGACCCAATCGCCAATTTATGTTACCAGATACAGGAGCGGAAAGAGAAATATCCAGATCAGGTCAACCAGGTGCCAGTAAAGTCCACCATTCTCGAGCAGTACATAATGTTCATCGGTGATCAGTCCCATTCTGACTTTGACGAGGGCAACCACCAGGATAACCGCTCCGATGACTAGGTGAAGCATGTGTAACCCCGTCATAAAGAAATAGAGACTGAAGAAAAGAATGTAACCATGCCTGAGTGTCTGCATCAGTTCTGTCCCCGGATACAACGTGATGGATATTTTGTGCCCCCATTCAAAATATTTATCCACCAGGAAAATGACAGCACAAAGGAGGGTTATGCAGAGAAGAATTGTGGCCATCCGCTTATCTTTTTTCTGAACCGCCGAGATCGACATGGCGACCGTCATACTGCTGATTAGGAGAACCACTGTATTCAAAGCCCCAATGAATGTGTTTAGCTGAAGGGAGGCCTGGTGAAAGTCATCCGGGTATCGATGCCTCATAACGGCATAAACAAGGAATAACCCACCGAACAGCAAGATTTCGGTAAAAATAAATACCCACATTCCCAGTTTTGCGCCCACATCGTCACGTGGCATTTCTATATGATCCATCTTTTTAAATTACGAATTACGAAGTACGAATTACGAATATGTTAACTCACCAATTCACCAGTTAATCATAGTCATACGGCTTATCCGGTACAGCAGGTGGAGTGGCGAAATTTTCCATTGAAGGGGGCGAAGGCAGCTGCCATTCAAGGGTTTTTCCACCCCAGGGGTTGTCACCCGCTTTGGCTCCGTTTTTCCTAAATAGATTTATAACCATGATAATGAATCCGATTCCAAGAATATATCCTCCGATGGTCGAAATCTGCTGTGCCCAGGTAAACTGGGGGAGATAATCAAAATACCTTCTGGGCATTCCTTCAAGGCCAATGATGAATTGCGGGAAATAGAGAAGGTTGAACCCGATAAAAAGAAAACCCCAGGCAATATTGGCAACCCTGAAATTGTAAAGTCGTCCGAACATCTTGGGATACCAGTAATGAACCGCACCGAGGAAAGCAAACCCGACACCTCCGAATATGATGTAATGGAAATGGGCAACAATAAAAGAAGTATCATGAACCTGGATATCAGTTGCAAGTGCCCCCTGGACAAGTCCGGTCAATCCCCCGATGCAGAACAAAAAGATAAAAGCGATTGCGAAGAGCAGAGGAGGTTTCAGGTCGATAGAGCCTTTGTACATGGTGGCTACCCAGTTGAAAACCTTAATAGCGCTGGGAACTGCCACAAGGAAGGTGAGAAGTGAAAATGTCCAGATGGCTTCCTTGCTCATGCCAGAGGTGAACATATGGTGTCCCCAAACAAAATACCCGACCCCAGCTATGGCGAGGCTGGAAATTGCAATCGCTTTGTAGCCGTAAATCTGTTTCTGGCAGAAGGTAGGGATGATCTCGGTGATTACACCCATGGCTGGCAGGATCATTATGTACACTGCCGGATGTGAATAGATCCAGAACAGGTGCTGGTAAAGAACGGGATCGCCGCCAAGCGCCGGATCAAAGAATCCGATATGGAACAACCTTTCGGCGATAATCATCAATAAGGTGATACCGATAACCGGTGTTGCAAGGATCTGGATCCAGGCAGTGGCATAAATTGCCCAGGGTAATAAAGGCATTTTGAAGAAACTCATTCCCGGCGCACGAAGGCGGTGAATCGTAACGATGAAATTGATGCCGGTCAGAATAGAGGAAAACCCAAGGATGAAAGCCCCGCTCACCGCTGCGATCACATTGGTCTGCGTCTGCGTGCTGTAAGGCGCGTAAAACGTCCAGCCGGTATCGGGCGGGCCGTTGCCTGTAAACTGCGATACGACCACGACCGCTGCACCCAGAATATAAAGGTACCAGGCGAAAAGGTTGAGTCGTGGAAATGCGACATCATTGGCGCCTATCATAATGGGCATGACGAAGTTGCCGAAAACGACAGTCAGTCCGGGGATCACGATCAGGAAGATCATGATCAGTCCGTGAAGCGTAAAGATCGCGTTGTAGGTTTGAGGTCCGTAGAACTGTTGCCCGGGCTTAAAAAGCTCGGTTCGCAACGTTTCCCCGAGGATGCCCCCAACGATAAAGAAAACCAGGATAGACCATAGGTAGAGGAGTCCAATCCTCTTGTGATCAGTAGTGGTAAGCCAGGCCTTAAGTCCTTTCCGCTTCCCGGTATCGGTCAGATAACTCGGTTCTTCATGAAGATCTGTGTTTCCAGTCATGGATTGAAAGTCTTAACTATGAATTGGATGGTTTGATTGTTTCTTTTGGTTTTGTTTTTTTCCGGGATGAACGTATAAGCAGGGAGATGGACAAGACAACTACAATAAAAATGATGATGGTTGCGATCACCTTGGTCACAGCCAGACTGTAACGTCTGCCTGCCGGGTCGTAAGTAAAGCAAAAATCCATAATCCGGTTTATGGTGGGCCTTGAGATCCCTTTCTGTGCCTCGATCACGGCCATTTTTACATCGAACGGCAGAAAGGTCGTTCCATAAAGATAGCGGGTTATCTTTCCTTCCGGACTAAGGATCATGATGCAACTCGGGTGGATGAAGTCGTTCCCGGCCTGGATGAATTTATATCCGACAGCATTGGTAAGCGCATGAATGTTCGCACTGTCACCCGTAAGATAGTTCCAGTACTGCCCGTTCGGCCTGCTTTTCTTGTCAAGAAAACTGTTTTTCTTGTCAAGGGCCTTTTCAGGAGTATCCAGAGGGTTGAAAGAGACACTGATGATCTGGTATTCCTTACCCAATTGCATGTCCGTTTTTTTTACAACATTCGCTATTCCGGCAAGAAGTTGCGGGCATATCCCCGGGCAATCAAAGTAAATCAGCGAGAGTATGGTTGGGCGCTTGATAATTTCTTTCAGGAGTACAGGCTTGTTCGTTTCATCCCTGAATGACAATCCATCCGGTATAATTCGGTCGAGGTGCTCGACGATACCTACTTCGACAGTGTCAGCAGTGTCCTGGGCCAGGGAACGCAGCGTGCCTGAAACCATGACTAAAACTGCTGTGACCAGGAAAGCTGTTTTGAAATTCATACTGCTGAATGTTAATTATATAGTGCCTCTGATGCTCATGTTGCAGATTTCTCTTCCCTGTAAATTCCTGCGATCATCAGGGCACCCCCCATCAGAGCAGTATCTTTCAGCAACTCGATCAATGCCAATGTCGAAACTTTCGTATGCACCTGGAGAATGGTTACTTCGGTCGGGTCAAAAAGTGACGGAACATGGATCGTAAGGATAAAAATGAAAAGAAGGAGTGCCAGCAAAAGACAGGATAGCTGAATGTATTTTTTTGCAATGATGGAGATGCAGGCTGCAATCAATGCAAGTCCTGTGATAATAATAGTGTATCCCCCTCCTGGAATGAAGGTGCTGACCATTCCTGTATAATAACTTGTCATGAGAAAATGGTTCAGTCCAAGGATTCCAAATGGCAGGGCAAACAAGATTCTTCCTATGGTTGTCAGGTGTTTCATAGTTGATTTTATTAATTTATTTGTTTTAATTTTATTAAGGAGACGAGGATATAAAAGATGAATCCCCAGACTGTGATCAATGAAAACGAAAATGTGAGAATAAGCCATAGAGGGGCCTTTGAGCGTACCGACCACATGGCGCGGGCATCGGTCAGGCTTTTTAAGATAACCGGTTTGCCAATGGCCAGTGATGCCTTTGCCTCATTTGCGTTCAGGTTCCCTGTTTCATCCTTAACCCTTGCAGCGAGGTCCAGGATCCCGAATTCGCCACCGGGAAGATCGGCCGGGAAGTCGAAAAATGCAAATCCGGCGGCATTAGTGCTCTTCGGTTCTCCTGTTTTCAGCCAGCCAAAATACCTTTTAACATTGAGTTGTATTTCGATCCCTTTTGCAGGGATATCCTTTTTGTCTTTCAGGATCTCAGTGCAGAGAACATAGAGTTTTTGTTGCCTGTAATTGCAGTAGATATGGAGTCTCAGATTCTTGTAACCCATTCCTGCTCTGACCAGCGGTGCAGGCTGCATATAACCGGAATTAAAGCTCCTGAGATAGGAGATCACCTGCCAGCGTTCTTCTACCGAAAGGATATTTCCAAACTGGGGCATGGGAGTTTTGCCGGTAGTGACCTTGAAAAATATTTCCCCGTCGGCTTGCTTTTGAAATTTGGCAGAAGCAGGATCTCCCGGGGGGGGGGCGATTTTGGCCCAATTCTGTTTACCCGGATCTCCATGGCACGACTTGCAGTTTTTCTGAAACAGGCTCTCACCGCTTTTTACCGTCTCAACGGTAAATATGAAAGGAGCCACCTTCTCTTTTGCTTCCTCAGGGATTACCCATGCAGTCGGGGGCGACTGTGCGAAAACACTGATCCTCAGCAAAAGTAAAATGAAAGCCAAAAGGAATACGTATTTCTTCGTCATATTATTCTATGTTTTCAATCACATTCAATTCTGCATCTCTGATACGACATACTTCATTCCTTCTCCTCCACCAGCCCTTTTTCCACTGCTGTTTCACGGATCGGAACCACCGGGAAAAATTTGGATAACATCGTGATCAGGATAAGTACCATAAAGAAGGATGACAGGGTAATGGCAATCTCAATCAGTGTTGGTGTATATACTTTAAAATTGTAAGGTACGTATTGAATGGGGAGGTATGGGTGTTCCTGCACCGGGACCACAATGATGTACCGCTTGAACCAGGAGCCGATAAAAACAGCCAGGGCAATGATCAGCAGAGGAAGAGGGGCCCGCATCTTCCTGAACAGGATCAGGATGATGGGAAGAAGGAGTCCGCCGACCTGGACAGCCCAGAACATGACCGAAAACCGTCCCGAAAAAAGATCATGAAGGTTGATGGCTTCGGCGGTTTTTAATTTATATACGGGGACCAGAAATTCGTTGATGTTAAAATAGAGGTATACCAGCATTACCAAGACGAGAAGTTTTCCCATGTTGTTGAAATGCCGTTCGGTGATATACTCGTGAAGTTTGTAATTTTTCTGGAAGAAAAACATTGCGATGATCACGGCTGAGGCGCCGGAGACAAAGGCCCCAGTAACAAAATAGGGACCGAAGAGAGTGCTGTCCCAACCGGCACGTGTTGTCATGGCGAAGAGCCAGGAGGTAACCGTATGAATGGCCAGGGCGCAGGGGATGATTAGGGTCAGAAGAATCCTGACACTCCGTTGGATGATGCGGTTCTTCTCCGGTGTGTCTGTCCAGTTGAGGGATAGCACCGCATACGATTTTTTTACCCATCCGGGGAGATGATCCGTCTTTTTATGGATCCATGCGATATCGGAGATCATGGTCACGAACAGCAAAAGTGCACTCAGGATAAAATACGTAGTCACGACAGTTACATCCCACAGAATGGGCGACTGAAATCTTCCGTAAATAAACACATTGGCCAGCCTGTCGGGACGTCCCATATCCATGACGATAACCAATCCTGCCAGCGCAGCGAAAGCAACCGCAATGATCTCTGCGATCCGGGTAATGGGAGTGATCCATTTGATCCCGATCAGCCCGAGAACTCCGCTTATCAGCATTCCGATCAGGCTCGTTGCAACGAAGAATACAAAGTTGGAAAGGTACATGCCCCAGGAAACATAGTCGCGGATCCCGGCTACTCCCAGGCCAAACCTGAGCTGAAGAGTATATGCGTAAAGGCAGATGCAGAGACCTATGACCAGGAACCCCATCCATATTTTAAATCCACGCGTGATCCGTATATGGGAGGTGAGATCTTCAGTTATTTTTTTAAGTGCAGCGTTGTTTTCATCCATGGTTTTCATGCTTTTTTCGGTTCTGCATCCTTTGAGGGTTCAAACGGGAATAACCTGTTCTTAGGTGGAAGATAATAAACCCTGGGTTTTGTTCCCAGTTCAGGAAGAAGCTGGTAGGCTCCGTTTTCACTGAGCAGGGTACTGAGCCTGACGGTCTCTTTTGTTGTTCCATTTGTCACGGAATCTTCGTTTTCATCTCCGAAATAATAAACGCCGTTAGGACAGGCGGAGACGCAATAGGGCAGTTTCCCTTCACGCAGCCTGTCGGAGCTCATCAGGCATTTTGTAATGGTTCCGATGCGTTGAGGAATGTTGAGCTCAACATTATAGGGAAGATCTTTGTCGTGTTCATCATACTTCGGTTTGCTCCAGTTCAGCATTCTGGCGGAATAGGGACAGGCTGCAATGCAGAATCGGCAACCGATGCAGCGTGTATTATCAATTAATACGGGGCCATCCGGTCGTTTAAAGGTGGCATCAACAGGGCATACGGCTACGCAGGGAGGATTGTCGCAATGCTGGCATGGCTTTGGCATATGGAATGCGGGTGTATGCGGATTCTCCTGCATCTGCAACGTATTCAGATGAAACTGGTCATGGCGGAGATGATGGGCAGACTGGCAGGCATTAATACACTGACGTGCATTCCGGCACTTTGAAAGGTCGATCACCCAGATCCAGCGACGCCCCGGGATGCCCTCCCGTCCTCTCAGGACCATCTGCTCTTCCGGAGATTTCTCCAGGGCTTTCATCTCAAGAGAATCCACTTCAACAAGTTTGTTGTCCTGTGTCAGCAAAACGCTCTTCTTTCCTCCTTTCTTCTTCTCCTTTTCAAAGAGGTCTCCTGAAAAAAGGGCAGCAGTTCCAGCAGCAGCTCCAGCTCCTATCAAACCGAGGTTGCGTATGAACTTTCGCCGGGAGGCCTGTTTTGAATTATTTGTTTCAGGATGGGTAAGTTTGTGCTGATTATCCTGATTATTTTCATTCTTTGGAGTTTCTTCCATAGTCATTTCATCTTCCGGGTATCATATTTGCAAATATAGAAAAATATTTATGTGTCAAAATTTAAAATCATGAACTCAGAAAAAAAAGCTGTCTCAAAAGGAGACAGCTTTTAATAATCCTGCCCGGACTTCCGTCCAGTATGGGAAAGAACAATTACTGGATAACGACCTTTTTATTGATTGTGCCGTTTTCCAATGTGGCTTTAAGGTTGTAGATGCCTGTGGTCAAACCGGAGGTATTTACATTCACGGTTTTTGCATTCACAGTTTCGCTGATCACAAGCTGTCCGGCTGCATTGTAAACCTGGATTTCCTTAATGTTATTGACAGACTGAATTGTCATCACATCTTTTACAGGATTCGGGAATACAGAAACAACGTTTGCATTGAGATTGTTAACGCCAACACCGCCAACATGGATGTAACCGGTTTTGGTTAAGGTGTTTGATCCGTTTGCATTTGTCACGATCAGTTTTACATCGTGGTCTCCTGGAAGATTGTATGTGATCGCAGGCGGAGTCTGTAAAGCTGACGTTGACGGGGTCCCGTCGGTGAATGTCCAGGCCCAGGAGGTCGGACTTCCGGTTGATTCATTAACAAATGTAGCAGTTCCGCCAAGAGGAAGAAGGGTATCTGGTGTCATGAAAGCAGCAACGGGTAGTGTCGGGGGAACAAGAACGCCATGGAATCTGAAAATACCGTCTGTTGCATCGGTGTTAAATCCGCCGATCCATCCGGTTGAATCATTCAACCATTTGCTGGTGGTTACCTGTGTACCGTTGATCGTTGGTTCGGGGCTCCAAGAAGCACCACCGTCATAGGAAAAAGAAACCCCTAAACGGTCGGGCTGATTAGTAAAGTCAACACCGCTTGTAACGTAGGTGCCGGTTGTGCCGGGAACAAACTGAATTTCACCAGCAAAGGGAGCACCGGTGTATGTCCTGTTTGTAAAGGTTGCTCCGCCATCCGAAGTTTTCTGGAGAAGGAGGGTGGTATCTGTTGTAGCCTGATATTTCAGGGCAAGTCCGTTTGTTCCGTCGCTGGTGGCCGGAAAGGAGTTCTTTGTCGTTGCAAAAGGAGCAGCAACGATCCAGTTGTGACCCTTGTCTGTGGAAGCAAAAATCCTTCCATGGTTTGTGCCAAACCAGATATTGTCGCCGTTTACACAAACATTTGAAGTGTATCCGTATTCACCAGACAATGGATTCGGGATCTGTGCACCAGGAACAGCAGTCCAGGTAGTTCCGCCATTGGTTGTTGTATAAATTTCAAATTCGCCATTGATGGGGTCGCCGAGAACGGTTCCGGTATTATCATCCCAGAAATAGATCCAATCCGGGAAAGAATTGGCATTGGAAAATGGGGCAGTTGTCTGACGGGTCCAGGTGGTTCCGCCATTAGTTGTTTTATAAACACCGGCGAGGTTGCTGCCGGTTGCCTTATACATGGCGGCATATGCCGTGGTTCCGCTGGTTGCGGAAAGCATAGATATCTGGAGTCCGGTTGTTGCGTTAACGATGCCAGCTGTCCATAAGGTTCCGCCATTGAGGGTCTTACTGAAATCCTGAACACCGTTGGTTCCACCCGTGCCATCATAGGCTGAAGCCCATACGATCTGATTGGAAACAATGGAGATGTTCATTACACCTCTGGAAGCGGTTGTAAATCCAAGTCCCTGCTGGATCCATGTCTGTGAAAATAACTGGAAAGACAACAAGGTCAAACAAATAACTGATAGTAATGTTTTTTTCATGATCAATGGTTTTTAATGAACGTTTCTGCAAACTTACATAAATTTTTTAAAAAAGCAACAGGGAAAGCAAAAAATCAGATACGCTTGTATCAAAAAAAAATTAACGTTTAAGGATTCCCTGATCCTGCGTTCTCCATCAGGAATGATGAACCAATTTTTTAGTACTTTTGCAAAGGATTTTTGAAAAGAAATTTTACAATTAAGGGAACGATCTATGTTTGAAGGTTTGACCGATAAGCTCGACAGAGCGTTTAAAGTACTCAAGGGACAAGGGCATATAACGGAAATCAATGTTGCCGAGACCCTGAAGGATGTCAGGAAAGCACTCCTGGATGCTGACGTCAGTTTCAAGATTGCCAAGCAATTTACTGATACCGTCAAAGAAAAGGCCCTTGGACAGAATGTACTTACTTCAGTGTCCCCTGCACAACTGATGGTAAAGATCGTTCATGACGAACTTACCGGACTGATGGGGGGCATGAAAACCGACCTTAACCTGAAAGGTGACCTGACCATCATTTTAATTGCGGGTTTGCAGGGATCTGGTAAAACTACCTTTTCTGCAAAACTGGCCAACTACCTCAAAACCAAAAAAGGAAAAAGCCCGATGCTGGTCGCAGGTGACGTTTACCGTCCTGCCGCCATTGAACAACTGAAAATTCTCGGACAGCAAATCGACATTGAGGTCTATTCCGAGGATGAGAACAAGGATCCCGTCAAGATCGCTAAGCATGCCGTTGCGAATGCCCGTGACCGGGGATTCAATGTGGTGATCATCGATACGGCAGGCCGCCTGGCCATCGATGAGGAGATGATGAACGAGATAGCGAATGTGAAAAAGGCAACGAACCCCCAGGAAACATTGTTCGTCGTCGATTCCATGACGGGTCAGGATGCTGTGAATACAGCAAAAGCATTCAATGACCGCCTTGATTTTGAAGGTGTGATCCTTACCAAACTTGATGGCGATACCCGTGGTGGCGCTGCATTGACCATCCGGGCTGTGGTTGAAAAACCCATCAAATTTGTAGGGATCGGTGAAAAAATGGAAGCCATCGACATCTTCTACCCCGAACGAATGGCAGACCGTATCCTGGGTATGGGCGACATCGTTTCTCTTGTGGAAAGAGCACAGGAGCAGTTTGATGAAGTGGAAGCCCAGAAACTGCAGAAAAAAATTGCAAAGAACCAGTTCAACTTCAACGATTTTCTTTCCCAGATCAAACAGATCAAGAAAATGGGCAATGTCAAAGACCTGATGGGAATGCTGCCGGGAATGGGAAAAGCCGTAAAAGATCTCGATATCGACGACAATGCATTCAAAGGAATAGAAGCCATCATCCAGTCAATGACGCCGGAAGAGCGGGAGGATCCCACCGTAATCAACGGAAGCAGGCGAAAACGGATTGCAGGCGGAAGCGGCACAACCATACAGGAAGTCAACCGGCTCATCAAACAGTTTGATGATACCCGGCGCATGATGAAAATGGTGACTGCCAGCAAAGGAAGAGGGATGGCTAACATGATGCGGAACATGAAAAGTATGAATTAACAGAAAATATCATCATGAATTTACTGGACGGGAAACTGGTTGCTGAGAAAATAAAGGCGGAAATTGCAACAGAGGTGAAAACAAAGATGCTGGACGCAGGCAGGGAAGCGCCTCACCTTGCTGCCATCCTGGTCGGTGATGATCCTGCAAGCCAGACCTACGTTGCATCAAAAGAGAAAGATTGCCTGGAAGTCGGGTTTATCTCCTCGGTTTACCGGTATCCTGCAAATATAACCCAGGATAAACTGCTTGAGTCCATCCGGTTTCTTAATGCCGACCCTGAGGTTGATGGTTTCATTGTACAACTCCCGCTTCCGAAACATCTGGACGAACATACTATTATTGAATCGATTCATCCGGCAAAAGATGTGGATGGCTTTCATCCGGTCAATGTCGGACGAATGGTCCTTAACATTCCTTCCTACCTTCCTGCAACTCCTTACGGGATTGTCACTCTGCTTGAACATTATAAAATTGAGACCGAGGGAAAACATTGTGTTGTTCTCGGGAGAAGCAATATAGTTGGTACTCCTATAAGTATTCTGCTTTCCCGGAAGAGTAAAACAGGAAATGCAACCGTAACCCTTTGTCACAGCCATACATCTGACATCAAGGCCATCGCTGCCTCCGCAGATATCCTCATTGTTGCTATGGGGAAAAAAGGGTTTGTGACTGCTGACATGGTTAAAAAAGATGCAGTCGTTGTCGATGTCGGCATTCACCGTATTCCTGCCAAAGAAACGAAATCGGGCTACCGGCTGGTCGGTGATGTTGACTTCCAGGAAGTAGCAAAAAAATGCAGCTACATTACGCCTGTGCCCGGCGGAGTGGGACCGATGACCCGTGTCTCTCTGCTGCTCAATACACTAAAGGCGGCAAAAAAGGAAATTAAATTCTGACCGGTTGAACCCTCATGATGACATACTTTTGAAAGAAGGGAAAGTGCTTCCCTTAATGGAAGAATTTTATTCCATCCAGGGTGAAGGATATCACACCGGGAGACCTTCCTATTTCGCACGCATCGGAGGTTGCGATGTCGGATGCAAATGGTGCGACGTCAAGGAATCATGGAATGCAGCAAAATATCCCCCTGTATCCACCGATACGATCATCCGGCATGCGGCCCTGTACCCTGCAAAGGCAATTGTTGTTACCGGAGGAGAACCCCTTCTTTATAACATGGATTATCTTTGTCAGGAGCTACACCGTCAAGGAATATCCACATTCCTTGAGACCTCGGGTTCTTCAAAGCTCAGCGGAGATTGGGACTGGATCTGTCTGTCACCGAAAAAAGACGGACCGCCCTTGCCAGTTATCTTTGAGAAAGCAAATGAATTAAAAGTAATCATTGAAAACATTCAGGATTTTTCCTGGGCTGAGGAAAATGCAGGGAAGGTTTTGCCCTCCTGTATTCTTTATCTTCAGCCCGAATGGAGTCAGCGTGCAACTATAATTCCGGAGATCGTAAAATACATCCAGGCAAATCCGAAATGGAAGATCTCCATCCAGGCACATAAATACATGAGGATACCCTAAGTTTTAACTTACGAATTACGAATTACGAATGATTTGAAACTATTTTTCATGAAGTAACATCCAGCATCCAGTATCCAGCATCCAGCATCCAGCATCAGTTACCATGACACCGAAATCCATTCTGTTCCCAATTGCATTCTTCCTTTTGCTGGTTACAACATGCGTGACTGCACAGACTGCCCCGCTTTCAACGAAGTCGAAAAAGGCTGCCGCACTGTTCACGGAGGCAATCAACTTTTACGACCAGAAAGACTACATGAAAGCCATAAGGAACCTCGATCGGGCAATAAAGGAAGATTCGGCCTTTGTCGAAGCCTTTATCCTGAAAGGGGATATCTTGTCGGATCAGCAGTATCCCCATGAGGCGATCGTACAATATAAAATGGGAATTGCAGCAAACCCCGATTATTCTCCAGTCCTTTATTATATTGTTGCCAATGTGGAGTTGATGACAGGCCGGTATGAAGATGCCCGGAGAGATTATGAAAAATTCCTTGGTTATCCTGACCAACAGAAGGAAAAACAGGCGAAAGCCCGGAAGAATATCAATTCCTGCAGCTTTGGAATATCCTCGATGGCCCATCCGGTTCCTTTTAAACCGGTAAATCTGGGGGATAGTATCAATTCCCCATATGACGACTTTGTCAATGCCGTAACAGCAGATGAACGGCAATTGTTTCTGACCCGTAAACTTCCAAAACCACACCCTTCTTCCAATGAATCAACTGAGTTTAACGAGGATTTTTACAAGGCGGTAAAACCCGACAGTATCTGGCACAAAGCATTAAATATCGGCCCCCCCGTCAACACCGAAGAAAATGAAGGAGCCTTGTGTATCTCGCCTGATGGAAAATATATATTTTTTGCAGCCTGCAACCGTGCAGATGGATTCGGCAGTTGTGACCTCTATTGGTCAAAACTGACTGGTAGCGACTGGTCGGCTCCCGAAAACCTGGGGCCGGCAGTAAATTCTTCATCCTGGAAAACAGAGCTGGAGCCGGATGCAACCTGGAGTATCCCCGTTAATCTCGGGGACTCTATAAATACGCGGTATGAAGAGATGGCACCGTTTATCCATCCCGATAACCGGACTTTGTATTTTTCCTCAAGAGGTCACCAGGGGATGGGTGGCTACGATCTGTATTATTCAAGGATGGATGCAGATGGAAAATGGACACTCCCGGTAGACCTGGGATATCCTATAAATACCTATGCCGACGAGATCACCCTGGTGGTGAATGCAAAAGGGGATCTGGCCTATATTTCAAGTGACAAACTTGGTGGTAAGGGAGGAATGGACATCTATTCCTTTAAATTATACAAAGAAGCACAGCCTGTACTGGTTACTTATTTTAGAGGAATTGTTTTTGATAAGGATACGAAAAAGCGCCTGGAAGCAAAGTTTGAACTGGTTGATCTGTCCTCTGGAAAAACCGTCTCCAGATCCTCTTCCGACCCGGTCAGCGGGGAATTCCTGCTGTCCTTGCCAACAGAGAAAGAGTATGGCTTGAGTGTTTCAAGACCGGGATATCTGTTCTATTCTGATCATTTTGAATTGCGGGGCGAAAGTTCAAAAGCCAAACCCTTTATCTACAATGTTCCACTGCAACCCATCAGGGTAGGAGAGACCGTGATCCTGAAAAATATTTTCTTTGATACCGACAAATATGACCTGAAGGAGGAATCCAGGAGTGAACTTGCAAAGCTGATGCAGTTGTTGCGAGGCAATCCCTTGATTCATATTGAGATCAGCGGGCATACTGACAATCAGGGTTCTTCCGACCACAACATGGTCCTTTCCCGTAACAGGGCACAGGCTGTCTATGATTATCTTATCCTCAACGGGATTCCGAAAGACCGGCTGACCTATACGGGTTACGGCCTTACCCGTCCAATCGACACCAACGATACCGAACAGGGCCGGGCAAATAACAGGAGAACAGAGTTTAAGGTAATTTCTCAGTGACGGCAGGGGATGGAAGATCGAGAATCGAAAATCGGGCATCACCAGAGACATCCAGCCTTATTCTATCCCCATCCTCAATCTTCCACCTTCAGATATCTTTTATTTGTAACTCTGATTCTTAATAACTACCTTTGCACCCCTAAATTTTCAGGAGAATTCCAGAATGATAAACATAACGCTACCCGATAATTCCGTGAGGCAATATGCCGAAGGCATTACCGGAATGGAAATCGCAAAAAGCATCAGTGAAGGGCTTGCACGCAATGTGCTCTCGGTAAAGGTGAATGATGAGGTCTGGGATGCCACACGTCCGATCACCACTGATGCAAGAGTTCGGTTGCTTACCTGGAACGATGAAGAAGGCAAAGGCACATTCTGGCACTCATCTGCCCACCTCATGGCAGAAGCAGTTGAGTTTCTTTACCCCGGAGCCAAGTTTGGCATAGGCCCTCATATTGAGAGCGGATTTTACTATGATATTGATTTTGGTGATAAAGCCATCTCATCGGAGGACTTTCCGAAGATAGAAGCCAAGATGATGGAACTGGCAAAAGCCAACCAGACATTTGTCCGGAAAGAAGTTCCGAAAGCTGATGCACTGGATTATTTTACCAGAAAACAGGATGAATACAAGATCGAACTGATCAGGGACCTTGAAGACGGGCAGATTACTTTTTATGAATCCGGACATTTTACGGATCTATGCCGTGGGCCTCACCTTCCGGATACTTCATCCATCAAGGCCGTCAAATTGCTGAATACAGCCGGTGCATACTGGAGGGGGGATGAAACCCGCCGCCAGCTTACCCGTATCTATGGCATCACCTTCCCAAAGCAAAAGGAACTTACAGACTATCTGACTCTTCTTGAAGAGGCAAAAAAACGCGACCATCGCAAGATCGGCAGGGAAATGGAGCTTTTCACCTTCTCTCAGAGAGTCGGCCAGGGTCTCCCTTTATGGCTTCCCAAAGGTGCACTGCTAAGAGAACGCCTCGAAATGTTCCTTAAAAAAGTACAGAAGAAAGCCGGATATCAGCAGGTCATTTGCCCGCATATCGGAAATGTGGAGCTGTACAAAACATCAGGGCATTATCAGAAATACGGAGAAAGCTCTTTCCGGCCTATCACAACCCCGGTTCCTGGGGAAGAATTTTTTCTCAAACCAATGAATTGCCCTCACCATTGCGAAATTTATTCATCCAAGCCGAGATCCTATAAGGAGCTTCCTGTCCGCATCGCAGAATTCGGTACCGTTTACCGGTATGAACAGAGCGGGGAACTTCACGGACTGACCCGCGTTCGCGGATTTACACAGGATGATGCGCATATATTCTGTACTCCCGAACAGGTGAAAGACGAGTTTAAAGGTGTGATTGATATCGTCATGCTGATTTTCAAAGCACTCGACTTTAAAGATTTTATTACCCAGATATCCTTCCGCGACAAGAACAACAAAGAGAAATACATTGGAACGGACGAAAACTGGGAAAAGGCCGAACAGGCCATCCTGGAAGTGGCACAGGAACGGAACTTGAATTATGTTGTGGTTCCCGGCGAGGCCGCATTCTATGGCCCTAAGATGGATTTCATGGTGAAAGACGCCCTCGGAAGAAAATGGCAGCTGGGAACGATTCAGGTTGATTATAATCTTCCCGATCGTTTTGAGCTCGAATACATTGGAAGCGACAACCAGAAACACCGGCCTGTAATGATTCACCGGGCACCGTTCGGTTCGATGGAACGGTTCGTGGCTGTGCTGATCGAGCATACGGCAGGACAATTTCCGCTCTGGCTTACTCCCGATCAGGTTATCATCTTGCCTATCAGTGAAAAATATCAGAATTACGCAGAAAAAGTTTTACAATTCCTGAATAATTCCGATATTCGCGCCCAAATTGACGACAGGAACGAGAAGGCAGGGAAGAAAATCAGGGATGCCGAGCTGGCAAAGATCCCTTTTATGCTGGTCGTAGGAGAGAGAGAAGAACTGGAAGGGACCGTTTCTGTCAGAAAGCATGGCCAGGGAGATCTCGGTCCGCAAAAAATGGAAGATTTTGCCCTGTTCATTCAGGATGAAGTCGCAAAAGAACTTGGAGAGATTAACTGATAATTGACAATTGATAATTGATAATTTTGGAAGTCGGAAAACAGAAATCAGAAAACAGAAGTCAACTATCTGACCTGCGACCCCAGGCTTCATCAGTAATAACTAAACATAGGAGAACGAATTATAGCACTTCCGTTTAATAGCAATTTTAACAGGGGCGGCCGCCGACCTTTCGTAAAAAAAGAAGATCCTCACAAGATCAATGAACACATAAAAGCTTCTGTTGTTCGGGTGGTTGGAGAAAATGTTGAACCGGGTATTTACAACCTGCGTGAAGCATTGGTAATGGCAGAAACCAGAGGTCTCGACCTGGTCGAAATTTCACCTACCGCGAACCCGCCGGTTTGCAGGGTAATAGATTATAAAAAGTTCCTTTACGAACTGAAGCGGAAACAGAAGGAGATGAAGGCAAAGACGGCGAAAATCGTAGTAAAGGAAATCCGTCTGGGGCCCAATACGGATGACCATGATTTCAACTTTAAGCTGAATCATGCGATCAAATTCCTGAAGGATGGAGCCAAGGTGAAAGTGGATGTGTTTTTTAAAGGAAGATCTATTATATATAAGGAACAGGGAGAACTGATCCTGCTGAAGTTTGCGCAGAGCATTGTGGATTATGGGAAAATTGAGCAACTGCCGCGACTGGAAGGAAAAAGAATGATCATGATCATTGCTCCCAAGAAATAATGAATAGTATTTTTTAAAGAAGAAATCAATAATCACAACTATAAAAACAACCCAATGCCAAAAATGAAATCAAAATCCGGCGCCAAGAAAAGATTTGACGTTACAGGTACCGGAAAAATCAAACGGAAGCATGCTTACAAAAGTCACATCCTCACAAAAAAATCAACCAAAAGGAAACGTAACCTAACCTATTCCACTTTGGTCGATAAAGCCGATGTAGCCAATGTCAAGGAAATGATTCAACGTTAATTCATCATTGTTTAACTTACCGCAGCTTTAAGGACCCGTTAAGGGACGCTCAGGTAGAAAAATCGTAAAAATGCCAAGATCAGTAAATGCAGTAGCTTCAAGAACCAGAAGGAAGAAGCTTCTGAAACAGACCAAAGGGCAATTCGGACGCAGGAAAAATGTCCTGACCGTTGCCAAAAATTCACTGGAAAAAGGTTTAACCTACGCATACCGCGACCGCAGGACCAAGAAAAGAAACTTTCGTGGCCTGTGGATCACCCGTATCAATGCTGGGGCCCGTGAACATGGAATGTCCTATTCGGTTTTTATGGGTAAATTGCTGGAGAAGAACATAACACTGAACCGCAAGAGCCTGGCCGATCTCGCAATGAACCATCCGGAAGCTTTTAAGGCTGTCGTTGATTCGTTGAAGGATTAAGCTTTCATAAAACAATTTCTTAGATTGCCATGACGCATCAGAATTGTTGCGTCGATGTGTCTTTTACGCGTTGCGTGTAATTGGTATTTCCGTTAGAGTTCTTTCCCAGAGATAGAAAGTATTCTTATTTGAAGAATATACATTGAATGCCTTTTGTACAACTGTTAATAACTATATTCTAAAAATCTCTCCTGTTTTTTTTATTACACTGAAAAATCTATATTTGCACAAATAAATTAAACCCTTACCTATGAAAAAATTCTATTTCGCCATTGTGGCTTCCCTGTTGCTTGCAAGCTTTCCTACATTCGCACAAAAAGGATTGTACTTGGGAGTTGCCGTCTCTGCCAATTCCGTCTGGATCACAAACCAGAACAATTACGGCCTTCCTGAAATGGATTATTCCACCACTTTCGGAATGGCAGAAAATATCAATGTGGGATATGATTTTACTAATCATCTCGGTTTAAAGATTGAATTCGGTCTCAACCGGATCGGTGAGAAATATCACGATACAAAAGACACTATTACCGGCATGGAAACCTTTGCCCGGGAAGTCAAACTGGATTATTTTAACATTCCCGTATTGTTCAAGTACAGGACAGGAGGAAAAATTGTAAAGTTCTATGTAGCTGTGGGTCCCCAGTTCAATTTCCTGCGCACGGCAACCCAGACCTATACGAAGGATGGGGTGCCTTTTTCAACAGTGTTGACTAATCTTGCAGGAAAAAAATTCGATGCCGGCGCAGAGGATATCAAGGATCGTTATAACGCAATGGACATTGTCGCAAGAATGGATCTCGGGATTAACATTATGATCATCCAGCACCTGATGATCGACTTCGGATTTACCTGCGGTTATGGCTTAAAGGACTTGAACGCATCCGATTACAAGATGGGTGATTTCTCTTCGGGTGTTTATCATCCTTCACACAGCGTTTTTGGTGGTCTTACCCTTGGAGTAGGATGGCATTTCTAAGAGATTGTGAAAATCAATTATAAAAAAGAGGTAGCCGAAAGCTGCCTCTTTTTTTATCCTTCCCTGAACCATTAATAAAATCAGATAATACAGAAGTTTTTGTTTTATCTCAGGGCTGGATCACCGGTTCAGTCCCATTTTGAAATAATTCAGGAAAAACTGGGGAAGCTGTTCTGGCCCAAGTCGTTTTGCGATGATCTCTTTCCGGCTGTTGAGGATATACATTACCGGAGTAGTGGAAACATCGTACTGATCATGATAGTCGCCGGTCAGCGTGCGGGGACCATCAACATTGATCCAGTCCATCTTTTTCTTCCTGATGGATGTTTTCCATTTGACGAGTGATGAATCGATGCAGATGGAAAATATCTTCAACCCCAGGGAATCCTTTTGTTTTTCATAGAAATCCTTCATTTTTGGTATCTCTTCCTCGCAATGCCCGCAATCGGGCGACCAGAAAAAGATGATCAGGTAATTTGATTTGACCGAATACATTGATACTGGCTGGTTGTTTGTATCAAGCATAACCATGTTCGGGGCGATCTGTCCGATCAGCAGAGGCCTGAGGCGGTTGGCCTTTTTTATCAGGTTCTCCACAACCACCGGCCGTTCCCAGGTCGCCTGATGCATGAGGTAATAGGTGTCGACTACATGTACGAAAATTTTATCAAACCCCATGATCTCTGAATTTTCTGAGTGATAGGTGGCATACCAGACCAGGTATTTGAACATCTCCGGGTTAGGACGGGCCTTTTCAATCAGGATGTCGGTTTCCTTTATCAGGGTATCAGGGTTCTGGTAAAGGATTTTATCAAAATATTTCTTCAGTTTATTGTCAAATACCGGTGTCCGCAAAAGCCGGTCATCGGTGAAATCGGTTCCATCCCAGAAGTGTGCTTTGATGTAATGGTAAGCAAAGGTTGAATCCTTCCTCCCGTTTGGAAGTATGGGAATCTCCGGTACTTCCGGTTCACGCATGGCATTGATAAGAAATGCCACAAAAGTAGAAGGCTGTTTCTCGGCAATATCCAGTTTGTAGCGAATAATATCCTTGCTGATGGCTTCCGACTGTTCATTGATAAGCTTGATGGAATCATTGCTGGTTTTTCCCCGGACAATGCGCTTTTGCAATGCCTGGATCTCATTGTATCTGGTTTTGTTGTATTTCAGGTAGTCATAAAACAGACGGTTATCGGGAGAACCTGTAATCACCATCTTTCCGGAAAGGTCCATCCGGTCAGTTTCCATGCTGAATTTCCTGTCGTTATTGATAATGAATTCAAAATAACTCTTATCGTTGATCACCGCCAGGTATATTCCTTTAGGGTAATCAGCACTGGCTTTAAAAGAGAACCTTCCCGCTGCGTCCACCTTTACCGTGTCTTTTACATAAGTCCCGCTGCCGTAATAAGTGGCGATAAGGCAGATCGTATCTTTCATCCCCTTTACCTGGAACCTGATCAGGTATCCGTCATTTGCCGCTTTCACCAATGTGAAAATTGCCGGCCACAGGGTTAGAAAAAGAAGGAGAAGGACTCGTTTAAAAATTCTGATACTATTGATGTTCATCACGGAGAAGGTCATTGATTGTTTTTACAGGGTTGAAGGTTGCCAGGGGAACTTCAACAAACAGGGTGATCCATCCCGCCATTGATCCGTTCCACAGACCAGGCAGCTCCTGGGCTTTTAATGTCCGGCCGCCACTCGATTTAACGGAGATAAAACCGGTTGTGTTATCTACAAATTCATAAAGGTTGAAAGGGTTGCCTTTATAATCCGTTGTACAGCAGACAAGGTCAACCGGGTTGAAATGTGTGGAAGCTCCGAATACCGAGGTTTGTGCTTTATTGCTCATGTCTACCTGCGAAGATTCCACGATCTGCAGGGAGGGTGAACCATCAGGTCCGGCAACCCAGAAAGGTCCTCCACCAGGTTCTCCTGCATTCTTTACCATGCCGCATATACGTATCGGACGATTCAGTTCAGCAGCAAGAATCCTGCATTGAGTCTCTTCAGGTTGTTTTTCAAACCCTGGCGGAAGTGATACCAGGTTGTCTGAACCTGTAAGAGTTGTTATTTCCCGGATCTCTTCTCCGGTAATTTTTCCGGATTCACATTTCCTGAGAAAATCGAAAATAATCCTTCGTATCTGAAGCAGGTAACCGCCGATGAGCTTTTTGTTTTCCAGGGTTGCTGCTTTGATATGGTCGGGTACAATGTTGTCAATGTTTTTAATAAATATCACATCAGCCTCCAAGTCATTCAGGTTTGACAGGAGTGCCCCGTGTCCGGCAGGCCTGAAAAGAAGTTTTCCATCAGGGTTCCTGAAGGGAGTGTTGGCTTCATCAACTGCGAGGGTATCGGTTGATGATTTTTGAACAGAATGGCTGATGTTGAGACGAGTATGGAAGCGGGACTCATATTTTTCCCTGACAGAAAGGACCTTTTCATTAAACTTTTCAATGTGCTCGGGGGAGATGGTGAAATGAATTTTTGAAACTTCATTCCGGTCGCGGGTGTAGTTTGCTGATTCAACCAGGTGCTCTTCCAGTGCAGTTCTCGGACCGTCTTCATAAGCATGAAACAGGAGCAAGGCCTTTGGCAATGAGGCATAGTTCAATCCTTTTCCTGTGAGTAGATGATCGAGGATTGGGGCCAGTTCCCGCTTTGCCAAGAGGGTTTCAATCTCAGTTCCGCCGCTCTTAACAGAGTGCGCAAGGTCATTAAAAAATGCAAAACGGGTAAGGTTCAGAAAAAAGTTAGAGGCTGAATTGAAGCCTGTGTCAGACAAGCACACTTCAGCAAGTTCATTGTTATCTCTCATTGCCTCCCGCAATTCGAACAGATGCTTGAACATCCTGCTGGCAGCTCCTGAAGCAGGAACAAATTTTAAGACCCGCAGGTCAGGGGATTGCTCCTCATAGAGTTTTACCAGCTCATTTTTTTTCTCCAGGCTGAATGTGATGATCCCGTCATTCAATATGGCTGGCCGGATAAGCCGGATAAAAGGAAATCCCGTCCGAAAATTATTCAACTGGTTTTCAATCATTTTCAGCGGTATTCCTTTTTCTTCGATCTGATAAAGATCGGCCGGTTGCAACATGACCCTGAATTTTTAATAACTTTGACAAAATTATCGTAAAAAATGAAGCAGATTGTAACCACGGTATTATTTTTCCTTGTGATTATGGGTTTTTCACAGATACCACAGAAATATTTCGTTGCTTTCACTGATAAAAACGGAACTCCTTATTCAATCAATAATCCGCAGGCTTTCCTTACGCAAAGGGCCATCGATAGGAGGGCAGCTCAGGGAATTGCGGTTGTTGAAGAGGATTTACCGGTAAACCCGGCCTATGTGAATGCAGTCGCAGCTACGGGTGTCCAGGTTTTTACAGTGAGCAAATGGTTTAACGGAGTCACCATTAGGGTTGTCGACACTGCGGTATTGGCTTCGATAAGGGCACTTCCGTATGTTCAAAACATCCTGAGGGTTTCTTCCTACAATTCGAAAAAATCCACAGTGGGTGACTGGAAATTCAGACAGGAAGAAGGATTAAACGCGTCAGGAGGGAAGAACGGCAGCAAGTCTCCAAATACTCCAACCTCCTATGATTACGGCCCCTCCTATAATCAGATCCATATGCTTAACGGGGATGTCCTGCATAACCTTGGATACCGCGGACAAGGTAAGGTCATTGCAGTTCTGGATGCAGGGTTTCTTGATGCCGATAACAATGCTACTTTCGATAGTCTCAGGGCATTTAGCCAGATTCTTGGTACCCGTGATTTCGTTAACCCGGGTGGCAATGTCTACTTAGAGCATTACCATGGAGCTGCTGTATTGTCTACGATGGGAGGAAATACGCCCGGCGAACTGATCGGAACCGCCCCTAAGGCATCTTACTGGTTGATCAGGACTGAAGATGCAAATACAGAAAATATTGTCGAAGAATATAACTGGGTTGTGGGAGCGGAAATGGCCGACAGCGTTGGTGCTGATATTATCAACTCATCACTCGGATATACCTTGTTTGACAACGACTGGATGGATCATTCCTTTGCTGATATGAACGGACATACTACTCCCTCGGCAAGGGGTGCCAACATAGCAGCCAGCAAAGGAATGGCGCTCAGTATCAGTGCCGGAAATGAAGGCGGTTCAGCCTGGATCACTATAAGCGCACCATCCGATGCGCTGGATGCATTGAGCATTGGCGCTGTTGATGAGTTTGGCAATTATGCCTCTTTCAGTTCTGCTGGTACCGTCAACGGAGGTTTTGTGAAGCCCAATATCGCTACCCAGGGTATGAATTGTTACGTGGGTTATCCCGGCGGTTCTTTTGGGTATGGCAGCGGGACTTCGTTTGCTTCGCCTATTAATGCAGGCATGATGGCCTGTTTATGGCAGGCAAAACCCAACTTTAACCAGTCTGTCCTCAGGATGGTCATTCAGCAGAGTGCAAGCCAATTTACACATCCGGATTCCCTTCTGGGATATGGAATTCCTGATTATTCGTATGCGCTCCTTCTAACTTCAGCGGGCACTCGCGGAAAATCCAGCTGTATGGCGTATCCGAATCCTTTTACAGATGCCTTTAAAATAAGCTTTGATGGCAATACAACGGGTACTGCAGAAATCACCCTTTTTTCTCTGACCGGAGACATCGTCCTGAGAACAAACAGGTTAGTTAACACAGAGGCAGGAGATAGCATTACCATAAATGATCTTGTTAACCTTGCACCGGGTATGTATATCATAAGAATCACTTCGGGAAATAACACAGAGTATCTTCACCTTGTGAAAGTCGCGAAATAGGAAAAACGGCTGGTGAAAGAGCCGCTTTTCCTGCTTTCAGATAATACCTCAAACTTAATTGTTGCACACGAGTGTACCATCTTCCTTGAGCCTGACATATTTATGCTTTGGTCATTGAACAGGTAGATTGTATACTGCAGCCTTGTATCGGCCATGGTAAAGAGTTCACCCCTGTCGCAAACCTGGTAGGCAGCGAAGTTAGCGGTAATGTAATCTTTTACTGCTTGCAGTACTTCAGTATACCGGATTCTTTGTGCCCATAACAGCTAATTGTTGAAAACATCGAAAACCGCTTTCTTTGGTTCCGCTCCCAGCATCCCAGGCATTACCACAATCATGGGACCTTCCGGACAAATTGAATCCGGTACAGCGTGCCGGATCGTATACCCCGGAAATTTGTTGTGTTAAGGAAGTAATCGTTACAGACATGGAATCAATCGGGGTCCCATGTCCGGGGCCGCCGTTATGACCTCCTCCATGATGACCGTGACCTCATGTGTGGTATCCCCGCAGATGGTGTTACCATCAGGTGGCCCTCCATTGAAATTCAATCCGTCGCCGAGAAAATCACCATTCTGCGTAAAAGCAAGTTCTTCAGCAGTATTTAGTGTCACAATATACCTGGCGTTGCTGTTTTTCAGCACCACAACGTAATCAATGCTTGCGTCAGGATAATTGCTGTCGATGTAAGCAGTAGCCATCAGCGGAAGGCTTACTGACGATGTCGACTGTGTTGATGTGGTTTGATCCTTTTTACAGGCAGTCATTCCTGCAACAATGACCAGCATAAAAATCATGATCTTCTTCATAAGTACCTGTATTTTTGTTTTTACCTGCATTATCGCATTCCGGTATTGCGTCCTTCTCACTCAGGATTAAAAAAACGGAAGTACAGTTTTTTCAAAAGCAGTTTATTATTACTCTTTTTCTAAAATCCAGTTTCTGACAATTGATTGCCTGATGAGAAAATTATTTTGTAATTCATTTCTACCCAGAGGAGGGGCGACCGGTTTTGAAGAATCTGTCCTTATACACAATTCATCTCCCGTTTATCTTCTGAATTGGATACAATTAAAAAATCATTTCCAATAATACAAATGTTACAAATGTCAATTGTAAACAATTCGAATTACAGAAGTAATATATACATCATTCCGGATTAATATTAACTCCCAGATTCATTTGAACTTAAACATAGATCTTTGTAATACATTGTTTTAATGATACTTTTAAAAAAATCGTTCATTGTCCTGGTTAGCTATAATAGATCATTAAAGGAAGGTCTAAATGGAGTAAGGATGATTTGCTACAACGATAAACCCAAAGTGTAATCACTTATGGTTACAAATGTAATTACTATTGTAACCATAATTATTTCCAATGAAGTCAGGGGATGGAGTCAATAATTAATTATTAACACTTTTAATTTTAAGGAGTTAAATATATTTTGACTTCAACTGCAAGAGGTACAATCTAATTAGCAGGGATAGGAGTGTTAGGCAGCCTTATTATAGAATAACCTGCCTGAAAAGGTCAATGAGCAGATAAGCAAATGGATAGAGCATGTTTTGTCGGAAATGGACGGATGTAAACAAAGATTATTAATTATTTATAAATAATTTATAACCAAATCAATACCATGATTATTTAAAGTAATAGTTTAATAATTTAAATTTGTATACATTATTAAATGTAAACTTGAGTATTTCGGTTTAGTTTGTTACTTTTGTTATCTTATTTTTCCAAAAATGACTGACAGGATTCTTTCCATAATTAAATACTTTAACTTGTCACCCTCTGATTTTGCAGAAGAAATCGGGGTACAACGATCGAGTATATCCCACCTCATATCAGGACGAAATAAACCGAGTCTTGAATTCATTCAGAAAATATTGCAACGTTTTCCTGAGATCAATTCTGAGTGGATGCTGAGTGGAAATGGTGAAATGGTTAAAGCCGGACTGTCCCCGCAACCGGGTACTCTGCCCTTTGAAAGCTTATCTGGGAAATTAAATGAAGAAACGGAACCTGTGAAACGTGAATTTATCAAGCCTCCTGCACGAAAAAAACTTGCCGAGACGGAAGAAAGACAGGTCGAAAAGAGGACAGTTCCAGGCTTGAGAAGAAGAAGTTTCCTTCAATCGCGGCATTTTCATTGCTATCTGAACCATGAACGGCATTCTCCTGAACATTTTTTGCATACTTTTTCCGGATGGTTCCTTCCGCCGCCTTTGCAGGATCTGTCGCCCCAATTAAGGTTCTGAAATCCTCCACTGCATTGTTCTTTTCGAGGATGGCAGCAATGATAGGTCCAGAGGACATAAAGCCTACCAGGTCATTATAGAACGGACGCTCCTTATGCACTTCATAAAATTTACCAGCCTGTTGCGCGGTCAGTTGTGTCATCTTCATGGCAACGATCCGGAATCCTGCTTCCTGGATCATTGCAAGGATGGCTCCTGCAACTCCATCGGCCACAGTACTGGGTTTGATCATCGTAAAAGTTCTCATTTCAGACATGGTTGAGATGTTAATTATTTCCTGTTTTGGAGCGCAAAATTACGAAATACCGATGAATTCTTTAACTTTGTTGCCTTATCTGAAATAAAGCACTTGCAAAAAGAAGAACTCACTAACATTATCAACCTTCTCTCTACACCAAGGAAGATTGTAATTACTGCACATACCAATCCCGACGGGGATGCAATCGGTTCCGGACTGGCCATGTATGGTTATCTTCAAAAGAAAGGACATGATGTCATGTTCATGATACCGGATCCGGATCCTGAATTTCTGCACTGGATGCCTTTTCACTCCTTGATCATGGTTTACCGCGATCAGCAGGAGTTGTGCCTTGAAGCTATAAAAAAGGCGGAGGTCATATTTTGTCTGGATTATAATAGTCTTGGGCGCCTGGGCAGAGCCGAAGAACCTGTTCGAAACAGCAACGCTGCTAAGATCCTGATTGATCATCACCGGGATCCTGCTCCTGATTTTGATTATATTCTTTCAATTATTGAAACCTCCTCGACCAGTGAGCTTGTCTATGATTTTATTTCGGCATGCGGGGATGCAGAAATGATCGATCAAGATATTGCTGCTTGTATCTATGCGGGTATCATCACCGATACAGGATCATTCAGTTATTCCTGCAACTACGAGAAAACCTACCTGATCACTGCCGATCTTTACCGTAAAGGCATTGATGGAGAACACATCCACCGGCATGTTTACGATACATACTCCGAAGGCCGGCTCAGGCTACTGGGGTATTCTATCAGTGAAAAACTTGTTGTTCTGAAGGAATATCACACGGCTTACATTTATCTTTCCAAGGAGGATCTCGACCGGTTTAACTACCAGGTTGGTGACACCGAAGACATTGTAAACTATGGCCTGTCAGTGGCCGGGATAAATCTTGCCGCACTTTTCACTGAGCGGGATGGTGTCGTAAGGATTTCACTTCGTTCAAAGGGAAATTTCTCTGTGAATGATATTGCCCGTAAGTATTTTAACGGCGGGGGGCATGTCAACGCTGCCGGTGCCAACAGTACAATATCCCTGGAAGAGACTGTGCGCATCTTCGTGGAAATGCTGCCGGATTACAAGGAAAAGCTAACGTCAGTGTATTGATGTCTCCTTTAGTTTGCATTCAAAAGTATTCACCAGCCCGGGCGATCTTTATTTTGCTGTCGCTGCTGTTGATTTCATGCAGTGAACAACCACAGCCATCGAGATCCACCAGGAATCTTAGCATGATGAGTGACAGCCTGGTAAATTTCAATCGTGCGGTCATTTTATCAGAGAATCAGCAGATCGAGGATTTTGTTGGCCGCTATGGGTGGAAGATGCAAAAAACGGGTACAGGCCTCCGATACCTTATTTTCAAAAAAGGAGAGGGAATAAAGGCGGAAAAAGGGAAAGTGGCCGTGATCAGGTATACTTTGCGTCTACTGAATGGAAATCTAATTTATAGTTCTGAAAAAAGTGGATTGAAGGAATTCAAGATCGGCTATGGTGGCGTCGAAAGTGGGGTAGAGGAAGGAATTTTGTTTATGCAGGTTGGTGACCGAGCGAAATTTATAGTACCTTCGCACCTCGCTTTCGGGTTACTGGGCGATCAGAACAAGATTCCACAACGTGCAACTCTTGTCTATGATATCGAACTGGTAAAATTAAAATAACGTTAACAAAAACAATTTATTCATTATGAAAAAAACATTCTTCAAGCTGTTGGCACTGGTAATGATTGTTGCAGTTGCTGGATCATGTACCTCAAAGTATCCCGGGTTCAAGAAATCTGATTCCGGGCTATACTATAAACTATACAGCGTAAGCAAAGACACCGTAAAACCGAAACTTAAGGATTGGATCGCTATGGAGTACAAGCTGGTGGTTAAATCCAAAGGAAAGGACAGCACTTTTATTGATAGCAGGAAATCCCAGCAAGGACCTTTACGGATGCAGTTACCTCCTTCCGATTACAAAGGCGATATTTATGAGGGTATGCGTATGCTTGCTGCAGGCGATAGTGGTGAGTTCATCGTCAATGCTGACTCGCTTTTCAGGAAAACGTTCCGTCAGGGAGCCCGTCCCCCTTATATCGACAGCAATTCAGTAGCGACGTTCTTCATTCATATGGTTAGCGTTAGTTCTCCGGAAGCAATGCAGAAGAAGGAAAAGGAGACATTGGCTAAATTTATTGCCGATAACAAGATCACAGTGACACCAAAAGCTTCCGGACTCTATTATATTCCGGAAACGGAAGGAAAAGGAGTTAAAATTGATTCCGGATGCCAAGTCGTTTATAATGTGAAGATCTCTACCATCGAAGGTAAGCAGGTATTTGCCCAGGACAGTATGAAATTTGTGTTTGGCAAACGCCCGGATATGCGCGGTTTCGTTGAAGGAATCCAATTGATGACAAAAGGAGGGAAAGCCCGCCTGATCCTTCCGTCAGAACTTGCTTTCGGGGAACGCGGATACCGAGAAATTCCTCCCTATACTTCGATCATTTATGATATTAAGGTGCTTGATGTGAAATCAAAAGCTGATTATTCCAAGATTGAAGCGGCCGAGAAGAAGAAACAGGAAGCTGAGAAAAAGAAGCAGGATGAAAAGAAAGCAGGCGCAAAAAAAGCAGAGGCAGGTCTTCGACAGAAATACCTGAAAGATCATAAAATCACTGCAACGCCCACCGCCAGTGGCCTGTATTATATTGAGACCGCAAAAGGAACCGGCCCTAAGGTAAAAGCAGGCAGCAAAGTAAGTGTTCATTATACAGGAACCTTGCTTGACGGAAAGAAATTTGATTCTTCCCGCGACCATGGTGGAAAGCCTTTCGAACTCGAAGTAGGGAAAGGAAATGTGATCAAAGGTTGGGATGAAGGACTTCAGTTGATGAGCAAAGGCGGAAAGGCTATCCTTATCGTTCCGTCATCGATCGGCTATGGTGCGCAGGACATGGGCTCCATACCGGCATATTCAACACTGGTATTCGACATTGAAGTGCTGGATGTAAAATAGTCCGCAGAAAATTATTTTGACTCCAGGAGCTTTTCCAGTGCAAAGAGTTCATCTCTGAACCTGGCAGCCTCCAGGAAATCCAGCTCCTTTACGGCAGATTCCATGGATTTCCGGGTTTTGGCAACAAGCTTCTGGAGTTTTTCTTTTGTCATGTACCGGATCACAGGATCTGCTGCAACATCCACTTCTTCCTTCTCGTAGTATGTGGCGGATGATTGTCCCTTTGTTCCGGCTATTGCAGTCTGACCGAGGATATCGGTCATTGACTTTACAATCTGCGCAGGGATGATATTATTCTCCAGGTTATAACTGATCTGTTTTTCCCTCCGGCGGTTTGTTTCGTTGATCATCCGCTGCATCGAATCAGTCATTTTGTCTGCATACATGATCACCCTGCTGTTGATGTTTCTGGCAGCTCTTCCTGCTGTCTGGGTGAGAGAACGCTCGGAACGCAGAAATCCCTCCTTGTCTGCATCCAGGATGGCAACCAGAGAAACTTCCGGAAGGTCAAGTCCTTCCCTAAGCAGGTTTACCCCTACCAGTACGTCAAATGTTCCCATTCGCAGGTCGCGCAGGATCTCAACCCGTTCAAGCGTATCCACATCCGAATGTATGTATCTGCATTTCACATCCATCCGGGTGAGGTATTTTGCCAGCTCCTCAGCCATCCTTTTCGTCAGTGTAGTCACAAGGGTCCGTTCATTCTTTTTAATACGCTGATCGATCTCTTCCATCAGGTCATCGATCTGATTCAGGCTGGGCCTGACCTCGACTATGGGGTCGAGTAAACCGGTCGGCCGGATGACCTGTTCGACGATCACACCCTGGCATTTTTGCAATTCATAATCGGCTGGGGTCGCACTCACAAAGAGTGCCTGGTTTACCATCACTTCGAATTCATCAAATTTGAGGGGACGGTTGTCCATGGCGGAAGGAAGCCGGAACCCATATTCAACGAGGTTCTGCTTGCGTGAACGGTCCCCTCCGAACATCGCCCTGATCTGGGGAATCGTGACATGGCTCTCGTCAATGATCATCAGGTAATCGTCCGGAAAATAATCGAGCAAGCAGAAGGGCCTGGAACCCGAAGCACGGCCGTCAAAATAACGGGAATAATTCTCAATTCCCGAACAGTATCCAAGTTCCCGCATCATCTCGATGTCATAGCTTACGCGCTCTTC
Organism: Bacteroidota bacterium; assembly: GCA_026391795.1. GTDB lineage: Bacteria > Bacteroidota > Bacteroidia > Bacteroidales > FEN-979 > FEN-979. Next base: position 139,721 of record JAPLDI010000049.1, read on the forward strand.
CAGTCGTTTTGCCTCATAGTCCTTGCCGATCTCATGAAAATAGGTAACTTGTTTCATCATGTCATCCTGTATCTCGTAGATCGCCTGTTGCATCTTGTCCTTGGAAGTCACAAAAATATTGGCAGGATAGATGGAGAGTTTCTGAACAGAATCCATTCTCGAGCCGTTTACAGGGTCGATCGATTCAATGGATTCAATCTCATCTCCATAAAAGATGATCCTGAATGCATAATCCAGGTAAGCTGGAAAGATATCGACCGTATCACCTTTCACCCTGAATTTTCCCCGTGTAAAATCTGTTTCTGTTCTTGAATAGAGGCTGCTGACCAGGGCATGAAGGAAGTTATTCCGGCTGATCTTTTCCTTTACCTCAAAGTGGATGATGTTTTGCGCGAAGTCATCCGGATTGCCGATGCCATAGATGCATGAAACCGAGGAAACGATGATCACATCGCGCCGGCCGGAGAGCAAGGCAGAGGAGGCACTGAGCCGGAGTTTCTCGATCTCTTCGTTGATGGAAAGGTCTTTCTCTATGTAAGTATTCGTTACCGGAATAAATGCTTCCGGCTGGTAATAATCATAATAGGAAACAAAAAATTCCACGGCATTCTCTGGAAAGAACTGTTTGAATTCTCCGTAAAGTTGTGCTGCCAGTGTCTTGTTGTGACTCAGTACGAGAGCCGGCCGCTGGACCTGCTGAAGCACATTTGCGATCGTGAAGGTCTTCCCCGACCCGGTAACACCCAGCAGTACCTGGGCAGGGTCGCCGCGTTCAACTCCTTCCACGAGTTGCCGTATTGCTTCCGGCTGGTCGCCGGTTGGTTTGAATTCTGATGTCAGTTTGAACTCCATGATTTGAGAATAACACTACAAACGGGGATACGTTTACCCTCTAATTAATTTTACCCCTGAGGGTCAATGAGCATTATTTTCGCTATTTCGCCAATTCACCATTTCGTTACCTCTTTTTCAGGAATACCTGGATCGGGTAATGATCCGAAAGATTAACGCTGTTTCTGCTGTAATTGTATGCCGAAAATGCATCATCATAGAGAATGTAATCGATCCTGAAGGAAGGGAAGCTGCCTGCATAGGTACTACCAAGGAAACCCGTTCCGGCATTACAGAATGAATCGTGAAAACCGGATGTCATTTGCTGATAAGTATAAGAGGCAGGAGTATCGTTGAAGTCACCGCAGATGATAACCGGAAAGTGTGAGTTTTTTATGTTTTCTTTCAAAATATCCACCTGCTTTGCCCGGATCTCAAAAGCCTTTCTCAATTTTGAAAAGATGATGAAAGAGCCTTCCCCGAGATCAAAATTGTCATCCGGCTCTTTGGCCTGGTCAGTGAGCTGCGCATAAAATGAATAGTCATTCTTTCCGAAACGGATAGATTCCAGGTGGATGTTGAATACGCGGACCGTGTCTTTCCCAATGGCAAGGTCCGTATAAACAGCAAAGATGTTCCGTTTGCTGATCCTGAGGTGCCCGACAGCGACGATTGGAAAACGGGAAAAAGTGGCGATTGCAAAAATCTTTCGTTTGTCTTTTATTTCCACGTAGTTTTTGATGAACGAATAGTTTGTGTGCAGTCCTCCCGTGAATTTTTGCAGAACCTTAAGGCTGTCTTCGCTTCTCAGAAAAAATTCCTGTATGCAAAGGATGTCGGGATTTTGCTGAACCAGGAAATCAGTTACTTTGGAAAGCATCCGGCCTCTTGCCTTTCCCTTTTCATGTGGTTGATGGATCTCGTAAAGGCTGTGTACATTGTATGAAATGATTTTTATGCCTCCGGAGGCGATTGCCTGAGTTGATGGTTTCCTGTACTGAACGATGGAAAGTATGTGGTTTATCCCCAGCGAAATTACAATGATGGAGATCCAGATGAACCGTTTCCAGAAGAGAAGCCAGAGCAGGACGAAAAACAGGTTCAGCGCCAGCAGGAATGGATAGGCAAGTCCGAAGAACGAAAAAATCCAGTAACGGGCAGGGCTGATATATGATGCAGCATAAGCAAGGAGAAGTGCAATTGCAGCCAGGATATTGAGCACCAGCATCACTCTGCGCAGGAATGGATGTCCTTTACCTTTTTTCTTTGCAGTCATGATCAACTGTTTTTACCGGATGACCGGAAGAGAAAATCCTTTTCTTCTTTTGTCAGGCTGTCATAGCCTCCCCTGGAGATTTTTTCCAGGATGGTATCGATTTTTTTCTGATGGAAATTCTTTTCCACATTGTAATCCTCATCCGTTTTAGGCCTTTCGGAATAGGGTGTTCCGGACGAAACGCGGGGACGGGGTCTGAAAAGTTTTCCGATGTTATTCATAAGGGAAGAAAATACACCCGCCGAATATGTATAATTTGTTTTGCGCATCCACAAAGAAATGAAGTATCCGAAAACTGCACCGCCAATGTGGGCAATATGACCACCGGCATTCCCGGTGGGAATGGCAAAGAAATCAAAAATGAAAAGTAGAATGGCAAGGTAAAGAATCCTGATCCTGCCGATAAAAATCAATTGGATCGAATAGTTCGGGACAAAGAATGAGATGGCCGTCACGATTGCCATGACCGATGCTGAGGCTCCCAGCGCTACGCTGACATCAATCGATTCCTGGAATTTAGGAAAAATATTAAAGGCAAGGATGTAAAGCAATCCGCCGGCAAGGCCGCCGGCAATGTAAGTGAATAGCAACTGCCGTGAAGTGAGGTATTCCATAAATATCTTGCCGAACCAGAACAGCCACATCATATTGAAGAGGATGTGCCAGAAGTCGAGGTGGAGGAACATATATGTAAAGAGCGTCCAGGGACGCGATGCCAGTTCAGAAAGGTTGGCGGGTAAGGCGAAGTAGTCAAGGATCAGCTTGTCAAGTGCAATTTCCGGATGGTTGTATAGATAAAAGAAAACGGTAAGTGCTTTTGCCAGGATCCAGACACCGATATTTATGAAGATGAGGATGGAAAGAACAGAGCCTCCCCTGAAGAAGTGCCTGATCTCATCCGACAGATTGCGTGAATAGTTCATCGTCCTTTCCTGGGTTATCTTGAAAACGGTCTTTTCTTCCAGTATAGTATTAAAAGCAAACCAAAAACCATTCCCCCCAGATGTGCAAAGTGAGCCACATTATCCGTTGGATTATTCCGGAGGCCTGAAAAAAGTTCAAGTGCTCCAAAGCCTAAAACAGCCCACTTCGCTTTGATCGGGACCAGGAAATAGAGGTAGATAAGCATGTTTGGAAACGTCATTCCAAAGGCGAGAAGTATTCCATATATTGCGCCTGAAGCGCCAACAGTCGGGACAGAAAGGTAAATACCCTGAAGGTCGGCAATGTATTTAAACGATTGCTGTACCAGATTCTGGCTCTCCGGATGCTGCTGCCAGCCTGCTATAAAGCCAATCACCTGTTCCGAATAATTTGGGAAATGGGCGCTTACAAAACCATTGAAGGCAGCCGGAGATGGATTTTTCATATAAATTTCGGCAGCTGACTGGATTGAAGAGTAATCAAGCCAGTGTACGAAGGTTTGTGTGAAAGCAGCACCGATTCCACAAAACATATAAAAAATAAGGAAGCGTTTTGATCCCCAGTAGTTTTCAAGGAGATATCCGAACATCCAGAGCGCAAATAAATTGAAGAAGATGTGACCGAAGTTCGCGTGGATGAACATATATGTTACAAACTGGTAAGGCTGGAAGAGAGGAGATTTGATATAGTAAAGGCCACAAATTTTTTCCAGGTCAATCCCATACTTGGACAGGGAGATCGTTGCCAGAAAAAACAAGCCGTTGATGATCAGCAAGTTTTTAACGACAGGGGGAAGCAGGGTGAACCCAGTGGGGCTGTATTGCTGGTCGCTCATTTGTTCTTTCTTATTTGAATTTTTTATCGAGGTCATCAAAACTGATGAAGATCATTGTCGGGGTGCCATCGGGTGCCAGGTCAGGAAGCTGGCATGCAAAAAGCTGTTCAATGATGCCTTCCATCTCTTCCGTCTGAAGTTTCGCCTTCCGGAAGATGGACATGCTTTTTGACAATGACTTTGCGAGCCTGGTCTGCAACTTGATCTTACCATCATCCGTTCCTGATTTCAACCCTTCAAGGATACTTTCGAAAAGTCCGGTAATATTTTCTTCGATGCAGTCGGCCGGAATGGCTTCAATGAGGATCGTATTCTTCCCGAATTCCCGGATCCCGAACCCGGCTTTTTCAAAAATATCAATCATCCCGATCGTAAGTTCGAAATCTTCCGGAGACAGTAGAATGGTTTGAGGATGAAGCTGGTGCTGCATAAATGGCTGGCTGGTCTCAAATGAGTTGACTAGTCGTTCATAGTAAATCCGTTCCCTTGCTTTCTGCGGATCGATGATGACAACTCCGCTGGGTGTGGCGCTGACAATATACCGGTTCTGTGCCTGAAAGGGACGGATACGCCTTTTAAGGGAGGCATCTGTATCCCAGTTTGACAGGATATGCTGTGTTCCTTGTTCTTCCGATGGTTTTGGCTCCGTTTTGAAATGAACATCTTTTAAAGGATCGTAGAGAGGCTTCCATTGATCTTCGGTGATCCTGTTTCTTGGCTGCAGAGGTATCTCAAACTGGGGCCGGACCTTTTTTTCAAAAGGATTGTAATCAGGGTCAACGGTTATAGTAGGCGGTTTTACCTCTGCGCCTTCCGGCAATGGAGGGATTTCCATGCTGGGTTCAGTTTCAAAATCGAGGGAAGGGGTAAGATTGAATTTTCCAATGGATTGCCGGACCGAAGAATGCAAGATCGCATAGATGCTTTTTATATCCTGGAAGTTGACCTCTGTCTTGGTTGGATGAATGTTCACGTCTATGGTCTTGGGATCGACGGTGAGATATATGAAATAGGTAGGAAATGAGTCTTTGGGGATCAGTTGTTGAAAGGCGTTCTCGATGGCATGATGAAGGTATGGATTCTTGATGAAACGTCCGTTGGTAAAGAAATACTGTTCCCCTCTGGTTTTTTTTGCAAATTCAGGTTTCCCAATAAATCCATGGATATTGACAATCCCTGATTCCTGGCCCACCGGTATCAGTCGCTGGTTGTAAGCATTGCCCATAAGCGCGACGAGTCTTTGTTTCAGGTTTGATGCAGGGACCTGGTGCAAGATCCTCTCCTGGTTATACATTGTAAATGCTATTCCGGGGTTTACCAGGGCGACACGAAGAAATTCCTCGACAATATATTTCAGTTCAAGGGTATTGGATTTGAGAAAATTCCTGCGGGCAGGGACATTGAAAAAAAGGTTTTTTACGGAGATGCTGGTTCCTTCGGGAGTACTTATGGGCGACTGGCTTTTAAATTCCGATCCTTCGATCATGACGCAGGTGCCTACTTCATCATCATTTCTCTTCGATTTCAACTCAACCTGAGCGATGGAAGCGATTGAGGCAAGGGCTTCGCCCCTGAACCCGAGGGTGTGGATGGCCATGAGGTCATTGGCGTTCTGGATCTTTGAAGTTGCATGGCGTTCAAAGCACATGCGGGCATCCCTCTCCGACAGACCGCAGCCATTATCGATCACCTGTATCAGAGTTTTTCCGGCATCCTTTATGATCAGTTTGATGTGGGTTGCTCCTGAGTCAACAGCATTTTCCAGCAATTCCTTCACTGCAGACGCAGGCCGCTGAACAACTTCTCCAGCTGCAATCTGGTTCGCGACAGAATCAGGTAATAAATGGATCAGGTCAGACACAATAAATAGTACGAATAATTAATTATAAATGAGAGGTTATTTGTATTGCCATCCTCTCGTTCTGGCGACAGGACAATACAAAAGTAGCAAAATTTTTATCCGGGACGAATACAGAAGTGAAGAGAACCAGAATCTTCAGCAGGAATAAATACACACGCCATTCTCCTGCAAAAGTCGCAAAAAAAAAACTGAAAAAAGAGGCACTAAATCGTTTCTCGGAATTCCATCCGTATACAAGGAAGAACGGGCTTAATCTGGTTAAAGCTTCGTCTTGTCCAATACGGGAAAACGCATTTCAGTAGGATAGATAGAATGCCCCATAGAACACTGCGCTGTAGAACACGGTTCCGAGAACGTCGTTCAGGAAAAATGAAAATCCCTGCGTATAGTCGCGGAAAAATGCAAGTCCCATGGCATAACACTCGAGCAGACCGGCAAAGGTCTGCGGGTACATCGGGTGTGGATAGAGCCGGTCAACAAGCCATGAAGAAAAGTTAGTGATCAGGAAAAAGATCACAGCGGATATCAGCGAAGCCAATAACACACTTCCAACATTCACTCGTTTTCGAATGGCCATTCCAACCAGAACAGTGATGGCAAAACCCACATAGACAGCAAGTATATTTGCATGCAGACCGATGATGAGATCGCTCACAAACATTGCGGCGATTGGAATAGCAAAGGCATATTGCCTTTTATCAATATAGGTCCCTGCAAATAATGCCATAGCCGCAATCGGGGTCAAGTTTGGCCAATGGGGTAACAGACGCAGCACCGCTGCAACAATAATTACTGAAAGAGCAACAAAAAACCTCGGTGTAAAGGTCTTATATTTCATTATATATTTTGGTTTAAGTTCTACAAAAATAATAAATCATTTTAATTTTACCATAAATAATTTAAAAATGTTTTTATTTGCCTTCTCTAACCAATTGAATGGACCCTGATGAAAAAATCATGCCTTTTTGTTTTATTCTTATCAGCTTTATATTCAGCAACTAACGCCCAGGTGAAAATGAAAGCCGACCTTATCCTCATCAACGGGAAGGTTTGTACCGTCGACCAGAAATTCAACTATGCGGAAGCTTTTGCAGTTAAAAACGGGATGTTTGCTGCGATTGGAAGTACTGATCAGATCTTGAAGCATTATAATTCCGATTCGGTTGTAGATGCCAAAGGGAACTTTGTTTACCCGGGGTTTATCGATGCACATTGCCATTTTTTTGGATATGCGCTCAGTCTTCGTGAAATCAACCTCACTGGAATCCGGTCATTCAAGGAGATAACCGGACTTCTCCTGATACAACAGGACCGTTATCCCGGAGAGTGGATTGTTGGCAGGGGATGGGATCAGAATCTATGGGATAAAAAAGAATTTCCGGACCGAACGGAGCTGGATATTTTATTTCCGGAACGGCCGGTTGTACTGATACGGATTGACGGTCATGCCCTGCTTGCCAATGGGGAAGCACTCAAACGGGCCGGTATCCATGAACAAAACAAATTTTCGCCAGGGGAGGTCGAAATGAAGAATGGACGGATGACCGGGATATTAAGTGAAAATGCTGCCGATCGGATGAGAAACACGATTCCTTTACCATCAAAAAAGGAACAGGTGACCCTGCTGAAGTGGGCCCAGTCGAACTGCTTTGCTGCCGGATTAACCGGGGTAGCCGATGCAGGACTCGACTTTCCGGTCGTAACCTTCATGGATTCACTTCAGCAACAGGGAACGTTGAAAATGCGGCTTTATGTCATGTTGAATCCCAATGAAGAAAACATTCAGAATTTTATCCAGGAAGGACAAGTTATTTCACCGATGCTGACCATCCGATCGATCAAAATATACGCCGACGGAAGCTTGGGATCCCGGACAGCGCTTTTAAAATCCCCATACTCGGACGATCCACTGAAAACAGGGATCCAGGTTACATCTGCAGAGAGGATCAGGGAAATATGTGAACTTGCTGCAAAATACGGTTACCAGGTTAATACCCATGCTATCGGCGACTCAGCAGTTGCAATGGTCCTGGGGATCTATGCAGAGTTCCTGAAAGGGAAGAATGACCTTCGCTGGCGCATTGAACATGCCCAGGTAGTCGATCCCTGGGATATTTACAGGTTTGGGAAATTTTCGATCATCCCTTCTGTACAGGCCACCCATGCTACATCCGATATGAAATGGGCGCCCGACAGGCTCGGTAAAAGCAGGATCAAGTGGGCCTACGCCTATAAGAACCTTCTTGACCAGAACGGCTGGCTGCCCAATGGAACGGATTTTCCGATTGAGAAGATCAGTCCCCTTCTCAGTTTTTATGCTGCTGTAGCCAGGCAGGATTTATCGGGATTCCCAGAAAAGGGGTTTCAGCCGGAGAATGCATTGAGCCGTGAAGAAGCCCTCAGATCTGTCACAATCTGGGCAGCCAGGGCAGGCTTCCAGGAACACCTCACCGGAAGCATTGACAATGGGAAAATGGCTGATTTTGTAATTGTGGACCGTGACCTGATGACCTGCCCGGTAAAGGAAATTCCCTTGGCCAAAGTAATAATGACGGTTGTGGGAGGAGAAAAAGTATATAAGAATGAAAAATGAAAGATGAAAAAGCCCCGGTGAACAAATGTCACCGAGGCTCGATTATGAATTCCTGCAGCACTATTTATTTTTTAAACACATTTTTTACCAGGAAGTCTCCAAGATTGTCTCCGGCCCTGTCATAGGCACTCTGTATCCTTGTTCCCGTATCATAATCATATCCCATCATGTTGACACTGTCTTCCCGTTTCATGATCATGCTTGCCAGGACAGTGCCAGGGTTAGCAGTTTCAATCAGATCCACTTCTACCTTGATCCAGGCATTCTGACGGGTAATCCCGATATTATATCCAGGCTCTGTAAAAGTCGTCCGGATGATCAGGGTGTATTTTGCGTCGGAGGCATTCTCTTTACAACTGACATTGAACTTTCCGACGACTTCATTCAGGTTTTTTTCAAAAGTGGGTTGAAATTTAGAAGTTCTGTCATTTTTCCAGGCTTCTGCCCAACGGTCTCCATCACCGGGTTTTTTCTTATTCATGTCCGCGGTACGGTCAGCAACATAATCATCTGCGTTTTTAAATTTGCCGACAGCCATTTTGGAATAATCATATTGAAGGTTGATAACTGGCTGTCCTTTAAGGACACTCACATCTCCCGAAATCAACTTGCACTGCGCGAAAATCGCAGTTACCGGATACAGGAATGCTGTCATTAGCAAAAGGATACTGATTTTTTTCATATACATAAATTAAGGGTTACCAAATAGATTTATCACAACAAATTTATTCCATTCATTCAGTAAAATCCAAAAAAAATCAACTATTTTTTGTCTTCTCTCTTTTGTCGATGAATTTGAGGGGTTTGCGCGTTCCTTCAGGATATTGCATCCGGTGAATGTTTTCATCAGAATCAAACCGGATCAGCGGGGCTACCCGCAACTTTGCCCGGAAATGATCTTTGATGGACGTCTCCCTGTGAGAGATCGGAGATTTACTTCCCACATGGATCAGTATTTCGTCAGTACCGATATCGTTTGTATAGACTTCAACTGCATAATTTGTGATGTAGTCCATGTCGTTGAGGATATCAAAAAGTGATGAAGGGTAGAGGCTGGTGCCTTTATACTTGATCATCTGGTTTTTTCTGCCGATCACGGGACCCAGCCGCATGGTTGTCCTTCCACATTTACAGGGGGCGGAATACCCGAAGCAGATATCCCCGGTTTTAAAGCGCAGCAATGGCATTCCTTCCACACCCAGGGTGGTGACTGTTACTTCTCCGCATTCACCCTCCTTCACGGGCTGATCCTGGTCGTTCAGCAACTCGGCAATAATCAGTTCAGGGTGATGATGTCCTCCGACGCCTTCTCCGCATTCCGTGAAAGATGTTCCCATCTCGGTGGAAGCATAGGTGGAATAGAGCCGGATCGGCCATTTTTCGAGGATCTTTCTTCCAAGAGTATTGGGAGTGAAATCGGAGTTCCTTAGCGGTTCCCCGATACAGATGGCTTTTCGGATGCTGCTCGTACGATAGTCAATCTGATTCGCTTCAGCATATTCGATTATTTTCAGGATGAAGGAAGGTACTGTAATGATGGCCGTTGGCTTGATCCTGCGGATTGTATCCCATTGTAATTCTGGGATCCCGTTCCCGACCCTGACCACACCGGCTCCCATTTTCCGGATCCCAAGGAAATACGCGAGACCAGCCATAAACCGTTTGTCAATGGTTGTCATAAGCTGGTAAACATCATCTGGTGAGCCGTCTGCACAGGTAAATGATATTGCCTCATTGTAGGCCAGCCGATCAAGATCTTTGTCGGTCATGGCAAAGGTCACCGGGTCTCCGAGAGTGCCTGAAGTGGTTATGTAATCGATGATGGAGCTTTTCGGAACGCAGATAAATTCATCGTTTCGTTGCTGAAGATCTTCTTTTGTGGTTGTCGGGATCGTAACCAGATCTGCAATGCTTTTAATCCGGGTGATGTCAATCCTGCTCCTGAGAAAATGCTCCGAGTAGAATTTTGAATTCTCCTTTAAGTAAATCAGCTGCTGCTGGAGCTTAATTTCCTGAAACTTCCGGATCTCTTCAACTGGTTTTCTTTCAATCTCAGGAAAAAAGGAAAGATCGTGATGCTGTCCTGTCACAATATAGTCTCTCTAAAATTTAACCCCGACCAGAAAACGAAATGTGTCGTTGTCGACATAATGATTGGGTTTGAGGCCGTCAAAATCATTGTAAAGGGTCTGTCCATAATTATACTGGAACGAAAATAGCATAATGGAATACCGGATGTTCATGCTGAACTCATTCTGGAAAAGATTCATGCCCCATTCATCGTTGTACTTACCCCGGACGATATGATGAAGGTAAGCAACATAGGCATTCAGTTTATAGGAAAGATCGATAATCAGCTTATCAACAGGGCAAATGGAGATTACCGGGCCGAATTTCTGACCACCATAATAATACCAGTATTTTGTTTTTGGACCTGCAGTCGTATCGGACTTAATGGAGTTGAAATTAAAGGAGAAGAAGGTGGCATCAAGTCCGACGCGGAGGTGGTTATTGGCAAATGCCGGTCCGAAATAGATCAGGAACCCCATGTCAATTGCAGCACCCATTTTTGCAGGGAAATAGATGGGATCATCTTTCGGATCTGTATCATGCAATATCTGCCCAGAGGCATAGTTTCCCAGAGGGAAGACGGGGCCGATCTTAAAGTAGAAACCGGAAGTTATGGAACGGGGCATTTGTGACTGGCCGATCACAGGAGAAGCTGGCTGGGTCTGGATCTGCTCCTGTGGCTGTTGCGTCGGTGATACCGTATCTTTTACCTGTGCAGAGGAAATATATGGAAGAAGGAAAGTTATCAGGAGTATAGTCAATAAATATTTTTTCATATTGAAAGGATTTAGATGACGTTCTGAATGAGTTTCAAATATACAGAAAAAAGGATAACTGTCAATGATAATTAAAATAAACCATATGTTGGTGAAGTCGATTGTGAATCACGGATTTTTCCTCATCGGTGATTTTAAATTCATTTTTTTTGTAATTCCTGAGACTTCCGGCGAAGGAAATTATCTTCCAGCCAAGGTCTTCATTGAAATGCATGTTGAACTTTGAATATACTTTTTTTATCTCTGTAACCGGATCTGATTCGAGGTCTTCAAATCTCATCTCGAAAAATTGTTCTTCGCGAAGATAAACCTTGTCTCTTTCAATTGTTTTCAGCACTTTATCCAAACCTTCCGTTACTTCCTCAATTCCGGGGACTGAACCTTTTTTATTCAGGCTGTTCTGTCCCATCACAATCTTCCACATATGAATTGCCGAGGGGACTACCTCTTCCGGGTTTCGTACAATATGGATAAACCGTGCCTTCGGAAACAGGGCGGCAAGTTCTTTTATCCGCATGGAGTTGAAAGGGTTTTTGGATACAATTGTTTTTCCGTGAAAATAAAACAGTTTCTGAAAATATGACTGCAACTGCCTTTCCCATTCCTTTCGCTCAGTTTCTTCTATGGGTATAAAGGGTTCATTATCCAGCAGGAAGTATGTTGAACTTTTTGGGAATACAAGGTTTTCAATCGGGGAGAACCCGGTAATCCGGTAGATGGCATATTCATCTTCCTGCGGTTCGTTCATCCCAATCTTCACGTTATCCATAGGCCTGTTCTCCGGCAAAAGGGCAGAAAATACAGGTACATAATAGTTGTAAGAAGAGATAAAGCAACCGGGTTCGGCGACCTGGAAGAGGGTAGGTGCTGCGAGGTCCGGGTCGAGATTCAGAAGCTGATGCAGCAATGTTGTACCGGTTCTCCAGTGTCCGATGATGAAGATTGGATCTTCCGGAACGGTTGAGGATGCTATCTTTGTTCCATAACGTTTCCGTTCGATCCATGAAAAGAGACCTGTCCACAGTGTGGTTTGGAATAGAAAGAGGAGGTTAACAAGATTTCTGGGATGAAAGGATATGGAGTTCTTTCGGACAAGCCGGACCAGTCTTTTGAACCCAATGCCGGCGGTCAGATAGTTCTTCAATTTTACGGGGATTACAGTTTGTTTTTTTCCTTTTCAGCAAGGATAAATTCCGCAATGCTGTTGACAGAACGAATCACATACCGGGCAGTTGTCTGATCTGCGATCCGGATTCCGTAGGAACGTTGCAGGGCCATGATGATCTCGATTGCATCCACAGAATCAAGAGTCAGTGCATTATCGCTTCCAAAAAGAGGTTTTTCATCATCCACATCTTCAGGCCTTACATCCGTAATGTTGAGGGTCTCCATGATCATTTTCTTGATCTCGGATTTCAGTTCGGGCGTTGCTTCCTTTGTCATAAGAGGTAAAGAGTTAAATTGAATTTTTCAGTTGCCTGAAAAAACGCTCTTCCGCATCAGCGCGGCTGTTAAGCATTGTTCCAAGTTCTTCCAGCCTTTCGGGTCCGAGCTCCCGGTTTTTTCCGATCCGTGATGCAAAGAGGGAGATATTCCTCCACCCATCACCTATCTCCATCATTTCTTTCGACTTTTCGCTCCATTCCGGTTTCCCGAGTATCACTGAAGCCTGCTGAAGAAAGCTGGCATACATAAAACGGAAACCTGCTCCTCCTGTACCCTGATCTTCCAGGAGTATATTGATTTTCATGATCTCGTGTGAAAGATGCTCAATATCCCGTGCAAACGAAGGCCATTCGGTGATCTTCCTGGCAAACTTACGGATACCTTTGATACCCAAGAATGGAATCGGGATACTGAGCATGTTGAAACAGGCTTTTTTTGTTCCTTTCAGGATCGCTTTTTTGTAATCGATATCTTTGGGTATGAATTCCGGGTAAAACAGAAATCCTTTCGGCGACATGCTTCCGCCTGCAAAACGTGCTTTACGCAGGGAGGAGGATTCCAGTTCCACAAGTTTAGGAAAATAGCTGTCGGAAACGATGTACCTGGATCCGGTTTTCCCAACTACTACAATAAAATGGACATTGATATGCACCCTTTCCCATTCAGGGAGGTAGTCCATATAAAAGAAATCGACCTGGATAGCAACAGGAATATTCTTCCCAAGAAGTTCGTCGAGCCGATTCATTCCTGTGTCGGCAGAACGGAATTTTTCAGTATGAAATTTTATTCCTAGACGTTTAGCGAGGTTGGTTCGAATCGAGCCGGGTTTATTCCTGACAATGAAAGTAGGGAATGCAAAAGATTTCATCTTATGGAAGTAGCCGAAGAAAATGCCGCTGGAAATGCCAAAAACGAGGGGTTCGGTAATTTCAAGCCCGGCATTGTTCAGAAGGGAGGTCACAGCCCCAGATTCACAATGTGCAGCCATTTTATGCTTATACGTCACAGTGCTCATCAGGAACCGGTTTTTGTATTGTCAGATTCATCTGTCGTCTTAACAAGTAGTTTTAGCAGATCCTTTACAGAAATGTTGAACACATCGGCATAAAGCTGCAGCGTTTCCACAGGTAATGTCTGGAAACAGGCCGCTTCAAGGTGTTTTTTTACTTTTCTCTTCCTGAACCCTGCCCGTGATGCAAGTTCGCTAAGGGTCAGATCTTCCAGGACCATAAAATAATAGATCGGACTGACTTCGCCCGAAAGTACCTTCTTTTGTAACGATTCTTCCAGGTGACGGCGTTTCAACTCGTAATCATCCAGGAAATTCTTCGTGATGTAAGAACCGGTCTGCATGGGTTCGTATTTCCCGTCTTCCTTCTCTACGTATAGAATCACCTGCTGCTGCGGGCAATCTATGATACCATCTTTTTCTTTCATGGGGTGCTTCCTGATACAGAAACGGATCTTACTTCCGTCTTGCAAAAATAACAATGGAAACGATCATAGCCAAGATAAAAAATGCCAACAGCCGTAAAATATTCGGGAAAATAGTGACCAGCGTACCTTCCCGGATAAAAATATCCAGGTAATTATCGATGCCCCACCGGATAGGGGAGATGAGACTGATGTACTGGATCGCTTTTGGCATTAGATAAACGGGAAGAAAAGTTCCGCTGAGTACCCCCAGGATCACGACCATCACAGAGCCGAAAAGTGCTGCTTGTCCCTGTGAACTGGCAAATGCACCCACAAGGAGTCCGAAACCGGTGGCTGCAAGGGCGGCACAAAGCGTGGCAATAATAATTACACTGAAATGCGTACTGATTTGCAGGGCAGGCATTCCGAAAAATACCGGCAAGACCCAGATGCCCACCATCAGCATCAGGAAGAACTGGAGTGTGCAGACACCCAGGAACAGGATCACTTTTGAGGTCAAAAGAACACCAACCCTGACCGGTAATGTCCTTAATCGTCCGAAAGAACCTTCCATCTTTTCGGTTACCATGCTCCCCGACAAGGGGATCACGATAAAGAACATGGCAAAGAGAATAAATCCGGGAACATTGTTTTGAATGATGGAAGGCTTGATGGTCGCATTTTCTTTTGTGGCATAGATCTCCTGAACCGGCGGCATATTCCTGATGTTCGTCTCAATCAGGCCATCGATCCCGGAGGCCATCGAAGGTGCAAGCGTTTTCAAAAGGTTTTCAATCGCAATACGGCTTTGGGTGCCTTTGATAAAGTATGTCAGTGATCCGGTTATTGTATTTTTATAAGATGATTGAAGAGAGGGATCCACGAGAAGCCGGATGGCAGTATCCTTTGCGGCAACCACGATCCCCACAGAAAACTCACCCTCACCGATCATTTTGCGGGCCACGGGTTCATTCACCGGTATTCCCTGCCGAAGTGAGATCAGGTGATAAAGTCCGGAACTGTCGAGGTTTTGATGCAGGATCCTTGAAAATGCCGAATGGGACTGATCGACAAAAAGAACATCTGTCTTTATCTCCTTGGATGATTTAAGGGCATTCTGCTGGGCAAGAGTTACGATCATGATAAGCAGGACAGGCATAATGAAGAGAATAGCCAGCCCTGGAATATCGCGGATAAGGATAAGGAATTCTTTCCTGAATGCGGATAGAAGTTGATGCATAGTGCAAAGATAGGAAAAGACGGCTTTGAAAAATTACGAATTACAAATTACGAATTATGGATTTAAAATGAAATAGAGACAGAAAAAGTACGTTTGAGTAAGGTTGTAAATTCTGAAGAAATCCATGTGGATTTCAAACCTCAAAGAAGAAATAGCATGACGAAATATTCCCTTTTTCTTGTATCTGTTATAGCAGTGATCATGACTTCTCTGATTTCGTGCAAAAAAAACAAAACAATACCTGACACTTCACAAACCTTGTTTACGGTAGAGCTTGCAGATAATTTTATAAAGAAAGACCTGTATGGATTTATCCTTGTATCTGATCCTCAGGGAAATTACCTGGGGGACACCCTGTGCCAGGCCAATGGAAGATATCCAGTTTTCCTGAAAAGTGCATACCCGGTCCCGTCACAGGTTGCAATTACGGTCGGGTACGTCGAGATAATTATGCACACGCTGACAGTTCATCTCAATACCTACACGGGGGTTGCGCCTTATGGTGAGTGGAAGATGAAGGGCAACCGGCCGGATACACTGGGAAATGCAGTAGTATCGCTTACGAACCTGCCTGTTCTTACAGGTCCTGTGATCTATTCAAATTCAGGATACACGAACATGACATTTAAGACAACGGATAAGGAACAGATGATGTATGTGTCGCCGGATGACCTTTACATAAAGATTATGACACTGACAGGCGATAAATTCAAGATTGTTCCGGGGATCACCTTGTCAGGAAACTATTCTGTCGATATGGCCGATGCAGTTGAACCAGCGAATCATACGATTTCATTTCCGATGATGGTCCTGGATTATGATATCTCCGTTTCGGGATATAAGGGCGCCAACCTGGAAACGTCAATTCCTTTCCTTACTGACAGGATCATCAGTGACGGGAGTCTCATCAACAAAGTGGATCTTGACTATCCGCCCTCGGTCTTCACAGGGTTTATTACGGAAATGATGATCCGCGAATCCTATACCTCTGACCTCCAATGGTTCAACCATGCTGACGGAGATATCCCGGATCAGTTCCTAAAGATTAATGCGGTCATAAATTCTGTCAGCGCCAACTCAGGACAATCCTCAATCAATGCCTCGGGTACATTTATGATGTTTGTGACCAACTGGCAATATACGGATAAAGACAACACTCTTTTTGACTGGAATATTTTCGGGCCTGAAACTTCCATGGCAATATCCCTGCCCTCACTTTCGCCAAATCTTCAAAAGTCGCTGCCGACCCTGATGGCGGATTCAATGCAATACACTAGTACTGAACTCCGTTTTTATCCCAATCTTAAGAATTACCAGGATATCTTGGGGGTGCTCTACGACAAGGATCGTAACCGTCAACCGGGAGATTTTGAGATGCGGTCTGTCAGAAAGAATGCTGTGAGCAAAAGGTATTAGTTGTATGAGTTGAGATTCGATTGCCTTAAAGTCATCCCGTTGATAATTGAACAATCTTTCGCCAATTTGCTATCCCGCAACTTTTCTATTTAATTACCGCTTCAATAACACGGATCGGCGCGACCGTCTGGATAATCTTGTTGAGTCTTAGTCCTGCCTGATCGAAAAGAGATTCAAACTCCTTTCGCGTACGTTCTTTCCCATGTTCCATGAAGAGCATCATCTGGAGATCGATGAGTTTCCCGAATGAGGAATGATTTTTTTCATCGATTACCATCTCGAGGATCAGGATTTTTCCCCGGGCGGGGAGGACCTCAACAATATTCTTAAGGATTTTCAGGCATTCTTCATCGCTCCAATTGTGCAGGATGTTTTTAAGGATGTATGCATCTGCTCCTGCAGGAGCTGTATCAAAAAAAGTACCTTCCATTACCTTGACTCGGTTGGCTACACCGTATTTGTTGAGGATTATTCCGGAACGGGTCAATCCTTCCGGCAGATCGAAGAGGATACCGCTCGAGCTTTTGTGCTGGTAAAGGATACTTGACAGGAGCAACCCTTCTCCGCCGCCGATATCTGCTATCACAGGATAGTTGCTGAAGTCCATAGCACTGAGAACAGGTTCAATGGATATCTCTGACAGATTGGTCATTGACCGGTCGAACAGCTCGGATTCATGGGGATGCCCAGAAAGATAATCATAGATTTTCTGCCCGTAAACCATAGAGAAAGCAGATTTTCCGGTTTTAATCGTATGGGGGAACTCGCTGAACAGGTTCCAGTTCAGGCTTCCCAGGTGCTGCATCATTGCGAATCGGAGCGATCCTTTGCCATCGGATAGAACTCTTGAGAGGGATGTGTTTTTGTATTGTCCGGTTTTGTTTTTTTTGAAGATGCCTTCACTCGATAGGGCGCGCATCATCCGGGACAACGATCCGGGATTTGAATCTGTCCGTACAGCAAGTTGTTCAATCGTCATCGGTTCTTTCTCCAGGATGCCGGCAATATCCAGCTCTGCCGCTACGCGGATTGCGGGAAGGATCCAGAAAGCCGTGAAACGCTCATACATCACGACATTGGCTGGAAATGATCTGCTATAAAGACGGAAAAGCCCGGAACGGAATGCATTGAGGGCTCTGATGAATCTGATGGGAGGAAGTTTCCGGATGACAATTGAATCGGCCATTGTGCAATATTTGTACTGCGAAAGTACGAATTACACCGGATATTATTTAGTCCCGACGAAGCTGATGGAAGTGATGGGGTGAATCTCCCAGCAGGTATAGGATTTCATTTTTTCATTGACAGAATTCTGTTTTCCCCTTGGCGGTGTATTTACATGGAAGGCGTCGAAAAAAAGTTGTCCCGTAATCTTAACATAGGGAGAAGTATGATTTTTATTGCCAAAACAGACTTTCTTCCTGCCTTTCAAAATGAAGTGATCAAAAAAATCGCGCACCTTCCTGCAGGAATCCTGGAGGGTAACGTTCCCTTTTATAAAAGGCGGGTAAGCAGCTTCGACGACCAGGCAGGAATCCGCCCATTCGGATGTGGTCCGGATCTGGATATGATAATCGGCATCTGCTCCTTTCGAATCCTTTTCCAGGGCTGCCAGAAGGATGTATCCTGATGTTATTACAATATCCCCCTCCTTCAGATGATGGGTTCCGATAACCTCGGAAAACCGCTGATCCTGGTATTCTTCCTGTTCTTCTTTCGTGTACGAAAGAATGGGGGAGCGAAGCCCCATTAATTCCGCAAGACTCACCTCTTTCACAGGAAGGAAATGGGTAACACTTGTCTTTACCGGCCACCGCTCTTTCCCCGGAGAAAACCCTTGTCCGCAAAGAAAACCGGCAACTGGAAGAAAGAATGTAAGTAACAGAATCAATTTTGTCTTCATCAAATCCTGGTTATCGCGGTTGAAAACAATCTGTTTACAGAGAACAGGAAGGAGGTATTGGGTAATGGGTATTAGGTATTATGTATTGAATCCTTGATAGAGGTCCTCGCCAGTTCACCAGTTCATCAAATCATCAGCTCATTAACAATGGCGATACTTTTTCCACATGTCTTTGATCCAGTGAAACAGGAGAGGGGGGAAGTAAAGAACAGAAAGAATCAAAGAAAGGAGGGCAAGGATAGCCAGAACCATGATCTGGCCATCACTGGGACCGCCCGTCCCGGCGAATGCTTGTCCGCATAAAAGAAGAAAGGCTATCAGGATTGATCCGGATAGAAACATCCATTTTGTCCTCATGGCATCTAAATTTAAAGGATCAAATATAATTCATTTTCCTGAATAAGGCAATAGCAGCAAGGAGTTGGGAAATGGTATTGGGTATTGGATGTTGGATGCTGTTACTCACCAGGTCACCAGTTCACCAGTTCACAAGTTAAAACTGTATCCTCCAGGTTGCCATTGGAAAGAAACCCATATTGAAGAAATTACGGATCTCCCCGGTCTGCGGATCAATGCGCTGAAGATAAACATTTGTATAGTTTGTACGGTACTGAAGGTCGAGCATAAATTCAAGGTTATACCCGGGAAGATTCCTTTTGATCCCGAACCGGAGGGAGATCCGTTTATAATCCGGGTACCGCACCTGGTAGGCCTGCTGCCAGTCAGGAACCGGTTCCCCGGTTGCAACGGAGGCATTCACATCAAAAGGAATATAGGGGTTTCCACCAGCCCAGGTTGCCCTTAATCCAAACGACATCACTCCCCATTTCCGTTTTCCCATGACGAATTCATAACCGCCAACGGCATTGAATGCATAATTCACATTGAATGCGGAATTTCGTGGTACATTATCATAACCGTGATAGGTGGAGCTGAAAAGAGAGGAGGTCAGCAGGAAATAATAATTTTTATTCAGGAACCGCTCAAAGGTAAATTCCAGTCCATAATTGTCGCCAATGCCCAGGTTTAACAGGCTGTCGGCATATTGACGGTCGAGGAAGAATTCATGACCCTGGTTGCTCAGGGCATATTCCGGAATGGACCGCTTAACCGGGATGTCGTAAAGGTGCTGGTAATAGAGTTCCGTTTTAAAATGAAGGTTCTCATTCAGCAGGTAATTATAATCCACTGCCACCTGCCAGCAACGGGAGAAATCAAGGTTGCGGTTCGTCTGCTGTATAGTGCCATCCGGCAGATGGGAAAGGATGAAGTAAATGACCCTGGGCTGCATCTGACTGTACATTCCTGCCCCGAAGTGGACGATATGTTCCTTCCGGATGATCCATTCAAGACCGGCTCGCGGTTCGACGGCCCACGTAGAATTCATAAACAGCCGGGATCCGAACAATCCTGTTGTGGTCCTGAATTTCTCGGAGAAACGGTGCTGCCATTGTGCATATCCCCTGAGAAAAAACATGGTCTCATGGGACCCTGTATTTACCATGAAGGTTCCTTTATTCATGACGCTGTCGGCGTAGTCCAGCCAGAAATAATCCGCAATCATTCCCGTTTCCAGTAGATTCTGTACCGTGAACTTTTTGTATAAACCAAAGGAATAGGAAAGTTTTTTTTCAGTTGATCGTTCCCCGGCCCAGGGTGATGGTGTTTGTGCAACATACGAAAATGAATCGATCTTCGTATAGACCTGGGAAGCGACAAAGTACATCTGATTTTTCAGTCGCAGTGAGGGGTCTGTAAACAGCTGGTTGGTGATGCCGATGGCCCCGAGGTTGGATCCGTTGGAAAGGTCTTCACCGTAATCCGGAAACATCCATCTCGAAGGATCCTTCTTGCTGTCAAAGATCTGGATATAACTTAATCCCCCGATGCCTTCAATCGCAAAGATACCTGCTTTCCGGGCCGGAATCGTTATCTTGAAATTCAGATCCTGGTAATAGGGAACCAGATTGAGTTTTATCCCGGCCCGTTTGAGGAGATCCAGCAGGGAATATCGGTAAGAGAAAATATAGGAGGCTTTCGATTTTTTTGAAAACGGGCCTTCCGTTCCGAATTCAATTCCGTTCCAGCCGATCCCGAACCAGTATTCATGTTTTTCAGTATTGCCGGTGCGCATCCGCATGTCGAAGACCCCCGAAAGTGCATTTCCAAAGCTGGCAGGATAGGCCCCAGTATAAAAGTCGGAATTGGTCAGAAGGTTGTTGTTAAGGATGGTTACAGGTCCTCCGGTAGTTCCAACTGCAGCAAAATGGTTTGGATTCGGGATCTCCATGCCGTCGATCTGCCACTGCAACCCTAACGGGGAATTTCCCCTGACAATGATGTCGTTGCGGTTGTCTATGCCGGAAGTGACGCCGGCATAATTTGCAGCCATCCTTGCCGGGTCGTTGTATGTGCCTGCAAACCTTGATGTTTCATCAACGGTGAAGGAACGGACGCTCACCGTTGCCATCTTGTTGATGGCTTCATATTTCCGGTAATCGCTGATGATCTCCGTTTCAGTACCGGTGATCATCGTCTCTTCAAGGGAGATCAACACGGATGTCTCCTTTCCGCTGCTCACAGTGAGCTCGTCCGTGATAAACGGAGTGTATCCGATATATGTCACCTTTAGTCTTCTTTTTCCAATGGGGATACCTGTCAGTTTGAAATTCCCGTCAGGTCCTGAAGTTGTGCCGACCAGGGGATCTGAATCAAGGACGATAACAGCAGCTCCCGCAAGCGGCACCTGTGTTGACCGGTCGGTAATCGTGCCACGGATGGTGGAATGCAGGATGGGTTGTGAAAAGAGGATAACCGGCAGGCCTGCAAAGGTGAAGAGAATGAGTGTCAGTATCGTTTTTCCGGATAATGCCTTTGGCGCTATTCTTCCATTAAAAAATCGACTTCTTCCCGGCTCAGGCGTTTCCATTGAGGATGATCATATTTTGTTCCGTCCCAGTCAAAAGATACGAGGTCAAAAGTCTCCCCGTAGAAACTGAGTTTGCTTTTAAGGTCAGGAGTATGTTCAACAAAGATAAAATTTTCCGGAATTTCTCCAACTTCTGACAAGATCTGGCTGGCGAGCGGGGCGCACCATTCTGTTACAGGTGTTCCAGGATTTTGCCGGTAAATCTCAGTAACAATGGCGAGCACTTTTCCGTCTTTTCGGTTCACGATCTTCAATCCACACTTCGATGGACTTTCCCATTGTCCATTGTAATCGAAATAGCGATCCATGTATTGGTTGAATTCCGTTTTGATTTCCATGTGCGGTTGTTGAGCAACTGACTTAGTAAATTGGAGTTAGGGGTGTTTATTATTCTGTGGTGCTGACTTGTTTTCCGAAACTCTGGTTCAGGAGGTCGCGGCGACGGGGTGTGTAAGTTCCATCCTCCTGTTCCCGCTGAATAACAGTAGCAAGGAGATTGAACATTTTCTGTGTTTGAGGTTCATCCTTGTAGAAAGTGTCCCAGGCGTAATGGTACAATTCCTGCAGCCGTTCGGCTGTCATGTGTTTCGGATGATAAACCACCCTCCCTGCATTGTAATGGTCCCAGTCGTGATCAAAAATCCTGTTCTGTTTTAAAAGATCGCTGTATGCCTTTGTATGCGGAAAAGGAGCAAGTACGGTGAATTCAGCCAGGTCGAGGTCGATTTCAAGAAGAAAATCGATCAGCCTTTTGATGTCGTCTTCCGTCTGGTTGTCGAGTCCGAGAAGAATGGTTCCTTCAACAGCGATTCCATAATCGTGGTACTGTTTGATCCGGTTACGGATATAATCTGACCGATCGAATACGGCCTGGTAAACATACCATGCTCCGGCCTGTGCTGCTAAGTCGAGAACATCATCTTTATCCTCGATGGTATGGCTTACCCATTTTTTCTTTAGTGGGATCATGGCTTTGAAAAGCTCTTTTTCCCACTTGGTATCCAGTGCCAATGAGTTATCAACGATGAAAAGACGGTTGTTTTCCATTTGTGAAAGTTCTTCCACCACGCGTTCAATGGGACGGGGTCTGAATCCCCGGCCTCCAAGGTACCGTACTGCACAGGGATAGCAATCGTAAACGCATCCTCGTGATGCATGGAACAGGTCGACCATCCGGAAACCCTTGTGGAAATAAAGATCCTTTTTCAGGATATCACGCCGGGCAGGACCTACAAGGTTCAGGTCGGGCGGGTTGGTAAGGAAATTATAAACTTTCTTCAGTTCGTTCTTCCGGAAGTCTTCAAAGACAGCGGCCAGTCTTCCTTCTACTTCTCCAAGGAAAACGGAATCTGCATGCAGCATCGTCTCTTCTGCATGCAGCATCGTTGAAATCCCTCCGAAGATGACTTTCTTTCCCAGTTTGCGGTAGGCATCAGCAATGGCCCAGCCTCTTTTAACCTGGGTTGTCAGCATCATCGATATCCCTACGAAATCAGATGTATCATCAATAACAAGGGTTTCAACGTTCTCATCGACAAATTCCACTTCCACAAACGAAGGAAGGTCGGCAGCCATAACCACCGGCCCGTGGGGTGGAAGGTAGAATACAGTTTGTCCTTCGAGTTTTTCCCAGCGGGGATATATAAGTTTGAACTTCATAATTTCTTAGTTTTCATTTGAATGATGCAATCTGCAAGCCTTTCAATGATCTTCTGCTTTTCATTCTGCCTGGGGATCACTTTTCCCAGTGCCTTCCGATAATAGCCTGCGGCACTATCCGGCTGATTTTTCGAATAAAAATAATCCCCGGCAAGAGAATAAACCTCAAAAAAATCAGGATTGGTGCCGATAAGTTCACAAATGTAAGAACGACTCAGATTTTTTGTTTCACCATGGCGACTAATTTTCTTCAGTTCTTTCCGCATTTCCCTGAACCGGATAAATTGTTTGTAATTTTCAGAGCGCAGGAACGTATCCGGGGGTATTGACAGTCCAGGTTCATTAATTTCAGTCCGCTGATGAAGCGCTGCAAAATTATGAAAAATTTTGTCGATGTCATAACAGGTATATCCTCCGATCTGCCATGGGCCGTTTGATACCCACACCCGGAGCTTCTCAGGCTCGAAGATAACAGAATGATGGGCGATGAGCTGGTTGACCGCTTTCTCATTTCCCATCCCGATATCGGCTTGATTCAGCCCCGAACGGTCTCTGAGTATTTTCGCCATGCCCATGACATTCAGGGGCTGATTGTCAGTGATATCCTGGAGCATTCTCCTGTATCGGTATAACGAAGCGTTCTCCTTAATGTCTTTTACATTTTCAGGATCCTCGCTGAAGGTTTCCGACCGGAAATGATTTGTACAAACGATATAGTTCCCCCGGGGTTCAACAAGGGCAATCTTGTAAGGCGATTTTTCAATGACGGAGGCTTTCCCGTCGGCTGCAGAACCGATCAGAATGGATTCGGAAACAAATGTTTCTCTTTTCATGGCAATCTGATAGGCTTCACTGATGTTTTTTGAATACTGAAGAATTTCCCGCGCCAGAATGGAGATGGGAGTCCTTGCGGAGTAAGGGATATCTGATTTGGCGGCATTGATGGTTACAGTCAGTCCCTGGTCATTCATCCCAGATACGGTGCCGGCCATCCCCCCCCAGGTAACCATCATGAAGGGAAATCCTTTGTCAGGTTTTTCAAAGCACACAATCTTATTCCGTGAGAACTCATCGCCGACATAAAAGTCAAAATTTCTTCCTATCAGCAGCGATCCGTCTGCAGATTTGTCTTTCCACACCCCAAACGACGTACATCCGACCATGTGAAGGTCCTGCATGGCATGCCCGATGTCATGGGCAGAGTGATAGTTGAGCAGCCGCTGGTAGTTGTTACCGATGAAAGAGAATTTCTCGGATGCCGATAGCGAGATCCCGTAGATTTCATATTTGTATTCATCCGGAATGTAATCTTCAAGGTCGCGGTTGAACCAATAGATAAAATATTTCAGGAACTTAAGGTAAGCAGGAGAAGGGATCATCTCGGCAATCTGGTCAGTGAATGCCTGTTCCTGTTTTTCAATCAGTCCCCGGGTGAGTTTTCCCTCGATCACTCCCCGCTCAAACGGTTTCCCTTCAAGATAAAGCTCCCATAACCCCGAATTTCCCAGTTGGACCCAATTCCTTCCACAGGAATAAAAATCTTTTTCGGGGTTGGCAACGGGAAGCAGGGTGGCCGACTTATCTTTGGTTTCGGGGATATGAACTTTTGTGTCAAGCTGAAACCAGGTGACAAAAATGACGGCTGCAAAAAACAGGATCAGGACGATGATAAAAAGGAATTTGAAGAATTTTTTCATGCTCAGGCGTTTCTGACTCTGCTTA
This sequence comes from Bacteroidota bacterium, assembly GCA_026391795.1. Classification (GTDB taxonomy): domain Bacteria; phylum Bacteroidota; class Bacteroidia; order Bacteroidales; family FEN-979; genus FEN-979. The sequence goes on from JAPLDI010000049.1 coordinate 164,618, forward strand.
AAAGATACTCCAGCCCCAGTATTTCACCGCATGTGAGCACGGCACTGATGGTCACACCAAGCACTCCGTGAAGGTTGATGTTCTGACCGGTAAAATAGAGCCCCGGCACCCGGGTGGCCGGTAAAAGTGTTGTAGCCAGGGGTTCCTTGTAATCGCGTTCGACCCCGTACATCGATCCTTCAGGAATGCCGGTATAATCGCGCCAGGTAAGGGGTGACGAGGCCTCTGAAAAGAGAATCGCCGACCGGAGGCCCGGGAAACGTACTTCCGCCATCTCCAGCAGTTCCGCTGTGCATTGCTCCTTGAAATCAAGATAATCCTGGGTGCGATAGCCCCGGTAAGTATGTTCCCATTTTTTTACTTTTTCAAACGGCATGGAAGTTAGTAGGATCAGACTCTTCGCAAAACCATCCTCAGCTGCAGGTGCAGGTGTGTGCAACATGTATCCAGATGGCCATTCTGCAATCTGGTTACCTTTCCATACATCTTCTGTCGGATGGTAATAGTAATTGTGATCGAGGTACCTGAACGACCTTTCTTTTAATACTATATAGACGGCAAAGGAAGAAACTGTATTCTTCAGGTTCGTGATCCGCTTAAAAAACGATTTCCTGAAAATCGACGGCTCCATCATTTTCAGGGTCTTCGAAGGATGGATACCGGAGATTAATTTATCAGCGGAGTAAGATCTTCCTGCCTCTGTCATCACATCAAAAGTGTCTCCATTCAGACGGATCTCGGTGATCTCTTCAAACAGCATTATCTCACCTCCGTTTGAAACGATTCCATCCGTCAGATTACTAGCGATCTGTGAAGTGCCGCCCACCGTTCGCCATGCACTTGAAATGAAGGAGTGGTTGATCAGACCCGGCAGATGCAGGGGGGTGGTTTCACGGTTTCCTGCATAGATCATGTTGTTCCCTGCAAGTACCGACGACAATAACCCGGGCGATAATTCAGTAAAAAAATCATATGCGCTCCGGCCGCGGAAATTTTCTTCGTTATGGTCTTTTGGAAGCTCAAGGTTATACATGGGAAAGGATGAACTGATTTCTTTCAGGCAGCGCATGTATTTCTCAAGATTCTCCTTTTTTGAAGGAAAGAAGGGAAGAAGCCGTTCAACAAAATGATCAAACCCCATGGCCATCGGATAATCCTGTCCATTGATACCGATGATGTCGAAACCATCAGGGTTCATCCGCTCTAGAGCGAGTGTCCGTGTAAGACCGAAATAGTTCCAGTAGCGGTAAAGTGTTTGCCCCGGATCCATCCCCCCGAAATAATGAACGCCGGTATCAAAAACAACACCTGTGCGGTGGAAAGTCTGAAGACATCCTCCCGCCTTATGATTCTTTTCAAGTATACAAATCCTTAATCCTTCCTTTGCCAGCATGTATCCGCATAAAAGGCCCCCAAGCCCGCTGCCGGCAATAATTACATCGTATTTCATGCCTTGACGTTCCATTCTTTCCGTATGATTACTAAGAGATTTGAAGTATGTTTTGCTTCACTGATTATTTCGGTCTTCAGCCCCTGCCCTTGAACGATCCGGTCAATACTTTCGAGGGATGTGAAATACAATTGCCTGGAAGTACTGACAGTCTTGTTAAACCCGAGGATTCTTGTCGAGAATAATTCCGTGACCTGTGTCCTTTTATGATGTTTTTCTCCTTTTGAGTCTGCATCGCGGATAAGGATCACACCACCGGGGTTGAGATTTCCGATGCAACGGATCAGCAGTTCTTCCTGGTTCTCCTGAGTCATATAATGCAGTACGTCGCAGAGCAGAATCGCATCCTTTTTACCGAAGGAGTACCGCGTTATATCTTCGCAGGCGAACTCAAGCTTTTCATTTTTCATAATGCAATTGGCCGCCACCCTGATCTTCTCTGCATCATAATCCACTCCCGTGATCTTTCTTAAAGGTCCGGTAAAACTAAGCATATAGGTCATGAAACCATACCCGCAGCCGAGGTCCAGGATCTCGCCTTCCCTGGGCACAAGTTCGTTGTATCGCTGGTAGTATTGTTCTATTCTCATTTTTATCCGAAGATACCACTCCAGAACCGGACCTTTGAAAATGTAATTCAGTACAAGCTTTTTCCGGTAATACTTCCCGGTACCTTCTTCCTCTAACAGTTTTGAATATTCCCGGGAGATCAATTGCCTGAATATTTTTGACGCTGCAGAATAACCGGAGGCCAAGCGTGAATCCTCAAGTGCCTCCCGCTGCAGAATCCTCATGCGCAACCCTGTGGGTCTGCCCCAGAACTCACCTTTTCCGAGAAACTCACCGGAACCAAAAACGACAATGGGAAGGATGTCGATCTGCAGTCTTTCAGCAAGATAAAATGCTCCCCTGTGGAAACGATGGACCTGGTTATCAATATGCCGGTGCCCTTCGGGGAAGATAAGAATGGAATAGCCTTCCTCAACCTTTTTTTTCAGTTGATCCAGGATAAGGTCAATTCCCCGTTCAGCATTGAAAAAGCTGGCCATGCGTGCAACCGGTCCCCATATCGGCGAATTCCAAACCCATTCGTTTGTAAGGATAATAATTTTAGGGTAAAGGCGCAGGAAAGCCGGGGTTTCGATCAGCGATTGATGATTGCTGATAATGACCGCAGGTTTTTTGAAGTCTTCCCCGTGAGGATTGAAAAATTTCCGGTTGGTAGGGAAGGAACAGAAAATATAGGCTTTGCAAAGCTGGCAGAAAAGCCAGTGAAAGAGATATTCTTTTTTCTTTCTCGATCCGGGGAACAGGATATAGATCATTCCCCCGAGGATAACCTGCAGAACTGCCACCAGCACGATGTTCCCCCAGGTAATGAAACTCTTGATCAGAATTCGGAAGGTAACCGGATATCTTCCCTTTTTCATCCGGTCGAACAGGAACCACCGGAGAAGGAGTGGCTGGAATGTGTAGGATATCAGCACTACAGCAACAATCCCGAAAACGGAGACGATGGCAATGGAATTCAGTGCCGGATGCAATGCAAAGAACAGTGCTGCAACCCCGAAGAGGGTGGTAGCCGATGAAAGTAAGATGGCTGTCCTGTATGATGATATTTCCTTTGTACGATACCGGTATTCCAGCAGCAATCCCCGCATCATCAGGATGCTGTAGTCCACTCCAAGACCAAAGATGAAGGAGGATACAATGATGTTGAAGATGTTGAACCGGATTCCGGTCAGTCCCATAAACCCCAGGGTCAGGATCCAGCTGGCAAACATCGGGAGAGCGGTGGTAAGACCGGTTTCAATGCGCCCGAAAGAAAGGAGGAGCAATAATGTGACAAAGACCATCGAAAGCTTCACCAGAAGGTCAAAATCGTGTTTTACCCCTTCCACAAAATGATTGGCAAGGATTTGCCTGTCGAAGACGACAATACCAGTCTTCTTCCCCAGGGCCTGGTAAACATCTTTTTTATCTTCCTGGCTGACTTTGACCGTTGTTGTGACCATTGCGACACCCGGTTCCACCCGGATATAGTCCTTAATGATTCCTGAAGTCAGGGTCTCTGTTTCAGCTGGGGTCAGAACAGGGAATGTCCGGGTTGTCTGAGTAAGGAACCCGTCAAAGGCACCTTTTTTGAAACGGAATTCCGCTTCAGAGGAGGTCAGTTCCTTCACCAGTAAATCTCTTCGTTTCTTTGTCCAGAAGTTGTTCCACTGCAGGATCTTTGCTTTCTGGGCTGAATCTGAAAGAAGCAGTTGCCCGCATCCCGTTACCGTCTTGATAACGCCTGAAGAGAGGAGCCTGGAAACCTCGCCCTGTATCCCTTCCTGTCGCCGGAGGGATTCATCAAGGTCCGCTCCTGTAGAGACCACGTAGACAGTTTTCAGGGAACCGCCGGTGATCTGGTCAAGATCCCTTTCTGCATTTTTCAGCTTTGAAGGAACAAAATTCAGGGCCATCATGTCATCTTCAAACCTTACCCTGTGAACGAAGAAGATGCTTCCAACGGTAATAATTACCAGAAAAACAACAAAACCTCTGCTTTTCTCAAAAGAAAACGAACCGATGCGGTCAATAAGTCCGACCCGGACAGGAGTTACTTTTACATCGTTTTGAGTGAGGAAGTGAGGCAGGATGACAAGGGCAAAGAAAGCAGCGCCGGCAACGCTGATAGCAGCAAACCAGCCCAGGTCATGCAAAACCGATGACCGCAGGAAAACCAGGCAGAGAAATGCACCGGCCGAAGTCAGGCTGCAGAGGAATACCGTTAACGTCATCTCCTGAAGCACCAAAACAATATCGCCCTTTTTTCTGAAGAGGTTGATGATGTAAAGTGCATAATCAACAATCAAACCCAGTATGACGGACCCAATGCCTAAAGAAATTGCCGAAACGGTTCCTTTCATGAGATAGAGGATCGCAAGTGCAAGTCCTCCGCCGAAGAGAGCCAGAAGGAAGCCGAGCAATGGGATTTTCCAGCTTTTAAAATACCATCCGATCANNGATCAGGAGAAAAATCAGGCACAAAGCGATGGCCAGGGTAAGGGTAATATCTTTTTTTACCTGGGTCGCATTTCCTGAAGAAAATGCAATGGCACCGAAATATTCTCCTCTGATGGCGGGTTTGCCAGTACCGCCGATCTGTGCCATAAGGTCATCAATTCCCCTGAGGAGTTTTCCATTGCGCGATGTTTCACTTGGCGGGTTGGCAGGCGTGAGGAAAAGAAGAAGGTTCTTCCGGTCTTTGGTCAGGATAAAACCATTCACAACCTCGAAATTATCACCTGCCTGAAGCGATCTCAGCTTGTTCATGGCCATGAATGAGATCCCCAGCGGATCCCGCAGGATCATTTTCTTCAATGCAAAACCTGCCGGCGTAAGAAGGCTGCGGTAGTCTTTTTCAATGGAGGAATGAATGGACGACGGGGTAAGCAGGCTATCGATAGCATCGTAATCTTTTTCTTCAAGGTAAAGGGGGAGGTGGTCAAAGAGCAGCTCCTGGGAAGCTGCCAGGGATGAATCCGATACATTTCCGATGATTCCTTTCAGGTATGTTGAATCGAAACGATGTGAAAGACTGTCTGAAAGTACGGTGGCAAACCGGATCAGGTTCTCCGGATCAGCATCTGCAGCAGAATCTGACAGACAGAGCCGGATGATCAGTTTATCCGTAAATTTGATATGACTGACAACAAATTCGAATTTATCCGGATTTCTTTCCTCTCCTGAAATGCTGCTGATGTCTTCACCGACCCTGATCCTGGAGGCAAAGAAAAGAATGACGGCAAGAAACAGACCCAGAAAGAGGTAAAATACCCACCTGCGCTTACGGAAATAAAAATAGAGTTGTATAAAGCGTGCCGACATAAAACAGATAAAAAACTAGGATTGCTTCCCGGTGCTACTGTTAACCTCAGTGATCCGTGGTTTCCGGAAGATCCTGAGCAAGAAATAGGTGATGGTTCCCAGGACCAGCGCTGCAAGAATCCCAAAAACCAAACTGCCCACAAGATATTGAACGAGGTTCTCCTCTACCCATTGCAGGGAAATTCCTGAAGAGTAGTGCTGCACGTGTTTATTGTATCCTACAATGAAGCCCCCTGTGATGTAAGACAGGAAGAGGATCAGCGGCAGCATCGGTGGGATGCTTATGTTCGATGCTGCCACAGCTACAAATTTATTCAGTTTCAGCAGATAGGCAACACCGAATGCAACAAGCATTTGAAACCCCCATATCGGAATGACCCCGATAAGCACGCCAGTTGAAACCGAAACCGCGATCTTCATGTTGGAGTCGCCGCTGTTGATAACGTAATCGTTCATGAATTTCCGGATCGAGGTCTTTCTAAGTGCCTTTACAAAACGGAAAGGGTTGACCCATAAAAAAGCAGCGAACACAAGAAGGGTATTGGCGATACTGACCCGGCTGAAGTCATGGACCTTCCTGAAATGAGATATCCTTTCACCCTTGGGAGCGTAATAGACCCTGACCGGCACAGCGTCAATGTTCACATCCTTCCATGCAAGTTTTACAAGCACTTCCACTTCAAATTCATACCTCCTGCCCATAAAACGCATCCGTTCCATTTTTTCGAGCGGATAAAGGCGATACCCCGACTGGATGTCGGGAACCTTCAATCCCGTTTCGATACGGAACCAGAAGATCGAAAATTTATGCCCGAAACTGCTTGCACCCGGCACAGTTTCGTGCTTCATATTCCTTGCTCCGATGATGACCGAGTCGGGTTTCTCTTCAATTTTATCAAGAAAACTGAGGATATCTTCCGGGTAATGCTGACCATCGGAATCAATGGTGATGGCATAACGGAACCCCTGTTTATAAGCATGGTGGAAACCCAGTCTCAGGGCATAGCCTTTTCCTTTGTTTTTTGGAATGGTGATCACACAAAGCGTGGCAATTTCCTGCAGGATTTCAGCAGAATGATCGGTAGATCCGTCGTTGACAACAATAACATCCGGTGTATACTGCAGCACACCCCGGAGAACCTTTTCCAGGGTTCTTTCATTGTTATAGGTTGGAATAATAACGCAGCATTTCAGTTCCTTGAATCTCTGCCTGCTCTGTCCAAAGTCTGTCATTATCTTTTCCGGAATCATGAACGGTTCAGGCAAAGATACATTTTTTAACTGAACTGTGCAGGGCTGATTCGTCATCTTCCTGTGCAAACAATTTCATACCTTTGTAAATGAATACTGCATGCTGATCTTATGAAGATACTGCTCCTGAATCCTCCGCGGAGTCCTGAGAATAATATTCTACGGTTTGCCCCTGAGAATGCTAAACAATTCATTCATAAAAAACTAATTGGTCCGCCGCTGGGGCTTCTCACGATTGCTGCTGCGGTGAAGGATTTTGATGTCACCCTGTTCGATTCGAAAGGAGAATACGACCTGGATCCGGACACCCCGCCACTCGATGAATTGGTGCTTCAGCTTCTTGAGAAATACAAACCAGATATCCTGGGAGTCACAACAATCACTTCGGAGTTTGATTATACCCTGGAGATTTTCCGGATCGCAAAACAGGTTAATCCTTCGATCCTCACGGTTGCAGGAGGGTTACATGCGACCCTGTGTACCCAGGATTTTGCCGGAACAGATGCAGATGTCGTAATACCCGGCCAGTGCCCACATCTGTTCAGGGATGTTGTCATCGCAAGAGAAAATGGGCTGAAACTTGAATCCGTTCCGGGTATTTTCCTGAACGGCTTGACAGGCTTAATAAAGACATCGGGGAAAGTGCGTTCCTGGGATGCGGCCAATGCAGATTACCTGATGCCCGACCGCCGGCATCTTGACCGTTGGATCAGTACATACAAAGTCGGCAACAGTCCGTTTCCCAGTACTTATGTTTTTACCTCCCTCGGGTGTCCCTACAAATGCACTTTTTGTTCCATCTGGACGCAGTTCAAAGGAAAATATTACCAGCGTACCGTTGAAAGCCTGATTACCGAATTGAAATCGATGGATGAGTATCCCGTGGTGAGGTTTGCGGATGCGAATACGGTCGTGGACCATGATTTTATGAACCTTCTCTTCGACCGGATCGTTGAGGAAGGAATCCGTAAAACATTTGTTATGGATATCCGTGCCGATGTCGCTGCACGGTATCCCGGGATCATTGAAAAACTTGCAAAAGGAGGTCTTAAGGTTGTGATTTGCGGTTTTGAATCTTTCCGCGATGAGGAACTTAAGAAATACCATAAGGAATCCCCTGCATTCGATAATGAGGAAGCCATCCGCGTATTTGAACGCAATGGAATTATGGTCAGGGGAAACTACGTTGTTCCGAATGATTATGGAGCCGATGATTTCAGAGCCCTGGCTGATTATGCCGACAGGAACCGGGTGGTCTATGCCGGTTATACGGTACTGACCCCGATGCCCGGAACTGTTTTTTATCAACAGGTAAAGAATCAGATTCTGGATCATGATTATAAGAAATACAACTTTTTCAATTCCGTAATGAAGACAAAACTTCCGCATGACCAGTTTCACGAAGAGATTGGCAAGCTATGGCTGATCAAGAAGGGGAAGGATGTTATTTGAAAGAAGCCGGATATCGGAATTCGGAGGTCTGAAATTGAGGATGGAGAATCGTAAATTGAACATCGTAAATTGAAAAAGGTCCTGCTCGTAAACTGTAACACCGAGAAGGCGCCATACCCTGTGCCTCCGCTCGGACTTTGCCTGCTCGCGGCAAGCCTGGAGGGCACCTGGGAGGTAAGTATCTACGATTGCATGTTCGATGAAGGCGCCGGACTGGTCGACCGGGTGCTTCAGTTCAATCCCGACTACATCGGCTTCAGCATCCGCAACATCGACAATACCACGCCCGACTCGGTTTATTATGTTGATGACCAGATTTCTGGCATCATCCGGCCTGTGCAGGATATTTCTCCTGCCGTGATCATTCTGGGAGGAAGTGGTTTCAGCATATTTCCTGAGGAACTGATGCAACTTACTCAGGCAGATTACGGCATCATCGGGGAAGCGGAATCCACCCTTCATCATTTACTCGCACTCCTCGATAAGGGAGAAGAGGTCTTTCCCTCTCTGGTGGTTCTGGTCGGCAATTCAAAAATCCGGGGAAACACCCGTGGTTCTTACCATAAGGGTCTGTTTTCCGGAAGGTTTTCTGAGATTGACCTGAAAATTGATTTCTCACCCTATAGAGAAAGAGGGGCTTACTCTGTTCAGTCCAAACGCGGTTGTTCCCACGGATGTATCTACTGTACATACCCGTTGCTGGAAGGTACTATTTTCCGCACCCGGAAACCCTCCGATATCGTTGAAGAAATTGAACAAGCCTTTGACAGGGTTGGAGATGTAATGTTTGAATTTGTTGATTCCACCTTTAATGACCCCAAAGGCCATGCCGAAGAGATTTGCCGTGAAATTATCCGCAGAAAGCTCCGGGTCCGTCTCAGAACCATGGGAATCAATCCACGGAATTCAAATGAATCTCTCTTTGAACTCATGATGGAAGCGGGCTTTGTTCAGATCGATGCGACCCCCGACACAGCTTCTGCGAGGTTACTTGCAAATTTGGGGAAGGGATTCGATCTGCCTGAAGTGCAGCAGATGGCAACAACCATAAAGAAATTCAACCTTCCGACCATGTGGTTCTTTCTTTTTGGCAGTCCCGGCGAGAATGAGGATACATTCAACGAAACACTTGATTTTATTGATACTTATATTAACCCGGAGGACCTGGTTTACATGGCTTCCGGATTGCGTGTTTATCCCAACACTCCGCTCGAAAAAACAGCCTTGCAGGAGAAGCTGATAAAACCCGGACAATCACTGCTATATCCTCCTGTTTTTTATTTTTCTGACGGTATTTCCAGGGAGCGGCTCTCCGTTCTGATCAAGGAAGCATCGTCTGAAAGAATGAACTGTATTTATTCAACCGAAACTCGCCCTCCGGCAGAAATGATGCTGGAAGCTCACAAATTAAGGGCAGAGAAACAGATCCGGGAACCGATGTTCAGGACCCTGCTCAGGATCCGGAAAGAATGGAAAGAAAAAGGATTGGTGTAAAAGATTATAGGTTGACGATGACCTTTGGCTCGAGTTCCGTTTCAAGTGTCCAGATGACCGCTTTGCCATACCTGAGACGGAATACTCCCATGTATTTAAATCCTACCTGCTCGATCCATGTGGTCATGAAAGGCCTGACGGAGAGTACCTCCTTTTTCAGTTCAAGATCTTTGTCGATGTTTTCCACCTGCCCGTTGATCCTCACCTGCGTGTTGCCTTTGTGAAAGCAGAGTTCCACATAGGGATTGACGGAAAGTTGCCGGTAAACATCTTTGAATTTTCCAACCATGAAATAGATCCCCGTGTCGTCGGCTTTATGCAACTGGAGCGTGCGGACATGGGGAATGTTGCCATCGGATGTGGCGAGGGCAAAAGCCGGGTTGTCATTCAGGAATTTTAGTATTTCTTCTTTATTCATTTTCGAATTGCAGCTAATTTCAACGAAATGTTATGACAGGTTTTCCGTCATTTTAACTCGAAGGATGCCATGAAAGAATTGGCCGTATAGAAGACGGCATCTCCTTCAATGAACCTTGCATTTTTTACAATTCCTTTTCCCGATCCACACTCCACAAACCGGTTGACGCCAAGTTCCTGGAGGTAGAGCTGGGTACCGTACCAGTTCAGCGAAGTGAAGAGGTTGCGGACAACTTCATTTTTCAGCGCATGCTCTTCGAGCAGGATCTCCTGATCGATCAGAGAGACAATCGGCATTTTAGGGCTGCGGAAAGACATCTGGTTTACAAATTCACTAAACCCCTCAGAAATATCCTTTAAATAGAATGAATGGTAAGGTACGGAAACATTCAGAACGCGCGTACTCAGGGCGCCTTCCTCCTGCGCTGATTCCGCGAGCTTTTGAATCTCCCTGGCAATACCTGAAAAGGAAAAAGAACAGACACTGTTCTGAATGGCAAGCTTAAGTGTTGTTTTCTGTTTCAGGATGAGGTGGTCAATGTCATCCTGGTTGAGACCAATAATGGAGCACATGCCATATTCCTGCTTCCCAGTAATCTTTTTTATCTCCTTATAGGCTTGACGGATCAGGACAAGGCCGTCGAGGAAAGAGATCACTTCCGACTGGAAAAGGGCTGCATAGATTCCCATGCTGTATCCGGAACTGTAGGCCGGTATAACCCCCTTCTGCCGGAACCAGGAAACCAGAGCACACGCCTGGATGTAAGAGATATACTGGGTTTTCAGCTCATCATCCAGAAACGTCCGGGAGGGAATGGAAAACTGGTTCAGGTCTGGGTCTGCAAATTCGGCAGCCCGGGAAAGGAACTTCCGGAAACAATCTTCAAATCCGGATAAATTAGTAAACGGCTCGTCAGGATAATCACTGGCGAAAGGAGGGAAGACGAATGCAAGTTTTTTCTGTGACAAGGAGGCGGATTCTGTTTAATTATCCAGCTCAAGCAGTTTGTTCTCATGTTCGATGATCAGCAGCTGCATGTCGATCAGCTGTCCGATGGTCTGAACAGGGTGTTTGACTGAATATTTTCCAATGGTTTTCAGTTCAATATCCAAGTTGTATTTCTTTTTGAAAATTTCTATGAGTTCAAGGAACATAAGAGAGTCGCCGTCGATGTCGTTGATGATATTGGTATCCCCATGAATATCCTTCAATTCCACTTCACATTCATCAGCAAAAAAATTGTATACGATTTCCGTTACTTCTTTTCTTGTATTTTCAGTAATCAAGGCCATTGGGTTTTAGTTAAAATCAGTCTGCAAAAGTAGACTTTTTTTTGAATTCAGGTCCATTTATTTATCCGCCACTTTTTAACTGTATCTCCTGAATACGATCGTTGCATTGTGTCCCCCGAACCCGAATGAATTGGAAAGGGCAATATTTACTTCTGCTTTCCTTGACTGGTTTGGCACAAAATCGAGGTCAAGATCTGGGTCAGGAACATCGAGGTTGATGGTGGGAGTGAGGATGTTGTGATAGATGGACATGATGGTGATGATGCCTTCGATGGCACCGGCTGCACCGATGGTGTGACCGGTCATTGATTTGGAGGAGGAAACAGGTATTTTATAGGCCAGATCACCGAATACTCTTTTAATCGCCATCGTCTCATAACGGTCATTCAGTTCAGTAGAAGTTCCGTGTGCATTTATATAATCAACCTCATCTTTGTAGATTCCGGCATGGTGCAAGGCTTTTTCCATCGTATAGGCCATTCCTTCGCCATCCTTCATTGGGGCCATGATATTGTATCCCTCACTGGTAATGGCATATCCTGCAATTTCGGCGTAGATGAAAGCATTCCTTTTTTTTGCTGACGCTTCCGATTCAAGGATCAGGATGCCGGCTCCTGTTCTTTGAAAAAGGTTTGCTGGCTTTCTCCGGTGGTTCATTCTCAACTGAAATGGCGTATAGCGAGTTAAATCCTTCAATTTCCTCAAAATTCACAATGGAATCAGCGCCGCCGACAATGACAAGGTCGGCCTGGTTGTTCCTGATCATCTCAAATCCCAGGCTGATTGCATAAGCAGAAGAAGCGCAGGCAGTATTTACAACAAAATTAGGTCCTGCCAGCTGGTAATCCAGGGAAATCCAGGCCGACATGGAATTGGTCATGCTTTTGAAGATCCTGTTCTGTTGCGTGGTCTCTTTTTCGGTACTGGAATTGCCGGTATTCACAACCCCGAGAATCACGCAGCAACGGGTCTTGTCCATTTGCTCAAAATCGATCCCGCTCTTTTCAACAGCTTCTTTTGCACAGGCCACGCACATCTTGGTGACGCGGGTCATCTGACTTCCGGCACGTTTCTTTATGTATTTCTTCGAAAATTCTTCAAATTCCGAAGGAACTTCTCCGGCAATTCGTGTGATGTTGCGGGAAGCATCAAATAGGGTGATCCTCTTAACACCGCTTTTTCCAGCGACAAGATTGTCCCAGTTGGTCTGCAAATCCAAACCCAGGGACGAAATTATATTCATCCCCGTAACTACTACTCTTTCTGCCATCGGATCGGATTGGGCGATAAGTACTTCAGAAAAATTATTTATTCAGGGCATTGGCCCAGTTGGTGATAACCGACAATTGAGCGGCTGTTGGGACTGCATCCGGATTGTTGGCTCGGAATTTCTTCGGCGGCATTGCTTGTTTCGTGATGACCTTAACGATGTCTTTTGCTTTGGCAGCCTGTTTCTCAGGTTTATAGGTTGACCATTTCGAGAAATTGATATGTGAACTGGCCATTCCGTTACCGCCGTCAGCGTGACAATCCATGCAGGAGACTTTGACGATCTTCATTACACTGTCTGCCAATGGCTGACCCTCATCGCCCGAAATAAAGATGCCCGAATCCGATTTTGCGGAAGGCTTTGCAACCATAGTCACAACAATTGCACCAACAAACAAGGCGATAAAAATGAAAAAAAGCTTCTTCATAAATTTGGTTTTAAAGTTGAGTTAATTTACTTTGAATGTACAAAAATAGCAAATCCTGCCGGTGAATACAAGGTATTTTCTGCAATGTTGATTTATTCTTAAACTACCTTGGGTGTTTCTGCTCCGAAGTATTCGTCCATGGCTGATTTTAGCTCTGCAGCTGGGAGAGCGGATGTTGCAAGGAAATGGCGGAATGCTTCCGACCAGGATGCTTTCAGTTTATAAATGATCTCCTCCTCATTTTCCGGATTACCGGGATCATCAGGCACACCTTCGCCGTAAAAACCGCCTTTGGACTTTGTTCCCAGTCGTCCTGCAGATACAAGTTCCTGCAGCTGGACGATCAGGGGAAGATAATGCGCTTCCAAAGGGTCATTTTTTGTATAATTTTTTATGGATGCCAGCATCACATCAAGTCCCACACTGTCGAAAAATTCAAAAACACCAATCGGGAAAAAATGTTCCCGCACGATCCTGTCAATCTGGTGCAGGCTGGCTTTCTTCTCATGGACAAGAAGAAATGCCTGGTTCTGAAACTGAAGAATGAGACGGTTCAGGATAAAACTGTCTTTTTCCTGTAGGATCAGGGAATGCCTGCCGATTACCTTCAGAAATGAGATCAACTGTTGCAATGTTTCTTTTGAAGCCGTCGGGGGAAGTATAATCTCAACGATGTCTTTCAGGGCAATGGGATAAAAGAAATGAAGTCCTGCAAATCTTTCTTTCCGGTTTTCTGACGGAATGAGCAAAGAGGGTTTTATCGAGGATGAATTCGACGTGAAGATGCACCCCGTCGGGGCAATCTTGTCAAGGGTCGCGAACAGCTTCTGTTTTGACTCAACGTTTTCGTCGATGGCTTCAATAACCAGTTCGCAGGATGCAAGTACTTCCAGTGTATTGGAGATGTTGATGCGGTTGAGTATGCTCTTAAAACGGTTTTCATCAAGGATCCCGGCCTCCAGCGACCGGCTCAGCCTCCGGTTGAAAGTCTTCTGGGTCTTCTCAATATTAGCATCCGGATGAAGGATCCAGGTAAGATCAAAATCCATGTCGAGAAGGTAGTACAACAGGTTTGTCCCCATTTTACCCCCGCCGATGATACCGATGTTTTTTAGCATTGTACGCTGTTTATATGAATTGAAGCTGTCTCCGTCCGGTCAACTTGTTTTCTGATGGGTGTTCCAGGGATCAGTGCTGTATTCCATCACCATCTTTCGGTATTCCTGCATGTGTTCCTTGTGCTTTTCAATCTGGCGGTGACTGCTCAGCATCGATAGCAGGTAGCTGAACCCTTTATCGATGGCTATTTTTTTTGTCCGGATAAGTTTGAAAATAAACCCGAATAATCTTCTTCTTTCAGGATTTATCGTCAGGATAAACTCTTTGAAGATGATCCATGACAGCCTGACCTTGAGATAGGCTGGGATATCGCCGCCTTTGCGGATAAACGCACCGCCGGAAAAGAGATTTTCCGCTTTTATTCTTGCCGTTTCGAAGGAATAAAGACGACCGATGGTCTTCATGTACTGATCGAAGAGGTCGATCTGCGACATGTTCATATAATGAAGGGTGGGGAAGTGGCCGGAGCCAAACTCCGGTTTGCAATCTGCCAGTCGTCCTTCCAACCGGTACTTCTTATGGATCTCGCTGCCCGGCGGTGCTGCCAGAAGGTGAAGGTTAACACTTGGCATGTTCGTACGCATCGAGAAATCATAGATGTTGTCAAATTCCTGAAGGGTGTCATTGTCAAATCCAACCACGAACGAAGCATTGATATGAATACCATAGGAATGGATCTTCCGGATGGCAGGCTCATAGATCGTCGCAGCCTTGTTGTGAAGTTTGTTGGTTTCGTCAAGGCTTGCAGGGTTCAGGGACTCAAACCCGATGAGGATGTTGAAACATCCCGCTTCCGCCATCAGGGAAAGGAGTTCATCATCTGTCCCCACATCGATGCTGCACATGCAACCCCAGGAGATGCCGAGTGGGATGATCGCCCTCATCAGCTCCTTTGCATATTTTTTATTGATTGTAAGATTGTCATCCACAAAAAAGATATACCTGGAGGGTGCCGCCTTGATCTCTTCCACAACATTGGCGATTTCCCGGTACCGCATCTTCCGTCCGAACATCTTTGACACAAGGCAGAAATCGCAGTTAAACGGGCATCCTCTTGAGGTCTGGATCGCAACCTGAAAGATTTTTCGGGTCTTGATGAGGTCCCACCGGGGAGGTTTTTGCTGTTTATAAACGGCACATTCATCACTCCTGTAGACAGACTTCATTTCCCCCTTTTCAAAATCCTGCAGGCATTCTTCCCACAATCCTTCCGCTTCTCCGACTACGATGCTGTCGGCATGATGAAGCGCCTCTTCCGTCATGAAAGAAGCATATGGACCGCCGAAAACGACCTTAACACCTTCTGACCGGTAACGGTCAGCCAGTTCATAAGCGCGGGAAATGGTGGCTGCCAGTGTAGTGATTCCAACGATATCCGGCTTTTTCTGCACCGGTAAAGTTTCAATGTCCTCATCAAAAATGTGAATGTCGTAATGGTCTGGTGTTAGCCCAGCAACCGTTGGAAGAGCCAGCGGGATCATCAACCGCTTCTTTCCGAACATCCTCGCCAGCTCAACATGCGCAGGGTAGTTGATGTACTTCTGGTGGGGAGAGATCAGGTAAAGGGTATATTTTTTTTTCGTTTTCAATTCAGGGACCAAAAATTAGATTAAAGCTGAAAACCGGGTTGAGTGTTTCCTCCCTTTTGATCTTATCCAGGCATAGCAAGGCCATCGGGGGGCCGATATAACCCATGGATGACATGCTGGAGTAAAGTGTATTCCTTGAAATACCCAGCGATTCGCACTCTTCCATCACCAGTTCTGTAATGTGCTTCGATGGAAAATTTACCTGGAAAAAACGCAGCTTCGACAGGTCAACATTGTATTTAACGATCATCCGTTTCAGTCCTTTCAGGAATACAGATCCGTCGGGATCGTGAAAGTTGGCTCGCAACTCTTCCTGGAACATCTGGGCAAGATGATGATATCCTTTTTCAAATTCTTCTTTTGGGTTCATCCAGTAGGCAGGCCGCTTATTTCCCATGGCAGAGGGCTTCTTTCCACCAATGGATTCCATATAAACATGATCGACGTAAAATCCCCCTGTGCGCACTTCTTCTGCCGTAAGAACAAGGGCAGCGGCGCCATCGCTGAGGAAGTAGCGCAGAAAAAGTTCTTCTTTGGTCACGAGCGCCTGGTTGTAGTATTCCGTGATCAGTTCGGAGGAAGACATGCTTGAGGAGATCACGAGTGCATTGCGGTAACGGCCATTCTTTAGCAGGTCATATCCGAGCAGCAGGGCCTTGTATGCCGAGGTGCAGTTGGCATGAACAGAAATCTCCCCGCACTGCTCAATGCCCAGCTGTTCCTGGATCCTTACCGAGGCTGTCGGCATCTGGTCCTGGTGTGCACTTCCGTAAAGGATCAGGTCAATATCGCCAGCCTCCAGGTTTGCATCCGCCAGAGCTTTCTTTGCTGCCTTGACCGACATGGTCACATTGTCCTCGGTAAATTGCCGGGTAACCGGGTCAATCGCAAAATGATAGTATTCGATTTCCAGCATCTCCTTCATCAACGGACGGATCCTCTCAAGCCACCGGCGGACTTTCTGCGGCGCATCCGGCATATCACCGAGATAATGGTCGATCTCCTCCATCGGAATCGATTTGCCGGGAAGATAACTGCCGGTTCCTGCAAGTCTTATAAATGGACTTCGTTCAATTGAAGATGAGATCATCCGATGAGATTTGTTGCAAATATAGAGGCGCTTTTTGTTTTTTATAATTCTTCATGATCTTCCGTGCGAAGGTGAATGAGAAATCAACCACATTCCTGCGCGGAACAATCCTGTCAACGAGGTGATTCAGCAGGGCTTCTGAAGCTCCAAAGGTGTTGCCCTTCAATACCAGCTCAATCGCTTTTGCCTTCCCGCACAATGCTGCTGTTTTCCGGATTCCTCCGAGGCCCGGCATGAGGTTGAACGTCGTTTCCGGTAAACCGAAGACTGCATCTTCACCACAAAAGCGAAAGTGGCAGGAGAGTGCAAACTCGAACGCGGATCCGATACACACACCCCGGATAGCAGCAATCACAGGGATTTCCGCCCCTTCAAAAAACAAGAACGAATTGTAATTGGTTTCAAAGATGTTCCGATCCTTCAGTCCCTTTTTATCTGTATGTTCCATTCCGCTGTTCATACTTAGTTCCAGCAATTCCTCGAGGTCGGCCCCGGAAGAGAAATGCCTTCCGGTACTGCTGATCACAATGGCCTCCAGCCCCTTCAATCCCTTTAAAGAATCAACCAGTTCCTTTAAATCAGAGAAGAACTGAGCATTCATCTTGTTCGCCGGAAGCTGGTTAAGCTCCAGGTGACCGATGCCACTCACAAGATTGAAGGATAAGGTCCTTAGTTCCTGTTTCATTTTTAATTACTCACCTTTTTCTGTCTCTTTTGGGATTGAAGAAATTATTCGCTTTCCCGACTTTCATTCTTCCTTCTGACCGATTCAATCCTTGCCAGGTCACAGAACATCCTCGTCTCCTCCCGCATCGATTCCTCTGAGGTCAGCTCCCGGGCATTCCTGAGCGACTGCATCACGTAGTTTATAATCTTAAGAGGACGTCCTTCCGTTATTTTCCTCAAAAAATTCAGCGCATAGGTAAGCGGCTCCTCATCCTTGACGAGGGTATCGACGATCTTTAGAAGGATTGCTTCTTCTGCGTTTATCATGTCGCCCCCGAGGATCATTTTCAATGAATCCTTCAATGAATTCCGGATCCCCAGCTGGAAGGTCCCGCCGAGTCCGGGCATCAGGCCCTGGTTGGCTTCAGGGAATGCAAAGAGTGCATTTTCGCTGCATATCCGGATATGACATGACAATGCAATCTCCAGGCCGCCGCCAAAACATATACCCTTGATGGCAGCTGCCACGGGGATATTCAGATCCTGCAGGTACCCGAGCAATGCTTTCCCCTTGTTCATCCGGGTCTCCATTGTTTCAGCTGATTCAGTCATCGCAAACACCGATTCCAGTTTTGCCCCGCCCGAAAAATGTCTTCCTGATCCTGTAATGATGAGAGCTTTCAGCTGATTTCCTTCGATCCATCCCTTCAATTCACTGACCGGGATAAATTCAGGCTCCAGCAAATAATTTTGTGGAGGGTTTTCCACAGTCAGGATACCGATATCATCAATGATTTTCCTGTCGATCATACGGATATTGTTTACCGGAGTGTTGATAGGGACGTTAGGATAAAATCAGGAGTATCCAGTGCCATTCGCTGCTTATTGACAAAAATGGTCTTAACAGATGCCCTTGACAGCAGCAACCCTGTCTTTGCATTTTTGATCTGGTGCCTGAAAACCAGGTAAGGCTTTTCTTCTTTCAATGTAGTTTCAATGGTGATTTCATCGAGCAGATTTGCCTCCCGCATATACCGGATGCGGGTTTCCGTCACCACCAGGAACAACTCATTCTGATTTATCTGATCAAGCAATTCGTGGTCTCTCATATAGACCCAGCGGGCCTGTTCCAGGTATTGAAGGTAAACGGCATTGTTGACATGTCCGTAAGAATCAAGTTCGTAACCTCTTACAGACAATGAAGTACGGTGCGGCTGGTCTTGAAGTATCATCCTGTATAGTATTCTTCTTGTTATTCTTCTCTGAACACTCCTTTGAATTTGATGAAAACAATTTCTCCTTCATGCAATGTGGCATTGACCGACAGTTCCCCATTGCCGGCATATCTTATACGAAGCATGGCATCAACGAATCGGTTCTTAACCGGAACCATCAGGGAGAGGAATTTGATCGTATCAGCCTGCATCAGCCGTAAGGCACAACCTTTGATCTCAGAAACCATTTCGCTGATCATCTGCACCTGACATACTCCGGGAACTACCGGGTTTCCTGAAAAATGGCCCTCATAGACAGGATGCGCAGGATTCAGCTCGAGTGTGAAACGATAGCTTTCTTCAGGAATCCCTGTCCGCAGAATCTCCTCTTCCGGCCCTGACCGATGCAGAACCTTATAAAAATCTTTCAACACCATCGGATCAATCAGAAATGAAAAATTAAGGGGTAAAATTACGAAAAAATATGAGCCGGAAATTGACTGACCTCTCCGGACTTAATTACCCAGGAATGTCATTTGAATGTGAAGACCGATCACCGGGTTGGCAATTTCGATCTTCTTTGGCTGCAATCGGCTGTCGCGGGTTACCTGGAGATCTGTCTTGCCCATGATTGCTCCCGAGGTCCGTATCCTGCTGATCCTGTCGGTTAATTTATCATAGGTGTAGTAGAAGGATCCTCTGGCTGATTTGATCTTGAAAAGAATGGAACCGGAGTCGTCGGAAGCTGCCTGCTTCGACTTCTTTACGGTAGTATCTGGGACCATCAGAAGGCGGAAGTCACTCCTGAGCAGTTTAAGCAAAGAGGATTTGTTCATGGAAGGGAAGATGGAATGAACAATCAGTTTGTCATTTTTTATCTCCAGGTCGAAAAAAGTCATTCCCATCTCATTGGAAAAGACAACTCGAACTGAATTCTCCGAAACCTTTTTAAGGTAGAACAATCCGGTAAGGTGATGCTTCGAGATATCCAGGCTTCCTTTATAGAGAGCTTTTTCAAAGGAGGAATCGAAGACTGCCATTGTGAACAGACCTTTCCCGGGTACAGTTCCTGCCTGCTGTCCCATGATCCATGGAGAAAGGGTTGTCCAAAGCAAAAGGACCAGAATGAATTTACGGCAAAAGAAACTTCTCATCAGGCAGGAAGGTGTTTATTTTTTTTCCGGAAAAATCGATCTTTGTATAATCCCCCGAGGGTTCATGCATTTCCAGCCGTGTAACCATCAGATCCTTTTTATCAAAACAGATCCTGATCTCGCTGAGGTAATACTTCAGGCTTGATGCCCTGGGCTTCAGCGTAACAAGATAGGATTCCTGATTTTCAAGGAACGAAGTGACGAACTTTTTCTCATCATTGAACAGATTACCTTCAACACATCCCATGATGATGGAATTGATCTCTGTGAACATTTTATTGTTCCCGACATCGATCTTCTGTTTCTTATCTTCATCCTGAGTATACATTGTTCCATTATTGAGGATGATCAGGTAATGATAAGGATTTGTATACTCCCAACGGAGTTTGTTTTCCTTCTTGAACATGAACCTGCCTTTCATCGTGATCTTATCGGATAGGACGCTCAGGTTTTTTTCCTGGATAAAATCAGATTCAATGGTTTGTGTTTTTCGGGTGACCTCCGAGAATTTCTTTTTAAAAGCAGCAGGATCCTTCACTTCGGTGTATTTTCCCTGAGAGAAGACAGCACCGGCAAGGAAGAGAAAAGTCAGGAGCAAATTCAGGGGGCTATATTTCATATGCTTGAATGTTCAGGAGTTGGTCAAGGGGGACGATCCGGTAGCCGGCTGTTTTTATTTTTTCAGCAAGGTCATGAATGAAATCCACGCTTTCGGGGATGGTATCATGCAAAAGGATGATATCTCCCGGCTTCAGATGTTTCAGTATCCTGCCAAGGATAACCTCTTTTTTCCTTCCCGATGTATCCCAGGCACGGTTACTGAACCCGGTCACATAGAACCCAGATCCGTACAAAGCCCTCTTAAGCATGGGGTTGATCACTCCATAAGGTGGACGGAACAGGAGTGGTTTCAGTCCGGTTGCTTCAGCCACTGCCAATGCACTATCCTTTAATTCCTTCCGCATACGTGCAGGAGAAAAAAGATCGAACCAGTTGGAATGTGTAAAACTGTGCGTTCCGATGAGATGTCCTTCACGGGTAATCCGGACCAGGATTTCTTCATTTCCTTTTATTTTATTGCCAATGCAGAAAAAGGCAGCGGGGAGACCGAGGCTTTTTAAGTCGTCCAGCAGTTTCGGTGTCAGTTTGCTGTCGGGACCATCATCAAAAGTCAGGGCAACGATCTTCTCGTTTGTTACGGCCCGGCACAAGGCTTTCATATGGTAACCTGAACGTATGAAAAAGGACATGGATACGGAGACGCCCAGGTAAAGAATAATGAGCAGGATGTATTCATAATAATGGACCGGGAAACCGGAAAATCCAAGGATGTTCAGCGCAGCCAGCAGGATAAAAAAAACGAGTGTGGTATTTCGGAAAGTAAACATCTATACTGAACTTACAAGCATCAATGAATGGTTGAGGTTCCTGTAATGGTTGTAGATCAGGATACTGTTGAGTTCACTGGTTTTTATTCCTTTCAGCAGGACCGTTTCCGGAACCCTGTTATTTATTAGAATCATGGAAGCCAGCCAGAGTCCGAAGGAAGAGGCCGTCTGGTATTCGCCGCAAAGATGCTTGAACCAGCCAAGGGGTTTTTCGCTGAACAGACGATTCGTGACATCGTCATAAACTTTGTCATTTGCCGGATCTCCATTGATTCCCATAAGCACCATGCTGACATCGTCAATCGTCTTTCCCGACCTTTTAAGGAACTCCGTTATTCGTAAAGGGATAGATTCCGGATCGGGTTTGTAAAAAGTATCCAGGGCATCGATCCTTGCATAATTTTTTGAACCGGGAGTTGATGATACCAGGAAGAATGCGGCTCCTTCGCCTGCAATGGCACCCCGTGATTGATCTTTCAGCAGATGTTGGGTTCTGACCGCCTTCCGTTTGTATTGTCCCAGCCTTTGCAGGATGGCCAACGTATTGGGTGTCATCTCGTCCGTACTGCCAAGCAGTACCGTTTTGGATTCACCTGAACCTAGCCGGATGATACTGTCGAGCAGGGCACTTTCGAAAGAAAAGCCTCTGTGAACATAGGTGAAATTATAGTTGTGGCATTTCAGCAGCAAGGCGATCTGTGAACTCACGGTATTATGGGTCGACTGAATAAAGGAGGTCGGGGTGAGAAATTCTTCGTTGTTCCGGATCATGTTCGTCAGAAACTTCTCCGTATCCTCAATGCACCCAAGGCCTGTTCCGGTGATGATGGCATCCGGCATCGTACAATCCGAATCGGTCAGGCAGATTTTACCTGCTGCAATTCCCATCTTGATGATCCTGCTCATCCTCCTCACCATGTCTCCCGCGATGTATTCCTTGTAGTTCGGGTCCTTGCACCGGAGGTAATTTGTTTCTCCAAACTCCACCTCCTCAAGAAAATGGCTGTTATCCCAGGTTTTCTGTGGGGAGATGTTTCCCAGACCGGTGATGTATATCGGCTTCATCATCATCCGTTCATTTTTGAAAAGATCAGCGTCGAATTGTTGCCGCCGAATCCGAATGAATTTGAAAGAATATTCTGGACGTCAGCCCTCATGATCACTTTTGTGAACGGGGTAATACCGAGTTCCTTCATAGGGGTTTCAAACCGTAAATTCGGAAATAACATCCCATGGTTGATTGACAGCACCGAGATCACAGCTTCCAGGGCGCCGGCCGCCCCGAGTGTATGACCGGTATAGGATTTGGTTGAACTGAAAGGGGGTGGCTTTTCTCCAAAGATCTTCTGAAGGGCCACACCTTCCGAGAGGTCGTTGTTTTGTGTACCTGTTCCGTGAACGTTGATGTAATCAATATCCCCGGGATTGAGTCCGCTCAGCTGCAGCGCACTGTTCATGGCAAGATAAGCGCCGGTTCCTTCCGGTGAAGAGGCCGTCTGGTGATAAGCATCATTGGCATTCCCGTAACCTTTCAGTTCTGCAAGGACTTTTTTGTTCCCGGCCTTCACAAGTTCTTCGGATTCCAGAACAACATAGGCGGCACCTTCTCCGAGGGTAAGGCCGGCACGGTTCTCATCAAAAGGCCGGCAGCCATTTTTATCCAGGATCATCAGCGTGTTAAACCCGTTGAGGGTAAATTTTGTTACCGAATCTGTGCCGCCGGCCACAACCCGGTCAAGGAATCCGGCCTTGATCAGCTGCGCGCCCAGCATGATGGAATTTGCAGAAGAGGAGCAGGCAGTGCTGATGGTTGTCATAAACCCCGTAATCCCCAGGAAATCTGCGATCCTCTCCGTACTGTCGGCACAATCGTGATTGACAATATCGATCAGGTGCCCTTTCGAGGGATCGGCCAGGAACTCCTTATAAAAATTTTCGCTGCGGTCCATGCCGCCTACGGTTGTGGCAGAAATAAGACCGGTTTTATATTTTCCAGGGATTTCAATTCCCGATGCGTTGAGTGCTTCACGTGCAGCGACCATCCCAAGGAGTGCTGTGCGAGTGAAATTCGTTTTCCCGCTGTTCCCTATTATCTCAAGGAGTTCTTCGTTACTTAACTTCACTTCTGCAAGGGGATATTTATCCTTCAATACCGTGTCGAGAAGCGTGATCTCTCCAATGCCCGATTTTTCTTCAATAAGCGAAGTCAAGGCAGCGCCGGTATCGTTTCCGATGGAAGAAATCATCCCTATCCCGGTGATATAAACCCTCTGCGGCATGAGTTTGGCGTTATAACTGCAAAGTTAGCAGAAAAACACATGCAGCAAAACAGCGAAGAAGCGAATTACCGAAATTGTTTTCAGAGATTCCATAAATGCACTTTCTGTTGATCTTTAAACCACTATGGTCGCAAAGTGACTGCAAAATATGCGACGGTTATCTTCGGAAATCTGAAATCGTAATTCGTAATACTATATTGTCACAAGTATCAGGGAGTGATTTACGTTATAATACTGATTGTAAATGAGGATATTCCGGAGCGGATTGCATTGAAGGTCGTTGATGCGGAGAATACCTGGTATGGTTTGCCTTTTCAGGATGTTTGATGCCAGCCAGAGAGCAAACCCGCTGGCTGTATGATATTCACCGCAGAGGTGCTTGTAATAGGCGAGGGGAGTCTCCGGGAATGCAGTCCGGGCAAAAGTCCTGTAGGCAGGGTCGGTTCGGTTGTCGCCGTTGATTCCCAGCAGAACGAGGTCGATATCGGAAGTAACCAGTCCGCAGGCAGCAAGAATACTGTATACCCGCTGAATAACCTCGCCAGGGGTCGCCGGCTTATAAATTGTTTTTACATCCCGGAGCCGGGCATATGTAGTCTCATTTTTATCTTCCGAAAGCAAAAAAAAGGAGGCTCCTTCACCTGCCACAGAACCCGGCGAATCCCAGCTCAGCATCTCAAGATTTTTAAAGACACCGTTTTTCCAGTGACCCGCCCGCCGTGTAATTACAAGATGGTTCTGTGTCATCTCGTCGATACCGCCTGCCAGGACATTCCTGGATGAACCTTCGCTTATCTGCAGCAGTGCGTCCTGAAGACTGCTCTCGAAGGAAAAAGTCCGGTGAACGTATGTGGAATTGTAATTGTGGCACTTCATTTGTATGGCGATCTGCGAACTTATAGTATTATAAGTGGATTGCATGAACGGTGTGGGATTCAGAAACGGCTGGTCAAGGTGGATAGTTGCCAGGATCTTCTCTGTCTCCTCAACACTGCCAAGTCCTGTCCCGGTGATGATGGCATCGGGCAGGGTACAACCGGATTCATTCAAACACATCTTTGCCGATGCAATTCCCATCTTGATCAGACGGCTCATCCGGCGCGACTGGATCGGGTCAATATAAGGCTTATAACTTACAGGCTCAATACACTTCAGGTAACCGGAATCATATTCCACAATCTCCTCAAGAAAATCATGCGTTTCCACCGTTTTCTGGGGGGAGATCATTCCGATACCATTGATGAAGGCAGACATTAGCTGATGAGTTTATGAGTTGATGAGCTCATGAGTTGTTGATCTTGCAAACTCGGGAACTCGGGAATGAAATAAAAAATCGTAACTCGAAAATTCATTCGTAATTCGCAATTTATTGTTCATGGTTCAACTCTCGAAAAAATGAGACTCGTGTCGTTTCCCCCGAAGCCAAAAGAATTGGACATCACATGATTGATTTTCTTATCCCTGATAATTTCTTTAACGGGTAAAAAATCAAGGTCCTTCATCGGTTCAGAAAAATTCAGGTTCGGCCAGATTACCTGCTCCAGCAGGCAAAGTATTGAAATGATGGCTTCGGTTGCACCCGCTGCGCTTGTAGTATGGCCGGTATAGGGTTTCGTTGAACTGACAGGAGGAATCGCTGTTCCGAAGAGTTTCTGAATGGCTCTTCCTTCTGAAATATCATTGTTGTCGGTCCCGGTACCATGCGCATTGATGTAATCGATATCCGCCACATCCAATCCACTCAGATCAACTGCTTTTTTCATGGCAAGATAGGCTCCGATCCCGTCCGGCGAAGAGGCAGTCTGATGAAATGCCTCACAGGCATTGCCCCATCCGGTCAGCTCGCATAGTATCCTCTTTCCTGATTTTTTTACTGATTCTTCCGATTCCAGTACAAGGTATGCAGCGCCTTCTCCGAGGTTGATCCCGTTCCTGTTTTCATCGAAGGGTTTAGAGATTTCCTTGTCAAGGATTTTCAAGGCATCAAATCCGAAAAGATGAAATTTGGTAAGGGTTTCCGTGCCTCCGGCTACAACCCGGTCAAGGTCTCCGTTCAGTATCATCCTTGCTCCGAGCTGGATCGCATTGGCCGAGGAGGAGCATGCTGTACTGATGGTGGTCAGGTAATCCCTGATTCCGAGCATGTCGGCGATCTTTTCGGTGCTATCGGCACAGTCGTAAGTATCAATGTAGATATTCTTGCTGTCGTTGTTGAGAAAATCATCAAAATACAACTCGCAGCGATCCATGCCGCCTACTGTAGTAGCGGAGATGAGGCCAGTCCTGAGACCGGGAAGGTCCGCGATCCGGGCATCAAGGTAAGCTTCTTTCGCGGCAATCATTCCGAGTAAGGCATTGCGTGAATACCCTTCGCTAACCGGAATTCCGGCAAGCTGGAAGCATTCCTCAAAGGAACATTTTACTTCCGATACAGGGATGTCGGAATTCAGTCCGGCATTCAGATACCGAATCCTGCCAATACCGGTCCGTAAGTGAAAAAGGGAATCTTTGGTCTCCGCGAGGTTATTGCCGATCCCGGTAATAATACCTAATCCGGTGACAAATATCCGCCGTGGCATTCATCAGGCTTTTTGATGCTCTTTAATGTATTCAGCCATTGTCCGGATAGAGAAGAATATCTTTTTTCCGTCTTTCGGATCTTCGATCTTTATACCGTAATTCTTCTCCAGAAGAACGATCAATTCAAGTGCATCAATCGAATCAAGTCCAAGGCCTTCACCAAACAAAGGGGCATCTGGATCAATATCTTCTGCCGAAATATCTTCGAGGTTCAGTTGTTGTATTACTTCCTGCTTCAGTTTGTCAATCAGCTCGTCCATAGCGTCTGTTACTTGTTTTGATAAAATTGTATTAAACTTTCATTGTTAAATGGTGAATATCCGCCTGAAGGTTGATATTCCATCCTATTCTTCTCTTTTTCAATCAGGAACAGCAAAGATTCAAAATTTTCTCCCAGTACTTCCACCCATCCGCAAAGACAGGCCTGTGCATGACCTGTTCCCATTACTAAACTTACCGATCGGATCATCAGTTCGGGGTCAAACGATTCCGAGACCAGAAAAGCATTTTCCCCGTTGATTTTATGCCGGATACAGATCTCCCCGATCAGGATATTGGGTAAGGTATATACAAAAACCGAAGGACTTGGAAAATAGTTGGTCTTGTCTTTTATGGTTTCAAAGTAAGCCAGATCCGTATCCAGGCTTGAACTTGAGTTCATAATTACAATTCCAATCTCTTCTTTTTTGTACCGGTCAAAGAACGAATTCTCTTTTAAAAGCATCTCTGCACCCAGGAATCCAAGTTTACTCAGGTTATCCATCTTGTAGAATTTCGGATAACTGATTTCTTCCTTTTTATAGAGGGATTTCAGAAAGGTTGCAAAATTAGTAAAAATTTCATTATTGAGTTCAACTTTCTCATTTCGTATAACACCCTCTTTACGGATGATACTCCATTGCGTTATGTAGAGAGGTTCATTCATTTTTTGCAATTAATCCAGTTTACGAAAAACGATGGCAGCATTGCATCCTCCGAATCCGGATGCGATTTTGAGACTATTCTGAACAGGCGATAAGGTATTTTCCCGGATCACATTTACCGGGACAGGTACCCCGGATTCATCAAATCCGGCAGAACGGATCAGAAGGTTTTTCTCCATTGACCGGATTGTGGCAATCGATTCAACCACACCGGCTGCCCCAAGAGTATGGCCCCAGTAACCTTTGAAACTGTTCACAGGAACCGACTGCAACCCAGCGATTCCCAGTGCCTTTGATTCCATCTCATCGTTGTAGGGTGTTGCGGTTCCATGTGCTGAGACGAAATCAACATCAGCAGGTTTCATTTCAGCCTCATTCAGTGCATGCAGTATGGCCATGGCCAATTCTTCACCCGTTTTTGAAGGTCCGGATATGTGATTGGCATCGTTCGACATTGAAGACCCGGAAATCCGTATGGGAATGTTTTTTTTGAATTCCGACGAAAGGAGGATGGTTCCGCAGCCTTCGCCAAGCGACAGCCCGTTTCGTTTGATATCAAAAGGTTTGCAGGGTTCAGGACTGAGCGCCTGGAATGAAAGAAAACCGGAAATTACAAATTCTGACAGGATGTCACCGCCAGATACAATCACATGGTCGTAAAGTCCCGCTTCAATCATCCTCGATGCCATGCTCAAGGCAAGAACCCCTGAAATACAGGCATTCGAAACCACAAGCGGCCTCTCAGCAAACCCAAAAAAAGAGCCGATGACTTCTGCCATCTTCCAGAGGTAAATACGGCCCGGGTCTGTGAAGGTTTTTTTATCCTCTCCCAGCAGGTCGATATTTCCTTTCGTTGTTGAAACGATAAGCAACGTGTTCTTCCCGGTAAATTCTGCATTTTTACTATAAATTGCATCCTGTATCGAAACGATCAACATTTTTTCCAGCCGGGTAAACTGTTCTGCGTGCATCTCCGGATGAAGTACCAAAAGGATCTCATGGAATTTTGCAGATAAGAAGGCCGCATTGACCATCGAAAGCGGGAGAGGGGTTTGTGCAAGAGAAGGATCATGATGGATCTGGAACCCGGTAAACCCTGATTCCACCTTATCCATCACTTCTGCTGTAGTCATTCCAAGGGAAGTGACGATGTTGTCTCCTGCAATATATACCGGTCTCTTCATCTTCCAGATTATACGATTCCCCATTTTTTCTTCCAGCCGATAAAGAATTCCGGTGCGGTCAGAAGCAACTCATGATCCGGAGTCAGGAACACCTGCATGGAAGTGCCTGTAGCCATTAGTTCAAGATCGGATTTTCTGTAGATTGAATATTCGAAAAGAATCTTTGCAGCATCCGAGTTTACGAATCTTGTCTCAACGATGGCAGTATCTCCATAAACCAGCGGCTTTTTATAATCGCAAGTAACCTTCACAATCGGGATCATGACGCGGTGTCGCTTCACATCCAGGTATCCGAGGTTGTATTTTGCCCCGAAGGATTCCCTGCCGTCCTCAAAGTATTTAATGTAGTTCCCGTGCCAGACAATGGACATGGAATCAACTTCCCCAAACCTCACGCTGATCTCTTTTCTGTCGGTAAGCTCCATATCAGATGTTGAGTGGACTTTTTATTTTCCTGTAAATGTACGTGATCAGGATGGAAACAAGGAAAAATGCAAGCAATTTAGTTGCTGGAACAAGGATGGTGATGAGTCCGCCCTGGCGGAGGAAAATGTTGTAAAAACCGGTTATAGCCCAGTTCAGCGGACTAATCAGCGCCACCTGCCGCATCACGGTTGGCATCAGGTACACCGGAACCCATATACCGCCAATGGCGGCAAGTATAATGATGGAAACAGCGCCGAATGCAGCGGCCTGCTGATGTGTGGTTGAAATGGTTCCCACCAGAAGCCCATAGCCGAGAGCAGCCAGTGCAGTCATAACTGTCATGATGAACAGGGCTGTGACATGATCCCCGATCACAAGGCTTGGGATATTAAAATAAGGAAGGATGAAGATTCCGGAGAAAATCATCAGGAAAGACTGGACCAGGCAAACGAAAAAATAGACCGTAACTTTTGCAAGAAGCAGATTTATGTATGCAACAGGCATCGACAACAGCCGCGACAGGCTACCTTCTTCACGCTCTTTGATCATGCTTCCCGTGAGCGGGATAATAATGAAAAACATTGCAAATATTGCCCAAGCCGGTACATTGTGTTGCACCGTTGTGGGGATCGCTTCCTGTTCCACATAGTTCGGAAAAACCTCTTTAAACTGCAATGACTCCCTGAATTCAATATTCTCAGGTTTATATGCAGGAAATTGTTTTGCCATCTCATTGTTGAAGGCGCGGAAGATCATTCCTGTTTCGCTGCGATAGTTAAATTCTTTGATAGAACTGACAACCGCGTTTTTGAATACATTTTTGATCGTGGGATCAAAAAAGATTGTCACCGTGTCTGCCCCTTTCTGCGCAAGACTTTTGAGGAGATTGGGGTTGAACATGCCGAAACCGGCCAACGTTTTTGCAACAGCAACCCTTACATTGGAACGCATCGATTTTGTTATCCCTTCCGGTACCACAATGGCAATAAGATAATCTCCCCTTTTTACTGCTGCTCTTGCTGATTTGATAGTCACCGGCATCTTATCCACAGAATCCCTGACAGTAAAATATCCTGAATTCCTGAGCCCCTTCTCCATGTTGATCCCCAGGCTGTCCTTGTCGTTGTTGACCAGAAGAATTTCCACCTTCGGATCTTTGGCGATGGCACTCCAGCCTACTTCCTGCATCAGCGACATGATCACGATCAGTACCATCGGCATGATGAAAAGGATGATGATCCCTGCCTTATCCCTCAATAATAACAGGTACTCTTTCTTTACGGCTGATAGAAATTTGAACATAGGTCTGAATGCTGGTTGCTGGATGCTATATGCTGGATTCTTTATGAACTTTATGAACTTTATGAACTTTATAACTTTATCAACTTGCTGACTTTCTTAATCCCGCAACCCTTTTCCTGTGAGGTAGAGATACAAATTCTCAAGATTCTTGAATTCCGGGTGTTCGGCAACGAGTTTTTTGGGGTTACCGGTCGAAACAATATTTCCCCGGTCGATGATGGAAACACGGGAACAGAGGTTTTCCGCCTCTTCCATATAGTGCGATGTATAAATGATCGTGGTTCCATTGTTATTGATCTCATGAAGGAATTCGAGGATGACGATCTTCGACTGAACATCGATGCCTGCAGTAGGTTCATCCAGAAAGAGGATCTTGGGATTGTGAAGCAGCCCGGCGATGAGGTTTACCCTGCGTTTCATCCCCCCGGAAAAGGAATCGATCTTTTTATTCGCAAAGCGTTCAAGTCCGAAAATTGCCAGGCGGTCCAGGATAAGGCTTTTCAGCGACTTACCCTTCAGTCCGAACATATTTCCGAAAAATGTCAGGTTTTCAAGTGCGGTAAGGGTCGGGTAGAGCGCGATATCCTGGGGAACAACCCCGATAATATGCTTGATAGAATTCAGGTGGGTCTTCAGGTCAAGCCCGTCGATCCTTACTTCGCCATGAGTCGGAGCAAACAATCCGCAAAGAATGGAAATGGCTGTTGTCTTGCCGGCACCGTTTGGCCCCAGCAATCCAAAAATTTCATTCGGATAGATATCAAGGCTGATATCATTCAGCGCCAGGTCATCCGATCCTTTGTATCGTTTACTGAGATTCCGGATTTCAATGATGGGGTTTTCAGCCATTCAGATCTTTAATTTTATCAAGCTTCAAATAAACTTCCTTCTCCATATCCGCAATTTCATGAAGCATTTCACTGAGTTTACCATAATCTTCTTCAGGTTTTGAACGGTTCTTGCAATTACGTGCACTCATGTATGTAAACTCCCTCCAGCGGTTGGCAGCTTTGCCCATCAGGTCAGAAGCGATCAGTAGGTCCTGATTACTGTACTTTTCAGCAGCTTCCTTTAAAAAAGAACCATAAAGGTACCGGAAACCTGCGCCACCAGTTCCGAAGTCTTCCGACATCCGGATGATCTGTCCAAGATAGAAAGAAGCTGTTTCATTGCCGTGTTTCTTCGGCCATTTCTTCAGGTCCCTGGCGAGCCAGTGAATGCCCTTCACTCCATTCAGGGGGAAAGGAACCTTCATCATCTCATACACAGTTTTCTTGAGCGCTTTTTCGATTGCGGATTTAACATCCATATTCGGGTTCACCGAGTTGATCCAGTACATTTTGCCCTTGGGTGCGAAAGCTCCCTTTGCCCAGCGCACCCTTTGCAGGTCTTCCGAAGAGATCTTCTGCGGATGTTCCATAACGGTATCACTGACCCAGTAATCATTTCCTTCTTTTCCGAATGCGACAAGGTTATGCATGTTATAGTGCATACGGTATTCAGGTGGAAAAAAAGTCAGGTTGAAGACTCCGACCTGCATGCCGGTAGGAATCCCTTTTTCGAGGTTACGGTCGAGTGCGTCCATCGACTCCTTCTGATCTTTGAATTTTTTAATAACAGTATAGTCCATCCCGAGGTACTTCATCGAACGGTGAAAAACCGTATTGGGAAGGTTGCGGAACGACATCATCGGTGCATATTGAAGCTTCAGAAATGGAAGGTAGCTGAAAAACAACCCGTTCCCGATCCCGAAAGCCATGGGCTCCGACATTTCGATCCCGTAAAATTTGAAAAGGTTTGAGGTAGCACCACTCTCACAATGTCCGGCCTGCCGGTGCTTATAATCAATCATCATTGTATTATTTTCCATAGTATTTTATTTTTGATTAAATTAATCTACATTTTGGAGCTGCCCGAGGGTGATGTTGAAGGCTTCGGCATATTTCTTCAGCGTCTTCTCGCTGAGCTTTTTAAAAACCTTTGGCTTGAGGTGCCGTTTCACTCTCCACACATTGATGCCGGCATGCATGGAAAGGTCCATGGGGGTTACCAGGGTCTTTTCCATATAATATAAAATTGGACTGGCCTCACCGGCTTTTACCTTTTGCCGGGCTGCTTCGATACGGTCATTAAAAAGATCCCATGCCTGCTGAAGGGTGGTCCTGTCAGCTTCACCATGGTATCCGACCGTGGCTTCAAATTTACCATCGGCATATTCGGAATAGAGTAACTCCCTGTACTGGCCATAGGTCTGGTTCTTGTAACCCGTAGATTTTTCGTCTTCCATAAAAGTTGATTTTGAGTTAAAAATGAAAGATTTTTTTAAAGTGCGAAAATAACAAAAATAGTCGTACCAAAAGTTGCATTTCCCCTCTTTGGTCAATATAATGCTATCAAATAGTATGCTCTGAATTTCTGTATAATAGTTGGTGGGGAATTTTAAAATCTCCGGATGTGATTTCAGTTCTGCTTTTCCGGATTGACCAGGAAAATCTTCAGCTCACATTCGGCAATGCAGCATCCTTCGAGAAAGGTTTTTCCGTTCACAACGGAAGCATCGAAAACTTCATGTTCAACCGTAATCTCTGTTCTGATCTCGTTGCCGGCCAGCGGAAGTTTATGAATCCGCAGGTTCCTTATCCCTCCGATAAACCCGACCCTCGGCTCAGTCCCTTTCTCCCTTGCCAGGTATCCTGCACCTGCTGCAGCACTCTGGGCTATGTTTTCAATCAATCCCGGTTCCCTGAAAATACCTTCATCGCAAAAGAGGTTATCCTCCCTGATAAGAAAGGAAGTCACCGTTTTGGGGCCTGTCACTTCCAGCAGTTTTCCGATCATGACAACCGGAGGTTTCTGCGGTATGTATAACCCGATCGTTTTTTCGTCAGCAACTATTTTTTCAGATGGTGCCATAGCATTCCCTTTCTTTTCCGTGCCCGCATTTTATTCATCACGGTAACAACATCCTCATCCGGAAAGACAAACCTTCGTTCCGTCTTTTCAGCCCTTTCCTTCAAAGTATCATAATTGATGCCCTTTGCGAGGTAATAGGCAGGTTCCAGCAAGTCGTCATCAGGCTGTATCACTCCTTCGAGGATGGCATACTCCTGGAGTTTGGTCCCCGGGTATATACGCATACCGATGTATGGGAAAAAGACTGTATTGTTAAAGCGCAGGGCATTTTCAAAGCCCTCATTGATTGATTCTTCGGTCTCACCGTAACCCCCAAGAATCAAAAAATGGGAAAAATAAATATCCAGTTCATTGCACAGATCCGAAACATCCACCACATCCTGTACGGTAAAATGTTTCCCGTAATGCTTCAGGGTCGAATCCGACAGCGATTCGGTTCCGAATTCAATATGTGTCAGTCCGGCATCTGCAAAGAGTTTCAGCATCTGCCTGTCAAGTCCGTGGGGAGAAAAATAGGCTCCCCATTTGATCTTCAATCCTCTTTTGAGGATCTTTTCGGCAAGCTCAATGTTAAAGGGATTGCTTATGTTGAAAACCGAATCGGTAAAGAAAACATAATTGATCTCTTTGTTGAAATAAAGATCAGCCATAGTTTCAACGATCTGGTCAGCATTCAGCGTTCTGACCTTACTCCCTTCAATAAGGGGATAGGTGCAATAGATGCATTTGTGCGGACAGCCTCTCTTTGTCTGGATGTTCAGCATCCCGCTTTTTCCCCAGTAAAAATCGAGCATCTCATTGTCAAAGGTAAGATCCAGGTGCCGGATGAAGTGGTTGCGGGGGTTCACTTCGATCGTATCTGCTTTTTTATACACAAGTCCCTCTATGTGCGAAGGATCACTCTTTTTTTCAAGGCACTGCAGCAAGTGGAGCAGGCTTTCCTCTCCTTCACCGTGGATCCCGAATTCAGGCTGAATGAAGGCAAACATCTCGCGGGGGAAAATCGAAAATGCAGATCCCCCGATGATGATCCGTGTTTCGACAGTGTTCTTCAGCGTTTCTACAATATCCTTGTATCCATCGATAAACCATGTTCGCCGGGTCGAATCCACATCATCGATGTTCCGGAAAGAGATGCCGGTATAGTCGGGCTTATAGTCCAGTAGAAAATCCCGGAAAGACTCCAGTGTGTGAAAATTAAAATCGAACAACCGGATCTCGAAGTGAGGCAACCTTGAAGAGAGATAAGAATGAAGATAGGAAAGCCCGATCGGGTAGACCGGGTAGGGAACTGCGTATCGGTTCGCAGAAACCAGCAGAAGTTTTCTTCTCTCCATTTTTATTTCTGATCGATTGTTGCTTTTTGTTCTCTTTCCCAGAAATTATAATAGTTAAACCATTGAAGTGGATAGCGTTTCACAGTCTTCTCCAGAGCAGTGACATACGCTTCAACCGCTTCTTTAAGGATGATCTCCCGTTTCTTCAGGTTCCCTGAAAATTCAATGTTCCGGAGCGGTGTTGCAAAGAAATGGTAATGTTTTCGGGTCTCTTTCACGGCAAAGACATAGGAAACCGGTACCCCGAAACGGGCAGCAAGGTTTACCGGACCCGCTGGGAAGAGCGCAGGTTTTCCGAGGAAATTCATCCGGAAGACCTTGTTCCCTTCAATGAAGCGGTCGCCATGCATGGCAATGATCTCTCCGCGCCTTAGTGCTTCCCGGATCTCCTCCAGGTGTGAAAAGTCCTCCCGGATGACAATGAAATTCACTCTCCGTTCTTTAAAAACATCCGACAGGTAACCTTTGATCTGCTGATGTTCGGCATCATACAGGATGATGTTGACATTCTTTTCCAGCCGGTTCAGCAGGTTTCCTGCAATCCCGGAGGTATTCTTCGCCCTCGAAATCAAAGGTGAATTTGTTTTCCAATCCTGCCAGCATGGCAATTTTGTCGAGTAAGACCTGTCCAAAATAATAGTAGTTCCGGTAGATGCTGGTCAGCGACCGGAAAACACCATATCCCTGAACTTTATGAAAATAATAATAAATGGAACGAAATGCTTTTGAAGAAGGGAAAATGAAATAAGTGACGACGAACAGGAGAAGAAAATAGGCAAAGGAAAGTCCAAGGTATTTTAATGTCCAGACGAAGATCTTATATCCCAGGACACCACCTCGTGTTTTACCTTTCCATGAGGACATCAATAATTAATTTGGATTCACTCTTCGGATGACGTAGGCGTAAAAGTCTTCCAGTTTCTTAATGTCCGACATTTCCTCAGCTTTCATCTTGAAACCGAAGTTGTTCTCAACAATTACAAAGAGGTCAACAAAATCAAGGCTGTCTATTCCGAGATCTTTTTTCAGATCGGCGCCAGGGGATATCTGGTCCTCGTCGATTTCGATATCATCAATTAGCAATTGGTTGATTTTCTTTATGATCTCCTCATTTTGCATCCTTCAAATCTGTTTGATTGATGCAAAAATAGGGATTTTTTCAGAATTCAACCATTAAATTTTCGTACAACAAGGGATGAGTTGGTTCCGCCAAATCCGAAGGAATTGGAAAGAAATGCCCGGATGTTGCAGGGAGTGGTATGTGCAGCGATATTTAGTCGGGCTGTAACCTCGTCGGGATTGTCGAAGTTGATGTTTGGTGCAACGAAATTGTTGTTCATCATCAGGGTCGAATAAATGATCTCACTGGCTCCGCCCATCCACATCTCGTGGCCGGTCATTGATTTAGTACTCGAAACCAGCGGCCGCGATTTTCCGAAGATATGATCGATGGCTTTTGCTTCATTTTCATCTCCGGCAGGTGTGGAAGTAGCGTGGGCATTGATGTAGTCGATTTCAGAAGCATCCATCCCAGCTTCTTTCAGGGATAATTGCATGGCGGCGACAGGACCGTCGACATTGGGAAGCGAAATATGTTCCCCGTTGGAAGAAAATCCGTAGCCGGCAACTTCGCCCAGAATAGTTGCTCCCCTTCTGACGGCAGATTCATAACTTTCAAGGACCACTGTTGCAGCTCCTCCGCTGGGAACCAGTCCGTCGCGGTCGCGGTCAAAAGGCCTTGAAGCTTTCTGCGGTTCGGATTCATGAATGGAAAATGCATTCAAGGCATCGAAGCTTGCGGTCGACTCCGGGTTGATCTCCTGGGCACCGCCGCATACGATGACTTCCTGCAAGCCCTGGCGGATGAGCAAGTAAGCGATCCCGATGGCGTGTGATCCGCTGGCACAGGCACCACTGACGGTGAAATTGATTCCCCTGAATTTGAAAATCACGGAAAGATTCATGGAGACCGTTGAATTCATTGACTGGAAGATATACCCTGACCCGATCATCATGGTATCTCTCTTCTTGCGCAGGATGTCGACCGATTCAACCACCGGAAGGGCAGAGCTGTCGTTTCCGTATAAAATGCCGACTGCATTCTTTTCCATGAAGCCAGCATCGATTCCTGCTTTATTCAAAGCCTCAATCGTTGCCATGTAGGCATATTCACCCTGAACCGGCAGACCCACACGCATACGCCGGTCAAGGATGCCCTTGAGCACCGGTCGCTCAACCATACCCGTAAGTGCGGAGCGGAATCCCATCTCCTTGCGCAGGGGATCAAAAATGATTCCTGACTTTCCATCAAAGAGTGAATTCTTTACTTCGGCGAGATTCTTCCCGATCACCGAATAAATCCCCATTCCCGTAATTACAACCCTGTTCATCAGATAACAACTAACAACTAACAGATAACAACTAATAACGAAGGTATTTCAATGCTGAATTCGAAATTCGTAATTAAGTATAAAGTCCTCCATTTACATTGATGACTGCACCTGTAATGTAGGAGGATTTTTCGCTTGCCAGGAAGCCAATGATTTCTGCCACCTCTTCAGGCTTTCCGAACCTGTTCATTGGGATCATGGCTTTGAGCTGGGCCTCATCCAGGTCCCGGGTCATGTCAGAATGGATAAACCCTGGTGCAACGGCATTGACAGTCACATTCTTCTTCGCCACTTCCTGGGCAAGGGCTTTGGTTGCTCCGATAACACCGGCCTTGGCCGCGGAATAGTTGGCCTGACCCGGTAATCCTTTTATACCGGATAAGGAAACAATGTTAATGATCCTTCCGAATTTGGAGATCAGCATATCTTTAATAAGGAACCGGGTTGTAAAAAAGAACCCGTTCAGGTTGGTCTGCAGCACATCAGCCCACTCTTCGTTCTTCATCCACATCAGCAGTGCGTCTTTGCGTATACCGGCATTGTTGACAAGCACCTGGATGACTTTTCCATCATTTCGGCCCTGCCATTCAGCGAGAGCGCCTTCCACTTCTTCCTGCCGGGAAACATCAAATTTAATCAGTTCGCCATCGCCTCCTCTGTCTTTTACAAGGCTAAGTGTGATGGCTGCTTCTTCAGGGCTGGAATTGAAATTGACCAGTACATAAAATCCGTTCTCAGCCAGTGTACAGCAGACAGCCCGCCCGATACCTTTAGAACCTCCTGTTACGAGTGCATATTTCATGGCAGCAAAGTTGATTAGCAATGGGGAATCAGGCTCATTCTTCAACTGAAAACTGAGGTTTATTCTCCATAATATATTGTTCGATGTTCTGAATGTCCTTGTATTTGATCGTATCCTCCGTGAATTTAGGAACGATCTGACGCAGATCCGAATATTTGCTCAGGGAATAGGAGGATAACCTGTTTTTGATCTCGAGATAGTCGATGGCCTGAAGGATGGAGATCATCTCAATGGCCAGGACCTGGTATGAGTTGTCGATGATCTTTTTTGTGATCAGGGCGGCATTGGTCCCCATGCTGACAATATCCTGATTGTCGTTGTTATTCGTGATGCTGTGAATATACATTGGGAACGACAGCGTCTGGTTCTCGGCAACCGTAGAAACAGCAGTGAACTGAACGCCCTGCATGCCAAGGTTGAGACCAAGTTTGCCCAGGTTCACAAACGGCGGCAGTTTCTCATTCAGTTTGGGGTTCATCAGGTAGTTCAGCTGGCGTTCGGCAAGCATGGAAAGCTTGGTGATGGCAATCTTCAGCTTGTCCATCTCCAGGGCAACATAATCACCATGAAAATTGCCCCCGTGATAAACATTATTATGTTCACCGTCGATAATGGGATTGTCGCTGGTGGAGTTCACTTCGTTCATCAGGACATGGATCGTATAGTAGATCGTATCCAGCACAGGTCCGAGTATCTGGGGAACGCAACGCAGGGAATAATATTCCTGTACCTTGTGCTTGAATACCTCCACTTCCATGGTCTTGTCATTATAGTAGAGATGATCGGCACGGCGGCGAATCAGCTGGCTGTCCTTAAGGATGTATTTCATGGTCCGGGCCACTTGCCGTTGTCCATGGTGGGATTTTGCCCGGTTCAGTCCGTCAGAAAAATGGTCATCATACGATTCTACGACCTCTGTAATCATTGAGGAGGCGAGGGTTGACCAGTCGAGCAGGTTGCGGGCATGGATGGCATTGATCATCCCGATCCCGGTCATAGCGGAGGTACCGTTGATCAGTCCAAGGCCTTCGCGGATGTGCATCCGGATGGGAGTTAGTCCTTCTTCCTGGAAAACCTCGGCAGTTGGTCTGAATGAACCCTTATACGAAACTTCTCCTTCTCCGATCAGGTTCAGCGCCAGGTGGGCGAGCTGCACGAGGTCGCCACTGGCTCCAACACCACCATGTTCAGGAATGTAGGGGTTGATGTCGCGGTTGATCAACTCCTTGAGCAGTTCCACAACTTCGGGATGAATGCCTGATTTGGCCTGTACTAGGGTATTGACCCGTGCCAGCATGGTAGCCTTCGCGTAAATGTCGGGCAGTGGAGGACCGCATCCTGCAGCATGGCTCCGAATGAGGTTGTACTGAAGTTCCAGCTCTTGGTTGTTGTTGATCTTGAACTGGGCCATAGGACCCAGGCCGGTATTGATACCGTAGATCACTTTCCCTTTTGCGAATTCCTTCAGGAATTCAAAATCTTCAGCAACTTTCTGACGGGATTCTATATCGATATCGACTTTTTCCCCTTCAAACAATACTTTGAAGAAATCGCCGACTGTAAGTTTCCGGTTCCCAATGGTTATCATCACTTCTTCCTTAATCTGTTTCCTGGAAAACAAGGCCTTTCCACACTGCAGCCATGAATGAACCTGCAAAGTTACGATTTTTTTTGAATCTAAAAAAATTGACCTGAGTTCCGGCTAATACTTTCTCTGACTCACTACGTTCAGGGCTATTAAACTGAGGTTGTTTCTGAGCTTAGAGGAGGTAGATAAAAGGGAGAGGTAGCGGTTTTGCAAATTCCCAAAATAAATATACCTTTGCAGCCTCAAAATGGCTCCGTAGCTCAACTGAATAGAGCATCTGACTACGGATCAGAAGGTTGGGGGTTTGACTCCCTCCGGAGTCACTGATAGCTTCTGGATTAGCAGTATTTACTGATGTTTCGGAAGGTAGTTGCTAAAAACTGTCAAGTTTTCTGTCAACTCTTAAAACCCAAATGATAAAATCATTCGATTTTGTTGTTTGGGTTTTTTCTTTGTTTTCGCCTGTAAACATTGGTAAATGGAGTTAGTGCAAATCTAACTTTTTTCTTAATTGATTCTCACCTTTCATCTCTTTTTTTACTTCGGATTCCAGAATTACTGATCTTGATTTTTGAAATTTCATGAAGTAAAAAATAGTTCCCGGCAATGATTTATTTTTCAGATTTTATCAAAAAAAAACTCTCTTTCTAATTGGTTAAACACTAATCTGTTTGGTCGCATAATGTTAATATCGAGTTGCGATTCAGGTTAGTTTAAGGTTACTATTAGTTTAGTAATCAGTAAGTTGTTCATATCTTTCCTTTTTTAGTAATCTCTCGTTTGATACTTTTGCCGCTCGTAAAAATTAACAAACACTATGAACGAAAAATCAACTATTGAAAAACCGGTATCGGCTCCTTTTGTCTGTAAAATGATCGGGGTTAGTCGTCCTGCACTCCATAAATGGAGCAAGGCAGGGATCGTCCGCTCCCATAAAATCGGGGGCAAACTTTTTTACTTTGAAAGTGAAGTGATGGAGGATTTGAAAAAATGCTGATCCTCCTATTGATCAAACGCAAGGAACAGGGGCGTTTCAACTATTAATAACCACAAATTACTTATGAAAAACAGAAATGAATCATTATCAGAACTCCGAAAAAAACTGCCTTATGGCAGCTTTAGGAAAATACAAACGAGGCTTAAAGAAAGAGACATCAGGTTCTCTATACAATATATCTCCCGTTGTCTTAACCCCGTCCACCCGGACTACAACCAGACCATCATAGAAGAAGCAATAAAGGTTGTTGAAGAAGATGCTTTACAGATTAATAAATTGTGTCAAAGGATTGAACTTCTTAATAGCAGGATCAAATGAAGACAGTTGACACTATGGGGACCTTCGATCTTAAACTGACGATAGGGTGCTGGGAGTTTATTCTAGCAGCTCAACCTCAAATCGAAATTCATTAACAATTTCTTTCATGGATATAGATGGCCAGACCATATATGGGGGTGCCCCAGGCATGCTCATGGATCGGATTCATGAGGTAAATGCGCTTCTAGGAAAATCCGAATTGAAATCCGGAAAAACAGAATCCTGGCTCTTTTGGAAAAAGACCTCTGATGTCATGAAGTACGCATGGGATTACATGAGAAGCCTCGAATGGATCCTTCGCAAAAACGAACAGCTTGAAATTGAAAACAGGTATCTGAGAGCAAGAAACATGCATCTGGAACAACTGCTCACCGAATTTAACCTGATCAGAAGATTACGACTCACCAATAAACTTGAGGAAACTGTTAAGCATGTCGATGCAATTATTGCGATGAATCTTGAAAATATTGAAAGGGCTTTGAAAAATGAATGAGCCTAAAGAAGATCTCGAGCTGATCCAAACAGATGCCGGCGCAAAAGAATCTGTCATTTCTTCTGCAGAGATTCGTCTTGAAACGGCCTCAGATAATATTATCCGCAAGGGCGACGCTGTCAATGAAATATGCCATGATCTTGTTGCGCTGAACAATGGCCCCCAGGCTGATCTGATTATCAGTTACCTGTCAAAAAAGTACAAGGTTTCAAAAAAGACCTTCAACGACACTTGCAAGAAAATTGCCAGTGAAGACAAAAGAATCGCTTGTGCAAAAGCAATAGTTGAAAAGCCCCGGGACTTCATCGAAGATGAAAATGACCCGGAACATAAACAAGGATGGTTCGTAAGAAAAAACTGCTATTGGTTCCATACCAAAGAGGGAGGTCCGGTTTGCGGATCAAATTTTATCATTATTCCCTTATACCATATCTATTCTA